>NZ_DATMHS010000150.1:0-14361 GCF_035554825.1 Ramlibacter sp. | reverse complement strand
AGCGGCGTCGCCTGCGCCGACTGCCACATGCCGTATGCGCGCGACGGCGCCACCAAGATCTCCGACCACTGGGTGCGCAGCCCGCTGCTGAACGTGAGCCGGGCCTGCCAGCCGTGCCACAAGCAGTCCGAGGACGAGATCAAGGCGCGGGTGGACCTGATCCAGTCGCGCAACTTCGAGCTGATGCAGCGCGGCGGCGCGGCCATCACCGCCCTGATGGACGCCGTGCTGGCGGCCAAGAAGGACGGCGCCACGCCCGAGCAGCTGAACCAGGCGCTGGAACTGCAGCGCAAGGCGCAGTGGCGGCTGGACTTCGTCGCCGCCGAGAACTCGATGGGCTTCCACGCGCCGCAGGAAGCGGCCCGCGCGCTCGGCGAGGCCATCGACTACGCCCGGCAAGGCGAAGTGGCGGCGCTGCGCTTCCGCACGCCCAAGGCGGCCGAGGCGGCGCCTGCCGCGCAGGTGCCGGCCACCTCGGCCGTGAACACCGCCGGCGCCGCGCCGGCTGCGAAGAAATAGCGTTGGGGTCAGGGAGGAACGACAGGGGTGGCGTTGCGACGTCACCCCTTGTCATGTCCGGCTGCGCGGCCGCCCGCGCATCCGCCGATTGAAAAACGCCCGCCCCGTGCCTAGCATCGGCAGGTTCGCCACTCCACGTCGAGACAGCCCATGTCCAACACCCGCTTTCCCCACCCCTGCGCCATGGCGCTGCTGGCCGTCGGCGCCGGCCTGGCCAGCCTCGGCGCGCAGGCACAGAACGTGAAGCCGCCCAGGGCGCAGCTGTGGATGGATGTGTCCACCGGCAGCATGGCCGGCATGCCTGAAATGGACCTGCCGGCAGGCATGGGCGGCGTGCTGGGCGGGATGATGGGTGGAGGCGGCCGCGGCGGCGCTTCCACGTCGTACGGCATGGCGCGCGGCCCGAACATCATGCCGCCGCGCGTGCTGGACATTGCGTTCTACAACAGCCGCAAGCCGGGCGCCGAGGCGGTGCAGGCCATCCCGCCGGGCATGCGCATGGGCGAGAGCCTGCCGCTGCTGCCGCCGCCGCCGCAGGCGCGGGCCCCGCGCGAGCGCGAGCCGAGCGAGGTGCCGCAGGAGGTCGAACGGCCCAAGGGCAAGATCCTGATCTACTGGGGCTGCGGCGAGGCGGTGCGCGCCGGGCAGCCGCGCGTGATCGACCTGGCGCGTGCCGGCGCCGCCGAATTCGGGACGGCGTTCGCCGGCCGCCATGCGCCCGACCGCGGCGCGCGCGTCGGCCCGCAGCATGTGCTCTATCCGAACGAGCGCAACACCGTGATGCTGGCCAGGGACAGTTCGCTGGTCGGCGAGCACCAGGTGCGCGGCGAAGGCGTGCCCACGTCCATGAAGTTCACGCTGGCCGAGGCGCAGAACGTGATGCCGGCGATCCAGCTGCAGTCGCAGGGCCAGTTGCAGGACAGCGTGGCGCTCAGCTGGGCGCCGGTGCCGAACGCCCGCGCCTACTACCTGCATGCGATGACGCAGCGCGGCGACGACATGGTGATGTGGTCCAGCGCCGAGACGCCGGACACCGGCATGGGGCTGTTCGACTACCTGCCGAACGCGACCATCGACCGCTGGACCCGCGAGCGCGTGCTGCTCGGCGCCGACGCGACGCGCTGCGCGGTGCCCAAAGGCATCTTCGCGCCGGCCGCCGGCGGCCGCGGAGAGTCGACGCCGATGCTGCGCATGATGGCCTACGGCAGCGAAAGCAACTTCGCCTATCCGCCCCGGCCCGCCGACCCGAAGGCGGCCTGGGAGCCGGAGTGGGCGGTGCGGGTGCGGGTGAAGTCGCACACCATGGCGATGCTGGGCCAGGAGCAGGGCGAGGGCAGCGCGGCGCGCGGATCGCGCCGGGCGCGGCCGGAGCAGGCCGCGGCGCCCGAAGGCGTGCAGCCGCCGCCCGAGCAACAGCAGCAGGGCAGCGAGCAGGCGCCGCTGCCGATCAACCCGGGCGCGATCCTGCGCGGGATCTTCGGACGCTAGGGTCTGAACCAATCCCGCCGCCCGCGACGGCGCTGCTTGCCGTCAGCGGCGATCGGGCCGGGCTTTCGCCGGCTCGATGCGGGTGACGAAGTACTCGCCGCCTTGCCACACGGCGGCGAAGCGCACCTTGTCGCCGGGCTGGACCCTGGCGAGCAGTTGTTCGTCGCGCACCAGGAACTCCATCGTCATCGGGTCCATGCCGAGGCTCTCGATGCGCCCGTGCTTGATCGTCAGGCGCCGCTCGGCACGGTCGATCTCCAGCACTTCGCCGCGCGCCAGCGGAAAGTTCGCGGCCGCCGCCGCCTCGCGCGGCTGGGGCGAGGGCGCCTGCGCCGCCGCCGGGGCGGGGCCGAGGGCGAACCAGAACAGCGGGAGCAGGAGCGTGATGGGCGGGCGCATGGCCAGGCCAGTGTAGTGGCGCGGACGGGCAAGTCGACGGCAGCCGCCGGGAAATATCAAGTCCGGCGGTTGTCGATCCCGCTGGCAGGTACGCTTCGGGTGAAGCGGCCCGCGCCGCGCGCACCACGATCACCGGGAGGTTCACGTTCATGAGCGAAGTCACCATCTATCACAACCCTGCCTGCGGCACATCGCGCAACACGCTGGCGCTGATCCGGCACGCCGGCATCGAACCGGACGTGATCGAGTACCTCCAGACGCCGCCCTCGAAGCAAACGCTGCGCGAGCTGCTGGCGCGCCTGGGCATGGGCGTGCGCGAGCTGCTGCGCGAGAAGGGGACGCCGTACGCCGAACTGGGCCTCGCCGATCCGAAGTGGACCGACGAGCAGCTGCTGGATTTCATCGGCCAGCACCCGATCCTGATGAACCGCCCGGTCGTGGTGACGCCGCTGGGCGCCAAGCTCTGCCGGCCGTCGGAGGCCGTGCTCGAGATCCTGCCGGCGGGACGGCTGGCGCCGTTCACCAAGGAGGATGGCGAGGTGGTGCGGGATTCGGGGGTGAGGCGAGGCTGATGCGGGGCGCCATGTGAGGCCTCATGCCCCGCCGCGTCGCATGAGCGAGGCACCACGGGAGGCATCCGCAAGGCGCTTGCCCATGGCAATTCCCGGCCGCTCGATCCACCGGTAGGCCGCGCAGGACAGGCTGGTCAAGCAGAAGAAGAACAACGCCCACTGCAGCGCGCCCGGCAGGCCGGGAAACGCGAAGAAGGCCACGCCGATGCTCAGCAGGTGCGTGAGGTAGATGCCGTAGGAATAGGTGACGACCTGCTTGGCGGCAGCCGCGATCGGTGCATATGTCGTTTCGCGTGTGAGCGGGATGAGCGTCCCGAGTGCCAGGCACCCGGCCCAGAGCATGGGCTCGCGCGGCAGTCCGAGGTCCACTGCCAGCGGAACCGAAATGGCGAAGCCCCCGGCGGCGGCAAAGAGCACGAACGGCGTCAGGCGTCGGGTCGCCCGCTTTCCGATGGCGTAGGCCAGCGCACCAGGCAGGAAGCACGGGACGTAGGCGATGAACCTGGCGTCGCCGCCAAGCCACCAGAGCCCGAGGACAGCGGCGACCGCGGCCATCCACAGCGTGACGAGGCGGCCGAGTGCGGCGGCACTGCCGGCGATGGCGAACAGCGCTGGGAGCACGAGGTACATCTGCACTTCCAGCGGCAGGCTCCAGAGCGTCGGCGGATTGGAGGTGTGGCCGGTGATGTTCTGCACCAGCAGCAGGTTGCTGGCGATGGCGGGCCAGTTCGCCGCCACGCCCCAGCGTGCGTCGAGCAGCACCATCGCGACCACGATGGTCATCGACAGCGGATAGATGCGAAAGACCCGTCGCACCATGAACGGCACGAATGCAGCGCCGTGCCGCTCGAGCGACAGCATCAGCACCAGCGTGGTGTGAACGAAGAAGATCGCCACCCCGACGCGACCGAGCGCACCGTTCAGGAACGGACCGCCCCACTGCAGGTGGGCGCCGAGATGCGAGATGACGACGCAGGCGACGGCGAGCGAGCGCAAGAGGTCGAGGTTGGGGCTGTCCTTCATCGCCCCCCGATTACAGCGAGCGCCGGCGGGAACCGCGCGGGAGAAAGGTCACGACCTCGGTCCCAGGAATCTCCCGACACGCTACCCGGTCCGAAGGGCGGTGCGTCACGCGACCGAGCCGAGGACGCAGCCCACCGCCTGCGACCAAGGACCTTGTCTCCCTAGAGCTGCATGTTGACGCTCTGGACGTCGATCACGAGGGCGCCGCGCGCCCACGGGAACTGAGCCTTCGCCTGGTTGGCGGCTTCGCCTTCGGTGTCAACGCTGCCGATACCGCTCAACACGCAGCCCTGGCCCTGGCCATGACTCCCCTTGACCGCACGCGACGCGATCAGCAGCTGAATTCGGCTGTCGCTGCGCAGGTTCTTCTCGGTCTCGTGATAGTGGCCCGCCGGCAGGATGATGCGGTTCCCCGAAACCCCGAGGCGGCGTAGATAGTCGCCCCAGTTACCGGCCAGGTGGGGGCCGTCGGGGCCCTGGGTCACGATGGAAAGGAATTCGGTGTTGTCCAGGAGATCCCGTGTCACGGCATCGATCGCGTCCATCGGTTGGCGTTCCTTTTTTCTGCGTGGGGGGCGCTGCGCCCGTTTCCGTATGCGGCGGCAGCAGATGTGAGTGCAGGCGAATTTGCTGCCATTCCGGCGGCGTGGATTTGATCGCGCTCAATCTCGGCCAGTTCGCGATCGCCAGCCTCGGGCCGGATCACAGTGCTTGGCGGGGCTCGCGCTTGATTCCGGTCAAAAGGTGGCGGCGAAACCCGCTGTGGCACGGTGGCGTCCTACACCTCCCCATCCGCACGATCCCTAGTGTGGAGAAGCACCGCCACGTTCGGCTTCGACGAAAAGTTCCCTGGGCCTGTTCCGTCTCACCGTCTACGGTATCGGCCTAGGGCGATTTCCTGTTCCGTCCGTCCTGGGCGCGGCAGTCTCGATTGCGCTTGCCACACAGTACAGCCTGCGCGTGTATTTGGTCTTCGGCGCGGGCGTACTGCTGGGATTCGCGGCTTACCTGGTCTCGCGTCGCCTGCGGCAAGCCAACACTTCGCCAGCGCGGAAGTGACCTTGACGGAGGTGCTCTCCAAGACCAAGGGCAGGGCTCCAACTTGAGAGAAATCAAGCCTGCCACATTGGCGCGGCACTAAGTTGAATGGCACGGCATCGGTCAAGGACCCAGTCCCTCTCTTCACGCTCGGAGTTCCCATGGCACTGACCCTCCTGTTCCGCTCGCTGCTCGAAACGATCATTCCGTCCGCCCATGCCCATTGCGATACCGCCGACGGGCCGGCCGTCACCGATGGCCGCCGTGCATTGGAGACCGGCAACCTCAACCTCGCGCTCAAGTGGATCCAGTCGGATGGCGAGGCTGAGCTGGTCGACGTCTTTCACAAGGCGCTTGCAGTCCGCAAGCTCGGCCCCCTGGCCGCCGAAGTCGCCGACCGGCTGTTTCTGGAAACCCTGGTGCGCCTGCATCGCATGGGCGAGGGCGTGGGTTTTACCGGTATCAAGCCCAGCGGCTCCGTCATCGATCCTGTCGTTGTCGCGGCTGATCGGGCTTTGGAGACCGGCGACGATGGCGAGGTCATCGGGATGGCGCCGCCGGCGCGGCGGGCGGAGCTCCACCGCCGCTTTCAGCTCGCCCTGGCCAAGAAGGCATTCGACGTCGACAACGTGCCGGCGGCGCGCGACTTCGTCGCGGCATATGTGAGCTTCTTCAAGTTTGCCGAGGGCGAAGACCACGAGCATCACCACGAGGCGCACGCAACAGCTGATCACGGCCACGACCGCGGCCAGGTCCACCACTGACGTGTCGCGCTGGACCCCTGCCGTTCGTGTCCGGGGGTGCTCCATGCATCCGACACTGGACGATGGCCAATTGGTGCTGACCCGTCCGAGGGGCTGGTCCGTCGATGTGGGCGACATCGTCGTGTTCACGACCGGCCGCAGGAAACGCTACGTCAAGCGGCTCGCGGCGGGACCCGGTGACCTCGTGGAACTGGAGGCAGGTCGGCTCTACGTCAACCAGCGCTCGTACGATGCCAAACCGCGGACCGCCGGCGCGAAGGTGCAGACCTGGCGGGTGCCGGACGGGCATTTTTTTGCCGTCGGCGACAACATGCGGCACTCCGACGACTCGCGTGTGTGGCAGGAGCCGTTCGTCCCTTTGAGCAGCATCAGCGGGGTCGTCATCCGATGGCGCCGCCCGGGCCTCGACAAGGCGCCGACTGCATTCCGACCACCGTGGTGAGTCGGTCAGCGGTGGCCGCGAATCGCACGCGCACCCTCGCGGCATGGCTATCAGGCTGTCGCTCGGCTCGAGGTGCAAATCAGTTGCGCGCTGGGCGCTCAAGACAGCAGTCGTCGCGGCGCTGCCCCGGCCACTGCGGTCTTCTTCGCCGCGCATGTGCCGGAAGAGAGGGAGGTGGCGCAGCTTGGTTTCGCCCGCGGCGGCGGCGCAGCGCAACGCGCGAACATGCCCGCGGGCACTGAGCCGGCGGGCATTCCTCGAACGCGGAGCGGCCGCGTGGGCATTACAGCCTGGACGCGTCCTCCAGCATGCGCCGATCGGCTGAGTCGTTGACGTTCCCATGCTGCAGCTTCAGGTGGATCGACTCGGACACGGTCTGGGCTTGCTCGCTGCCGGCGGCCTGTGCGATCGGCTGCTGGCTGCTGGCAAGGCCATGGACCCTGGCGTTGTGAATCGCTTCGGCGACCATCTTGGGCTTTTCGCTTCCGGGCGTCTCGGGCTGCGCAGCGGGCGCGGCGAAGCCGATGGATGTGAAAACCGTGGTCGCCAGCAGGGCGATAGTGCTCTTGCGCGTGAACATAGTGACCTCCGATGAATGGTTGGGGTGCCGCTTCATGCGACAGTGAGAACCCCGTCTCACGCTTCCAATGTAGGCAACGCGCCGCGGCGAAACGATGACCCGCGCATTACAGTTCCGACAGTGCTGTCCCCCGCGCTTTTTGGAGCGTTGTCGTAAGCGGCTGTCCGTCCCGGTTCCACGCGCGGTGCGGCGTAGCGCGTCAGGCTGCTGTCCCAAATGTCGTGTTGAAAGTGGCCGTCTTCGAGGTAGCGAGCGCCGAGTGACGCCTGCAGCGCATCGGCGATCGGTCTTGCTTTTTCGTGCCGGACGGCGCGTCGTTGCTCGACATCCAAGGCGGCAACCTTGCGTTCGGCCTCGTACGGCTTGCCGAAATAGCGCGAGCGCCTGCTGGCCCCCGCTGGGACGTTGAGGCGATCTACGCTGCCTCGACCAACATCTGAGCCCGCTCGAAGATGCGGTCAATGGGTCGCTTCAGCGCGAGCGCCAAGCGGTTGCAGATCGCCGCTGCCGCGGCTGGATCGGTGTTCCGTGGAAGCGACGAAGCGAAAGGACGTGAGTGGCGGATCTGGAAGCCGGGGGATTATGCGTGCGCCGGTTTCGGATGCGACCGTCCAAGGGAGCTCCCTATGCCACGACGAAGTTCTCCGCCGTGGGAGGACCGGCCAATCCAACGATGACCGCAATCGCTACTTGCGCTCGACCGCCAACGCCGTCAACGTCGCTGTAGAGCATGCCGGAAGACTGGTCGAAGATGATCCGGTCGTTCGCATCTAGTGCGCCCGTCCCACGCACGAACGCATCCGAATTCAGCTGACCGGCCTTCATGCCGTGACCGGGATGACCTTCGAGAATGATCAAATCTTCGGTTGCGACGAAGTAGATGCGGTCCGCTTCCGAGGCGGGGCCCACCTGTAGCACGAACCGGTCCCGTCCCGCATCGCCGATCATTACGTCGAAGCCTTCGCCGCCAATGAGAGTGTCGTCTCCGGCCCCGCCGCGAAGCACATCCTGGCCGCCCAGCCCCTCGATCCGGTTGTCGGCCGAGTTGCCAATCAGGAGGTTGTCCAGGCGGTTACCTGTCCCATCAATCGCCTCTGATCCTAGTAACGTCAACTCCTCGACGTTGTTGTCCAAGTGGTAGCTCACAGAACTGAACACGGTGTCCTGTCCGTCTGAGCCGTGCTCCAGCACCTTGTCCTTCTTACTGTCGACGACATAGCGATCGTTGCCTGGCCCACCGACCATGAAGTCGTCACCGTCCCCGCCGTCTAGGCGGTCATCGCCGGCCAATCCGTAAAGACGATCATCCCCGCCCAGCCCCACAATGCTGTCATCGCCAGCCGCTCCTTCGAGCCAGTTGTCGCCCTCCGTCCCCTGGAGCACGTCTTGGTACATGCGCCCAGCAATGGCGCCGCTCGAGTTCCAAGCGACGACAAAGCCGGACTCCAGCGCAGCGATCGCAACATAGTATTCATAGCCGGGACCCTCGGTCGCCTGGAACGGACCCGAGGTAGGCATTCCCGCTTCATCGAAGCGGCGCACGAATATGTCCGAGTCACGGATCCAAGTAACGACAAAGCCGCCATCGGATAGTGGTGCCACCTCTGGGTCCGACCCTCCATTGGCATTGACGACGACCTCGGCCCCAATCGCCGCACCGTCAGGGCCGAACCGCTGGCCGGAGATCTTGTTGCCAGATATGCCAGCAGACCATGCTGTCCACGCAATAAAGTAGCCGCCGTCTGCCAGGGCAGTGATAGCAGGTGCGCCACCCTGTTGAACAGTATTAATGCGATCCTGGCCGCCCACTCGCAGCCCCTCGGAGTCAAACCGCTGCGCAAATATGCCTGAAGAGGAACCGTCTTGTGCCACCCAAGTTATGACGTAGCCGCCGTCGGCGAGCGCCGCTACTTCGCCATCTCGGCCGTGGCTGCCTAGTGCGTCAACCCGAAATTGATCACCGAGCGCGACGCCCTCACTGCTGAACTGGCGAGCGTAGACAGCTTGACGCGCCTCGTCCCACCACGTGACTACGGTGTCGCCGTCGGCGAGTACTGCAACGGCTGGCGTCCACTGCTGCCCGGAGGTCAGGGTATTGACAAGCACTGAAGTGCCGCGCGCTGCTCCGTTGCTGTCGAATCGCTGCAGGCGTATGTCCAGGTTCTGCTGCTGGGGCGTCGGACCTAGGTCCTCCCAGGCGGCCACGAATCCTCCGTCAGCAGTGGGAGCGAGTGCCGGATCCTCGGCATATGTGTCCAAGGTCTGGCGAGTTCCGAGCGGCGCCCCCTGTGCATCGAAGCGCTGCCAGTAGACGTCGATGTTGCTAACGGGCGCGAAGTTCCACCAAGCGACCACGACCCCCCCGTCCGACAGCCCAGTGACTGCCGCCCGGCCCGCGCCACTTTGGGACGGCCAGAACTCGGCACCAGCCAACGTCGCCATGGTGCCGCCGGAAAATCGGCCATGCTCGTAGCTCGACTGATCGCTGCTCATAAGGCCTCCCGGATGAATCGCCGGCGCGCCCAAGTCGCCGTACCTTTAAAACTGGTCCACGAGCAAAGACGCGGCAATGCGCGACACGTAAGAGCAGCAACGCCCTCGTAAACCAGTTTTGAGGCTGGTCAAACAATCACCGTCCTCTAACTCGGTTGACTCGTCTATGGCACTGCTGCCGTTTCACCCGGGCGATCTGCCTTCAAGCGGTAAACGTTCGGGCAGCCAGGGGTGAAGACTTCCGGTTCCACGACTTGCGCCACACCTGGGCGTCCTGGCATCGCCAGGCGGGCTCATCCTGCGATGAGCTCAAAGACCTGGGCGGCTGGAAGTCAAGGACGATGGTCGACCGCTACGCCAAGTTGCAACGGAGACCCAGTTGTCTGCGGCGTCCCGGATCGAGCGGGGGGAAGGACGGAACGTGATCGAGTTGTGACGTTTTCGTCACGCTGAAATGAAATGAGGGTCACCGCTCGCGCGGTAACCCTCATCAATTCTGGCTCCTCCACCTGGGCTCGAACCAGGGACCTACGGATTAACAGGGCCTTGCAGGCACCACGTAACGCCAACGGACGCCAGCATTTTGACGACTCATCGCGGGCCGTGCAAGACACCTGGGTTCCGCTTGGCAAGAATCCCCTAAAAGCGGCATCGCTGGGCCTTATCCCCGGGCGTCTTACTTCATGCGCGCCTCGATCTTCTCCATGGCCTCTTTCATCCCGGCGAAGAAATCACTCTCCAAACTGCCCAAGACCTTGAATGCGTTCGCGCGCTTACGAGGATCGTGCGCATCCAGATCAATGCCTTGTCGGTCGATCTCTCGCGCAATTCGGTCTGCGTGTGCCTCGACGACCTTCTGCATTCCCATCGCCAACGCAGCGTCGTACTCCTTCAATGCTTCGGCTACCAGATACGAGCGAACCCGTTGAGCCTTCTCAGAGACGCTACTGCTCCAGATCAGCGCACCGACTTGCCGCTTGTCGGCCTTCAAGCCGACCAGCAGGTCAATCAACTGCATCAGGCCGATATGGCTGATCATCATTTCCCGCAGATGCGTGTAGGCTCGCGGCGCGAGGTCATCGTATAAGCCGCGGTCGGAAGTGACGAAGACGGAGCGATGACCTTTCTCTCGATCTATCTCCAGCAGACGCAACTGCAACGCGTCATGCTCGATCAATATAGTTTCTTTTCCGTTGGCGAGTTTTGACGCATTCGCCTGCTCAAGCAGCCCATTGAGATCGGCGTATATTGTGTCTTTCAGACTCTCGACGACAATGAAACCGCGCTTCGTCAACAGCCTGCGAAGTTCGGCTTCCGTCTCGTATGGCGCCGCGCGTTCAAGGAACTGATCGAAATCGGTCTCACCACCCTGTTCCAGACTCATGGCGTAAGCACCGCTAAACACGTTGACCTTTGCGGGGCCGTGAAAAACAGCATCACTTCGAGCGATTGCCGCGAAATCGACCCCGGCGCGATTTGCAGCGTCTAGCGCCGCACGCCGGTGACTCACGATTTCATTCACGTAACCGCTGAACACGACAAGCTGGCACGGGTTTCCCGCTTTCGCAGCCGCTTCTTGCAGACGCGAAATCGCGTGCATGTAAAGCCGCTGATTTGGATGGCCGTCCGTTATGGCAGGCATGAGCACGTTTGCGTCGAAATAGACGCGTCTTGGAAGCGTGCTCTGGTGGAAGAGGGTGCTTTGGGGAGCTTGGAACGCGAGCTCCAAGGCGAAACTTACCCTCCCAAGCTCGGCGAGCAATTCGGCCTCGGCGGGCGTGGGCCGCATTAAGAGCGAGTCGAGCGTGCGACCGAGGCGCTCGCGGTCAAGGGCCGAAAGCCGAGTTCCGCAGAGTTCCATGAGCAGCCGCTGGATGTCTACTCCCTCAGGTGGGCGGTTCGACGCGAACGAGGCTCCGAGATCCCATCCTCTATGCAATACCAGGTTCTCCAGGAAATCGTTAGTGATGTCAGCCACCGCTTTATCCTGCGGACGCCAGCCCTCCTGGACGTATGCGCGTTCAAGTATTGCATCAGTTAGCTTGCCGATTGCGAAAGAGAGGGTCGATTCGGGCGGCACCTGACCAACCCATGCATAGCGGTATCCCTTGGCCTCCGAGGGTGGCCTCTGCCGCCTGACGAGCCTCGCCTCGATGAGCGATCGGAGGCTGCGATTGATGGCAACTTCGATTTCAGTTCCACGCAAACCGACAGATCGACGTATTCCTTCTTCGACCTCGTGTGCTCCGAGGGTCTTAGGGGACACCTGCTGGAGCATGCCCGAGATAATCCCCTCCAATACGACCTCGCTCAAGGGCGTGTCTTCGGTCGCCACTTGCGCGCGCGCGTAGCAGGCGGCTAGGTAGTGCTTAGTTGCCGTTAAGGGCCCCGTCCGCACTTGGGGCGGAGGAGCGGAAAACACCTTCTTCTTGATTGATTTCGCTACGGATTCGATGCCATCCCACAGGGCTGCGTGCTTATTCTCGACTTCATATTCCAGCACCCCGATGTTGAGCCTAGCTGCCTTTTGCAAGAACTCATTGCCTCCTTTTGGGACGATCGCTAGATGACGACCAGGAGTTGCCGCGCCGTGCCGCTTGTCAATGAGATTTAAAACGTGCCGGATTGCAGGGTCGTAGAACGAAAAACCCAGGAACAGTACGGCCCTGTCGGTGAAAGCTCGCGTGAGCAATTCCACATACGCGGGAGTCTGGAGGAGCTCGTCAAACTGACGGTCCGACAAGACAATCCTTTCAGGATCTTCGACGCACCCATGGATCCGCGACACATGGAAATGCTTCTCCCAAACAGCCTGTGTAAATGAGGCGTCGCCGAGCTTGTAGTCTCTGGGCGCTGTTCCGCGACCAACACAGAATGCGTCGAGCAGGGCTCGATCGAAATTAGTCGTCAGGCAGCAACCGAAGGGAAGGCTCGCAAGGTGTTTCAGAGCCCTTGCGTCATACGCTTCCAGAATCACTCTAAGTTGATTAACTCGCTGGCCCCGCGGCATCCCGTCTACGAGCGCCCAAACGTCGGCAGCTTTGGTGAGCTTTCCTTGAGCAATGCTTTCTGCCATCAATTGCGCCTCAAGAGGCGCGGCGGCGCGGACGTGCTCCGCGAGTCCCTGGAGGAGGCCTCTCCAATCCGGTAAGTTCGCCTTCATTGCGACACCTGCCCCAGCAAATAGCACGACTTCGAGACCTGTCTCTTCAAAATGCCGCTTTATCGCGTCGGCCACTCTGTCGGCAGAGCTCATGATTCTCCTTCCGCGCTCGCGCTCGCGAGGCAAGACTTTTCCTGTCGGGTTTCGGGCCGTACCTGAATGTCCGCGCGCCCGCCCGCAAATGTGTGGCTGATGAATTTGAGGAAGATGAGCCCGAGCACCAGTGCTTGTGTTCGGCCGGATCCATGTTGGCCCGCAGCTTGTCTGCCGCGGCCCAAAGAATCTTCTTGATGTGTTCGAGCACGGTCTTCCCGTAAAGCCGAGCTACTTTAACCCGCTGGCCGCCGATCGAACCGACTCAAAAGTCATTCTCTCCGGCGGCTAGATCAAAAGACCTCAGGCGGGGTGAACAGGAGGGCACAAAGCGCCGCCCGTCCGGGCCATCGTGCGCCTGGGGAGCCGATACCGCGCAGACCGCAGCCGTCGTCAGACGCTGGCGCGTTTCAACAACTCGCTGGGCTCGTTGGCGATGTGCAACGAAAGCATGGAGGCCAGGTCGTGCTCGCCGGGCTCGATCCCACCCACGTAGGACCTGTCCAGCCCGACGACCACCGTCAGCGCCTCCTGCGAGACCGCGGCCGGCACGAAGCGCCCGAACGGCGTCTCCGATCGCAGGGCGGGGTCACCCGAGTAGGTCGGAGAAGATTTCGCAATGGCCGCGATTGTTGGCGATGGCGCGAGCCAGCACGCGAACTGAAACCGAGAACGTTCGGAACGTTCGGCACAGCGTTGCCTGGCGCAGGTCAGTTGCTGGCCCGCACAGCCGCGAACGCCAGTGGGCGCGGAAACCGCACATCGCACCGGCTGCGCCAACCCAGCGAACGATCGACCTATGCACCGAGCTGCGAAGCGTCCAGATTCGTCCCCGTCTTGAGCACGTCATAGATGAGCGCCGTGAATGGAGCCATGGCCTGCTGATCCTGCTTTAATAGGTGCTCCGCCTGCGCCTGATGCGACAACATCGCCCGCACCACGGCCGCTTGCACAGTGCCCTTAATGTTCCCGTTCATAGCCGCATCGCGCGGATTGTTCGCCACTTGCGCCATTGTGTTTGCGTCCTCGCGCGCTATGTCGGCCACTTGGTTGACCATTGCCACTTGATCAGCAAGCGGGGTGGCATGGCCGAAGATGGAGTTCAGCCGGGCGATAACTTGTTTGAGGTAAACGGGCGCCGCGGCCTGTCCACCGCCTCCAGGGCCAATCGGATTAAGAATGAGTGACCCTGGCGGCGGCGGTTCGTTGCGAGTCGGAGCGTCCTTCGGCTTGATGTCGAACCCGGTCAGGATCAGCGCAGATACGTCGACCTGGTCCGGCGGCACGCCGTCGAGCCGCTTAGAAAGTAGTCGGGCAAAGCTGGCGAACGACTCCAAGCTCGGGTCTCCGAGGTCGATTGTCTGCGCGACGTAGGTGTAGAGGCCGCTGAATCGGGTTAGGCCAGCCTTGAAATCCATGAGCTCTTTGAGCGTTTGGGCGTGCTCCGCTCGAACCGCCTCGGCTTGGTTCATGCCCGCTTGATTTCCATTGCACTTTGCTGCCTCGAACGCCGCTTCTGCGGCCTGGATCGCCGCACGTTCTGACTTAACCTTGTCGTTGAATCGCTGGGTAGGACCGCTAGTTGCTGCGTACAGGTCTTTGTGCTGCGCCTGCTTCCCCGCGGCATATGCGGCGGCCGACTTGAAGCGCACCGCGGTGTAGGCTCGCACCTCTTCGGTCGTGTAGATATTGAGCTTGTCTAACTCGGCTTGCAGATCGTAGATGACGTTAGGATTCTGCACGTCCCGGATTTTGGCGCCGTCGTCGTACTTGGCGAAGGCGTTCAC
>NZ_DATMHS010000149.1:0-19458 GCF_035554825.1 Ramlibacter sp. | reverse complement strand
CATGCGCTACGGCGTGCTGGCCGACGTGGCGCTGAAGGTGTGGCGGGGCGAGCCGGTGGACGTGACCATGGGCCACGTCAACGTCATCTGGCAGGGCGACGCCAACGCCCAGGCACTGCGCTGCCTTGCCGCTGCCACCGTGCCGACCTCGCCGTTGAACGTCAGCGGCCCCGAGACCACGTCGATCCGCTGGCTGGCCCAGGAGTTCGGGCGCCGCTTCGGCAAGCCGGCAACGATCGTCGGCGAGGAAGCCCCCACCGCCTGGCTGATGAACACCGGCGAGGCCGAAAAGCTGTTCGGCTATCCGCGCGTGCCGCTGCTGCGCCTGGTGGACTGGGTCGCCGACTGGATCGCCAACGAGCAGCGGCTGCTCGGCAAGCCGACCAAGTTCGAGAGCCGCGATGGCCGGTATTGAGCCGGCCGCGGCGGCCACCGAGGCCCCTGTCGTCGAGCGGCTGGCCGAGCTCACGCCGGCCGCGCGGGCGATGCTGGGCGAGCTGGTGGCGGCCAGCCACTGGAACCAGACCGCCGACGACTGGGCCGTCTTCTTCGACAGTGGCACGATCTACGTGATCCGGGAGGCGGGGGGGCGCATCATCGCCAGCGGCGCCGTGCTGCCGATGGGCGCCAGCCGCCCCGGCTGCCTGGCCGGCCTGACCGGCCGCGGGGTCGCCTGGATCAGCATGATCCTGGTGCTGCCGGAATGGCGCGGCCGGGGGCTGGGCCGCGGCGTGTTCGACCAGTGCGTGCGCCACGTCCGGGCGCAACACCGCATTGCCATGCTCGACGCGACCCCCGCCGGCGAGGCGCTGTACAAGCAGTTCGGCTTCGAGGTGCTGTGGCGGCTCACGCGCTGGCGCCGCGAGGCCAGCCCGGCGACCCGGCCGCTGCTGCCGGCCGCCCGTCCCGACATCGACAGCCTCGCCGAGCTCGACCAGGAGGCGCTCGGCTTCTCGCGCACGACGCTGCTGCGGGCGTTGCTCGCGCGTGCCGACTCGCGGATCGTGCGGCAGGCCCTGGGCTTCGGCATCGTGCGGGCCGGCCGGGTGGCGCACCACATCGGCCCGCTGGTGGCCACCAACGAGCGCGCCGCGATCGCGGTGCTGCAGGATGCGGCCGCGCGCTACGCCGGCCCGCTGCTGATCGACGTGCCCGACGAGCGGCCGCTGCTGCGCCAGGCGCTGCTCGATACCGGCTTCACCGCCCAGCGCGGTTTCGCGCGGATGGCGCTCGCCACCGCGGAACAGCGCGTGCCGCAGGGCCAGACCCATTTCATTCACGCCGTCGCCGGCCCCGAGTTCGCCTGACGCGGCACAGGAGTTCGCCCATGCCCTTGAATCGATCCGACCTGCCCGAGAACGTGCTGTCGCTGCTGGCGCAGGGCGCGGTGATCCCGGCGCACCCGCTGGCGCTGGACGCCGCACGCCAGTTCGATCCCAGGCGGCAGCGCGCGCTGACCCGCTACTACGTCGACGCCGGCGCGGGCGGCCTGGCCGTCGGCGTGCACACGACCCAGTTCGCGATCCGCGAGCATGGCCTGTACCAGACGGTGCTGCGCAGCGCGATGCAGGACCGGCTGGCCTGGGACCCGCGGCCGATGGCGATGATCGCCGGGGTGTGCGGCGCCACGGCGCAGGCGACCAACGAGGCGCGCATCGCGGTCGACCTGGGCTACCACGCCGGCTTGCTGAGCCTGGCGGCGCTGGGCGGCCGGCCCGAGGACGAACTGATCGCGCACTGCGAGGCGGTGGCGCGGGAGATCCCGCTGGTCGGCTTCTACCTGCAGACCGCCGTCGGCGGGCCGGTGCTTTCCAGCGATTTCTGGCGCCGCTTCGCCTCGATTCCGAACGCGCTGGCGATCAAGGTGGCGCCGTTCAACCGCTACCGCACGCTCGACGTCGTGCGCGGCGTGGTGGCCGCGCGCGCCGAGGAACGCGTGTTCCTCTACACCGGCAACGACGATCACATCGTGCTGGACCTGTCGCTGCCGTTCGTCGCGATGCGCGACGGCGCCCCGGTGAGCGTGCGCTTCCGCGGCGGCCTGCTCGGCCACTGGTCGGTGTGGACCCGCAGCGCCGTGCAGCAGCTGGCGCGCATCAAGGCCGAGATCGCGCAAGGCGGCGGCACCCTCGGCCCCGAACTGCTCGCGCTGGACGCCCGCGTGACCGACTGCAATTCGGCGTTCTTCGACGTCGCCAACAACTTCCACGGCTGCATCGCCGGCTGCCACGAGGTGCTGCGGCGCCAGGGGCTGCTGGAGGGCATCTGGTGCCTCGACCCGGCCGAGGGCCTGGGCCCCGGCCAGGCGCAGGAGATCGATCGCGTGTACCGCATGCACGCGGACCTGAGCGACGACAGCTTCGTCAGGGAGAACCTGCAGCGATGGCTGTCGTGACCAGCGCGCAGCGGCCCGCGGCGGTCGCCGGCGGCGAGCCGCTGATCCGCATGCGCAACCTGCGCAAGGTGTACCGCAAGCGGGGCGAGGAATTCCTCGCCGTATCCGACGTCACCATGGACATCCACCCGGGCGACATGGTGTCGCTGGTGGGGCCGTCGGGCTGCGGCAAGACCACGCTGCTGAAGATCCTCTCGGGGCTGCACGGCCACGACGGCGGCACGCTGGAGGTGGGCGGCGGCGGCTTCAACCCGGGCCGCGACGTCGGCATGGTGTTCCAGCAGCCGCTGCTGCTGAAGTGGCGCACGATCCTGGAGAACGTGCTGCTGCCCGCCGACATCCTGCACCTCGATCGGCGGCAGGCGACCGCGCGGGCGCACCAGCTGCTGGAGATGGTGGGCCTGTCCGGCTTCGACGACAAGTATCCGTACGAGCTGTCCGGCGGCATGCAGCAGCGGGCCGCGATCGCCCGCGCGCTGATCCACTCGCCCAAGCTGGTGCTGATGGACGAGCCGTTCGGCGCGCTGGATGCGCTGACGCGCGAGAAGATGAACCTGGAGATGCTGCGCATCTGGGCCGAGAGCCGCACCACCTTCGTGGTCGTGACGCACAGCATCCAGGAGGCGGTGTTCCTCGGCTCGCGCTGCGCGGTGCTGACCGCGGGGCCGGCGCGGATGGCCGATTTCTTTCCGATCCGGCTGGAAGAGCCGCGCAAGCTGCACGTCAAGACCAGCCCCGAGTTCGGCGAGTACGTGCGGCGGATCTACGAGCTGCTCGGCGTCGAGTAGGCCCACCGGCCGGTCTCACGGCTGAGTTGGCTCCCGGGGCTTTGCACGCATTGCACGCCGGCTTTGCACGGGCGTTACGTTGCCGCGCCATGATTCGGGCTCATCATCAGCCTGCCATGAAATCGATCGTCCTTGCCTGCGCCCTGGCTGCCGCCGCTGTCGGCCTGGCGGCGCCCGCGCAGGCGGATCCGGGACGGCACGGCGCAGGCCCGCGCTGGTCCGCGCAGCAGGGCGGCGACGGCGATTGGCGCGGGCGGGGGCAGGAGCAGCGGCCGTACGGCCAGCGCGCCGAGCCCGCTCCCGAGCCGCAGCGCGGCTGGGAGCGCCGGGGCGGCGGCCGCTGGCAGCAACCCGAGCATCCGCCCGCTGTCGAGCCCGTCCCGCCGCGGGGCCAGGGCCGCCGCCCGCCGCCGCAGTTCGTGCCGCCGCCGCAGCCGCAGTTCGTCCCGCCGCCGGCGCCGTACCAGCCGCCGCAGTGGCAAGGACAGGCGGCGCCGCCGCGGCCGCAATGGCACCAGGCGCCGCGGCTGCGCCCTGGCGACGTCCTGCCGCCGGAGTACCGCCAGCGCGAGTACGTGGTGAAGGACTGGCGGGCGCACCGGCTGTATGCGCCGCCGCCCGGCTACCAGTGGGTGCAGCCGGAGGCCGGCGACTACCTGCTGATCTCGCCCAACGGCCAGATCGCCAACATGCTGATCGGCCAGTAGCCGGCGATCAGCGGCCCTTGGCCTGGCGCCAGGCGGCGAAGTCGAGCCGGGTCTGCGGATCGGTCGCCGGGTACAGGCCCAGGATCGAGCGCCCGCGGCTCACCTCGTCGGCCACGAAGTCCTCGAACACGGTCATCTCGCTCGCCTCGGCCGCGATCTCGTCGGCCAGGTGCGCCGGCACGATCACCACGCCGTCGCCGTCGCCCACCACGAGGTCGCCCGGGAACACCGGTGCGTCGCCGCAGCCCACCGGCACATCGATGTCGATCGCCTGGTGCAGCGTGAGGTTGGTCGGCGCGCTCGGGCGCCGGTGATAGGCCGGCATCGGCAGCCGGGCGATGTCGGTCGAGTCGCGAAAGCCGCCATCGGTCACCACGCCTTCGACGCCGCGCGCATGCAGGCGGCCCACCAGGATGCCGCCGGCCGACGCGGCGCGCGCGTCCTTGCGGCTGTCGATCACCATCACCGCGCCCGGCGGGCAGTCCTCGATCGCCTTGCGTTGCGGGTGGGCGCGGTCGCGGAACACCTCGAGCCCGTTGAGGTCCTCGCGCGCCGGGATGTAGCGCAGCGTGAATGCCGGGCCGACCATGTTGCGCTGGTAGCGCCCGACCGGCTGCACGTCCTGCACGAACTGGTGGCGCAGCCCGCGCTTGTACAGGCAGGTGCAGATCGTGGCCGTGCTGATCTGCCGGAAGCGCTCGATCGTCTCGGGGCGCACGCTGGCGGGTGTGGTCATCGGGAAATCTCCGGAAGGGCAGGGGCGCAGCGCCAGGCCGCGCTGGCCGCGCTGCAATGGCGCCGCAGACCGCTATTGTCCATGGCCGGGCAGCGCGCCTCGCGCCCTGCCGAGGCGTAATGACGCCGCCGTCCTACAGGGGCGACCTGGGGGCGCTCCTACGATCCGCCGCATCCGTCGTCACTTGCGAGGTTCGCCAACACCATGCACTTCATCTGGAGCATCATCATCGGCTTCGTCGTCGGGCTGGTCGCCCGCGCGCTCATGCCCGGCCCCAATCCGATGGGGTTCATCCTCACCACCATCCTCGGGGTGGTGGGGGCGCTGCTCGCCACCTACGTCGGGCAGGCGATGGGCTGGTACGCCGCCAACGGCAGCGCCGGCTTCATCGCGTCGGTGCTGGGCGCGCTGGTCCTGCTGTTCATCTACGGCATGGTCGCGCGGCGCCGGTGATGCGGATGGCGGGCGCCGCCCGCCGCCGCTTCATTTGCCGAGCGGGCGCGGCAGCGCTTTCAGGCCGATCCAGGCGGCGGCGATGACGGCGTTCACCGGCACGCTCAGCGAAGCCGGCACGTAGAAGAACGAGGAGAGCTCGGGAAGCTCGAGCAGCACTTCCGAGTAGCTGCCGAGGCCGTACAGCACCAGTCCGAGGCACAGCCAGCGCCACATGTAGAGCGGCAGCCAGCGGGCCTGATCGTGGTTGTGTCGCCAGGCCGCCGCGCGCTGGAAGGCGTCGCCGCGGCCCGCATCCTTGAACAGCCAGTCGAAGAAGAAATACCGATAGACGAGGGTACCAAAGGAGATTTCTCGCACGTCGACACCTGCAATGAAGAACAAGGACCGATGCAGTCATTGTTCGTTCCACTGGCAGGACCGGCTGTAGGAAGGCGCCCCCGACCGGCGTACGGCCATCTCCTTGGTGCGCGCCATCCCCTTGCAAGGCCCCCGGCGCGCCCGGCCGCGGGCCATCCGCCGGGCGCCGCCCGACGTCAGCCGTTGGCGATGCGGCTGACCAGCGCCTTGGTGAAGGCCGCGGTGTTGGCCGTGCCGCCGAGGTCGCCGGTGCGGACCTTGTCGACGTTGAGCGTGTCGTCGATGGCCTTGCGCAGGCGCGTCGCCAGTTCCGGGCGCCGGATGTGATCGAGCATCATCGCGGCGGCCAGCAGCAGGGCGATCGGGTTGGCGATGCCCTTGCCGGCGATGTCCGGCGCCGAGCCGTGCACCGCCTCGAAGATGGCGGCGTCGTTGCCGATGTTGCCGCCCGGGGCCATGCCGAGGCCGCCGACCAGGCCGGCCACCAGGTCGGACAGCACGTCGCCGAACAGATTGGTGGTCACCACCACGTCGAACTGCCAGGGGTTGAGCACCAGCTTCATCGCGCAGGCGTCGACGATCATGGTCTCGAGCTCGAACTTGCCCTTGTACTTCTGCTCGTACAGCTTCACGCCGGTGTCCAGGAAGATGCCCGTGAGCGCCTTCAGGATGTTGGCCTTGTGCACGATCGTGACCTTCTTGCGGCCGGTGGCGACGGCGTGCTCGAACGCGAACTCGATCAGGCGGCGGCTGCCCTGGCGCGTGTTGATGCCGGTGGCCATGGCGACGGCTTGCGGATCGTCGTCGATGCGGATGTAGTTCTCGTGGCCGATGTACAGGCCCTCGAGGTTCTCGCGCACCACCACCAGGTCGATGTTGTCGTAGCGGCCGCCGGGAATGATGGTGCGGGCCGGCCGCAGGTTCGCGTAGAGCTGGAATTCCTCGCGCAGGCGCACGTTGGAGGAGCGGTAGCCGCCGCCCGAAGGCGTCTCCAGCGGGCCCTTCAGGGCCAGCCGCGTGCGGCGGATGCTGTCCAGCGTGGCCGGCGGCAGCGGGTCGCCCGCGGCCTTGACGCCGCCCAGGCCGGCGACCTGGCGGTCCCATTCGAAGGGGGCCTGCAGCGCATCCAGCGCGGCCAGCGTGGCATCCACGATTTCGGGACCGATGCCATCGCCCGGGATCAGGGTGGCGGGGATCTTGTTCGACATGTGAGGCTCCAGAGCGTTCGCCGCGCGGGCGAGATCCAAGAAAACCCTCGATTCTCGCAGCGAACGGGGCGCCTCCGCGAACGGCCTCATGCGGCGGAAGGGCGCGCCGCCGGGGCCCCCCGGGCCGACGGCGGCGGAAAAAGAAAATGCCCGCCGAAGCGGGCATTTTCATGGAAGCCAGAAGGATTACTTCTTGGCTTCTTCCTTCTTCTCGACCTTGGCTTCGGCCTTGGCAGCCTTCTTCTCGGCCTTGGCGTCGGCCTTGGCGGCCTTCTTCTCGGCCTTCGCTTCGGCCTTGTCAGCCTTGGCTTCGGCCTTGGCGGCCTTCTTCTCGGCCTTGGCGTCGGCCTTCGCTTCAGCCTTGGCGCCGGAAGCGGCGGCCATCGGGGCGCCGGCGTGCGAGGCGGCGAACGAGGAAACGGCGAAGAAGGAGGTCAGCAGGAGAGCGAGCAGCTTGTTCATGTAAAACTTTTCCATTGAAGTTGGGAAAAAATCGCCGCCCGGAAGGGCTGCAACCCAACAACGCGAGAGCTCCCGGCCCGGTTGACTCGGGACGAACCCTGATGCCGCGCCGTCGCGGCGGCCGCGCTCAGCCGCTGCAGGCCGAGCCGGGCGCCCGCTGGAATGTGGCGCCGCGGGCCAGCGAAAGCGGGCCGTCGCCGCCGGTGACGCGCAGTTCGTCGCCGGCGCGTTCCAGCAGCAGCGAGCCGACCTTGGTCGACTGGGTGTGCAGCGTCGAGCCTTCCACCCGGCCTTCGATCTCGCGCACCCGGTCGCGCCGCACCAGGGTGCCTTGCACGTCCTGGCGCTGCTGCGTGAGCCGCAGGCTGAAGTCGCGCAGCAGCCCGGTGCCGCACCAGAGCCCCTCGAATACGGCCACCTGCACCGGCGGTCCGGACCGCACCGCCGCGCGTGCTTCGGGCTGCGCCTGGGCCAAGGAGGTCGCGAGCAGGGCGGCCGCGAGCGCGAACAGGGGGAGACGGGGCGTACGGTGCATGCGGCGGAGCGGTGGAAAAGCGGCAGATGACCCATGGGACCCCGCTTCACCCCTTCGGTTCCGCCTTCAGTGCGCCTGGACCCGGATCTTGCCCTCGCGCACGTAGCGTTCGTACTCGTCGCGCGTGATCGCCGTCGCGCCGGCGGCGCCGTTGCTTTCCGTCCAGCCGAGGGTCACGCTGTCGTCGGCCACCTCGATCTCCACCGGGCCGGGCGGGATCGGCATCAGCACGCCGTCGCCGGCGCGAAACGACACCTCGCCGCGGATGAGCGCTTGCTGGGTCATGGAATCTCCTGTGGGTTGGGACGCAGTCATTGCAGCCGCGTTCGCTCGGGCCCGCTGTCAGCCAAGGGCGCATGTTCCTGACGGCGTGACGGCAGAGCTGGCGCTCGATGCCCGTGCCACCGGTTCCGCCACGGCTTGTGGCCGGCGGCGCGCGGTCGTAGAGTGCCAGCCTTCGCAACCACCCGGGAGACCAGCGATGCCAGCACTCGACAGCTATCTGTTCTTCGACGGCACCTGCGCCGAAGCGATGCGTTTCTACCAGGCAGCCCTGGGCGGCAAGCTCGACATGATGACCTACGGCCAGGCGCCCGATCCGCAGCAATGCCCGGCCGGCGCGAAGGACCTGATCATGCATGCGAGCCTCGCCGTCGACGGCCGCACCCTGATGGCCTCGGATACGCCCCCGGGCCAGGCAAGTCCCGGCATGAGCGGCTTTTCGCTGTCGCTCGCCTATCCGGCGGCGGCGGACGCGCGGCGCGTCTTCGACCAGCTGGCCGCCGGCGGCAAGGTGACGATGCCGATGAACAAGACCTTCTGGGCCGAGGCCTTCGGCATGCTCACCGACCGCTTCGGCACGCCGTGGATGGTGATGGGCGGCGTGTCGATGTGATCGCCCGGGGGCGCCGGCCTCGGCGGCCGCCGTCCTGCTGAGCCAGCGCTGCGGCCGGGGGGCGCCGGAACCGGCGCGCTTCCGTATCCAACCGGCAGCCCTTGCAGTAGAGTGGCTCATGGCCAGCACAGGCATTCGCAGCACGGCGCGTCGAATACGGCCATGGGCCCTGGACCTTGCATCGGCGGTTCGGCCACGCAACATCAGCCAGGCCCTGGGCTGGCTGCTGGCCAGCTTCATGGTGCCCTTGTTGCTCGGCGCCGTCGCCCTGCTGGAAGGCCAGTGGCGAGGCGAGCAACGCATGGTGCAGAACCAGCTCACGGCGCTGGTACAGGCGCTGGTTCGCAGCGTCGATTCCGAATTCGAGCACGGACGCGCGCAGCTGGAGGTGCTGGCCGTTTCATCGCTGATCGACGCGGGCGACTGGGCTCAGTTGTCGCGCTTCAGCGAGGAAGTCGCCCAGCGGCGACCGGGCAGCGTGATCACCCTGGTCGACGCCAGCGGGCAGGCCCTGATCAATACCGCCGTGGCCTGGGGCCAGCCGTTGCCGAACCTGTGGCGGCTGGCCGACGAAGGCGGCACAAAGCTGTGGGAGGGCCGCCCGCTGCCACTCAGCGCGCAGCGCCTGACGCAGCAGGTATTCACCCTCGGCCGGCCGGTGTACAGCGATCTGTACTACGGGATCAATTTCGGCCAGCCGCGGCTGGCGATGGCGATTCCCGTCGTGCGCGGCGGGGAGGTGCGTTACGCGCTGTCGCTGTCGATGTCGCCGTCGCGCATGGACGAATTGATCCGCTCGGCGGTCAATGCGCCGGGCCTGCGCGCCGTGCTGGTCGACCGGCGCGGCCTGGTGGTGGCCACCAACGAAGCGGCCTCGTCGCGCCTGGGCGACCGGGCCATGCCGATCCGGATGCCGCCGGGCGCCAGCGCGGGGCATTACGAGATCAGGACCCGGGACGGGACGACGGTGCGCGGCGCCTACGCCGTCTCCGCCAACAACGGCTTCGTCATGCGGGCGTCGCTGCCGCTGCAAGGCGCGTTCTGGCCGGTGCGCGGCACCTTCACCGGCTGGGTGGTGCTGGTGCTGGCGGCCCTGCTGACCAGCGTGGTCCTGGCCACCCTGATGGGACAGCGCCTGGCGCGCCCGCTGCGCGAGCTGGCGCAGGGCGCGCGCAAGGGCGAGCGTCCATCCGAAGCGTTTGCCAGCGGCATCGCGGAGATCAACGCGCTGGCCCAGGCGCTGCGCGCGGGCGCCGATGCCGAGCGCCAGCGGGTCGAGGAGCACGTGCTGCGGGTGATGGCGCAAAAGGAGCAGGCCCTGGTCAAGCAAAGCGAGCTCAGGCTCAAGCGGGTGCTGGACCAGCTGTTCGTCTTCGTCGGCGTCCTCGATCTCGACGGGCTGCTGGTGGAAGGCAACAGCATTCCGCTGCGGCGGGCCGGCATTCAGTCCAGGGACGTGATCGGCAAGCCGTTCTGGGACTGCCATTGGTGGGTCCACGATCCGGCCGTCGCGCAGCGGGTGCGCGAGGCGGTGCAGCAGGCCGCCCGCGGCGAGACGGTCAGGCTCGACATCGAGGGTCGCTTCGAAGGCGGTGCCTTGCTGATGGTGGACCTGCAGCTCGCCCCGTTGCGCGACCAGGACGACCGCATCACGAACGTGATCGCCAGCGGGGTCGACGTGCAGGCGCGGGTCGCGGCGTTGCGCCAGCTGGAACGCAGCCAGGCGAGCGCCCTCGACTCGGCCCGGCGCCTCGATGCCTCGAATCGCCTGCTGCAGGCGACGATGGAGGCGGCGCCGGTGGGAATCGCGGTGGCCGACCCGCAATGCCGGCTGCTGCAGATCAATCGCGCCGGCGCCGCACTGCTGGGCATCCCGGGCGGCGCCGACCTCGACGCCGCGGCGGCGGCGGTGCGCGCCTGGAGGCATGGCCCGGTGGCGGGCGAGGCGGTGCCGATGGCGCCGCACGAGTGGCCGCTGCAGCGCGCGATGGCCGAGCGGCGGGCGGTGACCCGCATCATGGACATCGCGCCGGCCGACGGCGCGGTGCGGCGGCGGACGGTGCTGATGTCGGCGGCGCCGGTGCTGGACGCGGCCGATGCGGTGATCGCGGGCGTGCTGGTGCAGGTGGACATCACCAAGCGGGTGGAGGCGGAGACCGCCCTGCGCCGCGCCGACCGCCAGAAGGACGAGTTCCTGGCGACGCTGGCGCACGAACTGCGCAATCCCCTGGCGCCGATCCGCACGGCGGCCGAATTGATCCGGCGCAGCGAGTCGCCCAATCCAACGGTGCAGCGCGCGCAGGCGATCATCGAGCGCCAGGTGCTGCATCTGTCGCGGCTGGTGGACGACCTGCTGGACATCTCGCGCATCAGTTTCGGCACGATCCAGCTGCGCCAGGAGACCGTGGACCTGGCGGCCGTCGCCGAAAGTGCGCGGGACTCGGTCGCCGCGCCGATTCACGCCGCCGGGCTGACCCTCGAGCAGTGGACGCCGCTCGAGCCGGTGCTGGTGCGGGGCGATCCCACCCGGCTGGCCCAGTGCGTTCTCAATCTGCTCAGCAACGCCATCAAGTTCTCCCGTGCCGGCGACCACGTCGCGCTGCGGGTCGCCCAGGAGGGGCCGATGGCCGTCGTCGAGGTGAGCGACACCGGCAGCGGCATCCAGCCGGCCAACCTCGAGCGGATCTTCGAGCTGTTCGTGCAGGAGCAGCCCAGCGGCCTGGGCGGCAGCACCGGCATGGGCATCGGGCTGGCGCTGACCAAGCGGCTGATCGAGCTGCACGGCGGCACGGTGCGGGCCGCCAGCGAAGGGCCGGGCCGCGGCAGCAGCTTCCGCATCGAGCTGCCGGCGGTGGCCGCGCCGGCGCGTGCCGGACAGGCGGCACTGGCCGCGGCGCCGCAGGATGGCGAGGGCGTGCGCCTGCTGGTGGTCGACGACAACCGCGATGCCGCGGACACGCTCGCCGAAATGCTGTCGATGAGCGGCTTCGGCGTCACGACCGAGTACAGCGGCGAGGGCGCCGTGCGGGCGGTGGAGCGGGCCGCGCCCGACGCGGTACTGCTCGATATCGGCCTGCCGGACATCGACGGCTACGAAGCGTGCCGCCGCATCCGCCGGCTGGACATCGCGCGCCAGCCCGTGCTCATCGCCCTGACCGGCTGGGGCCAGGACCAGGACCGCGATCGCGCGACGGTCGCCGGATTCAACGCGCACGTGACCAAGCCGGCGGAGCCCGAACGCATCATTGCGATGGTGCACGACCTGGTCAAACGCAACGCCGGCGGGCTGCGGCAGGACGGCTCGCCGGGCTGAAGGCGCCGCCCGGCGCCGGCGCGGCCGGTCGTTGCCTGGCCTGCCGCGGGCGCACAATGGAGGTCCATCGGGTCACGAAAGCAATCATGAACCGGCTCCTTCTCGCCCTTGCCACCGCGGCCTGGCTCGCCTCGTGCGCCGCCCCGGGGCCGTACTACCCCGGGACTCCGTATCCCACCGGCCCGTCGCCGGCAGCGCCGTACTACGGCGCGCCGGCCGGCACCTACCACGGGCCCGAAGTGACGTACGCCTGCGACGACCTCACCACCGTGGTCGTGCAATACGGGCTGGGCACTGCCGTCGTCACGCTCAACAGCGGGTTCGTGCTCAAGCTGCCGCTGCAGGGTGTCGGCAGCGGCTTCTTCGCCACGGACAAGCACAGCTTCCAGGTGCGCCCGGGCGACGGCGTGTTCGGCGTGGCCGGCCGCCCGCCGGTGCTGTGCCGGGCCCGGCGCTGACGAAGTTCTTGCCCGGGCCCGCTCAGAAGCCGGCCGACTGGGCCCGCAGCAGCAGGTCTGCCAGCGTGCCCTGCCACTGGATCGCGCCGCCGGAGGCGGGCCCCATGTAGTAGACGTTGCCGTCCTTCACGCCCACATAGGCTCCGTCCGCCGGATACCAGCGGAAGCGGTAGCCGTTCCACAGCTCGGTGGCGGCGCCGGCGGGTTGGAGATAGCCGGCATAGGCCTGCTCGGCCCAGTCGAACACGCGCTCGGCCTGCGACACGGTACGCAGGACCTCGCCGATGCCATCCTGGTCGCCGTAGATCGTGCCGCCGATCGCGTAGCCGCCGGAGACGCCGGACGGGATCGGCGGGCTGGTGGTCGCCGCGCAGAAGGTCGAATCGGTGTAGGTGGCCGTGGCGCTGCGCACGAATTCCACGTAGCCGCCCTTGATCAGCCGGTGGTCGCAGCCGTAGGCATCGCGCCGCTGCCACACCGGCCAGCCGGCGAACTGGGCACTCGCCACCGGCACGATGCCGTCGTTGGCATAGGCGCGGCCGTAGGCGGTGAGCAGGTACTGGTAGGTGAACTGGTAGGACGATGACGAGCCGGGCTTGTAGCTGCCGAGGGCGCCGCTGTCGGTGTCCTTGGACTGCAGGCTGCTGGCGCCGTACGCGATGATCTTCTCGTAATAGCCCGGCAGCGGATCCCCGGCAACGAAGCCGCAGTTGCCGTAGCCGGCGCCCGGCAGCGGCGCATGGGTGTTCAGGCGGGCCAGCCACGGGTTGCACTTGCCGCCCAGCATGTTGAGGCCGTCGTGGTTGTCCCAGGCGAGATTGGCGAGGAAGCCGGGCCAGGTGTCGCTCAGTTCGCTCACCGCGCCCAGGCCCAGCACCATCGCGGCGTCGGCCAGCGGGCTGCCGTGGTGCGGGGTGCCGAGGGTGATGAGCTGCAGCACCTTCTGGCCGCCGCGCTGCCCGTCGCGGAAGGCGTATTCCTGCATCATCGAGCGCGCCACCAGCCCGCCCATGGAATGCGCCAGCACGATCGCGCGTTTGCGGCCCCAGCCGAAGTCGGGCGCGGCCACCGGCTTGTCGTAGAAGGCCTGCATCGCGGCCCCCAGCGCGCTGCCCAGCGCCGGCAGCGAGCGCGGCGCCAGCGGATCGGCGCTCACCTCCGAGTTGCTCGTGCTGTAGCGGAACGAGTACGGCTTGAACGCGCTGCGCCACGCGGCGTTGCCTTGGTACACGTGCAGGAAGTTGTCCCAGCCCTGCGGCGAGCCGCCGAGCCCGTGCACCAGCACCAGCGGCACCCGCGTGCCCAGCGGCGAGGTGTCGGCGTCCGTGCCGTCCTCCAGCTGCGAGGGCGCGAGCACCGGCGCCGCCGCGGCGGCGAAGACGCTGGCCGTCGCCAGCAACCCGGCCAGAAGCGCACTGCGTGCGTGGCGAAGCAGCCGACGGGTGGCACCCGCCCGCGCGCCCGGGAACTGAAGCGGCGGCATGAGAGACTTCCTTTGCTGAGTTCATTATCGGCAGCTGCTTGCGGCCGGCGAGCGGCGCAATGGCAACGTCGCGCGCCGATCTGTATCCGATCTTTGCGGTGCGCCCCGTGCGGCACGGCGGCCGAAGCGGCGCAGGCTGACAGACGCGGCCGTGCCGCCGCGCTACGCTGAGGGCCAACGATTCATCGGGAGGCTGACCATGGCGCTGCCGCACGCTCGACTGCTGGACATCATCAACGTGGCGCCGCTGGGGGCCGATTTGAAGGAGGCCGTCAGCACCAGCCTCATCAAGACCGACCGCCTGCAGCTGCTGCACCTGGTGCTGCCCGCCGGCAAGGACCAGCCGGAGCACCACGTCGACGACCAGTGCACGATCCACTGCCTCGAGGGCACGGTGGAAGTGGTGTGGCCGGGCGGCGTGCGCCAGCTCGATGCCGGCAACCTGCTGGTGCTGCCGGCCAGGGAGCGGCACTGGCTGCGCGCGCGGACCGACTGTGCGGTGCTGGTCACGTTGGTCCTGGAGCACGGCGACGCGGGCCATGGCGGCGGCACCGGCGCCCGCCCGCCGGCGGCGGCGCAGCGCTGAGTCTCTGCGCCGCCGCACGACTGTTCCCATAGGAGGCGTTGCGACGGGCAGGTGCGGCTCCCGCCTACTTGGCGGGGCGCGTCGGCGCGCTACGGTGTCTTCATTCTCAACTCCAGGAGCAAGCCATGCCACGTGGTGACAAGTCGTCATACACCGACAAGCAGAAACGCCAGGCCGAGCACATCGAGGAAGGCTACGAACACCGGGGTGTCGGCAAGGGCGAAGCCGAGCGCCGGGCCTGGGCCACGGTGAACAAGGAAACCGGCGGCGGCAAGAAGAGCGGGTCCGGCCGCGGCCATGCGACCGACACCAGTCCATCCAGGAAGGGCGGCGAGAAGGGCGGCCGGGCCTCGGCGGCGCGCTCGGCCGAGGAGCGCTCCGCGTCGGCGAAGAAGGCCGCCGCCACCCGCAAGCGCAACGCGGCCAAGAAGTCCTCGTGACGCCGCCGCCGCCCGCGACCGGCGTAGCGGCTGCCGCCGGCGGCGCGCGAAGAGCCCTCGAGATGGGTTTCGGAGGCTGGAAGACCCGGATCGGGCCCATCGCACGGCACCTTGATCGTTGACGCAGGTCAACGCGGCCATCCATGGCGTGATTAGCCTGACTGCGAGGCGCGCGCCTTGGATTCGAGGAGTTGTCATGCGTATGCAAGCTGGGTCTGTCTCCGTGTGGGCGTCGCTGCCTGCGATCGCCCTCTTTTCCGTGCTGTCCGCCACCGCGGGGCCAGCGAACGCCCAGCGCCAGGGCAAGGAAGTGGTCGATGCCGTCTGCGGCGCATGCCACCTCTCAGGCAAGGACGGCGCACCCCGCATCGGCGATGCGGCGGCGTGGTCGGCCCGCACCAGCGCCGGCCTGACCGGTCTGACCCAGCATGCGATCCAGGGCATCCGCAAGATGCCGGCCCACGGCGGCAGCAGCGGCGTGAGCGACGTCGAACTGCAGCGCGCGATCGTCTACATGGTCAACCACTCCGGCGGCAACTGGATCGAGCCCGCCGTGCGGACCACCGTCGCGGCGCGCACCAGCGAGGCGGTGGTGCAGGAGCAATGCGCCAAGTGCCACCAGGCGGGCAAGGACGGCGCGCCCAGGATCGGCGATCGCGCGGCGTGGACGCAGCGCCTGTCCAAGGGCCTGGACAACCTGGTCGCCTCCGCCGTGCACGGCCACGGGCCGATGCCGGCGCGCGGCGGGATGCCGGACCTGAGCCGCGACGAGATTCGCCACGCGATCCTCTACATGTTCAACTACGGGCTGCCGCCGGTGCCGACGCCGCCGGCCGTCGCGGCGGCCGACCCGCACCACAAGCAGGTGGCCGGCATGGACGTCTATTTCGGCATGATGCGGGCCGAGGCGATGCGCTCGCAGGTCGAACGGCCCGGCGCGGCGAAGCTGCCGGTGCCGTCGGGCCGCGGTTACTACCACCTGAACATCTCGCTGGAAGACAGCAAGACCCAGGCGCCGGTGACCGACGCCGAAGTTACCATGCAGGTCTCCGACGGCATGACGATGGAGACCAAGACCTTGACCCGGCTGGCCGCCAACAAGGCGGTGAGCTACGGCAACTTCTTCAAGTTCGCCAGCGGCAGCTCGTACAACATCACCACCGAGATCAGGCGGCCGGGCGTGCCGGGCACCGCCACCGCCAGGTTCGAATTCAAGGCGCCGTAGCGGGGCCGCCGGGGCTCGCCGCCGCCGGCGGGCGGCAGGATCCGCGGCGTCTCGCGGACAATAGGCAGCCTATGGCGATCCAGTGGTTTCCCGGGCACATGAATCTCACGCGCAAGGCGATCGCCGAGCGCATCAAGGACATCGACGTCGTCATCGAGGTGCTGGACGCGCGGCTGCCCGGCTCCAGCGCCAACCCGCTGCTGGCCGAACTGACCGGCCACAAGCCCACGCTGAAGATCCTGAACAAGCAGGACATGGCGGACCCGGCGCGCACCCAGCAGTGGCTGGACCACTACAACGCCCGGCCCGAGACGCGGGCGCTGGCCCTGCAGGCGACCGACCCGGCGGCCACCCAGCGGCTGGCGCCGGCTTGCCACGCCCTGGCGCCCGGACGGGGCGGGCTGGCCAAGCCGATGCGGGTGCTGATCTGCGGCGTGCCCAACGTTGGCAAGTCGACGCTGATCAACGCCTTGACCAGCAAGCGCCACGCCAAGACCGGCGACGAGGCGGGCGTGACGAAGCTGGAGCAGCGCATCACGCTGGCCGACGACTTCTACCTGTACGACACGCCGGGGCTGCTGTGGCCGCGCATCATCGTGGCGCGCAGCGGCTACAACCTGGCGGCCAGCGGCGCGGTCGGCCGCAATGCCTACGACGAGGAAGAAGTGGCGCTGGAACTGCTGGACTACCTGCGGCGCGACTATCCGGCGCTGCTGGAGGCGCGCTTCCGGCTGGCCGGCGTGGCGGCGATGCAGGACGAGGAAGTGCTGGCCGCCGTCGGCCGCCAGCGCGGCGCGCTGCTCGGCAAGGGCAGGATCAACATGCAGAAGGCGGCCGAGATCGTGATCCAGGAATTCCGGGGCATGACGCTGGGCCGCATCACGCTGGAGACGCCCGAGGAATTCGCGCGCTGGCTGGCCGAGGGGCAGCAACTCGATGCGCAGCGCCTCGCGAAGAAAGCGGCGCGGGCGAGCAAGGGAAAGAAGACCGCGCAGCCGCCAGCCGACGATGGGGAGCCGACGCCGTCGCGGCCATCGCCGCTGCCGGGCGGCGAATAGCTGCCGCACACAACTGCTGAGGTTTCTTGCAACTGGCAACGCCGGCGGCCGTGACCCGCTGGCTATGCTGAAGCTCAGCAGTGGAGGGGGCCATGTCTTTCAAGCCGAGTGTGCTGGCGCTGAGCGCGCTGTTGTGCGTCGCCGCGTGCCCGGCGGGCGCGCAAACCGTCTACAAGTGCGGCACCGGCGGGGCCGTCAAGTACTCGGACCGACCCTGTTCCAGGCGCGTCGTCACGACCGACGACGCAGCCGTACCCGCGCCGGCGGACGCGCGCCGGGCCCGGCAGAACCGTGCGCTGGCGCAAGCGCTGCGCCGCCGGCCGGGCGAGACCGAACAGCAGTTCGCGCTGCGCCGCCATCGCGCGGCCATGCTGGCGGAAGACCGCGCCGAATGCGCCAGGCTGGACACGCGCATGCCGGTGGAACGGGCCAGCATGATCAATCCCGACCCCGACGAAGTCGCCAAGGCGGCGGCCGCGCTGGCGACGAGCCGCAAGCGCTTCGGCGAGTTGCGGTGCTGAGGCGGGGCGGCCGGCGCATCGGCCGCGGCCGGCGGCGGGTCTGAAGCGCGAGACCACCGTCCGCGCTCCGACACCTTGAAGCGAAGGATGCTTCCTCGTGCGGCGAGCACTGGCCCCTCGAATCGGGCCGGCCCGTTTCACTTTCGTTGTACTCGCTTCACCTGAATACACGCGCGGTTGGCTGACGTTAGGCTCCTGGTTTCGGGGCAGACAACATCAGGAGACACCATGCATCGTCGCAACATCGTCGCCGCCGCCGCGGCCGTTCTGGCCGCGAGCCTCATGCCGGCGCTGGCACAGGACCGGTGGCCGACCAAGCCGATCACCTACATCGTGCCGTTCGGCGCCGGGGGGACGACCGACGTGCTGGCCCGCCTGATCACGCCGAAGGCCGCCGCGGCGCTGGGCACCAGCTTCGTGATCGAGAACAAGGCGGGCGCCGGCGGCAGCATGGGCTCGGACTTCACGGCCAAGGCGGCGCCGGACGGCTACACGATCCAGGGCGGCACGATCAGCTCGCATGCGATCAACGTCAGCCTGTACTCGAAGCTGCCGTACGACCCGATCAAGAACTTCCAGCCGATCACCATGATCGGTTCGATGCCCAACATCCTGGTGGTGCGGGCGGACAGCCCATACAAGACGGTGCAGGACGTGATCGCCGCCGCCAAGGGCAAGCCGGGGACGATCAACTACGCGTCGTCGGGCAACGGCACGTCGCAGCACCTGTCGGGCGTGTTCTTCGAGCAGATGACGGGCGGCAAGATGGTGCACGTGCCGTACAAGAGCAGCGCCGAGTCGCTGACGGCGCTGATGTCGGGCCAGGGCGCCGACATCATCTTCGAAAACCTCGCACCGGCGCTGCCGCACATCAAGGCGGGCAAGCTGCGCGCGCTGGGCGTCACGTCGGAAAAGCGGTCTTCCGTCGTGCCCGACGTGCCGGCGATCGCGGAAGTGCTGCCCGGCTTCGGCATCGTCTCGTGGCAGGCGGTGTTCGCGCCGGCCGGCCTGCCCAAGCCGGTGGTGGACAAGCTCTCGGGCGAGTTGATCAAGTCGATCCAGGACCCGGAGACCAGGGCGAAGCTGGTCGCGCAAGGCATCGAGCCGGGCGGCATGACGCCGGCCGAACTCGGCGCGTTTCAGAAGTCGGAAGTGGACAAGTGGGCGCGCGTGATCAAGGCGGGGAATATCAAGGTGGAGTGACGCCCTCAGGGACCCGAAGCGGATATGGCAGCGTTTACGCTTCATGTATATCTGGCACGCATCTGGCCGCGCCGTGGCGGAACTGGCGCTGGCGCAGGACATGCGAAGCGATTGGCGGCTCTTCAGCCTGTCAGCGCAGCTCGCCAATGAGCGCGCAGGTTACTACGCTGAATTGCAAGCCGCCGCCGGCCAAGCGAGCCTGAACATCTCTCCGTGGTGCAATGGTTCGTCGGCCGCATCGAGGCGGCGTTCGGTGCCGCAACGGGCCAGATGCAAAGGCCCTGGCCCACGGCCGCTATTGGGCGCAAGTGAATGCGCAGCACGCCGGCCTGAGCGCATCGCAGAGCAAGGCGCAGGCGCGCGTGCTCGAAGCCAACCCCGAAGGGTTCGCGGGCGGAATGAGCACCGAGAAGTGCGTCAATCTCATCGGCGTGTCGCGCGCGACAGCCTATCGGAAGTTGACGCAGTTGACAGTGTTGGAGCAGGTGAAGAGGACGGGGCAGCGGAGGGGGACGCGGTACGCATTGGTCAACGCCAAACTGCTCCGCGTGAACTTTGCCTCAACCCGAGGCGGGCTTCGGATGCCAAGCGAGAGCGCCTCTCTCCCGATCGTCGGCCGTCAGATTGTCTTG
>NZ_DATMHS010000148.1:0-39175 GCF_035554825.1 Ramlibacter sp. | reverse complement strand
GATGCTCTCGGTGCCGTGGGCGAAGGCGTCGAACTCGAACACGCCGACCGGCCCGTTCCACACGATGGTGCCGGCGGCCTTGAGCTGGGCGGCCAGGCGGGCCGCGGTCTTCGGGCCGATGTCGAGGATCATCTCGTCGTCGGCGACCTGGTCGGCCGCCTTGACGGTGGCCGGCGCGTCGGCCTTGAACTCGCGCGCCACCACCACGTCCTCGGGGATCGGCACCTCGGCGCCGCGCGCCTTCATCGCCTCGATCACCGACGTGGCCTCGCCGACCAGGTCGGCCTCGGCCAGCGACTTGCCGATCTTCAGGCCGCTGGCCAGCATGAACGTGTTGGCGATGCCGCCGCCGACGATCAGCTGGTCGACGTTGCGCGCCAGCGATTTCAGGATGGTCAGCTTGGTGGAGACCTTCGAGCCGGCGACGATTGCGACCAGCGGCCGCTTCGGATTGGCGAGCGCCTGGCCGATCGCGTCGATCTCGGCCGCCAGCAGCGGGCCGGCGCAGGCGATCTTCGCGTATTGCGCGATGCCGTAGGTCGAAGCCTCGGCGCGGTGCGCGGTGCCGAAGGCGTCGTGCACGAAGATGTCGCACAGGGCGGCCATCTTGCGCGCCAGTTCGGGGTCGTTCTTCTTCTCGCCCTTGTTGAGGCGGCAGTTCTCCAGCAGCACGACCTGCCCCGGCTGGACGGCGACGCCATCGACCCAGTCGCGCACCAGCGGCACCTCGCGCCCGAGCAGCTCGCCCAGGCGCCTGGCGATCGGGGCCAGCGAATCCTGGGGCTTGAACTGGCCTTCGGTGGGTCGCCCCAGGTGCGAGGTCACCATCACCGCGGCGCCGGACTGCAGCGCCAGCTGGATGGCCGGGACCGACGCGCGGATGCGGGTGTCCTCGGTGATGTGGCCGGCGTCGTCCTGCGGGACGTTCAGGTCGGCGCGGATGAACACGCGTTGCCCGGCAACCTTGCCCTGGGCACAGAGATCGGAAAAACGCAGCACATGCATGGCGAGGAGCGGTCCCACGGAAAACCTCTCATTCTAGAAGCCGCTGGCGGCCGCGGTGGCGGCCGCTACCAGCCCTGGGCGAGGTGCAGCGGCAGATACACCGCCATGCCGCCGAGGATGGTCAGCAGCACGCTGTGGCGCCAGAAATACAGCAGCGCGCCGGCCAGCGCCGCAAACAGGCGCGCGTCCTGCCAGGTCGCGACCAGGTGGCCCTGCTGCATCACGACCTCGGGCGCGACGACGCCGGCCAGCGCCGCCACCGGTGCATAGTGCAGCGCCCGATGGGCCCAGCGCGGCATGGTCCAGGGCCGGTCGAGGATGAAGAAGAAACAGCGCGTGAGCACCGTGACGGCCGCCAGGCCGACGATCACGGCCAGCGTCCACAGGTCGGTGGCGCCGCTCATGCGGCCCGCCTCCAGGTCGGCGGCAGCCGGTGCTCGAGCCAGAAGCCGGCCAGCACCGCGGCCCCGATCGCCGCGACGATGTTGAGCTTGAGCGGCCAGGCGTAGGCGGCGACCGCGGCGACACCGGCCAGCGCCGCCGCCGTCAGCCGCGCCGGCGTGTTGGCCAGCGAACAGAGAATGCCGATCAGGCACAGCACGCCGGCAAAGCCCAGCCCCCAGCGGCTCGGGATGAAGTTGGCCAGCACGATGCCGACCACGCCCGTGAGCATCCAACTGCACCAGGTCACGCCGTAGTTGCCGGCCAGGTAGGCCTCCTGCTCGCGCCGCTCGGCCGCCGTCTCGCCGGCGACCGGGAAGCGGCGGGTGAACAGCGCGTAGCTGAGGTCCGCCGTGAGGTAGCCGTTCACCAGCCGCTGCCAGCGCGGCATGTGCATCAGGTAGGGCCGCAGGTGCAGGCTGAAGACGACGAAACGCAGGTTGACGCAGAACCCGGTGGCCAGGATCACCCAGATCGGCGCCCCGGCGACGATCAGCGGGATGGCCGCCAACTGCGAGCTGCCGGCATAGACCAGGAAGGTCATCGCCAGTGCCTCGACCACGCTCATGCCCGACTTGACCATCGCCACGCCGGTCATGAGCCCCCAGGCCGAGATGCCGGCCGCCAGCGGCGCCATGTCGCGCGCGCCTTCACGAAACGCCGGATGGCGGAAATTCGAAGGAAGAAAGAACACGGCTGGCTAATCGAAGACCGCGCCGGCAGGCACCGGGAAGCCGCGCAGGAAGTCCGCCACCGGCAGCCGCTTGCCGCCGGCGCGCTGCAGTTCGGTCAGGCGCAGCGCGCCGGTACCGCAGGCGACGACGATGCCGCCGCCGTCGGCGCTCAGCACCGTGCCCGGCTCCGCCTCGGTCGTCGCCGCCGCCGGCGTGCTGCGCCAGACCTTCACGTTCTCGCCGGCCAGGGTCGCGGTGGCGCCCGGGAACGGGTCGAAGGCGCGGACCCGCCGCTCGATCGCTGCCGCCGGGTGCGACCAGTCGATCGCCGCTTCGGCCTTCTCGATCTTGTGGGCGTAGGTCACCCCCTCGCGCGGCTGCGGCAGCGGCTGCAGCCCGCCGCAAGCGGCCAGTTCGATCGCCTCGACGACCAGGCGCGCGCCAAGCGCCGCCAGCTTGTCGTGCAGGGTCGCCGTGGTGTCATCGGGCGCGATCGGCAGCCGCTCCACCAGCAGCATGTCGCCGGTGTCGAGGCCGGCATCCATCTGCATGATGGTGATGCCGGTCTCGCGGTCGCCGGCTTCGATGGCGCGATGGATCGGCGCCGCGCCGCGCCAGCGCGGCAACAGCGACGCGTGGATGTTGAAGCAGCCCAGCCGCGGCAGCGCCAGCACCCACTGCGGCAGGATCAGGCCATAGGCGGCGACCACCATCAGGTCGGGACGCGCCTCCTCCAAGGCGGCGCGGGCGGCCCGCGCCTCCTCGGGGTACTTGCCGTCCAGCCGCAGGCTGCGCGGCTGGACCACCGGGATGGCGTGGTCCAGGGCAAAGCGCTTGACCGGGGACGCCTGCAGCTTGAGGCCGCGGCCGGCCGGCCGGTCCGGCTGCGAGAGCACCAGCGGAATGGTCGCGCCGCTCGCGTGCAGCCGCTCCAGGGCGGCGCGCGCGAACTCCGGGGTGCCTGCAAAAACGATGCGCATGGATGTCGAGTGGCGGGGCGCGGGCGGCGCCGGGGCGCCTGCCGTGTGCCGCGGCTGTCCTCAGTCGCGGTCGGGCGCGTTGTGGAATTCCATCCCGGGGTGGGCGCGCCGCACCACGTTCTGGCCGTCGAGATAGACGAAGTAGAACATGTCGCTGCCGTCGTTCCAGCGGTAGGTCATGATCGGCCCGTTCCAGCTGGCGACGCGATCCACCATCGCCGGCGGGCCGAATTCGCGCTCGACGTCGTCGCGGGTCCAGCCCGGCTGGATCCGGTCGAAGTCGTTCGCATTGAGCACCTGCCGCGAGCGGATCACCCGGCCCGAGGGGTCCAGATCCACCATCCACGCATACTGGCCGAACGGCTGCAGCGAGTACTGCAGCCGTTCGCCGCTGGCCAGCCGCACGCTGCGCGTGGGCTGGCCCATCCGCGCCAGCACGGCCTCGCGGGCAGTGCCGGGCTGCACGCCGTAGCCGTGGAAGGGACTGGCGCAGGCGGCCAGCAGCAGCGGCAGCGCCAGCCCGAGGAACTGGCTTGGCAGGCGCTGCGGGGCTCGGGTCATGCGCGCTCCGTCTCGCGGCGGGACTTGAGCATCTTGGTCTTGATGCGGTTGCGCTTGAGGGGCGAGAGATACTCGACGAAGACCTTGCCCAGCAGGTGGTCCATCTCGTGCTGGATGCAGACGGCCAGGATGCCCTCGGCCTCGATCTGGCGGGTCTTGCCGTCGCGGTCCAGGGCCGTGACCTTCACCGATGCGGACCGCTCCACGCCGTCGTAGATGCCCGGCACCGACAGGCAGCCCTCGTCGTTGACCTGCTTTTCGGGGCTGGCCCAGGTGATCTGCGGATTGATCAGCACCAGCGGCTGGTTGCGCTCCTCGGACACGTCGATCACCACCAGCCGCTCGTGGACGTCCACCTGGGTCGCGGCCAGCCCGATGCCGCTGGCGTCGTACATGGTTTCGAGCATGTCGTCGACCAGCGCCTGGATGCGCGCGTCGACCGCTGCCACCGGCTTGGCGACGGTATGCAGGCGTGGATCGGGATAACAGAGGATCGGAAGAAGTGCCATGGTGTGGGGCCGGAGGTGGCCGCTGGTGGCGTATTGGATCATTGCGCCGCCCGCGGGTTCGCTGCCTGGGATGTCGCTATTTTCGCCACTTTCCCCGCGGCGGGCGTTCGCCGCCGGCCATAAACGTTGCCCAATCAAGGGCTTGAGCGCAGAATCGCCAGTACTTTGTCAAGAGAAGACGCCCTTCCGGGGGCCGTCGCGGGGACGATGCACCAACACAGCCACAACGAGACGACCCACCGCGCCGCGGCCGCCATGCTGCCGGGCTGGATCCTGCTTGCCGCGCTGGCCGCGCCGGCCTTGGCGCAGACCCTGCCGGTGACGCCGGCCCAGCGCAGCACGGCACAGCAGGTCGCGCAGGCGGGCGTGCCGCTGTCGGAGCTGGCGCCCAATGCCCCGGACGAATACACCGTCAAGCGCGGCGATACGCTGTGGGCGATTTCGGGCCTGTACCTGACCAAGCCCTGGCGCTGGCCGGAGCTGTGGGGCATGAACCTGGAGCAGGTGCGCAACCCCCACCTGATCTACCCGGGCCAGCAGCTGGTGCTGGAAAAACGCGACGGCCGCGCCACGCTGCGCGTGCGCCAGGCGGCCAACGGCGAGCAGCCGCCGATGCAGACCGTGCGGGTGTCGCCGCGGGTGCGGGCCGAGGCGCTGGCCGATTCGGCCATCCCCACCCTGCGCAGCAACGCGATCGAGGCGTTCCTGACCGAACCGGTCATCGTCGACGAGGCGGTGCTGACCAACGCGCCGCGCATCGTGGCCGCGCCGGAAGCGCGGGTGCTGATCACGCGCGGCGACCGCGCCTACGCCCGCGGCCCGCTGGCGGCCCCGCTCAAGGTGCAGACCGGCGCCAGCGACTACCGGGTGTTCCGCGACGCCCGGCCGCTGAAGGATCCGGTGACGAGCGCCGTGCTCGGCTACGAGGCGCAGTACCTCGGCAAGGCCGTCCTGGTGCGCGGCGAAGGCACGCAGGCCGTGAAGACCGCCGGCGGCGGACAGGAGCAACTGCCAGTGCCGGCCACCATCGACATCCTCAGCGCCAAGGAAGAGATGCGGGTGGGCGACCGGCTGCTGCCCGAGCCGCCGCGGCTGTTCACCAACTACGTGCCGCACGCGCCGGCGCGGGGCCTGCAGGGCACCATCGTGTCGGTCTATGGCAACGCGGTCGCGATCGCCGGCCAGAACCAGGTGGTCGTCATCAACAAGGGGACGGCCGACGGCATCGAGAGCGGCCACGTGCTGGCGATCATGACCGCGGGCGAACGCCGCCTCGACCGCTCGCAGCCGGGCGAGCGCACGGCCATCAAGCTGCCCGACGAGCGCAACGGCCTGCTGCTGGTGTTCCGCCCGTTCGAGCGGCTGTCGTACGGGCTGATCCTCGAGATCAACAACACGGTGCAGGTTGGCGACAGCGTCGTCAGCCCGCAGTAACGCCGCCCGCCATGGAGCGCGAGGAGCTGGCCGCCTGGTTGCGGCTGGCGCTCACGCCGGGAGTGGGCACCGCCACCGCGCGGCGGCTGCTCGCCGCGTTCGGACTGCCCCAGCAACTGTTCGCGCAGGCGCCCGCGGCATGGCGGCAGGTGGCCGGCGGCCAGGCCCAGGCGCTGGCCGTCGAACCCGAGGGCCTGGCCGGGCAACTCGACGCCAGCTGGACCTGGCTGCGCGCCGACGAGACGGCGCCCCGCCGCATCCTGACGCTGGCCGATCCCGCCTATCCGCCGGCGCTGTTGCAGACGGAAGACCCGCCGCTGCTGCTGTACCTGCTGGGTCGGCTGCCGGCCGAATGGCCGCATGCGATCGCGGTGGTGGGCAGCCGCAACCCGACGCCGCAGGGCCTGGCCAACGCGCGCCACTTCGGCCGCAGCTTCGCGCAGGCCGGCCTCACCGTGGTCTCGGGGCTGGCGCGCGGCATCGACGGGGCGGCGCACGAGGGCGCGCTCGAAGGTGCGCCGGCGGGGCAGCTTGCCACGATCGCCGTGGTCGGCACCGGGCTCGACCGCGTGTACCCGGGCCAGCACCTGGCCCTGTCGCACGAGATCGCGCGGCGCGGGCTGCTGGTGAGCGAGTACCCACTGGGCACGCCGCCGCTGGCGCCGAACTTCCCGCGCCGCAACCGGATCATCGCGGCGCTCAGCGCCGGCACGGTGGTGGTGGAGGCGGCGCTGCGATCGGGCTCGCTGATCACCGCGCGCCTGGCCGCCGAACAGGGCAAGGACGTGTTCGCCATCCCGGGCTCGATCCATTCGCCGCAGGCCCGCGGCTGCCACGCCTTGCTGAAGCAGGGTGCCAAGCTGGTCGAAACGGCGCAGGACGTGCTGGAGGAATTGGCGCTGCCCGCCCGCCGGGCCGGCGCCGCTCCAGCCACCGACGAACCAGGCGAGCGCGAGCCCGAAAGCGAGCTGCTGGCCGCGCTCGGCTTCGATCCGGTGAGCTTCGATGCACTGGTCGCGCGCACCGGCATGGCGCCGGCGGTGCTGCAGGCCCGCCTGCTCGAATGCGAACTGCAGGGCCACGTGGCACGCCTGCCAGGCGGCCTGTTCCAGCGCATCGAATCGACCTGAAGCGATGACGCCGAGGCGCAACACACCGGTGTAGCTGCTTACGACGTGCCGCCATGTTCTGGGCTATATTGGGGCATGTTTGAAGTGCTCGTTTTTGTGTACGAACACTACTGGCGCGGCGACGCGTGCCCCGAACTGCAGCAGTTGGGACGCAAGCTCTCCGCCCACGGCTTCGAGCCCACCGAAATCCACGACGCCCTGGTCTGGCTCGACGGCCTCAACCTCGCAGCCCAGCACACCCGCGTTCCGGAGCCGCCGGCCAGTCCCGCTGCCGGCAAGGCCCCCTCGAGGGACAGCATGCGGGTCTATTCGGTCGCCGAACAGGACCACCTCGGCGCGCAGTGCCTCGGTTTCATCTCGTTCCTGGAGTCGGCGGGCGTCCTGCCGGCGCCGATGCGGGAGATCGTCATGGATCGGGCCTTGGCCGCGCCCGGTGGGCCGGTCACGCTCGACGACCTGAAGATCATCGTCCTCATGGTGTACTGGAGCTTCGGACAGGAGCCCGACGCCCTGGTGCTGGACGAATTGTGCGACGCGGGCGAAGACCGCCTGGCCCACTGACGCGGCCGGCCGCCGCGGCCCGGCCCCTTATTGCAGCAGCCGTTCCGGATTGGCGTCGAGCTTGGCAAGCGCCTCGCGCGTGGCCCGCACCGTGAGCGCCTCGTCTTCGGCCGGCACAAGCAAGCCGGCCTGCAGGTAGGCCGCCAGCCTGCCGGCCTGGAGCAGGAAGCTGCGCCCGTCCGGCGCCGCGAACAGGTGCAGCTGGCCGCGGTCGCTGCGCCACGCGTACTGCACCTGGTTGGTGGCGCCGTTGTGATCGAGCGTGAACCAGTGGCCGAGTTGCAGCTCCGCCGCCCATGCCGCCACCGCGGAACTGGGCCTGGAGCCGCCGTCGGCCACCACCGTGATCAGCGAAGCGTCGATGCCCAGCATCAGTTCGATGCTCTCGGCGTCCAGGGGCAGCTCGGTGCTCGAGTCGGCCGTCATCACGAAGTCCTCGAGGTGGGCGAGCCGCTCGGCCATGTCCTCGATGCGCTCGTGCGGGATCGCCTCGGTCTTGAGCAGGAAGGCGTCGGCCAGGATGTCGCCGATCCGCTTGATCTGGCTTTCCTGCTCCTGGCCTTCCATGCCGATCAGCGACATGCCATGACGCAGGCGCTGCAGCAGCCGCGGCAGGTCCTGGATCACGCGCGCCCGCTCGGAGCGATTGGGCTTGGCGCTGGCCGCCCACACCAGCTCGGAGGCGCACTTCTTGAGCGAGAGCGTGTCTTCGTGCTGCGCGCCGTGCTTGACGGCGGCGAGCGCCAGCACCTCGGCCCAGACCTTAAACAGGAACTCGCGGATCTCGTCGCGCACCGGAATGTCCGACAGCATCGTGCGCAGCTCGATCGTGTACTGCACCGCCAGCGTTTCCTTCTGCTCCACCTGCTGGGCGACGGTGACCAGCCGCTGGGTCGGTCCTTTCTCGGTGAGGAAGCGCGAGAGGAACTGCAGGAATTCGTCGTAGACCAGCTGGAACACGCGCCGGCCGGTCTCCGGGTATTGCTCGATCACCTGCACCACGCGCTTGATTTCCATCTCGAGCGCGCTGCCGCTGATCTCGGTCGCGTTGAAGCCCATCACGCAGGAGCCCATGCGGTCGATCAGCTGGCGGGCCGGGTGTTCGAGCGAGCCGAAGAACTCGGGCTCGGCGATCGCCACCCGCAGCACCGGCATCTGCAGGCGCGCGAACCAGACCCGGATCGCCGGCGGGATGCGCTCCTCGGCCAGGATGCTCTGGAACATGAGCGCCACGATCTCGATGATCGCCTTCTCGCTCTGGGTCGACGCCTTCTTCTTGAGCTCGCCGGTGCGGCGGCGCAGGTCGCCGGCGACTTCCTGGACGGCCGCGTCGTCATAGACGATGCCGGCGGCTTCGCTGCCCGCGCGCAGCTGGGTATCGCGCTGCGTGGCCTGCTCGCGCGAGATCGCCTCGACCAGGCCGGGCGAGGGCTGGCTGAGCGGAGCGCCGTCGAAGCCCGCGACGCGGTCGCGCAGGAACCGCTTCAGCTGGCCCAGGACACCGGTGGCGCGCCGCGCCGCGCCGGCGCCCGCGGCATGGCGGCCGAGCGCCGGTCGCGAGGTCATGAGGCGGGTTTCGTCCGCGACCCCCTGGCTTCGCGGACCGCCCGGCCCCTCGCCCGGCTCGAGGCCAACGCCCGGTCCATAGCCGCCTTGCGGGCCCCGCGCCCAGCCGCCACTGCGGTAGCCGCCGGGCACTGGCCCGCCGTAGCCGCCTTCGTCGCTGCCCGCCTGCTGGCCGCCGCCCAGGGCACCCTCGGCGAAGCCGCCTTGGTGGCCCCCCTGATGGCGGCCGCCCTGCGGCCCGCCCCCGGGGACGCCGCCCGCGGAGCCAGCGCCCTGATAGCTACCGCCCTGGTAACCACCGCCCTGATAACCACCGCCTTGGGGGCCGTCGCCCTGGTAGCCGCCGTCCTGGTGCCCGTCGGCCCACTGGCCGCCGTCCTCGGGCGTGCTTTCGGCGTCGAACGCGCCGCCGGGCGCCGGCGGCCGCCGCGGCGCGGCGCTGCGCTTGACCCGGGCGCTCAGGTCGATGTCGCGCAGCACGCCCTTGGCAATCAGGTGCTCGTTGGCCGCGCGGTAGGCCTTCGGCATCTGCTCTGCCAGCGCGCGCTGCACGACGTCGTGCACCAGGGTCCAGATCTCGCGGCTCAGGGCGGCCTTTTCCCATTGCTCGACCATCATCTGGGTCAGCGCTTCCGGGCGCAGCACGTCGCTGCCCTCGAGGGCATCGCCGCCCTCAAGATGCTGCATGCGAACGCGCAGGTCGTTGAGTTCCCAGGACGCGTGCTCGCGAATCGCCAGTGCCAGCCGCGAGGAGACGATCTTGCGTTCGACGACGTCGTCGCCGATCAGCTCGAGGGTGGCGGACTGCAACTGCGCCCGGCCGGGCGCCGCCGCCGGCGGGACGACCGCCTGGCGCCAGGCGGTGCCGGTGCCGCGTACCCAGTCGCGGCCCTTCTGCTCGACCTCCACCATCGCGTCGCGCAGCTCGTACATCTCGCGCACGTTGACGCTGCTCTCGGCCAGTTCCCCGAGCCGCGACCTGATCGCGTCGTACAGCGGTGCGAGCCCCGCCTCGGCCTGCGCCACGAATTGCTCGCGCACCCGGCGGGCCAGGCCGGCGGCCGATTCGCGGGTGGGTCGCTGCGTGCTCACGGACGGCCCCTACACGGTGGCGCCCGCGTTCGGGTCGTCGGGATCCTCTTCCTTGCGGCCGGCGGACTTGACCAGGTCCTCGCGCTTGATGCCCAGCCACATGGCGATGGCCGCCGCGACGAAGACCGACGAATAGATGCCGAACAGGATGCCGATGGTCAGCGCCAGCGCGAAATAGTGCAGGGTCGGGCCCCCGAACAGCAGCATCGACAGCACCATCATCTGGGTCGAGCCGTGGGTGATGATGGTGCGGCTGATCGTCGAGGTGATCGCGTTGTCGATGATCTGGATGGTGGTCATCTTGCGATAGCGCCGGAAGTTCTCCCGGATCCGGTCGAAGATCACCACCGATTCGTTGACGGAATAGCCCAGCACGGCGAGCACCGCCGCCAGCACCGCCAGCGAGAACTCCCACTGGAAGAAGGCGAAGAAGCCCAGGATGATCACCACGTCATGCAGGTTCGCGATGATCGCCGCCACCGCGAACTTCCATTCGAAGCGGAAGGCCAGGTAGATCATGATGCCGGCCACCACCATGGCGAGGGCCTTCAGGCCGTCGGTGGCCAGCTCCTCGCCCACCTGCGGCCCGACGAACTCGGTGCGGCGCAGCGTCACGGCGGGATCCTGGGCGCGCAAGGCGCCCAGCACCTTCTCGCTTTGTTGCGCCGAACTCACACCTTTTTGCGCCGGCAGGCGGATCAGGACGTCGCGGGAGGTGCCGAAGTTCTGCACCTGCACGTCGGCAAACCCCAGCGTCGACACGCTCTGGCGGACCTTCTCGACGTCGGCCGGCTGCGAGTAGGCCAGCTCCATCACGGTGCCGCCCGTGAATTCGACCGAGAGATGCAGGCCGCGGGTGACCAGGAAGAACACCGCGGCGGCAAAGGTAATGAACGAGACCACGTTGAAGATCAACGCGTTCTCCATGAACGGGATGTCCCGCCGGATCTTGAAAAACTCCACGCTCGTCCTCTTGCTGCGCGAGGCGGTTCAGCGGGGGCTCAGAGGCGCTGTCGCGCCTGTCGCCCGGGCCGAAAAACCCACGCTCTTCCTTCTTGTAGCCGCAGCTGCGGCGGCAGGGCATGCGAGGGTTCGCATGCGGCGCCGCCGCGCCAGGCTCCACGTCTGTTCGCCCGGACCACCCGGCCGTGTCCCCCGAAGGGCGGCGGACAGGCGGTCCCAAGCATCCGTTTGCTTACTCGGCTTTGGTTATAGCCGCATCCGCCGGTGGACGCCATACCGTCCCGATCGACACGGTCTTGAGCTTCTTCTTGCGGCCGTACCAGAGATTGACCAGGCCGCGCGAGAAGAAGACCGCGGAGAACATCGAGGTCAGGATGCCGATGCAGTGCACCACGGCAAACCCGCGCACCGGCCCGGAGCCGAAGGCCAGCAGGGCCAGGCCGGCGATCAGGGTGGTGATGTTCGAGTCGAAGATGGTGCTCCAGGCGCGCTCGTAGCCGGCCGTGATCGCCGCCTGCGCCGACGCGCCGTTGCGCAGTTCCTCGCGCACCCGCTCGTTGATCAGCACGTTGGAGTCGATCGCCATGCCCAGCGCCAGCGCCATCGCCGCCATGCCGGGCAGCGTCAGGGTCGCCTGCAGCATCGACAGCACCGCCACCAGCAGCAGCAGGTTCACGCCCAGCGCCAGCGCCGAGAACAGCCCGAACAGCATGTAGTAGACCGTCATGAAGGCGCAGATCACCGCGAAGCCCCAGGCGACGCTGTGGAAGCCCTTGGTGATGTTGTCCTTGCCCAGCGTCGGGCCGATCGTGTATTCCTCGATGATTTCCATCGGCGCGGCCAGCGAGCCGGCGCGCAGCAGCAGCGCGGTGTCGTTGGCCTCCACGGTCGTCATGCGGCCCGAGATCTGGACCCGGCCGCCGGCGATCTCGCTGCGGATCACCGGCGCCGTCACCACTTCGCCCTTGCCCTTCTCGAACAGCAGGATCGCCATGCGCTTGCCGACGTTCTCGCGCGTGATGTCCTTGAAGATGCGGGCGCCCTTGGCGTCCAGCGTCAGGTGTACCGCCGCCTCCTGGGTCTGGTTGTCGAAGCCGGGCTGGGCGTCGGTCAGGTTGTCGCCGGTGAGGATCACCTGCTTGCGGACCACCACGGCCTGGCCGCTGCGCTCCATGTACTTCTCGTCGCCGAACGGGACCGGGCCGGTGCCGACTTCGGCCGCGCGCGCCTCGGCGCTCTCGTCGACCATGCGGACCTCGAGGGTCGCGGTGCGACCCAGGATGTCCTTGGCCTTGGCGGTGTCCTGCACGCCGGGGAGCTGCACCACGATGCGGTCCAGGCCCTGCTGCTGGATCACCGGTTCCGCCACCCCGAGCTCGTTGATGCGGTTGTGCAGCGTCACCATGTTCTGCCGCAGCGCCTGCTCCTGCACCTTGCGCGCCGCCTCCGGCTTGATGGTCGCCGTCAGCTTGAACTCGCTGCCTTCGGCGGCTTCGGCCACCTGCAGGTCGGGAAACTGGTCGGCGACCAGGGCGCGCGTCTGCTGCAGCATCTGCTGGTCGCGCAGGCGGACCTCCACGGTCTGGCCGTTGCGCGTGATGCCGCCGTGGCGGATGTTCTTCTCGCGCAGCATGCTGCGCAGGTCACCGGCCAGCGACTCCGCCTTCTTGGTGAGCGCCGCCTGCATGTCGACCTGCAGCATGAAGTGCACGCCGCCGCGCAGGTCCAGCCCCAGGTACATCGGAAACGCGTGCAGCGCGGTGAGCCACTGCGGCGATCCCGACAGCAGGTTCAGGGCGACGATGTAGGTCGGGTCGCCCGGATCCGGGATCAGCGCCTTCTGGATCGCGTCCTTGGCCTTGAGCTGGGCGTCGGTGCTGTCCAGGCGCACCTTGACCGAGTTCGGATCGAGCGTGATCGCCTCCGGCCGGATGCCGGCGGCGGCCAGGGCCTGCTCGACCCGGGTGCGCGTGGCGCTGTCCACCTTCACGGTGGCCTTGGCCGACGACACCTGCACGGCGGGCGCCTCGCCGAAGAAATTGGGCAGCGTGTAGATCGCGCCCACGAGCAACGCGATCACGATGATCGCGTACTTCCAGACCGGGTAACGGTTCATGCCTGATCACTCACCGGAATTGGCAAGGGACGCGTGGTGCGCGGCACCCGCGTTCCCGCCTTACTTGATACTGCCCTTGGGGAGCACCTGGACCACGGCGGTGCGCTGCACCTGCACCTCGACGCCGTTGGCGATCTCGATGCCCAGGTAGACGTCACCGATCCTGGTGACCTTGCCCAGCAGGCCGCCGGCGGTCGCGACCTCGTCGCCCTTGGCCAGCGCGTCGATCATCGACCGGTGCTCCTTCTGCCGCTTCATCTGCGGCCGGATCATGACGAAGTACAGCACCACGAACATGAGCACCAGGGGCAGCATGCTCATCAGGGAAGACTGCATGTCGCCTCCGGCGGTTTGGGCATAGGCGGTAGAAATGAACACGGTTGGCAGCTCCACAAAGAGGGGTCGGAATCGGCACGGGCGAGCCGCCGGCGCGGCGCGCGGCGGCAAACAGGTGATTGTATGTCCCGGCACCCGGCGGCCGTCCCCGGGCCGGCCGCCGGTGCGCGGCTCAGGCCGCCTGCCGGGCGGCCTCCGGCTGCGGCCACTGGCGCATCAGCTGGGCCCACTGCCCGCGCGCGGCGGCCAGGTGGCGCGCCTTGACGTGGCCGAAGCCCTTGATCTGCTCCGGAATGCGGGCGATCTCGGTCGCCAGCGCATGGTTGCCGGCGTTCAGGCCCGCCAGCACCTGCTCGATGCTGGCGCGGTACTCGCCGATCAGCGCCCGCTCGGTGCGGCGCTCCTCGGTGCGGCCGAAGATGTCCAGCGGCGTGCCGCGCAGCCCCTTCAGGCGGGCCAGCACCCGGAACGCGCCGAGCATCGCCGGGCCGTACTTCCTCTTCTGCAGCTCGCCCTTTTCGTTGCGCTTGGCGATCAGCGGCGGCGCCAGGTGGTAGTGGACCTGGTACTCGCCCTCGAACATGGCGGCGATCTTCTCGTGGAAGCCGCTGGCCGCGTGCAGCCGCGCCACCTCGTATTCGTCCTTGTACGCCATCAGCTTGAACAGCCCGCGCGCCACCGCCTCGCTGAGGCTGGTGCGCCCGAGCGGCGCCTCCGCCGCGCGCACCCGCTCGACGAAGTCGCGGTAGCTGCCGGCATAGCCGGCGTTCTGGTAGGCGGTGAGGAACTCGACCCGGCGCGCGACGATGCCGTCCAGCGTTTCGCGCTGGCGCAGTTCGATCACCTGCGCCGGCGTCAGCAGCGCCTCGACGGCGGCCGGATCGTGGGCCGCCTGCCGGCCCCACTCGAATGCGGTCTTGTTGTTCTCCACCGCCACGCCGTTCAACTCGATGGCGCGCAGGATCGATTCGCGGCCCAACGGGATCAGCCCCTGCTGCCAGGCATAGCCGAGCAGCATCGGGTTGGTGTAGATGCTGTCGCCCATCAGCCTGGTCGCCGCCTGGTCGGTGTTGAACGAGCGGACCGCCGCCGGCCCGATGGCCTTGCCGATCTCCGCCGCGCAGGCCTGCGCCGGATTGCGCCAGCTGCCGTCCTTGACGAAGGCGGCGGTGGGCGTGCTGTGGGAGTTGAGCGCGACGCGGGTGCGGCCTTCGCGCATGCGCAGCACGGTTTCCTTGCCGGCGGTGACGATCGGGTCGCAGCCGATGATGAGATCGGCCGCGGCCATGCTGACGCGGGTGGTGCGGATGTCGTCCTGCCGTTCGCCGATCAGGACGTGGCTCCAGGTCGCGCCGCCCTTTTGCGCCAGCCCGGCCGAGTCCTGGGTGACGATGCCCTTGCCTTCGATGTGCCCGGCCATCCCGAGCAGCTGGCCGATGGTGATGACCCCGGTGCCGCCCACGCCCGCCACCACGATGCCGTAGGCGCCGTCGATGGCCGGCAGGGCCGGCTCCGGCACCGGTCCGAGTTCGGCCGGCGACAGCACCTTGCCCTTGGCCTTCTTCTTCAGCTGGCCGCCTTCGACGGTGACGAAGCTGGGGCAAAAGCCCTTCAGGCAGCTGGTGTCCTTGTTGCAGGTGCTCTGGTTGATCGCGCGCTTGCGGCCGAATTCGGTCTCCAGCGGCTCCACCGACAGGCAGTTGCTCTTGGCGCTGCAATCGCCGCAGCCTTCGCACACGAGGTCGTTGATGACCACCCGCAGCGCCGGATCGACCATGGTGCCGCGCTTGCGGCGGCGCCGCTTCTCGGTGGCGCAGGTCTGGTCGTAGATGATCGCGGTGCAGCCCTTGACCTCGCGCAGTTCGCGCTGGGTGCGATCGAGCTCGTCGCGGTGCCGCACCTCGACGCCGGGCGGCAGCCTGGCATCGGCGTACTTCTCGGGCTGGTCGGTCACCACCAGCAGGCGGTTGACGCCCTCGGCGATCAGGCTCTGCGCGATCTGCAGCACCGAGTGGCCCTCGGGCCGCTCGCCCACCTGCTGGCCGCCGGTCATGGCGACGGCGTCGTTGTAGAGGATCTTGTAGGTGATGTTCACGCCGGCGGCCACCGACTGGCGGATCGCCAGCAGGCCGCTGTGGAAGTACGTGCCGTCGCCGATGTTGGCGAACACGTGCTGCTCGGTCGAGAACGGCTGCTGGCCGACCCAGGGCACGCCCTCCCCGCCCATCTGGGTGAAGCCGACGGTGGCGCGGTCCATCCAGACGGCCATGAAGTGGCAGCCGATGCCGGCCATGGCGCGCGAGCCCTCGGGCACCACGGTGGAGGTGTTGTGCGGGCAGCCGGAGCAGAACCACGGCATCCGGTCCGACTTCACCTCCAGCACCTGCATCGAGCGTTCCTTCGCTTCGAGGAGCGCCAGCTGGGCGTCCATGCGGGCGCGCAGGTCGCCGTCCACGCCCAGCTTGCGCAGCCGCTCGGCGATCGCGCGCGCGATCTGGGGCGGCGACAGCTCGGCGTTCGCCCGCAACAGCGTGTTGGTGGCCGGATTGGCCAGCGACCACTCGCCGCCGGAATGGCCGGCGCCGTCGCGGAACTTGCCGACGACGTTCGGGCGCGCGTCGTCGCGCCAGTCGTACAGCTGCTCCTTGACCTGGTACTCGATCATCTGGCGCTTTTCCTCCACCACCAGGATCTCGCGCAGGCCGCGGGCGAAGTCGTGCGTGCCCTGGGCCTCCAGCGGCCAGACCACCCCGACCTTGTGCAGGCGGATGCCAAGCTGGCGGCAGGTCGCATCGTCCAGCCCCAGGTCGAGCAGGGCCTGGCGCGTGTCGTTGTAGGCCTTGCCGCTGGCCATGATGCCGAACCGGTCGTTCGGCCCCTCGATGACGTTGTAGTTCAGGCGGTTGGCGCGGATGTACGCCAGCGCCGCGTACCACTTGTGCTCGAACAGGCGCGCCTCCTGGTCCAGCGGCGCGTCCGGCCAGCGGATGTGCAGGCCGCCGGGCGGCATCTCGAAATCGGTCGGCAGGCGGATCTCCACCCGCTCCGGATCGATCATGGCCGTCGCCGCCGACTCCACGATCTCCTGGATCGTCTTCATGCCGGCCCACACGCTGGCGTAGCGGCTCAGGGCGAACGCATGGATGCCGAGGTCGAGGATTTCCTGCACCGAGGCCGGAAAGAACACCGGCAGGCCGCAGGCCTTGAAGATGTGGTCGCTCTGGTGGGCGGCGGTCGAACTCTTGGCCACGTGGTCGTCGCCGGCGACGGCGATCACGCCGCCCCAGGGCGTCGTGCCGGCGAGGTTGGCGTGCTTGAAGACGTCGCCCGAGCGGTCGACGCCGGGGCCCTTGCCGTACCAGATGCCGAACACGCCGTCGAACCTGTGGGTGGCCGGCGGGGTGAAGCCCAGTTGCTGCGTGCCCCACAGCGCCGTGGCGGCCAGCTCCTCGTTGACCCCGGGCTGGAACACGATGTTCTGCGCCTTCAGATAGGGGTCCGCCTTCCACAGGGCCTGGTCGTAGCCGCCGAGCGGCGAGCCGCGGTAGCCGCTGATGAAGCCGGCCGTGTTCTTGCCGGCGCGGGCGTCGCGCTGGCGCTGCAGCATCGGCAGCTTCACCAGCGCCTGCACGCCGCTCATGAAGGCGCGGCCGTAGTCCAGCGAGTATTTGTCGTCCAGCGTGACCGTCTCGAGGGCCTTGCGGATGTGTTCAGGCAATGGAGCGTTCATCGATTGCTTGTCTCCAGATCGTGCGCCGTGCGGGACCGCGCGCCGGGCCGCGGCGGCCGTTGGGCGTCAGGGTGGCTGCACAGTGTATGCCCGCGGGCACGGGAAGTCTGCCGCGGGGTTGTCGCGCCAGCGGCATTGCAACGAAGGTTCAAAAGGCGCGTCTACTGCCGCGTGCAATGGGCCACCAGGGCCGGCTCGGCGTAGCGCAGGATCGCTTCGGCGCCGCTCGCCCCGAGCCCGAACTCGGCCCGCAGCCGGTCGTTGCTGTAGACCGTCTGCTGCGGTGTGACGCCGCCGGCATCGCGCAGCAGCACCTCGCGGCCGCGCGCGCCGGCCTCGATGGCCACCGAGTCCGGCCCGTACCGGGCGGTGAACTCGATGCCCTGGTCGCAGCGGAAGCGCTGCGGCGGGGCTGCCGCCTCGGGTGCGGCGCCGGTCGCCGGACCCGGCGCGCCGGGCGAGGCCGGCGGCAGGGGCGCGGTGGCGCAGGCGGCGAGCAGCGCTGCGGCGGCGAGCGCACCGGGCAGCGTACGGGAAGTGGGGGCGTGGCTGGCGCTTCTTGTCATGCGCGGATTGTGCGGCTGGCGCGGCCCGCCGTGGGGCGATTCACTTCGGCCACAGCGCCCACAGCCGCAGCGGCTGCTTGAGCCGGCCGGCCAGCTCGCCGGCGGCCTGGCCCCAGCCCGTGAAATAGTCCGCCCGCACCGCCCCGACGATGGCGCTGCCGGTGTCCTGCGCCAGCACCAGCCGCTGCAACTCGACCAGCGGTCCGGTCGAGGCGAGCCAGACCGGCGTGCCGTAGGGGATGCTCTCGCGGTCCACCGCGATCGAGCGGCCCGGGGTGAGCGGCACGCCCTGCGCACCGCGCGGCCCGAACGCCGCGTCCAGCGCCGACAGCGGTTCCTCCCGGAAGAACACGGTGCGCGGATTGCTCCAGAGCATTTCCTGGACCCGCTGCGGGTTCTGCGCCACCCAGGCCCGGATGCCGGGCCACGAGGCGTCGCGCAGCGCGCCTTGCTGCAGCAGCCAGCCGCCGACGCTGCGGTACGGCTGCTCGTTGCTGCCGGCGAAGGCCAGCCGCACCAGCCGCTGCGAGCCGTCCGGCTCGCTGATCCGGACCCGGCCCGAGCCCTGGATCTGCAGCACCAGCGCATCGACCGGGTCCTCGAGGTAGCCGATCTCGCGCCCGCGCAGCGCCGCCAGTGCCTCGGGCAGGGTGTCGATCTCCTGCCGCGTGTACCAGGGCCGGCGGCTGGCCAGCGTCGCCGGCGGCCGGTACAGCGGCACCCGGTGGCTGGCCGTCGGCAGCCGGCTGGCGACCAGCTCCGGCTCGTAATAGCCGGTCAGCAGGCCCTCGGACGCGCCTTGCAGCGGCTCGACGCGGTACGGCTGCAGCCGCTGCATCATCCACTCCCGCTGCTCCTGGGCCGAACCGAGCATGAGCCGGCGCACCTGCGGGCACAGCGGCGCGAACGCCGCGGGCGGCCGCTCGCAGCTGCGGGTCCAGGCGTTCCACGCCTCGTGCAGCTGGTCCTCGGCGAAACCGGGCAGCTCCGACCAGGCCACCGGCACCCAGCGGCTGCGGCCCTGGGTCAGGGCCGGTGCGGCGGGCGCCGCCGGCGCCTCGGGAACGACGACGGCAGCTGCGGGCGGCGACGCCGGCGGCAGGGGCACGCTGCTGCAGCCCGCGATCGTTCCTACAATCAGCGCGAGCGGCAACCATCCGCGCGCTGCTCCAAGGAAACCGTTCATGCTGCTGATCCTCGCCGAGGCGCTGCTCGCCCTCGGACTGCTGTTGTTGATCGTCTGGTGGACCATGTTCGCCGGCCGCAAGAAGGGCGAGCCGCCGAACCGGGACGAACCCGGGCGCTGAGTCATCAGAGCCGCCGCAGCATGTTGGCGAGCTCGACCGCGGACTTCACTTCCATCTTGTCGAACACCCGCGCCCGGTGCACTTCCACCGTCCGCACGCTGATGTCGAGCTGGTCCGCGATCAGCTTGTTGGGAAGGCCCTCGACCACCAGCCGCATCACGTCGCGCTCGCGGTCGGTCAGTTCGGTCAGGCGCGCCTGCAGCCGCTGCCGCTCCTGGCGCGCCTGCAGCACCTCCTGCGAGCGCCGGATCGCCTGCTCCACCCGGTCCACCAGGGCGTTGTCCGAAAACGGCTTCTCGCAAAAATCGAAGGCGCCGCGCTTGACCATGGTCACCGCGGTGGGCACGTCGGCGTGTCCGCTGAGGAAGATGACCGGCATGACCTCCACCAGGCCGCGTTCGACCAGCTTGTCGAACAGCGCCAGGCCGCTCATGCCGGGCATGCGCACGTCCAGCAGCAGGCAGCACGGCTGGGTCGGCGCCCAGCCGGCTTCCAGCATGGCATCGAACTCCTCGGCGCCTTCGTAGCCCTCGCCCAGCAGATGGCGCGAGCGCAGCAGCCACGCCAGGGCCTCGCGCACGCTGGCGTCGTCGTCGACGATGAATACGGTGGCGTTCGAGGCGGGCTGCATCAATTCACAACGGCAGCGGCAGGCGGCGGCAGCGCCGCCAGCCCCGGCGCCTGGGGCAGGGTGAACCGGAAGATGGTACCGCGCGGACGGTTCGGCTCGTAGGCGAGAAACCCGCCGTGCTGTTCGACCACGGTCCGGCACAGGCTCAGGCCCAGTCCCATGCCTTCGCTCTTGGTGGTGAAGAACGGCGTGAACAGCCGGGCCTGCACTTCGGCAGCGATGCCGGGGCCGACGTCGATCACCGCGAATTCGAGCCAGTCGATGGTGGCCGGACCGGCGCTGACGCCGACGCCGGCCTTGCGCACCTCGAACACCAGCGATGGCGCCAGCACCCCGGCTTCGTCCATCGCCTGCATCGCGTTGCGGGCCAGATTGAGCAGCACCTGCTCGACCATCGTGCGGTCGCACAGCACCGGCGCCAGTCCCGGCTTCATGTGCACGTGCACGCGCACGCCGAGCTTGCGGGCCTGCAGGCTGACCAGCGGCATGACCGCGTCCAGCAGGTCCCGCGGCGCCACCGGTTCGCGCTCCTTGTCGCTGCGGCGCACGAAGTCGTGCACGCTCTTGATCACCTTGCCGGCCCGCTCGGCCTGCTCGGCAATGCGCCGCATCGCCACTTCGATGTCGGCGACCGCCGGCGAGCCGGCTGCGCTCGCCGCGTGCATCTTCAGCAGGTTGATCGAGCCGCTGGCATAGCTCGAGATGGCGGCCAGCGGCTGGTTCAGTTCGTGGCTGAGCAGGGACGCCATCTCCCCCACCGTCGCCAGCCGCGCCGTCGCCTGCAGGCGCTCCTGGCTGGCCCGCGAGAGCTCCTCGATCCGGCGCTGCTCGCTGATGTCCAGGAACGCGCTCATCCAGCCGGTCTGCACGCCGTGCGCATTGATCAGCGGCGCCTCGATGATCAGCACCGGAAAGCGCGAACCGTCCTTGCGCATGAACACCGACTCGTAGCCTTCGCGCGGCGGCGTCAGCTGGCCGGCCAGGCGGATCTCCTGCCGCTTGCTGTATTCGTCGACCAGTTCCGGCGGCCAGTACGGCGCCGGATTGGAGTGCCCGAGCAGCTCGTCCGGCGCGAACCCCACCATCTCGCAGAACGCCGGGTTGACGTAGGTGATGCGGCCCTGCAGGTCGCGGGCCCGCAGGCCGGTCACCAGCGAGTCCTCCATCGCCTTGCGGAACGCCAGCGCGTCGGCCAGGTCCTGCTCGGCGCGAAAGCGCCGCCGCATGTCCTTGCCCAGCATCACCAGCACCGCGACCAGCGCGATCGACATCGCCGTGACCAGCGCCGTCAGCACGTTGGGGAACAGGTCGGGCGCGCCGCGCCAGCTGTCCATCCGCAGCACGATCGTGTTGCCCGGCAGGTCCAGCAGCTGCTGCGCGGTGAATACGCGGCGGCCGCGCCGCGCGACCCCGTGCAGCGCGAGCCGGGTGCCGTCGGCCTCGGTGAACGAGACTTCCTGGCTGCGCATCAGCTGGGGCCCGACCAGCGTCGCCAGCACGTCGCTCAGCGAATAGGTCGCGATGACGTAGCCGGTCAGCTGGCCGGCGGTCATGTGCGGCAGGCACAGCTCCATCACCTCGATGCCCATGCCGTCCAGCTGCGGCAGGAAATAGCTGCCCGAGTAGGCGGGGCCGCTGACGCGGCGCGCGTTGGCGCAGGCCAGCGCCACGTCGGCATGCGAACTGGCCCGTCCCATGCGCTCGAACGGCGAGGCGCGAAACGGCGAGTCGGTGGCGGCCACCGTCATCAGCGCGCTGTCGCGCCATTCGATCCGCACCCACTCCGGGTGTTCGAGCAGCAGCCCCGCCGCTTCGCGGGCCCAGGCGCGGCGGTCGCTGTTGGTGGACTGCAGCGCCTGCAGCAGCTGCACGTTGCGGTTGAGTGCGGAGCGGATGTCGCTGAGCGCATCGCCGGTGTCGCGTTCCAGCTTGTTCTGGACCTGGCTCGCCTCGTAGCGGCCGGCCAGCCACACCAGGGTGACCAGCAGCGCCGCCACCAGCGCGAACAGCAGCGCCCACAGCGACCAACGCATCAGCGGCGGTCCGCGGCGGACGGCGGCGGCGCCGCTGGCCAGCTCGCTCATAGGACGCGGTGCTCCAGGGCCGGCAGCTGGGCCCGCACGCCTTCCAGCCGCGCCGGATCGAGGTCGGCAAGCACCACCCCCGGCCCTTCCTCGCGCTGCGCGAGCAGCTGGCCCCAGGGGTCCACCACCATGCTGTGGCCCCAGGTGCGGCGGCCGTTCTCGTGGGCGCCGCCCTGGGCCGGCGCGACCACGTACGCGAGGTTCTCCACGGCCCGGGCCCGCAGCAGCAGCTCCCAGTGCGCTTGCCCGGTGACCCAGGTGAAGGCGCTCGGCACCAGCAACACGTCGGCATCGAGCCTCCGATACAGCTCCGGAAAACGCAGGTCGTAGCAGACCGACAGCCCGATGCGCCAGTCGCGCCCGGCGCGGTCGCGCACGGTGACCGCCACCGGCTCACGGCCGGCTTCGATCACCCGCGATTCGTCGTAGCGCTCGCGGCCGTGCTCGAACGTGAACAGATGGACCTTGTCATAGCGCGCGACGCGCTCGCCGGCGGGCGAGAACACCAGCGAGGTATTGCGCACGTGGGCTTCGTCGGCGGCCGCCAGCGGCAGCGTGCCGCCCACCAGCCACACGCCGCAGTCGCGCGCCGTGCCGGCCAGGAAATCCTGGATCGCGCCGCGGCCGTCCGGCTCGCGCACCGCCAGCTTGTCGGTGTCGCGACGTCCCATCAGGCAGAAGTACTCCGGCAGCACGACCAGTTCGGCGCCGGCCGCCGCGGCCTCGCGAACGAGGCTGCCCGCGGCCTCGAGGTTCGCCGCCACCGACTGCCCCGACACCATCTGGATCGCCGCTGCTTTCATCTCAATTCGTCCTTCCGGCGCCGGATTCGCGCGCCGCCTCGCTGCGGCCCCGCGCCGCCCCGCCCGCCTCCGGCGCCGCGGCCCCGCGCCCGACGCGCGTCACCCGCGGATCGGCCCAGGTGCCGTCGACATGGAATTCCTGGGTGGCCGCCCGGATCAGCGGCTGCCGCAGAAAGAGCTGGGCCAGGAAGCTGCCGAGGCCGATCGCCGGATTGATCATTGTCGCCACCAGCGAGGCCGTGCCGGCGTTGATTTCGGGCACCACCACGACCTTGATGTCCTGGGTCTCGCGGGCGATGTCGGCCCGCCCCTCCATCAGCACGGCCGCGTTCACGCCCTTCATCTGCAGATTGTTGGTGGCCGCTATGCCTTGCTCGATGGTGATGTCGCCGCGCACGAAATCGAAGGCGAAGCCCTCGGTGAAGACGTCGCGGAAGTCGAGCGCGAGCCGCCGCGGCAGCGACTGCAGGCTCAGCACGCCCAGCAGCTTGGCCAGCCCGGGATCGGCCTTGAGGAACTGCCCGGACTCGACGTTGATGAAGAAGCCGCCGTTGAGCGACGGGTAGTCGAGCGACAGCGGCGAGCCGAGCCAGGCCACCTGCCCGTCCATGCGGCCGCGCCCGCGCCGCACGATGTCCTTCATGCCGAAGCGGGCCAGCAGCTGCCCGGCGTCGGCGATCTCGAGCTTGAAGTTCATCACCGTGCGCCGCCGCTCGCCGGCAGGGCGCGCCGGACGCGGGCCGCCCGGCGCCGCGGCCTGGGCGTTCAACGCGGCCCAGTTGCCGGTGGCGCTGAACTCGGCCTCGGGCACGGCGATCCGCAGCTTGTTCAGGCGCCACTCGCGCACCCCGCCTTCGCGGGCGACCACGCCCGGGCCGCGGTTGACCGCGTCGATCTCGAGATGGCCCAGCTTCTTGCCCTTGAGCTCGAAGTCGTCGACCACGATGTCCAGCGCCGGCAGGGTTTCCGGCTGCTGGTCCAGCAGGCTCTCCACCTCCGACGCGGCGGCCGCGGCGACGGCCAGCCGCGCCAGCCGCGCGTACAGCCGGCCCGCCCCGGCGCCGGAAGGCTGGCGGTATTCGACGAAGCCGTTCAGTTCGCGCGCGTCGACGTTGGCGCGCCAGAGCTGGCCGTCGCGCGAGCCGCCGACCACCACGTCGTGCAGCGTGCGGCCGGCCATCGTCAATTCGCGGGCCCGCACCGCCATGGTCGTCGGCAGGTAGCCGGCGGCGGGCGCGGCGCCGGCCGCGGCCGGCCGGGCCGGCGAAGCGGCGGCGCCATCGCCGGCGGCGCGGCTCAGCACCCCCTGCCAGGCATCGAGGTTGAGCGTCGCGAAGTTGATGTTGGCCGCCACGCCCTGCTCGCCGAGCGGCGCCGCCTCGCCGGCGGCGAGTCCGACCCCGATCGCGCCGCGGACCACGCGCGGCTCGCCGGCGGACAGGTCGCGCACGTACACGATCGACGCCAGACGGCCCACCTCCACGGCGATCTGGTCGGCCTTGGGCGCCGCCGCGCCGTCGCGCACCAGCACGTTCTCGTAGCGCAGCGGCAGCGCGGCATCGGCCGCCTTGTTCAGGGGCGGCGGCAGGTTCAGCGCCAGCCCCTGCAGGTTGCTCGTCAGCGTGATCTCCGGAACGCCGCGGCGGAACGCCAGCAGCAGCTGGTAGGCGGCGGCGCCGCTGGCGTCGCGCGCCAGGCGCGACACGAATCCCAGCTCCTTGGCCAGGCGCAGGCCGTCGGCGCTCGCCGTGCCCTGCGCGCGCAGCAGGATCGTGGCATCGGCGTTGGCCGGCAGCGCGACGCCGGGCTGGCCGCGGCTGCCGCCCTCCAGCCGCACCTCGCCGCCGAGCGCCCGGGCCTGCGCGCCGGCAAGCGCAAACCCGGTTTCGCTGAAAGTGACGACCCCGCGGGCGCGCGCCAGCACGGGGCTGTCGGGCGTGATCTGCAGGTCGTTGGCGGCCAGGGTGACGCTGCCCTGCACCTTGGACTGCTCGATCTTCGCGATCGGCAGCACCAGGTTGAGCTTGACCTCGGCATTGCCGGTGGCGGTGGCGCGGTCCAGCGCGTGCGAGGTGAAGCTGGCGATCGGCGACGTCGTCACCACCCCCAGCGCCTGGGTCAGCGGGCCGCGGATGTCGCCGGTCACGCTCACGGTGGTGGTGCGCAGGTCCGGGATGCGGGCGTCGGCCTTGAACTGCAGGGCGGGCGCCCCGGCGATGCGGCCGCTCGCGCCCTTGACCTGCAGCCCGTTGCCTTCGAACACCAGCTCGCCGCTCAACTGGGTGAAGGCCGGCCAGGGCAGCGCCCCGTTGCGGTTGACGCTGCGCGGCACGTAGGCATACGTGACGTCGCGCACGTCGGCGGTGACCTTGAACTCGCCGAGCTTCGGATCGGCGAACGGGAAGTCGCGCAGGTTGCCCTTGACCCGGAACTTCGCTCCGGTGGCGGTGCCCTGCACCACCGCCTCGCGCACGTAGTCGCGCGCCGTCTTGGGCACGCCCAGCGGCAGATAGCGGTGCACCCGCGCGCCGTTGGCGCGGCTGAGGCTGGCCTGCAGGTCCAGCACGCCGGGGAAGCGGCCCGCGGCCGGCTCCGCGGTGCGCCAAGTGGCGCGCCCTTCGCCCTGGGCATCGGCATTGGCGAACCTGAGATTGGTCACGGCGGCGTCGATGGCCTGTCCATTGATCTTCCACTGCAGCTCCGCGGCCAGTTCGTCGATCGCCACCAGCGGGTCTTCGAACACGCCCGGCACTTCCACCGCCCCCTTGCGGATGCCCAGCTTGCCCTTGCCGCCGGACTGGGTGAGGTCGAAGTCGAGCGAAGCGCCCCGCACCCCCGGCGTGCCGGCGCGCGGCGGCGCGCCGGGCGGCGCCGCCGCCGGACGGGCCGCGATCTCGAGCCCCGCGGCGCGGCCCTTGGCGGCGTACTGCTGCAGGTCGTCGAGCGGCCCCTGCCAGCTCGCCTGGATGGTCTCCACCACGCCGCGCGGCGCATAGGCGGCGAGCGCGGCGTGGGTCGCATCCCCGAGCGGCAGGCGCGCCGCGATCTGGCTCAGGGCCAGCAGGTCCAGCCGGTCGGCGCGCAGCTCGCCGCGCGCGGGCTGGCGGCCCTCGGCCTGGGTCCAGCGCACGAACAGGTTGCCGCCGGGCCAGCGCTGGCCCTCCAGCGTCTCGAACTGCAGGCCCTCGGTCTGCAACTCGAAGCCGCCGGCCAACCGCTTGCCGCCGATCCGGCCGGCGACGTACTGCAGCGCCAGCGGCGCCAGCTGCGGCGCCAGCCGGCTGTTGACGTCGGCCAGCACCACGTCGGCCACCCCGCCGGCGAGCTGGCCGTGGTCCACGTCGGCCCAGGCGCGCACCGAGCCGTGGCCGGCCGCGACCTCGACCCCGAAATCGGCGTAGCGCCGCAGCTGCGACACGTCGACCCGCGCGAAGTCGCCGTGCAGCTGGCCGTCCCACTCCTGCCAGCGGCCGGCATGCACCGACAGCAGCGGCTGCCGGAAGATGCCGCGCAGCGTGAAGCGCTCGCCCCATTCGGCCGGCGGCGTCGCGTCGATCCGCAGCGCGTGGCGGCGCGCCGAGTTGCGCATCACGAAGTCGACGCCCGCCAGGGCCAGCGGCGGCGCGCCGCGCCGCTCGTCGGTCCAGCGCACGATGCCTTCCCGGATCACGAATTCGGTCTGGCGGAAGAACCAGTCGGCGGCGCGGCCGTCGTCGTGGCCGCGCGAGAAGTCCAGGCCGGCGACGAACAGCCGGCCGTCGGCCGCGCGCCGGATGTCCAGCTCGGGCCGTTCGATCAGCAGCTGTTCGAAGCCGAGGTTCCACAGCGAACGCGGCGAGAGCGCGGCCAGCACCCGCGGCAGGCGCAGCGCGGGCCGGCCCTGCGGGTCGAGCAGCACGACGTTTTCGAGCTCGAAGGACGGCACCAGGCCCTCGGTGCGCGCGGCGATGCTGCCGATGCGAACGGGTACCCCCAGCACCCGCCCGGCTTCGAGTTCCAGCTGCGGACGCAGCTCGCCGATACGCGGCACAATCCAGCCATGCAGCGCTCCCCAGGCCAGCACCAGCACCAGCCATGCCCCGAGGAGCAGCCACAGCGACCATTTCGCGACAGCGGCAAGGGCCTTCAGCGGACGTGACGGAGTCGGCGAGTCGTACATGGAAACTTCGATGTGGCAGGAATTATGACCTTCGAGCCTGGCTCGGGTTCACCGCCTGAGGGCACCGAAATGTCACCGCGCGTGCCCGCCGGCGAACCGCCGCTGTCCGCGCATTCGCGCTTTGCCACGCGCATCCGCCGCCGCTATGCCGGCGAGCTGGCGCTGCTGCCCGCCGGCACCCCCGGCCCCTTTGAGATGGCGCAGGTCTACGACGCGCTGCGGGCGGCCGGCCACGACGCCGGCACTGCCTTGCGCATCCTGCGCCAGCTGGTCGTCGAACGGCTGCTGACGCTCGACTGCGACCAGGCGGCGCCGCTCGCGGCGATCACCCGCGCCATGACCGGGCTGGCGGAATTCGCGCTCGACGTCGCCTGCCGCCAGGCCTTCGACGAGCTCGATGCCAAGCACGGGGCGCCGCTCGGCGCCGAGGGCCGGCGCGCCGAACTCTGGGTCATCGGGATGGGCAAGCTCGGCGCGCGCGAGCTCAATGTGTCGAGCGACATCGACCTGGTGTACGTGTACGACCAGGACGGCGAGACGGCCGGCCTGGAGGCCGGGCGCGGGCGGCTGTCGAACCACGAATATTTCACGCAGGCCGTCAAGATCGTCTACGGCCTGATCGGCGTTCCCACCGAGCACGGCTTCGTGTTCCGGGTCGACCTGATGCTGCGTCCCAACGGCAACTCGGGCCCGCCGGCGGTGTCGTTGGACGCGCTCGAAGACTACTTCCAGGTGCAGGGCCGCGAGTGGGAGCGCTTTGCCTGGCTCAAGAGCCGGGTCGTCGCGCCGCGCGCCTGCGTCGAGCGCGGCTCGGCCCAGGCGCTGCGCGGACCGGTGCTGCCGTTCGTGTTCCGCCGCTACCTGGACTACGCCGTGTTCGAGTCGCTGCGCGGGCTGCACCGCCAGATCCGCGAACACGCCGCCCGTCGCAGCGCCGGCCGGCCGGAGCGCGCCAACGACGTCAAGCTGTCGCGCGGCGGCATCCGCGAGATCGAGTTCACCGTGCAGCTGCTGCAGGTGGTGCGCGGCGGCCAGTTCCCCGAGCTGCGCACGCGGCCGACGCTGCAGGCCCTGCCGCGCGTCGCGGCGGCCGGCCTGATGGCGCCGAACACCGCCCAGGCGCTGGCCGAGGCCTACGAGTTCCTGCGCCGCGTCGAGCACCGCATCCAGTACCTGGACGACCAGCAGACGCACGTGCTGCCGATGTGCTGCAACCCGCAGGACGACGGCGACCTGACCTGGATCGCCAGGACCATGGGCTATGCCGACTGCTGCCCGTTCCTGCACGAACTCGATCGCCATCGCGAACTGGTGGCGCAGGAGTTCGACCGGCTGCTGGGCGGCGCGCAGGAGTGCAAGGGCTGCAACAACGGCAAGGAGCCGGCGCGCGCGCCCGACCTGGAGCAGTTGCAGGAGCAGTTGCCGCAACAGCTGAAGGAACGCGTGGCCCAGTGGCAGCGCCAGCCGCGCGTGATGGCGCTGCGCGAGGAGGCCCGGACCCGGCTCGCGCGCCTGCTGGCCCGCACCGCGCAGTGGCTGGAGCAGGGGCAGGTCAGCGAGACGGCGGTGCTGCGCATGGCCGACTGGATCGACCCGCTGCTGCGCCGCGAGAGCTATCTGGCGCTGCTGCTGGAGCGCCCCGGCGTGCACGAGCGGCTGCTGCGGCTGCTGGGCGCCGCCCGCTGGCCGGCCCGCTACCTGATGCAGCATCCCGGCGTGATCGACGAGCTGGCCAGCGACCAGCTGTTCGCCGAGCGCTTCGGCGCGCGCGACTTCGAGACCGAACTGGAACATCGGCGCCGCTCGCTGCAGAACACCGGCGAGGACGACGACGAGGAACTGCTCAACCTGCTGCGCCGCGCGCACCATGCGGAAGTGTTCCGCACGCTGGCGCGCGACGTCGAGGGGCAATTGACCGTGGAGCAGGTCGCCGACGAATTGAGCGCGCTGGCCGACGCCGTGCTGCGGGTGACGGTGCGCTGGTGCTGGCAGCGGCTCAAGCAGCGGCACCGCGCGACGCCGCGGTTCGCGATCATCGGCTACGGCAAGCTGGGCGGCAAGGAGCTTGGCTACGGCAGCGACCTCGACATCGTGTTCGTCTACGAGGACGACGACGAGCGCGCCCCCGAAGCCTACGCCGCCTTCGTGCGCAAGCTGATCACGTGGCTGTCGACCAAGACCGCCGAGGGCGACCTGTACGAGATCGACACGGCGCTGCGGCCCAACGGCAGCTCCGGCCTGCTGATCACGACCTTCGAGGCCTACGCCAACTACCAGCAGCGCCGCGGCAGCAACACCGCCTGGACCTGGGAACACCAGGCGATGACGCGGGCCCGGTTCGTGCTGGGCGAGGGCGACATGGCTTCTCCCGTGGACGGCGCCGCCGCCGGCGAGGCGCCGCACCCGAGCCTGCGCGAGCGCTTCGACCGGGTGCGCGAGGCCGTGATCGCCGCGCCGCGCGACGTCGCCGCGCTGCGCGCCGAGATCATCGCGATGCGCGAGAAGGTGCGGATGGCGCATCCGGTGAAGGCCGATCGTTTCGACGTCAAGCACAGCCCGGGCGGCATGGTGGACGCGGAGTTCGCGGTGCAGTTCCTGGTGCTGTCGCAGTCGGGCGTGCACCGGGAGCTGATTCCCAACGTCGGCAACATCGCCCTGCTGGTGCGCGCCGAGGAAGCCGGGCTGCTGCCGGCCGGCGTCGGGCGCGCGGCCGCGGACGCCTACCGCGAGCTGCGCCGCGTGCAGCACCGGGCGCGCCTGAACGAGGAGCCGACCCAGCTGCCGCCGCAGGACATGCGGGCGCCGCGCGACGCCGTTCTCGCGCTCTGGTCGGCCGTCTTCTCCTGAGCGCCGGCCGCGGCGGCACAGCCGCGCAGGCGCGATGGTAGGCTTGCGGGCGGCCGCTGCCGGCCCCGCCCGCCATGCGCCCGGCACGGGCCGGCGCCGCACCACCTGCGAACCATCCATGAAAGCCTTCGTCCTGCTCGCCGTCACCGCCGCCTGCCTGCTGGCCGGCTGCGCCGCGCCGCGCCCGCCGGCGGCGCTGCCGCCGGAGCCGGCGGCCCAGTGGCAGGCGCCCCTGCCGCACGGCGGCAGCGCCGCGGCGCTGCGCGACTGGTGGCAGCGGCTCGGCGATCCGCTGCTCACCGAACTGATCGAGGCGGCGCAAGCCGCCAGCCCCACGCTGTCGGCGGCGCAGGCCCGGATCGAGCAGGCGCGGGCCGCCCGGGTCGCCGCCGGCGCCGCGCTGCTGCCGGCCCTGGACGCAAGCGCGGCCGCCAGCCGCGGCAACAACCAGCCCCCGGCGCCGCTCGCCAGCACGGTGCAGGCCGGGGTGCAAACCGCCTGGGAGATCGACCTGTTCGGCGCCAACCGCGACGCCGAGCGGGCGGCGCAGGCGCGCCTCGAGGGCGCGCAGGCCGGATGGCACGAGGCCCGGGTCGCGGTCGCCGCGGAAACGGCCAACGGCTACCTCGCCTTGCGCAGCTGCGAGCGCCAGCATGGCGTGGCCGAACGCGATGCCCAGTCGCGCCGCGAAACGGCGCGGCTGGCCGAACTGAGCGCGCGGGCCGGTTTCACGGCGCCCGGCGACGCCGCGCTGGCGCGGGCCAGCGCGGCCGATGCGGGGCGCCGACTGACCCAGCAACGGGCCCAGTGCGAGCTCGAAGTCAAAGGCCTGGTCGCGCTGACCGGGCTGGCGGAGCCGGGGCTGCGCCAGCGGCTGGCCGGCGGCTGGCGCGAGCCGCCGCCGCAGGCGCTGCCGGCGGTGCCGGCGCTGCCCGCGCAACTGCTCGCCCAGCGGCCGGACGTGTACCGCGCCGAGCGCGAGGTCGCCGCGGCCAGCGCCGAGGTCGGCAGCGCACAGGCGCAGCGCTATCCGCGCCTGACGCTCAGCGGCTCGATCGCCGCCGGCCGCGTCCGCGCCGGCGGCGTCTCGGCCGACCTGCAGACCTGGTCGATCGGCCCGCTGGCGCTCACGCTGCCGCTGTTCGACGGCGGCCGCCGGGCCGCCAACGCCGAAGCGGCCCAGGCCCGCTATGCCGACGCGGCGAACCAGTACCGGGCGCGGGTGCGCCAGGCCGTGCGCGAAGTCGAGGAGGCGCTGCTGCAACTGGAGAGCGCCCGCGCCCGCGGCGAGGATGCGCGCGTCGCGGCCGAGGGCTACGCCGCCTCGCTCGCGGCCGTGCAGGCGCGCTACGGCAGCGGGCTGGCGAGCCTGCTGGAGCTGGAGGAGTCGCGCCGCACGGCGCTGGCCGCCGAAACCACCCTGGTCACCTTGCAGCAGGAGCGACTGGCGGCCTGGATCGCGCTCTATCGCGCCGCCGGTGGCGGCTGGACCGCCCCCGCGCCCGCGCTGACCGCGAAAGGATCGTGATGGCGATGCCGCGTTTGAAAGTGCAGCCCAGGCCGCTGGTGATCGGCCTGCTGGTGCTGCTGGCGATCGGCCTGCTGGCCTGGTATTTCTCGGCCCGCCGCCCGGAGCCGCCGGCCGCCACGGTCCGGCCGGCGCTGACGGTGACCACCGCCCTGCCGCAGCGGACCAACCTGCCGCTGGCACTGCCGGCCAACGGCAACATCATGGCCTGGCAGGAAGCCAGCATCGGCGCCGAAGCCGCGGGACTGCGGCTGACGCAGGTGCACGCCAACGTGGGCGACCGGGTGCGCAAGGGCCAGCTGCTGGCGACCCTGAGCGCCGACACGCTGCAGGCCGACGTGGCGCAGGCGCGCGCCGCGCTGGCCGAGGCCCAGGCCGGCGCGGCCGAAGCCGCCGCCAACGCCGAGCGTGCCCGCACGCTGCAAGGCACCGGGGCCCTGAGCGCGTCCCAGATCAACCAGTACCTGACCGGCGAGCAGACGGCGCGGGCTCGCGTCGACGCCGTGCGGGCGCAGCTGGAGGCGCAGCAGAGCCGGCTGCGCCACACCAGCGTCCATGCGCCCGACAGCGGCATCATCTCCGCCCGCCTGGCCACCGTCGGCGCGGTGGTCGGCGCCGGCACCGAGCTGTTCCGCCTGATCCGCCAGGGGCGGCTGGAGTGGCGGGCCGAAGTCACTTCGTCGGAACTGGGCCGGATCACCACCGGCACCACCGCGCAGGTCACCGCCGCCAGCGGCGCGCGGCTGGCCGGACGGGTGCGCATGATCGGCCCCACGGTCGATCCGCTGACCCGGTCCGCGCTGGTGTACGTCGACCTCACGCCGCTGCCCGGGATGGCGGCCACCGCCCGCGCCGGCATGTTCGCCCGCGGCGAATTCGACCTCGGCGCCTCGCCCGCCCTGACCGTGCCCCAGCCCGCGGCGGTGGTGCGCGACGGTTTCAGCTACGTCTACGCCGTCGGCGCCGACAACCGGGTGCGCCAGCTGAAGGTGCAGACCGGGCGCATCGTCGGCGACCGGCTCGAGATCCTGCAGGGCCTGGCGGCCGACCAGCGCGTGGTCGCCACCGGCGCCGGATTCCTCAACGACGGCGACCTGGTGCGGGTGGTCGAGCCGCCCGCGGCGCTGCCGGCGGCGGGCGCGGCCGCGGCCGCGCGCTAGCGGAGCCGCGATGCTCAACGTCTCTTCCTGGTCGATCCGCAACCCGATCCCGGCGGTGCTGCTGTTCGCGCTGCTGACGTTCGCCGGCCTGCTGTCGTTCCGCGCCATGAAGGTGCAGAACTTCCCGGACATCGACCTGCCCAGCGTCCGGGTGACCGCCGCCCTGCCCGGCGCCGCGCCGGCGCAGCTCGAAACCGAAGTCGCGCGCAAGATCGAGAACGCCATCGCGACGGTGCAGGGCCTCAAGCACATCTACACCAAGGTGCAGGACGGGGTGGTCACCATCACCGCCGAATTCCGCCTGGAAAAACCGGTGCAGGAATCGGTGGACGACGTGCGTTCCGCCGTGGCGGCCGTGCGCAGCGACCTGCCGGCCGACCTGCGCGACCCGGTGATCACCAAGATCGACCTGGCGGGGCAGCCGGTGCTGGCGTTCACCATCGCCTCGCCGCGCATGGACGAGGAGGCGCTGTCCTGGTTCGTCGACAACGACATCACCCGGCGCCTGCTGGCGGTGCGCGGGGTCGGCGCCGTCAAGCGCGTCGGCGGCGTCGACCGCGAGGTCCGGGTCGCGCTCGACCCGCAGCGGCTGCAGGCGCTGGGGTCGACGGCGGCCGACATTTCCCGGCAGTTGCGGCAGATGCAGACCGAAAGCGCCGGCGGCCGCACCGACATCGGCGGCAGCGAGCAGCCGGTGCGCACGCTGGCGACGGTGCAGACGGCCGGCCAGCTGGCGGCGCTCGAACTGCCGCTGTCGGACGGCCGCCGCATCCGGCTCGACCAGGTCGCCACCGTCAGCGACACCGTCGCCGAGCCGCGCGCCGCGGCGCTGCTCGATGGCAAGCCGGTGGTCGGGTTCGAGGTCGCCCGCAGCCGCGGCGAAAGCGAGGTGGCCGTGGGCGCGGCCGTGCAGCAGGCGCTGGACGAGCTGAAGCGCCTGCGCCCCGACATCGAGCTGGTGCAGGCCTTCGATTTCGTGACGCCGGTGCACGAGGAATACCAGGGCTCGCTGCACCTGCTGTACGAAGGCGCGGCGCTGGCGGTGCTGGTGGTGTGGCTGTTCCTGCGCGACTGGCGCGCCACCTTCGTCTCCGCGGTCGCGCTGCCGATGTCGGCCATCCCGGCCTTCCTCGGGATGTACCTGCTGGGGTTTTCCGTCAACGTGGTCACGCTGCTGGCGCTGTCGCTGGTGGTGGGGATCCTGGTCGACGATGCGATCGTCGAGGTCGAGAACATCGTGCGCCACCTGCGCATGGGCAAGACGCCGTACCAGGCGGCGATGGAAGCGGCCGACGAGATCGGCCTGGCGGTGATCGCCACCACCTTCACGCTGATCGCCGTGTTCCTGCCCACCGCCTTCATGAGCGGCATCGCCGGCAAATTCTTCAAGCAGTTCGGCTGGACGGCGGCGCTGGCGGTGTTCGCTTCGCTGGTGGTGGCGCGCGTGCTGACGCCGATGATGGCCGCGTACATCCTGAAGCCGGCCCATGGCACGCCGGCCGAGCCGCGCTGGCTGCGCATCTACATGCGCTGGGCCAACTGGTGCATGCGCCACCGGGTGAAGACGATGGTGCTGGCGACGCTGTTCTTCTTCGGCTCGGTCGCGCTGATCCCGCTGCTGCCGACCGGTTTCATCCCGCCCGACGACAACTCGCAGACCCAGGTGTACCTGGAGCTGGCGCCCGGCTCCACGCTGGCGGACACCCGGGCCGTCGCCGAGCAGGCGCGGGCCATGATCGCCGGCGTCAAGCACGTCAGGAGCGTCTACACCACGATCGGGGGCGGCACCGCCGGCGGCGACCCGATGGCGGCCACCGGCGCCGCCGAAGCGCGCCAGGCCACGCTCACGGTGCTGCTGGCGCCGCGCGACGAGCGGCCGCGCAAGCAGGGCATCGAGAACGACATCCGGCGGGCGCTGGAGGCGCTGCCCGGCGTGCGCAGCAAGGTCGGCCTGGGCGGCTCGGGCGAGAAGTACATCCTGGTGCTGACCGGCGAAGATCCGCAGGCGCTGGCCGCGGCGGCGCGGGCCGTCGAGAAGGACCTGCGCACCATCCCCGGCCTGGGCAGCGTGGCATCCACCGCCAGCCTGATCCGCCCGGAGATCGCCGTGCGACCCGACTTCGCCAAGGCGGCCGACCTGGGCGTCACCAGCACCGCGATCGCCGACACGCTGCGCATCGCCACCGCCGGCGACTACGACACCGCGCTGGCCAAGCTCAATTTTTCGCAGCGGCAGGTGCCGATCGTGGTGAAACTCGAGGAACATGCGCGCCAGGACCTGCGGGTGCTCGAACGGCTGGCCGTGCCGGGCGCGCGCGGACCGGTGATGCTGGGCCAGGTGGCGACCCTGGAGCTCACCGGCGGACCGGCGGTGATCGACCGCTACGACCGCTCGCGCAACGTCAACTTCGAGATCGAGCTGTCGGGCCTGCCGCTCGGCGAGGTGGCGCAGCAGGTGCAGCAGCTGCCCTCGGTGCGCAACCTGCCGGCCGGCGTGAAAGTGGTGGAAGTCGGCGACGCCGAGGTGATGGCCGAACTGTTCGCGAGCTTCGGCTTGGCCATGCTCACCGGCGTGCTGTGCATCTACGCCGTGCTGGTGCTGCTGTTCAAGGACTTCCTGCATCCGGTCACGATCCTGGCCGCCCTGCCGCTGGCCCTGGGCGGCGCGTTCGTGGCGCTGCTGCTGGCGCAGAAGAGTTTTTCCATGCCGTCGCTGATCGGCCTGGTGATGCTGATGGGGATCGCCACCAAGAACTCGATCCTGCTGGTCGAATACGCCATCGTCGCGCGCCGCGACCACGGCATGAGCCGTTTTGCCGCCCTGCTCGATGCCTGCCACAAGCGGGCGCGGCCGATCATCATGACCACGATCGCGATGGGCGCCGGCATGCTGCCGATCGCGATCGGCTTCGGCACGGCCGACCCGAGCTTCCGCTCCCCGATGTCGATCGCGGTGATCGGCGGCCTGATCACTTCGACGGTCCTGAGCCTGCTGGTGGTGCCGGTGGTCTTCACCTACATGGACGACTTCGAGCAATGGAGCCGGCGCACCGCGGCACGCCTGCGCGGGCGCCATGGCGCCAGCCCGCCGCCGGAAGAGCCCGAACCGGGCGAGAAGGGAAGCGGCGCTTGAGGGTCTGGCTCGCGATCTGTGCCGTGCTGGGCGGCGGGGCGGCGATCGTCGCCTGGACCGAAGGCCTTGCCTCGCCCTTCCATGACCTCGCGGCGCAGCCGCTCGCATGGGACGCCGCCGGCTGGCTCGCGGCGCCGTGGACGCTGTGGACGTCCGCCTGGGTCCACACCTCGGCCGGCAGCCTCACCGGCAACCTGCTGGCGCTGCTGGCCTTGGCCGTGCTCGGCGCCGCCCTCGGGGCCGGACGGGTGGCGGCGCTGGCGCTGGCGCTGGCCTGGCCGCTGACGACGCTGGCGCTGCTGCTGTGGCCGGAGGTCGGAAGCTATGGCGGGCTGGGTGGGCCGATTCACGCGGCCGCCGCCGTGCTCGGCGTGCACATCGCGCGCCGCACCGCGTTGCGGCCGCTGGCGGCGCTGCTGTTCGGCGCGATCGGGCTGAAGCTGCTGGCCGAGCGCGGCTGGGCCCAGCCGGTGGCGTTCGATCCGAGCTGGGGATTCAACGTGGTGTACGCCGCGCACCTGGCCGGCACGCTGACCGGTGCGTGGTGCGCCACCGTCCTGGACTGGTTTCTCGCGCCGCGCGCGGCGGCCGGCGAGCAGCCTTAGCCGCCGTTGCCCCGGATGCGCCGCACCAGCGCGGTGGTCGAATAGCCTTCGACGAACGGGATGGCCAGCGCCTTGCCGCCGTAGCTCTCCACCAGCGCGCTCTCGGGCAACTGGCGCATGTCGTAGTCGCCGCCCTTGACCAGCACGGCCGGCCGCAACTCGTCGACGAGTTGCAGCGGCGTGTCCTCGTCGAACCAGGTGACCAGGCTCACGCATTCGAGCGCGGCCAGCATCACCGCGCGGTCCTGCTCGTTGTTGAGCGGCCGGTCCGGGCCCTTGCCGAGCCGCCTGGCCGATGCATCGCTGTTCAGGGCCACCACCAGGCTGGCGCCGAGCTCGCGCGCGCGCGCCAGGTACAGCACGTGGCCGCGGTGCAGCACGTCGAACACGCCGTTCGTGAACACCACCGGCTGCGGCAAAGCCCGAACCCGCGCCGCCGCGCCTGCGCGCGGCACGATCTTGTCGAGGAAGGCCGGATTCACGCCGGCTCGGGCAACGGCCCGGGCGCGGCGGCGGCCGCCAGGCTCGCCGTGACTTCCTTGCGGTAGCGATTGAGTTCCTGCACGGTCTTGAAGCTGCGTTCCAGCAGCAGGCTCATGTTGTGCAGGATCCGGTCCACCACCTTGCCTTCCCAGACGGCGTCGAAGTCGATCTGCTTGTCGAGCCAGTGCTCCAGCCACTCGGGATTGGGCAGCCGCGACTGGATGGTGTCGCGCGGGAACAGGGTCTTGTTCACGTGCAGGTTGGTCGGATGCAGCGCCTGGGCGGTGCGCCGGGCGCTGGCCATCAGCACGCCGACCTTGCTGAAGGCGATCCGGGCCTCGTTGCCGAAGTTGTTGATCGCGCGCTTCATGTAGCGCAGGTAGGCGCCGCCGTGGCGCGCTTCGTCCTGCGACAGCTTGGTGTAGATCTGCTTGATCACCGGCTCGGTGTGCCACTCGGCGGCCCGGCGGTACCAGTGGTTCAGGCGGACCTCGCCGCAGAAGTGCAGCATCAGGGTCTCCAGCGCCGGGGCCGGCTCGAACTCGAACCGGATCTCGTGCAGCTCCTGCTCGGTCGGCACCAGATCGGGCCGGAAGCGGCGCAGGTACTCCATCAGCACCAGCGAGTGCTTCTGCTCCTCGAAGAACCAGATCGACATGAAGGCGGAGAAGTCGCTGTCGTCGCGGTTGTCGCGCAGGAACATCTCGGTGGCCGGCAGCGCCGCCCACTCGGTGATGGCATTCATCTTGATGGTCTGCGCCTGCTCGTCGGACAGCTTGGCTGGATCGAACGCCGCCCACGGAATGTCCTTGTCCATGTCCCAGCGGACGGACTCGAGTTGCTTGAACAGTTCGGGGTACAGCATGGGTCCTCTTTCTCGGCGGCCCGCAATTCTACGCGGCCGGGCAAGACCCGGCGCCGGCCCTGGCTCCCGGGGGCGCCAGGGGCGCCGCATGTGAGGAGTTGCCGGTTCCGGGCGCCGACCCGCGCCGCGGGTCACAAAAATTTACGCTGCTGCGGGGGCCGTGACCGGAACCGCGCCGGGCCGACGCCACTCTCACCGGGACCTGCTGCCTCAGGCAGGCAATGAATTCGGTTCTTGCTGCGAAGCCTTCCGGCGCCACGGGCCCGGTTGCAATCCTGGAGCGATTCTTCTCCTCCTCCCTCCCTCCCTCCTTCGTTTCGGGGCGCTTCGCAGCATTTTTATTCGCGCCGGGCGCCGCGGGAGGGCGGCTCCCGGCGGCCGCCGGGAGCACCGCGGGCGATCAGCCGGGGCTGGTTTCGACGAAGCTCTGGCGCTGCATCAGCTTGTCCTGCAGCTTGGCCAGGTTGGGATAGGTGCTGCGCCACTGGATGTTCGGAAAGCGGAAGTCCAGGTAGCCGAGCGCGCAACCGACGGCGATGTCGGCCAGGCTCAGGTAGATGCCGGCGCAGTAGGGCTTCTCGCCCAGGCCCTGGCTCATCGCCTTGACGCTGGCGTTCACCTTGCCGATCTGCCGCTCGATCCAGCCCTGGCTGCGCTCGCCGTCCTTGCGGCCGGGCCAGTTGGCTTCCAGCCGCGCCAGGATGGCGGCATCCATCACGCCGTCCGCCAGCGCCTCCCAGGTCTTGACTTCGGCGCGCTCGCGGCCCACCGCCGGAATCAGCTTGCCGACCGGCGAGAGCGTGTCGAGGTACTCGACGATGACGCGCGAATCGAACAGGGCTTCGCCGCCCTCCATTACCAGGCACGGCACCTTGCCGAGCGGATTGGACTGGGCGATGCTGGTGTCGGCCGCCCACACGTCCTCCAGCACGAACTCGTAGTCCAGCTTCTTTTCCGCCATCACGATGCGCACCTTGCGCACGTAGGGGCTGGAGTTGGATCCGATCAGTTTCATGGGCGCTCTCTGGTGAATGTTCGAGTTCTGGCGGTCCGGTCATTCTACCGAGCGCGTCCGCGCCGGCGCGCCGCCCGACGCCGGGGCTGCGCCGGCGCAGCGCCGGCCGGAGCCCGGCGCCTACAATCCGCGCCATGACGCTTTCCACGATTTCCGCGCTGTCGCCGCTGGACGGGCGGTACGCGGGGCGGCTCGCCCCCTTGCGTCCGCTGATGAGCGAGCAGGGGTACATGCACAAGCGGGTGCAGGTCGAGATCTGCTGGTTCATTGCCCTGAGCGACGCCGGCTTTGCCGAATTCAAGCCGCTCACGCCCGGGGCCCGCACCTACCTGCTGGGCCTGGTCAAGAACTTCTCCGAGGCCGACGCGCTGGCCATCAAGGAGATCGAGAAGACCACCAACCACGACGTCAAGGCCGTGGAGTACTGGATCAAGTCGCGGTTCGAGGCCCGGCCGGAGCTGCAGGCCGCCAGCGAATTCGTTCACTTCGCCTGCACCAGCGAGGACATCAACAACACCAGCCACGCGCTGCAACTCAAGGGCGCGCGCGAGCAGGTCATCCTGCCGGCGCTCGACGGGCTGCTGAAGACCATGCGCGCGATGGCGCACGCCTATGCCGACGTGGCGATGCTGAGCCGCACCCACGGGCAGACGGCGAGCCCGACGACTGTCGGCAAGGAGATCGCGAACGTCGTCACGCGGCTGGCCGCGGCGCGCGAGCGCATCGCCGCCGTCAAGCTGCTCGGCAAGATGAACGGCGCGGTGGGCAACTACAACGCGCACCTGGCGGCCTGGCCCGATTTCGACTGGGAGGCGTTCAGTCGCAAAGTCGTCGAAACGCCCGAGCCGTTCGGCCTGGGCCTGACGTTCCAGCCATACAGCATCCAGATCG
>NZ_DATMHS010000147.1:0-7136 GCF_035554825.1 Ramlibacter sp. | reverse complement strand
CGGCCGAACCCGGCGCGGTGCAGGCCGTGCAGGGCCAGCTCGGCGTGGACGCGGCCGGCGCGCTGGTGGAGCGCACGATCGCGGCGGTCGCGCGCGGGCTGGTCGACCTCGGCGTGCGGCAGCTGGTCGTGGCCGGCGGCGAGACGGCCGGCGCCTGCGTCCAGGCGCTCGGCGTGCGGCAGCTGCAGATCGGCCCGCAGATCGATCCGGGCGTGCCGTGGTGCTGGGGCCGCGACGGCGAGGGCCGCTCACTGCACCTGACGCTCAAGTCCGGCAACTTCGGCGCGGACGATTTCTTCTCCAAGGCGTTCGCCCAGCTGCCATGAACGAGTCGCACGCCCGCGAGGAGATCTGCCGGGTCGGCAAGAGCCTGTTCGACCGTGGCTACGTGCACGCCACCGCCGGCAACATCAGCGTGCGCCTGGACGACGGCTTCCTGATCACGCCGACCGACGCCTGCCTGGGTTTTCTGGATCCGGCGCAGCTGGCGCGCCTGGATGCCGAGGGCCGCCAGCTGTCCGGCGCGCGCGCCAGCAAGACGCTGGCGCTGCACCGGGCGATCTATGGCGCGGCGCAGGCATTCGGGCCGGACACCCGCTGCGTGATCCATACCCACAGCACCCACGCCGTGGCCCTCAGCCTGCGCGCGCACGGTCCCGAGCTGCTGGCGCCGATCACGCCGTACTTCGTGATGAAGGTCGGCCACGTGCCGCTGGTGCCGTACCAGCGGCCGGGCGCGCCGGAAGTCGGCGCGGAGGTCGCAAGGCTGATCGCCGAGTACGGCCGCCAGGGCCGGCCGATCCGCGCCGTGATGCTGGAGCGGCTCGGCCCGAACGTCTGGCACGACACGCCCGGCGCGGCGATGGCGGTGCTGGAAGAGCTGGAAGAGACCGCCCGGCTGGCACTGCTGGACCAGGGCGGCTGCCGGCCGCTCTCGATGCCACAGATCGAAGAACTGCGCCGCGTCTTCGGCGCGCACTGGTAGAAGGACAGCCCATGCCACGCTTTGCCGCCAATCTGTCGATGCTCTACCCCGAGCTCGATTTCCTCGATCGCTTCGAGGCCGCCGCCCGCGACGGCTTCCAGGCCGTCGAATACCTGTTCCCCTATGCCTATCCGGCGCAGGAGCTTGCCGCCCGGCTCAAGGCCAACCGGCTGCAGCAGGTGCTGTTCAACGCGCCGCCCGGCCACTGGGACGCCGGCGAACGCGGGCTGGCATGCCTGCCGGGGCGCGAGAAGGAATTCCGCGAGGGCATCGCCACCGCGCTGACCTACGCGCAGGCGCTGGAGTGCCCGCGCGTGCACGTGATGGCCGGGCTGCTGCCGGCCGGCAAGGAACGCGCGGACCTGCGCGCCACCTACGTCGGGAACCTGCGCTGGGCGGCCGGGGAGGCGGCGCGGCGCGGGATCGACGTCCTGATCGAGCCGATCAACACCCGCGACATTCCGGGCTTCTTCCTCAATCGCCAGGATCACGCGCACGAGCTGCTCGAAGCGATCGGCGCGCCCAACGCCAAGGTGCAGATGGACCTGTACCACTGCCAGATCGTCGAAGGCGACCTGGCGATGAAGATCCGCAAGTACCTGCCCACCGGCCGCGTCGGCCACTTCCAGCTGGCCGGCGTGCCGCAGCGGCACGAGCCGGACGTGGGCGAGCTCAACTACGAGTACCTGTTCCAGGTCATCGACGAGGTCGCGCAGCAATGCGGCTGGTCCGGCTGGATCGGCTGCGAATACAAACCGGCCCGCGGCGCGACGGCGGGCGGCACGTCGCAGGGCCTGGGCTGGTTCCAGCGCTGGCGCTGAGACAATCGGGCGGTGCCGCTGACCCTCGCGCAACCCGTCCACGGCGAACTCGTCATCAAGAAGAGCCGGTTCATCGCCTGCGTGCAGGCGGTGCCCGACCGTGCCGCCGCGCAGGCCGTGGTGGCGCGCTTGCGCGTCGAGCATCCGCAGGCCGCGCACGTGTGCTGGGCGCTGCTGGCCGGCGGCCAGTCGGCCGCCAACGACGACGGCGAGCCGGGCGGCACGGCCGGGCGGCCGATGCTGGAAGTGCTGCGCCGCCAGGAGCTCGAAGGCGTGCTGGCCACCGTCGTGCGCTACTTCGGCGGGGTGAAGCTCGGCGCCGGCGGTCTGGTGCGCGCCTACACCGACGCCGTCGCCCAGGCGCTGCTGCACGCCGAGAAGCTGCCGTTGCGCCGATCGCTGACGCTGCGCTGCGCCGTGCCGTATGCGCTGGAAGGGGTGGTCCGCCGGGAGCTGCAGCTCGCCCACGCGCAGCTGGGCCCGGTCGCCCATGGCGATGCAGTCGAATTCGAGTTCGGCGTCGCGGAAGACGAGGCGGCGGCGCTGCGTTCGCGGCTCAACGAGGCCGGGCAGGGGGCGTTGCGGTGGCTGGCGTGAGCGCGGGGCGGGCCAGCAGCCGGCCCACCAGTGCCAGGCCGGCCGCGAGATACGCCAAGCCGCCGGGTACCCACATCACGAGGCCACCGAGCTGCTGATCCTCGAGCGGCGTCAGGCCGAAAGCGTGGCTCGTCGCGCCGTAGCTCGGATACCAGGCGCCTGGTGCGAACGTGAGCAACGCGCCCAGGGCGCCCGTGTGCATCATGGTCGTGAAGAGCGAGGCGATCGAGCTGCCGCCGCGCACGGCCCGGGCATCGCCGCCCAGCACGGTCCACCAGAAGAAGAGCGCAGTGACCAGGAAGCTCGCGTGCTGCAGCATGTGCACGCCTTCGTGGTGCAGCGCCGCTTCGAACAGCGCCGGCAGGTGCCAGGCCCACAGCGCGATCGCGTGCAGGGCCCAAGCCGTGAGCGGCCGGGTGAGGCCGTGCCAGCTGGCCGCGAGCCACGCCGCCCGGGTGGCTCGGCCCGCCAGCTGCCGATGGCGGGGCGCCAGCGCCCAGGTCCAGGCCGCCAGCGGCCGCCCCAGCACCAGCAACGGGGCGGCCGCCACCATCAGCAATTCATGCTGCACCATGTGCGCGGCAAAGAGCTGCGCGCCGAGCGTGTCCACCGGCGTGACCAGCGCCATCACCAATGTCAGCCAGCCGCCGGCGAAGGCCGCCACCTGCGCCCTGCCGATGCCGCGCGAGCGGCCGGCATGCCGCCACAGCCGCGCGATGCCCGCGACGTAGAGCAGCGCCGACAGCGCCAGCAGCCAGAGCAGCCACGGCTGGCCGTTCCAGTGCCAGGCCGCTGTCGCCGTGTCGTGGGCGGAGGCGGGTCCGGCCGCGCCCGCCAGCGCCACGCCTAGGAAAAGCAGGGCGAGAGGACCCATCCGGCAAACCACATGGTGAGGATCACCAGCGAGGAGATGGCGCCGACCGCCGTGGCGACCGCGGCCAGGAAGCGGCGCACGCTGTCGGGCTGCGCCAGGTCGCTGTCGGGCCCGCCCGGCGCGGCCGGGGCCAGGCGCGACCATTCGGCGCGCGCCATCAGGGTGAATGCCAGCGCCAGCACCAGGCAGACGACGGCCACCGCGTGCACCAGCACGCGCGTCTGCACCGAGCACGCCGGCGTCACCAGCGAATACATCATGCTTTGGGCCGCCAGGGCGAGGCTGGGCGCGATCAGGAGGGCGAGCCAGATCCTCATGGCCTCACCAAGCGCGAGCGCCCCAATAGATCGTGAAATAGATCGGCAGCCAGACCCACACCACGAAGTACCAGTACATCGCGTTCTCCGACACGTCGACGAAGCGCTTGCCGGTGATCGGTCCGGTGAAGAACAGCACTGCCAGCACGACGGTGTCGGCGACGTCGGTCGCCAGATGGGCGGTGTGGAAGCCCAGCAGCGTCCAGACCACCGAGCCGTAGGCGCTGCTGTCCCAGCGCACGTTGAGCGTGGCGAATTCCAGCACCCGGACGCCGAGGAACACCACCCCGAACGCGAGCGCCACGCTCACCCACAGCCGCACGCCGCGTGCGTCGTGGGCCTCGGCCGCCTTCTTGGCCAGGTGGTTGGGCACCGCGCTGGCCACCATCACGAGCGTGTTGACCGTGCCCCACAAGAGGTCCGGCGGCAGCACGGACATCGGCCACGCGCTGGAGTGGCTGCGCAGGTAGAAGTAGCTCATGATCACCAGCGCGAACACCGTGCCCTCGATCGCGATCATGCCCAGCGTGCCCCACCACATCAGGCTGTGGTGCCCGAACTTGTAGCTCGGCAGCCGCGAAACGTCGAGGCTGCGCTGCGACGGGGCCCGGTTCATGGCCGCTGCTCCAACGCCAGTTCCTCGGCCGCGTCGCGCCGGCGCGGCCAGAACCAGGCGATCAGCGCGATCGCGATCGGCACCGAGCCCCACACGACCGCCCATGGCGTGAAGATCGAACCCACGAAGAGCAGGGTGGTCGCGAGGGCCGCCAGGAACGGCCACGGCGACGGGTTCGGGAACAGCGCCCGCTGACCGAGCTGGGCATCGACCACGGTCGTCACGAGCACCTCGCGGGCATCGGCGGCCAGCCCCGACACGTGCGTCGGCGCCTCTGCGGGCCCCGGTTGCCACAAGGGGTCGCGGCCGTAGACCACCGGCACCGCGTGGAAATTCGACCACGGCGGCGGCGAGGCCATCGCCCATTCGAGGGTGCCAGCGCCCCACGGGTTGGGTCCGGCGGGCTCGCCGGCGCGGGCGCTGCGCACCGCGTTGACCAGCGACAGGAAGACGCCGAGCGCCAGCGTGACGGCGCCGACGGTCGACGCCAGGTTCAGGTCGTCCCAGCCCATGCCCGCCTGGTAGGTGTAGACGCGCCGCGGCATGCCCTCGAGGCCGAGCAGGTGCATCGGGAAGAAGGCGAGGTTGAAGCCGAGGAACATCAGCCAGAAGCTCGCGCGGCCGAGCGCCTCGCTCATCATCCGCCCCATGATCTTGGGGTACCAGTAGTAGAAGGCGCCGAACAGGGGGAACACCGCGCCGCCGAGCAGCACGTAGTGCAGGTGCGCGACCACGAAGTAGGTGTCGTGCACCTGCAGGTCCAGCGGCACGGAGGCCAGCATCAGGCCGGTCATGCCGCCCAGGATCAGGATGAAGAAGAACGCCAGCACGTACAGCAGCGGCACCTTGAAATGGAGCCTGCCGGTCCACAGCGTGGCGAGCCAGCAATAGATCTGCACGGCGGACGGAATGGCGATCAGCATGCTCGCCGCCGTGAAGAAGCTCTTGCCCAGCTCGGGAATGTTGGTGGCGAACATGTGGTGCACCCAGAGCCCGAACGCCAGGAAGGCGGTGGCGATCAGCGACAGCACCATCGCCGAGTAGCCGTAGATCGGCCGGCGCGCGAAGGTCGGAATGATCGCCGACAGGAAGCCCAGGCCCGGGATGAAGATCAGGTAGACCTCCGGGTGGCCGAAGAACCAGAACAGGTGCTGCCAGAGCAGCACGTCGCCGCCTTCGGCCGGGTTGTAGAAGTGGGTGCCGACCAGCCGGTCCATGATCAACGCGGTACTCGCGAGCATCACGGCCGGCATGGCGAACAGGATCATGAACGAGACCACCAGCATCGCCCATGCGAACAGCGGCAGCCGGTTCAGCGTCATCCCCGGGGCGCGCAGCTTGAAGATGGTCGTGATCAGGACGATCGCCTCCACCAGCGCCGACAGTTCGGTGAAGGTGATCATCTGGGCCCAGAAATCGGTGCGCTTGCCGGGCGAATAGTCGGGCCCCGCCAGCGGCACGTAGGCGAACCAGCCCGCGTCCGGCCCGCTGTTGCCCAGGAACGCCAGGTACAGCATCACGCCGCCCATCACGAAGATCCAGTAGGCGTAGGCGTTCATCCGCGGAAACGCGACGCTGCGGGCGCCGACCATGAGCGGAACGAGATAGCTCGCGACCGCCTGCATCACCGGCACGGCGAACAGGAACATCATCGTCGTGCCGTGCATCGTGAACACCTGGTTGTACAGGTCGGGACCCATCCAGTGGCTTTCCGGACGTGCCAGCTGCAGCCGCATGAAAGCCGCGAGCAGCCCACCGAGCGCGAAGAAGACCAGCGTCGTGACGATGAAGCGCTTGGCGATGGTCTTGTGGTTCACGGCGCAGAACCATCCCAGGAAGCCGGGCGGGTCTTGCCAAGTCTCGTCGAGCAGCTCGGCGGCGGCGGAGCCGGGCGGCGGTCCGTCCAGCACCCGGCCGGCGTCGGCGACGGGCTGCTGCTCGTCCAGCGGGCCGCGGCTCACTTGAGGGTCTCCAGGTAGGCCACGATGGCCTGCAGGTCGTCGGATGAGATCGGGATGGTCGGCATGTTGCTGCCCGGCTTGTGCCGCTGCGGATCGGCGATCCAGCTCGCCAGGCTCTCGGGCGTGTTCGGCAGCGCGCCGGCCGCGAGCGTGCGGCGCCCGGCTAGGTGCGTGAGGTCGGGGGCCCGCTTGCCCTGGGCGTACGTGCCCTGGACGGTGTGGCACATCGCGCACGCCGTGGACTCCACCAGCGCCTTGCCGCGCTGCGTGCGCGAGTCGGCCGGCGGCGGCGCGGACAGGCGCTGCGCCGCCTGCCACAGCTCGAATTGCTCCTGCGGCTCGGCGATCACGAACAGGCCCATCAGCGCGTGCTGGAAGCCGCAGAACTCGGCGCACTGGCTGCGGTAGACGCCGGCCCGGTCGGCGCGAAGCTGCATCAGCGCGGTCCGGCCGGGAATCAGGTCCTTCTTGCCCGCCAGGTTGGGAATCCACAGGCTGTGGATGACATCGTCGGCCGCCAGCCTGATCACGACCGGCCGGCCGACCGGCACATGGATTTCGTTGGCGGTTTCGAATTCCTGCCACACCTCGCCGCTGCGGTAGCGCACGGTCCACCACCACTGGTGGGCCGTGACCTCGATGTTCAGGGCATCCTTCAGCGGCATCCGCGCCAACGCCCGGTCGGTCAAGACGCTGGCCGCCACCAGCATCAACAGCAGCACGACGGAGATCGCCGCCGCCTGGGTGACATGGCGGCGCGGCCCGGGTTCCGGCCGGTTCACCATCGACAGGTCCGGCGGCGTGTCCGCGCCGGCGCGTGGACGTCTCAGCAGCACGTACGCCAGCCCGACGAGGATCGCGACGAACACGGCGGTGCAGGTGAAGAGAAAGAGCCGCCACAGGTCGACGATGTGGCCGGCCTGCACGCCCATCGCATCGAGCACGCGATGGGCCGCGTCGGGCAG
>NZ_DATMHS010000146.1:0-22736 GCF_035554825.1 Ramlibacter sp. | reverse complement strand
CCGCATCAATGCCAGCACCAGCAGCGCGAACCAGGCCACGCCCGCGGCGACGGCCAGCCCCACCAGCCATTGCCCGAGCCGCACCTGGTCGTCGAGCAGGTAGGCGTTGCACAGCCGCAGCGGCGAGTCCTGATAGAGCTGGCCGACCGCGCCCGTCATCGGCAGCACGTTGCCCAGGAAGAATCCCTGCACCAGCGCGCCGGCGCGCCGCCAGGAGCGGCGCAGCGCGGCGCCGCACAGCAGCAGCGCCGCCATTTTCAGCGCGTCCAGGCGCGGATCGCCGACCGCCAGATCGAGCAGGCGCGGGATCATGACCACGGCCATCACCAGCGCCACCCCGAACAGGCCCGCGATGCCGTGGGCGTTCCAGCGATCGAGCCACGCCCGGGCCCGGGGCGGCAGGGCCGCCGCCAGCATGAAACCGCACAGCGCCAGCAGCGGCAGCTGCACCAGCATGTGCCGGCTCATGCTCGCTTCCAGGGCCTGGCGGACCGGCGGCAGGACCAGCAGCGCGGCGCCGGCCAGGCCGCACCATGGCACCAGCCGGCCGTTCATGCGCGTTGGCCTTGCGCCAGCCAGCGCGCGTAATCGAGCGCCAGCTGCTGCTCGGCGAGGTCGAACACGCGCACCAGGCGGCCCCGCTGGTCGATCACGAGCAGCGCGGCGTTGTGTTCGAAGTCGCCGCGCCCGTCCGGCACCACGACGACCTGGAACGCCGCCAGCAGCGGGGCGACCTGCCGCGCATCCGCGCCGCGCACGAACTGCCAGCGCGCGGGATCGGCCCGCAGCCGCGCCGCGTAGGCAGCCAGGTCGGCCGTCGTGTCCCGCGGATCGAAGCTGATCGACAGCAGCTTGACCCGCGAGGCGCCCGCATCGGTGCCGGCGGCCTGCAGCGTCGCCTGCATCTGCTGGAAGACGCTGCCCAGCGAGAGGCAGACCGACTGGCAGCGGGTGTAGAAGAACTCGACGACCCGCACCGAGCGCCCGTCGCCGACCAGCTGCGGCAGCGGCTGCACCGGGACGCCCGGGCCGGCCACCGCCACCGCCGGCGCAGCCACCGGCGCCAGGGCCACCTCCAGCCGCCGCGCGCCTTCGGCGGTCCAGGCCTGGAAGTCGTGCGTCAGCCACGCGGCGCCGGCGTAGCCGCCCAGCGCCAGCGCCGCGCACGCGAGCAGGGTGCGGATCATCGTGCGGCCGCGGCCCGCGGCGGCTCGATGCCGATCACGTGCTGCGTCGGCGTGCCGGCCGGGGCCGGCAGGATGTCGGCCAGCGTGTGGCGGTCCAGGTGCTCGAAGAAGCCGCGCAGCGCGCCGTCCATCACCGCGGTCAGCCGGCAGGTGCCGGTGAGCATGCAACTGGAGCCGGTGGCGAAGCATTCGACGATTTCGAAGTCCGGTTCCATGCTGCGCACCACGGCGCCCAGTCCGATCTCTTCGGGCCGGCGCGCCAGGCGGATGCCGCCGCCCTTGCCGCGGGTGGTGGTGAGCCAGCCGGCGCGGCCCAGCCGGTGCGTGATCTTCATCAGGTGCGCCTGCGAGAGCTGGTAGCGCGCCGCCACTTCCCTGATCGTGCAGACGCGCTGCGGATGCTGCGCCACGTGGATCAGCAAGCGCATCGCGTAGTCGGTGAGCTGCGTCAGCCGCATGGCCGATGGCGTCAGCCGCCCTTGGCGGCGAGCGCCTTCACTTCGTCGCCGCCGTTGAACGGCGCCGTGCGGGCGCTGGCCTTGCGTTCGGCCGCGAACAGCTCCGGCTTGATCGGCGCGGCCTTGTTCGACCACTCCGAGCGGATGTAGCTCGCCACCGCCGCCAGTTCGGCGTCGCCCAGCTGCTTGAAGGAAGGCATCGCGCCCTTGAAGGTGCTGCCCGCGACGGTGATGTCGCCGGTCACGCCGTGCAGCAGGATGTTGGCGACGACCCGTTCGTCGCCGGCCACCCACTCCGATCCGTCGAGCGGCGGGAAGACGCCGGGCAGGCCCTTGCCGTTGGCCTGGTGGCAGGCGACGCAGTTGCCCGCGAACACCTGCTTGCCATCGACGGCGCCGCCGGCCGCGCCGGCGGCGGGCCGCAGGTCGGCCAGGGTGCGCCGGTCGCCGAGCCCGGGCTGGCCGAAGGGCTCGGACAGCAGGATGTAGGCCGCGCCCGCCGTCACCATCAGCAGGGTGAAGGCCGCCACCAGCAGCGGGATCGGCTGGCTGCGCTCGGACGGATCGGACTGCTCGCGGGCCTGGGGCGGCGGAGCCGCCGGGCGGGGAGCGTTCAACAGGGATTCGTGGGGCATGGCGTCAGGGCTTCGGAGCGGGCGGCAGCACCGGATAGGTGCGGTTGAGCGACTGCAGGTACTTCACGAGGTCCAGCGCCTGCGGCGTGGGAACCACCACCTGCCCGATCATGGGCCGGTAGCCGGGCGGCAGCGTGATCGGGGTCTCGCCTTCCTGTTCCGCCTCCTTGGCGTCCTTGACGACGAACAGGTAGGGATACGACGGCATGATGGAATCGGCGACGTAGGCCCGCGGCTGGTACAGGTGGCCCAGGTGCCAGTCCTTGCTCGGCTGGCGCGCCCCGATGTTCAGCAGGTCGGGCCCGGTGCGCATGCTGCCCAGCAGGTGCGGCCGGTCGTAGACATAGTCGGCCGGCACGGACGGCCGGCCCCAGCCGCGCTGCTGGTCGGGGCCCATGCTGCGGTCGCGCGGCTGCTGGGTGTGGCAGTAGACGCAGCCATTGGCGACGTAGACCTCGCGGCCGCGCAGCTCGGCGCTGGTGTACGGCTTGAGCTGCGGCGCCGCCGGCACGTCGCGCACTTCGACGTACGGCAGCACCACCAGCGCCGCCGTCGCCACGCCGAGGGCGACCATCGCGCCCGAGGCGAGTTTCAGTTCATTTTCCATAGACGACCTCCAGTTCGCGGCTGGGGGCGAAGAGCGCGGCGCCGGTGCGGGTCGGCCCGAACCGCAGCGCCATGGCCATGAAGTGGCCGACGAAGACGATGTGGCTGAGCACCATCAGCGAGCCGCCGATCGAGCGCCACTGCAGGTAGGGCAGCGTGAGCTTGACCGATTCGATGAAGGGCCGCGCCGGGTCGAGCATGGCCAGGCCCTGCAGCCAGCCGCCGGCCGTGAGCGCGACGAAGTAGATCCCGATGCCGACGGCGGCCAGCCAGAAGTGCAGGGTGATCAGCCTGGGGTACGGCCACTCCCAGTTCAGCACGCGCGGCATCATGAAATACACGGCGCCGAACAGCACCATCGTGACGAAGGCGTAGGCGCCCAGGTGGGCGTGGCCGACCGTGTAGTGCGTGAAGTGGGTCACCGCGTTCATGCTGCGCAGCGCTTCCAGCGACCCCTGCACCGAGGACAGGAAGTACATCGCGCCGCCGAACATCATGAAGCGCAGCGTCGGCGAGAACCGGGCCAGGTGCATGCGGCCCTTCATCGTCCCGGCCATGTTGATGCTGAACGCGATGACCGGGATCACCATCATCAGGCTCTGGACGATCGAGAGGGTGACCAGCCATCCCGGCACCGGGCCGCCGATCAGGTGGTGGCCGCCGACCTGGCCGTAGAAGAACGCGAGCGTCCAGAAGCCCAGGATCGACAGGTTGTACGAGCGCACCGGCCGGCCGATGATCTTCGGCAGGAAGTAGTAGATCGCGCCCACGCTGACCGGCGTGAACCACAGGCCCAGCACGTTGTGGCCGTACCACCAGTTGGTGGTGGCCTGCTGCACGCCGGTGTGCACGCCCGGCAGCTTGGCCACCAGGAACAGCAGCGAGATCCAGAGCACGCCGGCGACGGTGTACCAGACCGTCACGTAGAGGTGCTCCACCTTGCGGTTGACCAGCGTGAACAGCACCGGCAGCACGATCATCACCATGCCGGCGAGGATGAAGCCGCCGATCTGCCACGGGATCTCGAGGTACTCCATGCCGTCGCTCCAGCCGGAGGAGATCGCGCCGATGCCGGCGGCGATGCCGGTGTTGATCAGCGCGCCGCCCAGCATGGTCCAGACCGCGCCGTACAGGCGGGTGCGCAGCAGGCGCGGCAGCAGCCACAGGATCATGCCGAGCGCCGCGTTGGTGATCCAGCCGTACAGGACGGCCGTGAGGTGCACCGTGCGGATGCGGCCGAAGGTGAGCCAGGCCTGGTCCGTCAGCCAGTCCGGCTGGTGCAGCTTGATCGACGAGGTGAGGCCGGCCAGCGAACCGAGCAGCAGCCAGAAGCAGGCGAACGCGACGAACATGAACACCGGGAACGCCGACGAGCGGTCGGCCTCGATGCGGTCGCGCAATTCGGCGGCATCGGGCGCGTGCGCCGGCGCGCCGTGGCCGGTGGCGGCCTGCTGCAGCGACTGGCGCTCGCCGCCGGCGAGCGCGGGGTCGTCGACCTGGCCGATCTCGCCGCGGGCGAAGATCACCGAGGCGGCGGCCGGGTTTTCCACCAGCAGCCCCTTGCGCAGCGACCAGATGAAGACGAACAGGCCGATGATCGACAGGATGAAGGCCCCGGCCAGGCTGAGGATCGCGCTGTCCATCACAGGGCCTCCGGCAGCGGGTCGGCCTGGCGGCTCATCTGGTAGCCGTACCACAGGCTTTCGGCGACCCGCGCCGCCAGGTCGTTGGCGCGTTCGGCCAGCGCCGCGTTCGGCAGCGTGGCGGTGGTGGCGCCGAACAGCGCCAGCCAGCGCTGAAACAGCGCGGCGCTGAGGCCGGGCAGGGCCACGTGCTTGGGCATCGGCGTGCCGCGGAAGCGCGCGGTGCCGCGCAGGGCACCGGACCAGAAGTCCACCATGGTGGCGAGGTGGCGGGTCCAGTCGTGGACATGGCGCTCGAAGATGGGGCCGAGCGCGTCGTCGGCGCGCACGCGGGCATAGAAGTCGTGGACGAGGAAGGCGACTTCCTCCTCGGTGCAGAGGTCGGGTGTGGGCATTTCGGGAGGGATGCTTTGATCCTGGTCAAAGATTCCTCTCGAATATATCTTTAAGCCCTGCCGGGCGTCGGCGGCCGCGGCAATTTCCGGAAATCCCGTACGCGGCGTCGGTCCATTGCGCTGACGCGCGTCACGGACCCGGCGTGCCCGGCGACCGCGCCGCCACCATCACCTCGACCCCGGCGAGGGCGCGGAACGGCGCCAGTTGCGCGTCGCTCGCGCCGTCGTCGGTGATCAGCGTCCAGGGCCGCTCCAGCGGCGCCCAGGCTTGCTGGGCGGGGCGCCCGAGCTTGGAGGCGTCGGCCAGCACGTAGATCTGGCCGGCCTGCGCCATCATCGCCTCCTTGAGCCCGATCTGCTCCGACGTGGCCTCGCACAGGCCGCGCCCGGCGACGATGCCGTCGGTGCCCAGGAACACGCGGTCCGCGGTCAGCCGGCGCAACGTCAGCTCGGCCAGCGGTCCGCCGGTGGAAAAACTCATGGTGCGCACCGTGCCGCCGAGCATCACCAGCTCGATGCCTTCTTCGGCCGTCAGCGTGGCCATCACTTCCAGGCTGTTGGTGATGACCCGCAAGCCGCTGCGACCGCGCAGGTGCTGGGCCAGGGCCGCCGTGCTGGAGCCGCCATCCAGGATCAGCGACTCGCCGGGCCGGATCAGCGCCGCGGCGGCGCGCGCCATGGCCTGCTTGGCCGCGCGATTGAGGTGCTTGCGGCGGGCCGGCGTCAGCTCGGGCTCATGGCCTTCCGCCGGCACCGCGCCGCGGAAGGTGCGCAGCAGGCGGCCGGCCTCCGCCAGCTGCCGCAGGTCGCGCCGGATCGTGACCAGCGAGACGCCCAGCTGGCGCCCCAGCGCCTGCGCATCGTGGGTGCCCGCCTGCAGGGCGGCCACCAGTGCGGCCTGACGGCGTTCGACCTTGCCGGCCAAGGGCGCCTCGTCCTCAGACGCGGCGCGCCGCCAGCTCGAGCGCCTGGCGCAGCGCCTCGAGCATCGAGCGCTCGTCGACGGTGCCCCGTCCGGCGATGTCGAACGCGGTGCCGTGGTCGACCGAGGTGCGGATCACCGGCAGGCCGACGGTGATGTTCACGCCGGCCTCGATGCCGAGCACCTTGATCGGACCGTGGCCCTGGTCGTGGTACATCGCCACCACCAGGTCGAAGTCGCCGCGGCCGGCCCGGAAGAACAGCGTGTCGGCCGGCAGCGGGCCCTCGACGTTCCAGCCCCGGGCGCGGCAGGCCTCGATGGCCGGCGTGATCTTGGCCGCTTCCTCGCCGCGGCCGAACAGGCCGTTCTCGCCGGCATGCGGATTGATCGCGCAGACCCCGATGCGCGGCTGCGCCATGCCGGCGCGCACCAGCGTGTCGTGGCCGCGGGCGATGGTGCGTTCGACCAGGCCCGGCTCGATCCGCTCGATGGCATCGAGCAGGCCGATGTGCGTGGTGACATGGATCACGCGCAGCTTGGGCGCCACCAGCATCATCGACACTTCCGGCGTGCCGGTGAGGGCGGCCAGCATCTCGGTGTGGCCGGGGTAGAGGTGGCCGCCGGCGTGCAGCGCCTCCTTGTTCAGCGGCGCGGTGCAGATGGCGTCGACCTGTTCGGCCCGCGCCAGTTCCACCGCCTTGGCGATGTAGCGGTAGGCGGCATCGCCGGCCAGCGCCGACAGGGCGCCGAAGGGCAGGTCGGCCGGGATCAGGCCCAGGTCGATGCAGTCCACGGTGCCGTGCTCGAACCGCGCCTCGGCCGGCGTGGCGACGGCCCGCACCTGCAGCTCGACGCCGGCGATGCGGCCGGCCGCGCGCAGGCGGCCGGCGTCGCCGATCACCAGCGGCCGGCAGCCGTCGTAGAGCGCCGCGCGCGCCAGGCTTTTCATGATGATTTCGGGGCCGACGCCGGCGGCGTCGCCCATCGTGATGGCAATCACGGGTCGATACATGTCGATGATCCTATCAAGCCGCGCCGCGAATGGCGGCCAGCTGTTGGTAGCAGTGCAGCAGGGCCTCGGGCGAGCCGAAGGCGCCCGCCTTGGTGACGATGGGCATGGCCCGCGAGCCGACCGAAACCGACAGCGGGATCCCCGGCTCGATCTCGCGCACCAGCAGCAGCGCCTGGGCCCCGAAGCTGGCGAGCAGGCCGCGCGCCGTCTCGCCCCCGGTGGCGACCATCGCGCCGATCTGCCCGGCCATCGGCGCCAGCAGCCGGCTCAGCGCCTCGCACAGCGCATGGCCCTGGGCCAGGTCGCCGTGTTGCTCGGGCGCGATGCGCAGCATCACGTCGCGCCCGGCGCGCAGCGCCTCGTGCAGCGCGCTCTCCAGCGCGTGCCAGTCGGGATGGCTGGCGCCGGCGCGCAGCAGCGCCGACGACGGCAGGAAGCGGGCGAGGTCGGCCCGCGCCTCCAGCGCCTCGGCCTGCCGGTGGGACAGCGACGACATGCTGCCCACCACGGTGACGATGGGGCCGCTCACGCTCAGCCGGGGCAGATCCCCGGCTCGCCCCCGCAGTCCGGCGGCGACGAACAGGTGCGCCGCCAGCCCGGCCGAGCCCACCCAGTACACCGGCAGTCCCACCGAGGCGGCCGCGATGGCGGCCAGGTCGGCGTCCTGCAAGGCGTCGCAGACGATCGCCTGCACCGAGCCGGCCGCGACGCGGCGTTCGAGCTGGGCCCGCAGGTCGGCGCCGCGCACCGTCGCCAGCGGCAGGCTGACGGCCGGGACCCCGGCCGCCTCGAGCATCGCGACGATGTCGGCGCGCCCCTGCATGTGCTCGCCGGCCCAGGTTTCGGTCTCCTCGAGCGCGACGCCCTTGACGAACACGCGCCCGCCTTCGGTGGTGCGGCCGGTGGCGGGAAAGGCCGGCGCGACGATGGCCACGCCGGCATCGGTCAGCGCGGCCATTTCAGCGGCGAAGTTCCCGCGCAGGGTCGAGTCGATCTTCTTGTAAAGCAGGCGGCCCGGCGCGGCGTGCCTGCGCCACAACTCGGCCGACAGGGCCTTGGCCTCGGCCACCGGGCGGTAGCGGGAGTCCGAATCCACCGCGATCACGTTGGCGCCCTGGTCGGGAGCCCCGGCCTCCAGCAGCACCACGCTCTTCAAGCCGGCCTTGGCCGCCCCGATCGCGCAGTCGGCGGCGCCCGAGAGGTCGTCGGCCAGGATGAACACCGACCGGGCGGCCGTCGCCATCACCTGGCTCCCTGGGCGTTGCCGCGGATCGGGGCCGGCGCAGGGCTGCTCGTGTCGTCGGCGGTGGCGGGGGCCACGCCCAGGCGCCTGGCCAGCGTGGCGGTGGCGAACGGCACCAGGATGGCGGTGACCACGACGCAGGCCGCCACGATGATGGTGGCGCTCTGCGCGGCGTCGGCGTAGGCCGGATTGGAAGCCGCGATGATCGCCGGCACGGTGGCCGCATTGCCCGCCGTGCTGGCGGCCGCGACGCCGGCAATGCCGTTGCCGCCGACCAGCCGGTCGGCGAAATACAGCGGGATGCCGGTGACGACCACCACGGCGACGCCCATCGCCAGGCCCAGCAGCCCGGCCTGCCACACCTTGTGCAGGTCGAGCCCGGAGCCGAGCGCGAAGGCGAAGAACGGGATCATGACCGGCACCGCCTTGGACAGGAAGTCCTTCATGTTGCGGTCCAGGTTGCCCAGCAGCATGCCCAGGGCGAGCGGCAGGATCGCGCCGACCAGGGTCGGCCACGGAAACGCCGACAGGCCCGCCACGCCCAGCGTCACCATGGTCAGGAAGGGCCCGGATTCGAGCGACATGATGCTGTAGGCGCCGACGTCGGCGGGCTTGCCGTACTGCCCCACCAGGGCCATGTAGAGCCCACCGTTGGTGTCGTTCATGGCCACCACGACGGCCAGCGCCGACAGGCCGGCGAACATGCCCGCGGTGATGGGCTGCTCGCCCAGGAAGTGCCCCAGGATCAGGCCCAGCACGATCCCCATCGCCACCTTGGTGCCGAACAGCGCGCCGCCCTTCTTCAGGATGGTCGGCGTGGCCTCCAGCGTGATGGTCGACCCCATGCACACGTAGAAGACCGCCAGGATCGGCAGCGCGCCGGTGAACAGCGCGCCGGTGAAGGAGCCGAAGAACTTGGGCGTCTGCGGCGCGAAGGTGGCGAACAAGGCCCCCAGCAGCATGGGCACGATCATCATGCCGCCGGGAATCTTGTCGATGGTGCTCTTGATGGGCAACTGGGCCATGGCAGGTCTACTTTCCTAAGTGAGGGCTCGCATTGATCGCGTTGTTCGTCGTACGTCAAAAACGAATCAGACGATCAAATTATATGAAGCAAAATGATTGCGGCGATCAAATGTATGCTTGACCAAAATCAGGCCCCGGTGTTTTTTCGGGGACGCGGCGGGTCGCCGCAGCGGCCGCCGGCGCGCGCGGGTGCGCCCAGCCACGAGCGGTCGAGGTCTGCGGGAGGGCAGGGGCGCAGCCTGGCTGCGCGGCGCAGCGTGGCCGTCGGCAAGCGCGCCAGCTCGTGCCGGGCCGGCGCGGCGGCGCCGCTGCGGGCCGTCCTAGTCGGCGCGGCCGTCGACGAAGCGGCCCTTGAACCAGGCGTCGAGCATCCGCTTCTCGTAGTACAGCGATTGCGATTCCGCGGGCGTGCGCAGCCCGCGCGTGTAGTTCAGGTCCGCCAGCCGGTCCTCGCCACTGCGTTCGGTCACGCCCTGGCGGGCCAGCGTGTAGCGCAGGTGCAGGCGCGGGAAGTCCGCGGTGCCGGTGATCACCCGCAGGTCGGGGCTGCCCAGGCGCGACGGCCGCACCGTGCCGGCCAGGTCCACTTCCAGCACGTCCACCGTCAGGACCTGGTCGGCCGGCAGCAGGCGGGCGCCGAGCGACTGCAGGTGGCGCTCGATGGCCTGCATGTTCGCCGCCTCGTCCCAGCGCGAGGTGCCGAGGTCGGTGAAGGACGCGGGATCGACGAACGACACCTGCACCGCGCCGGCGGCTGCGGCGCAGGAGAGCGCCGCGAGCGGCGCGAGGAGCAACCTGGGCGTGCGGATGGACATGGCGGCCTCCTGATGGGCTTGCCGCCAGCAACGCGCGGCGGCGCCACAGTGGTACCGCAGAACGGGGCGCAGTTCAAGCCGGCGCCGAACGCCGGCCGGGGCCGGCGCGCGCGGCCCGCCGGGCTTGCTCAGGCGTGCAGCGACTCGTACTTCGCCTGCAGCTCCTCGGGCGTCTCGACGAAGTCGGGGTGCTGCTCGATGCAGTCGGCCGGGCACACCAGCTTGCACTGCGGCTCGTCCTCGGCGCCCACGCACTCGGTGCACCTGGCGGGGTCGATCACGTAGATCAGGTCGCCGACGCTGATCGCTTCGTTGGGGCAGACCGGCTTGCACGCATCGCAGGCGGTGCAGCCATCGTTGATCATCAGGGCCATGGTTCTCTCTCCTCGGTGACTGCTGCGAATCAGGCGGCGATGCGTTCCTGCAGTTCCTGCAGCCGCTCGTGGCGGAACGCGCCCCACAGTGCGGCGCCGATGGCGCCGGCGTAGATCGAATCGGGGTGGCTCACGGCCTGGACCCCGACCTTCTCGTTGACCATTTCCTCCTGGATCGCCGCCAGCAGGCCGACGTCCAGCGCCAGGCCGCCGGTCAGCAGCGCGGTGCCCTGCTTGATGCCGGTCACCTTCAGCAGCTTGACGATGCGCGAGGCCATCGACAGGTGGATGCCCTTCAGGATGTCGGGCGTGGCGATGCCGCGGCTGACCATGTTGATCACGTCGGTCTCGGCCAGCACGGCGCAGATCGAGCTGCACTTCTCGGGGTCCTGCGAGCTCTTGGACAGCTCGCCGATCTCCTCCACCGCGACGCCCAGGTAGCGGGCGATGTTCTCGAGGAACTGGCCCGAGCCGGAGGCACACTGGCTGGTCATCTTGTACGCCAGCACCTTGCCGCGCTCGTCGACGTAGATCGCCCGGCCGTTGAGCGCGCCGACGTCCACCACCGCGCTGATGCCCGGCTGCAGGAAGACGCCGCCGCGGGCATGGGTCGTCATCGAATAGAAGTGGCCGGTGGCGAACTTCACGTTCTCGCCCTCGCCGGTGGTGGCGATGTAGTCGATGTCGTTGGGCGCCAGGCCGGCCTCGGCAATGACCGCGTCGCGGCCTTCCTGCGCCAGCGTCATCGGGTCGCGCCGGCGGATCCGCTCGCAGCGCTTGGCCAGCCACTGCGGCGCGCCGTCCTCCACCCGGAACAGGGTCGTCTTGACGGCCCCGGAACCAACATCAATGCCAATCGTGATCGTCATGTCAGCCTCCGCTGAGCCGCCTCGAGGAGGCTGAAGCCCCCTGGGGGGCAGTGAACGAATGTGAACGTGGGGGGATCATTGACTTACCTCGCTTCGGCCTGGGCCGTCTTGCCTTCCTCGACCACGGCGCGCCAGGCGAAGGTCGCCCCGCCCAGCGCCCCGGTGTAGATCGAATCCGGGTCGATGTTGAGCTGCAGCTCGCCGTAGTTCTCCTTGACCAGGTCCTTCAGCGCCTTCACCGCCGCCTCGTTCTTGGCCACCCCGCCGGTGAACGTGAACTGGTCGCGGATCCCGCCGGATCGCGCCAGGATGGACATGGCGCGCAGGATGATCGCCCGGTGCAGGCCGGCCATGATGTCCTCCCGCTTGTCGCCCAGCGACAGCCGGTCGCGCAGCTCGGCGCCGGCGAACACGGTGCAGGTCGAGTTGATGCGGATCGCCTTGGTCGACTTCATCGCCATCGGCCCCAGCTCGTGCAGGCCCATGTTCATCTCGTCGGCGATGTAGCCGAGGTAGCGCCCGCAACCGGCGGCGCAGCGGTCGTTCATCTGGAAGCTCTCCACGATGCCGGCCGGGTCGACCTGGATCGCCTTGGTGTCCTGGCCGCCGATGTCCAGCACGGTGGCGGTGCCCGGGTACATCACGTGGGCGCCGAGGCCGTGGCACAGGATCTCGGAGCGCACGTGCTCCTTGGAGAACGGCAGGCGGGCCCGGCCGTAGCCGGTGCCCACCACGTAGGTCTCCTCCATCTCGGTGTCCAGCACGCCCTTGATCGGCGCCTCGATCGCGCCGCGCCTGCTCTGCGTCTGCGGCAGTTCCTTGAAGGTGCGCTCCAGCGCCGACAGCAGGTGGCGCCGGATCGAGTCGGCATACACGCGGTTCTCGACCTCGATGATCGAGCGGTCGAACACGTTGAGCAGGTAGTCGTAGCGGGTGCCCGACTCCTTGGCCACGGTCTCGCCGATGGCCAGGTACTGGCTGCCGGCGATGTCGCGGAAGAAGTCGCTCTTGCGCTTGGCGCCCGGCGCGAAGAGCAGGTGGGCCTCGGCCTTCAGCCGCCGGAACACCTCGGTGATCGCTTCGCTGACGGCGCCGGTGGCCGCGCCGAAATGGCCGGTGGCGACGCTGCGCTGGCAGGTGTCCTCCAGGTCGACCAGCTGCTCCAGGTACTGCTCGGAGCGGAAGTCGCGTTCCAGCTGCCCGATGAAGGCGTCGAGGTCGCCGTTGAGCGCATGGCTGCGCTGCAGCGACTGGCGGAACAGGTGGAACCGGCCGTTGAGCAGCGCCTCCTGCTTGGCGATGGTCGCCGCCGTGTCGTAGTTGGAGCGCGAGTTGGTGATCCCGCGCCCGATGATGTGTTGGTCCTCGTCGACCACCACCGCCTTGGTGGTGGTCGATCCGAGGTCGATGCCGATGAAGCAGCGCATGGTTGTCTCCTCAATCCTGGATTCAGGCGGCCATGATGGGAATGGCGTCGCGCCCGCCGGGCGGGATGTGCAGGCTGGACGCCGAGCGCTTCTGCTTGACCATCTGGAAGTAGCTTTCGAGCCGGTTCTTGACTTTGGCCGCCGAGAAGTAGCGCGGGTCGACCAGGTCGGTCTCGATGAAGGCCGCCGGCTTGCCGGTGCGCCGCTCGACCTCGCGCAGGATCAGCAGCTGGCCGGCCGAGAAGCTGTTGCAGCTCTTGATCGAGTTGATCAGCAGGCCGTCGGCCTGGTACTCGTCGATGTACTTGCAGATCATGTCGATCCGGGACGGCAGGTTCAGGTTGGTGTAGCAGCCCAGGCAGTAGTCGGCCAGCGACTCCAGCGGATGCTCGGGGTCGTGCCGGAAGCCGAAGTCGTACAGGCCGCCGACCTTGGCGTAGGTCGACGAGACCACCACCGCCCCCTCGTCGTAGAACATCTTCCAGAAGTCGCGGAAACTGGTCCAGTTGGGCGGGCCTTCCACGACCAGCCGGTACTTCTCCTCGCCCATCTCGCCGTCGGGCGTGATCGGGCCCTTGCCCAGGCGGATCCGCTCGTCGATCTCCTTGCGCAGCATGCTGTAGTACTGCGTGGCTTCGGTGGTGCCGCGGAAGGCGGTGAAGATGGGGCCGATGTAGTAGACGGCGCCGAAATAGCCGTCGATCGGCGAGGGCCGGTGCTTGGCCGACTGCAGCACGTGCACCAGGTCTTCCTCGGCCTTCACCGACTCGCGCATGTACTGGCGCAGCCGGTCGATGTCGAACTTGACGCCGGAAATGCGCTCCAACGTCGGGATCACGGTCTCCTTCAGCTGCTTGACGACGTACTCGCGCATGTTCGGCTGGATCTTGCCCTCGCCCTGGTAGGGCACGTGCAGCATCACGGTCTCGCAGCCGTACTTGTGCCGGATCAGCTCGAACCACTTCATGAAGGTGAAGCAGCCGGTGTACGACAGCAGCAGGACGTCCGGCCTGGGCAGCGGGTCGCCGGTGGGACCGATCTCGCCGCCCATCATGGAGCCCAGGTCGGCCTTGACGTAGGTGCAGACGTCCTCGCTCTGGCCGTCGCGCTCGGCGTCCATGATGAACTTGCCGGACTTCTTGCGCATGCCGTTCTGCAGCGCGTTGGTCTCGGGCAGGCTGCGCGCCAGGTCGAAGCACATCAGCAGTTCGTTCAGGTTGCCCGGGACGAACGTGGCGGCGACCTTGCGGTTGTTCTGGTGCGCCGTCGCCAGGTCCATGTAGTTCGCGTTGATCATCTCCTTCTGGAGCCACATCGCGTCTTCCTTCTGCGCGACCGGCTTGGCCTTCTTGCTCTCCGGCATCGGGATCGGGGTGCTCATGGTTGCCTCCGGGGGTCTACTTGTTGGTGGCGGCGCTGGCCGGCAACGCCGCGCGCTGGGGCTTCGCGTCCGGCGCGGCCCCGACGCTCCACAGCTTGATGGAATCGGCGAAGGTGCCGGCCTGCTCGCGGATCGGCGCCATCTGGCCGGTGTTCTCGGCGTACTTGAAGGCGGTGTAGGGGATGTCATGCTTGGCCAGCACGTCCTGCAGCATCGGGCGCTCCAGCAGCGCCGGGTCGCAGAACGAGGGCGCGGCGAACACCACCCCCTCGGCGCCGCGGGTCTTGACCTGCTTCATCAGGAAGACGCCCTTTTCCTCGCGCGTGGTGTCGTACTTGGCGGCGGTGGATGCCGACCGGTGCAGGAAGGCCTTGGACAGCTCCTGCAGCGGGTCGCCGTCGGCCGGCACCTCGTCGAGCAGCCAGCGGGTGACCAGCATGAAGTCGTCGTCGACGATGTAGCAGCCCGACATCTCGATCGACTTGATCAGCGCCAGCGGCGGCTGCTCGCAGAACGAGCCGTTGATGACGACCCGGGCGTTGTCGCGCTTGGGCCGCTGCACCGCCTCGGCCGCCTGCAGGTACTGGCGCACCAGCTGCGTGTGTTCCTCGGGCGGCAGCACCATGCCGGCGCGCAGCAGCAGGTAGACCTCGGACGTGGGCGCCTGCCAGGGCTTGGCGGCGCGGTAGGCATAGAGCTCGGCGATCGCGGCCCGGTTGTCGTTGTAGACGGCGATCGAGGCGTTCAGCTCCTCGTCGGTGATCGGCTTGCCGCGCAGCCGGCCCAGGTCTTCGCGCAGCGTCTGCATCTCGTGGATGTAGAAGTTGCCGCCGATCGAGTCGACGTAGTTCTGCGGCACGTCGATGTATTTGACGTACTTGTCCTTGAACAGGATCTGCCACATGCCCGAGAGGTTGCGGATCACGTCGCAGATCGACGGGAACAGCATGCCGTCCATGCAATCGAGCTTGCCGGTGAGCCCCAGCTCGATGGTCGAGCGCGGGATGCGGCAGATGTAGCTCTGGTAGTAAGCGTCGCCCTGGATCACTTCCAGCGCGTCGCCGCCGCCCAGGATCCCGACCGGCAGCATGCCGGCCGCGTGGATCAGCTCGCGCGGCACGTACACCGGCATGTAGCCGATGGCCTTGCGGCCGGGCACGGCGGCCTTCCATTCCTGCACGGCCTTGAAGTCGAGGTCCTCGAACAGGGTCTGGCAGCGCTCGACGATCTGCTGCACCGGTGGGACTGCTGGCATTGTTGTCTCCTTCACGTATGGGTCCAGCTGGGCTGGCGCTTGGCCATGAAGGCGGCGAGGCCCTCGTTGGCGTCCTGCGTGCGCATCAGGCGCTCCAGGTACAGGTGTTCGACTTCGCCCAGGCGGCGGCGGACGTCGCGCAGCATCCCCCCGCGCGCCGCGGCGAGCGCGCACGCCAGCGCGGCGGCGCTGCGGTCCTGCAGGTGCTGCTCGAAATAGGCCAGGGCGGCCGCTTCGGGATCGTCGGCGACCGCATGCACGAGGCCGCAGCCAAGCGCTTCCTTGCCGGACATGGCGCGGCCCGACAGCAGCAGGTCCTCGGCGACCGTCTGGTTGACGCGATACGGCAGCAGCACCGAGGCAGCCGGCGCGAGCACGCCGAGCTTGATCTCGGGCTGGCCGAGCTGGGCCTCGGGCGTCGCGAAGATCGGGCCGCCGGCCATTGCGAGTTCCAGCCCGCCGCCCAGGCACTGGCCGCGCACGGCCACCAGCACCGGCGCCGGGAACTCCAGCAGTTCCAGCAGCAGCGCGTGCAGCGAGGCCAGCATCTGCGCGCAGTTGGCGGGCAGGTGCTCCTCGACGCTGGCGCCGAAGCTGAAATGCGGACCTTCGGCGTCGAGCAGCACGCCGCGCAGCGTGTTGGTCCCGGCGTGCTCCTTGAGCGCCGCGTGCAGCGCCAGGATCATCGCGGCGTCGACGATGTTGGCCTTCGGCCGGGCAAGCCGCAGCCGCAGCAACGCGCCGTCGCGCTCGGTCCAGACCTTCAGGGGTTCCATGCCGGGCCTAATGCTTGTTCTTCGGCTGGATGTCGTCGTGCAGCGAGCCGAGCCAGCTGGCGCCTGCGGCGAGCTGCTGGCGCAGCTGCACGAAGTCGACCTCGCGGTCGTCCTTGCTGCCCTCGTTGAAGGCGGTGAAGCCGGCGCGGGCCTCGGTCATCATGTTCAGGGCCAGCCAGGCGCGCGAGCTTTCCTTGTTGCGGTCCCACATCGCCAGCTTGGGCTTGCGCAGCTCCTCCACCGTCTTGAGCGTGCACTCCGGGAAGGTGAGCAGCATCTTGGCGCACAGCGCCTCGACCTTCTCGTCCAGCGCGGAGAGATCCACAGTGCCGCGCGCCATCAGCGCCTTGCCCTCCCTGGCGGCGTCGCCGCTCTTGGCGCTGCCGTAGACCTTGCGGCCGAACTCGTCGAACAGGCGCTGGGTCTCGACCATCGGATTGGCGACGAACTTGCCGTCGACCTTCAGCGCCGGCGCGATGTCGGTGAGGATGCCCATGTCGTAGGCCTGGTGGGCCGAGAACGGTTCGCACAGCACGCACGCGGCCATCGCGCGCTCGGCGCCGACCATCAGCGGCAGGAAATCGGTGGCGCCGCCGATCGGGGCCGAGCCGTGCTTGGGGCCGGCCTGGCCGAAGCGCGCCAGGTCGGAGGCGACCGAGAAGTCGCAGGCCATGCCGATCTCCTGGCCGCCGCCGATGCGCATGCCGTTGACGCGGCAGATCACCGGCTTGTCGGCCAGCAGCAGCGCCGTCACCATGTCGTTGAACAGGCGCAGGTACTGGCGGTACTCCTGCGGTTGGCCGGCGTAGTACTCGGCGTACTCCTTGGTGTTGCCGCCGGTGCAGAACGCCTTGTCGCCGGCGCCGGTGAGCACGATGCAGTTGACGTCGCGCGCGTTGGAGGCCGCCCGCAGCGCCAGGATCACGCCCTTGACCATGTCGGTGGTGTAGGAGTTGTACTGGCCCGGGTTGTCCAGCGTGATCCAGGCGTTGTAGAGGCCGGGGACCACCGTGCCGTCCGGCTTCTTCGCCGGCTTCTTCTCGTAGCGCACCTGCGGCTTGGCGATGTCGTCGACGATGTCGTGGTTCTTGAAGTCGAGCATGGGCGGGAAGGAATCGGGGGCGTTCATGAAGTCTCCTTGGGTCTGTCTCACTCGGTCGGTGGGGTGGCGGCGCGTCAGTCGGGGACGAGCACCACGCGCTTGCGGATCTCGTGCCGGTGCACGGCGTCGAAGATGGCGTTGATGTCGGACAACGGGTGCGGCTCGACGAACGGCGCGATCTGCACCTTGCCGTCCAGCACCAGGTCGAGCGCCGCGGGATAGAACTCGGGCGGGCAGCCCCAGTTGCCGATCGCCCGGGCGTCGAACGCCATCAGGTTGGACAGCCGCACCTCGACCTTGTCCATGGTGAAGCCGACCACCGACAGGCAGGCGCCGTGCACCAGCAGGCCGAACGCCGTCAGCTGGCCGGGCGCGCTGCCCGAGCACTCGAAGATGAACCACTCGGTCTGGCGCAGGCCGTTGCTCTTGGCGAAGGCGCTCACCGCCTGCTTGATCGCCTTGGCATCGAGCGACCGGCTGTTGAGCGTGAGCGAGGCGCCGTGCGCGGCGACAGCGGCCAGCTTGGCGTCGTCGATGTCGATCGCGACCACGGTGGCGCCGAACGCGCGCGCCACCTGCAGGCAGTAGCCGCCGACGCCGCCGGCGCCGACCACGATCGCGAGGCTGCCCGGCGCGACGCCGGCGCGCCGCACGGCCTGGTACGGCGTGGTCAGCGCGTCGGCCACGATCGAGACCTGCGCCAGCTCGAGGCCGGCGCGCTGCAGGCGGGCGGGGTCCACTTCGCACAGGCCGCGCGCGGGCACCACGATGTGCGAGGCGAAGCCGCCCTGGATGTCGTTGCCCGGCATCTTCTGGCCGCGGCAGATCGTCGCCAGGCCGCGCCGGCACAGGTCGCATTCGCCGCACGGCAGCACCGCCGGAATGATGACCGACCGGCCGAGCCAGCGCTCGGCGCCGGCGCCCGCCTCGACCACGCGGCCGCTGATTTCATGGCCGAGCGCGAGCGGCAGCGCGCTGTTGGTGCGCACGCCGTCGTAGTAGTAGCCCAGGTCGGTGTGGCAGACGCCGCAGCCGGCGATCGCCACCACCACTTCGCCGGCGCCGGCGCTGGCCTGGAAGGCCGCGCGCACCAGCGGCGCCTTGGGCGCCGTCATCAACCAGCGGTGTGCTTCGATGCTCATGAAACCAGCCTTTCAGGAGGGTCGGGACGCCACGCCGGAAGTCACGTAAGCCGGGCTGTGGGCTGCGTATTATGGTAAAGCGGTACCAAATTACGTGTTTGAGGGATTGTGTGGAGGCTTCTTCCGGCGATCCTTGATCCACGTCAAGGTATCGCCCGCCGCCGGCGGTGTTTACTGCACCCCACATCGTGCGTAGCAGGAGACAACGTGGATGCATCCATAAACACACAAGCGCGACAGTCAGGCGACCGGCCACCTTCGAAAACGCCGGGGCCGGCGAGTCTGTCGATCGCCATCGCCGGCAGCGGCGGCAGCGGGGTCATGACGGCGGGAACGCTGTTGCTCGAAGCGGCTGCGCAGGCCGGCCTGTACGGGCTCATGGTCAGGACCAGCGGACCGCAGATCCGCGGCGGCGAAGCGGCGGCGCTGCTGCGGCTGTCGTCGCGGCCGGTCGAGTCGCTCGACGACCGGTTCGACCTGCTGCTGGCCGTCGACTGGCAGAACATCAACCGCTTCGCCGACGAGATTCCGCTGCATGCAGGCAGCGTGCTGGTCGGCGACAGCGAGGGCGGGGAGGTGCCGGAGGTGTTCGTGCGCACCGGCGCCCACACCGCCCAGTTCCCGCTCAAGAAGATGGCCAAGGCCATCGCCGGCAGCTGGATCAACATGCTCGCGCTCGGGCTGGCCGGCGCGGCCGCCGGCCTGCCGCTGGCGGCGCTCGAAGCGGCAGTGCGCCGGACCTGGAAGCGCAACGAAGCGGCCCTGGCCGCCAACCTCGCCGCCGTGCGCGAAGGCATGGCCGCGGCGGCGTCGCTGCCGCCGCTGGCCCAGCCCCGGCCCGACCCGTCGGGCGCCGGCCGCTGGGTGCTGAGCGGCAACGAAGGGGCGGGCTACGGCGCGATCCGCGGCGGCGTGCGTTTCGTCGCGGCCTATCCGATCACGCCGGCGACCGAGCTGCTCGAGTGGATGGCACCGGCGCTGCAGAAGGTCGGCGGGTCGCTGCTGCAGGCCGAGGACGAACTGGCGTCGGTCAACATGATCATCGGCGCCTCGTACGGCGGCGTTCCCTCGCTGACGGCCACCGCCGGGCCGGGGCTCGCGCTGATGACCGAAGGCATCGGCCTGGCGGTCGCGGCCGAGGTGCCGATCGTGGTGGTCGACGTGATGCGCGGCGGCCCGTCCACGGGCATTCCCGCCAAGAGCGAGCAAAGCGACCTGTCGTTCGCGGTGAGCGGCCTGCACGGCGACGCGCCGCGGCTGGTGCTGGCGCCGAGCTCGATCGCCGACTGCGTGGCCACCACCCAGTGGGCGGTCGAGCTGGCCGAGGCGCTGCAGGCGCCGGCGATCGTGCTGTCCGACCAGTTCATGGGGCAGTCGCGGGCCGTGATCGACAAGCCCGCGCTGCGCTCGTCGACCGCCAGGCGGCTCGCCGCCGAAGCCGGCACGCCGGACTACAAGCGCTATCGCGACACCGAATCGGGCGTCTCGCCGATGGCGATCCCCGGCACGCCCGGCGTCGTCTACACCGCCGACGGCCTGGAGCACACCGAGGGGGCGATCCCCAGCAGCCAGGCGCGCGACCATGCCGTGCAGCTCGACAAGCGCGAGCGCAAGCTGCTGCGGCACGACTACGGCAGCCGCTGGGCCGACGTCGAAGGCGACGCGCCGCTGGCGGTGATCACCTTCGGCTCCGCCACCGGCCCGGTGCGCGAAGCGGTGGCCCGGGCCGCCGCGCAAGGGGTGCCGGTGCGCCTGATCGTGCTGCGGCTGCTGGCGCCGGTCCAGCCGCAGGCGTTCGAGCTCGCGCTGCATGGCGTCGAGCACGTGATGGTGGTGGAGCAGAACCACGGCGCCCAGCTGCTGCGCTACCTGCGCGGGATGGTCGACCTGCCGCGCCGGCCGGCGAGCTTCCATCGCCCGGGGCCGCTGCCGCTGCGCCCGGCCGACATCTGCGCCGCCATCGTCGAATGGGCGGCCGCCAGGCAGGCACAGGAGGAGACGGTATGAATGACATGGTTCCGCCGCCGGTGCTGACGGCGGCGCAGTACAAGTCGGGCTACAAGCCGATCTGGTGCCCGGGCTGCGGCGACTACACGGTGCTGGCCGCCGTGACCAAGGCGCTGGCGCAGACCCAGCGGCCGCCGCACGAGGTGGCGGTGGTGTCGGGGATCGGCTGCTCGTCGCGGATCCCGGCGTACACCTCGTGCTACGGCTTCCACGGCGTGCATGGCCGCTCGCTGGCGGCCGCCACGGGCTTGAAGGTCGCGCGGCCCGAGCTGACGGTGCTGGTCGCCAGCGGCGACGGCGACGGCTACTCGATCGGCGGCAACCACTTCCTGCACGCCTGCCGGCGCAACGTGGACCTGACCTACATCGTGATGGACAACCACGTGTACGGAATGACCAAGGGCCAGGCGTCGCCGACCACCGAGCCCGACTGGGACAACAAGCTGTCGCCCGGCGGCACCGGCATCCGCTCGTTCCATCCGCTGGTGATCGCGCTGGCCTCGGGCGCCAACTTCGTGGCGCGCGCCTTCTCGGGCGACCAGAACGGCACCGCCGACATCATCGCCCGGGCGATCGCCCATCCCGGCTTCTCGTTCGTCGAGATCCTGAGTCCGTGCGTCACCTTCCGCCCCGAGCAGCGCGACTGGAAGAACCTGGTGCATCCGGCGGCGGTGGAGCCCACCGACGACCCGGCCCGCGCCGCGCGCCGGATCATGACCGACGACGGCTTCAACATCGGCGTGCTGTACGCGGGCTCGCGCGCCCCGTACCCCGGCGGCGCGACGCCGCCGAAGCAGTCGGTGGCCGACCTCGAAGCGGAGTTCGCGCTGTGAACCGCGCCGCCCAACCGTCGCCGATGCCGCTGACGCTGGAGGAGTTCATGGCCCAGGCGCTGGCGATGGAGCGCGAGGCGGTGGATCGCTACAGCGATTTCGCCGACATGCTGGAGACGCACAACAACCAGGAAGTGGCCGACCTGTTCCGCACCATGGCCGGCTACGAGGCCAAGCACGCCCAGCAGATCATGCAGGAGATGGGCTGGACGCAGCCGCCGCCACCGCCGCCCGGCATGCCGCACACGATGCCCGGCATGGAAGCGCCCGAGGCGATGCCGCTGGACGAGGTGCACTACCTGATGCAGCCCTGGCACGCGCTGCAGCTGGCCCTGGCGGCGGAAAAGCGGGCCCAGTCGTTCTTCGCCGTGCTGGCCCGCATGGCGACCACCGATGCGGTGCGCCGCGCGGCGCTGGAGCTGCAGGCCGAGGAGGCCGGCCACGTGGCGCTGGTGCAGGAGTGGCTGGACAAGGTGCCGGCGCCCGACCAGGACTGGGCGGTGGACCCGGATCCACCGCGCTACACCGACTGAAGGGCGAACCGATGCGAACCTTGCTTCCGGAGGGCTGGAAGGCGCCGGTCGGCTATGCCAACGGCATCGAGGTCGACGCCGGCCGGATCGTTTTCGTCGCCGGCCAGGTCGGCTGGGACGCGCAGCAGCGCTTCGCGTCCGAGGACATCGTGCCGCAGTTCGAACAGGCGCTGATCAACGTGCTGGCCGTGCTGTCGCTCGCGGGCGGCGGCGCCGGCCACATCTGCCGCATGACGGCTTATTGCTGCGACAAGCCGGCCTACCTGGCCGCGCGACGCGACCTGGGTGCCGTGTGGAAGCGGCACATGGGGAACCACTATCCGACGATGAGCATGATCTTCGTGGCCGACCTGCTCGACCACCCCGCCAAGATCGAGCTCGAAGCCACCGCGGTGCTGCCGCGGGCGGCGCAGGTACAAGGACGCCCGGCAGCGGCCGGGTGAAAACAAGCAATGCTGCAAATCATCATCCAGGGCCGCGGCGGCCAGGGCGCGCAGACGGCCGGCAACCTGCTGGCCAAGGCGTACTTCAACGAGGGCCGGCAGGTGCAGGCGTTCGCCAGCTACGGCGGGGCCCGCCGCGGCACGCCGGTCAGTTCCTTCCTGCGGGTCGACGACCGGCCGGTGCGCCTGCGCTGCGACATCGAGCGCGCCGACGCCATCCTCTGCTTCGACGCCAGCCTGCTGCAAGGCGCGCTGCTGGCGACCGCGCACCCCGAGACCCTGATCGTCGTCAACTCGGCCCGCACGCCGGCCGAGTTCCGCGCCGCGCTGCCCGGCTACCGGGTGGTGCCGGTCGACGCGCTGGCGATCTCGCGGCGCAACGGGCTCGGCCGCATCGTCAACTCGGTCCTGCTCGGCGGGCTGGCGCGCGCGGTGGGCGACCCGCCGCTGCCCGTGCTCGAGCGCCTGCTGCAGGCCGAGTCGCCCAAGCTGCGCGACGAGAACGTCGCCGCCTGCATCGCCGGCTACCAGGCCGTCGAAGCGCAGCTCATGGAGCCCGCCGCATGAACGCGCCGCTGATACCCACCGCGTGGACCACCGGCAGCACCGAGGTGTTCCGCACCGGCACCTGGCGCGCGCAGCTGCCGCACTA
>NZ_DATMHS010000145.1:0-5786 GCF_035554825.1 Ramlibacter sp. | reverse complement strand
GGCCGAGACGCGGCGCTTGTGCGTGATCTCGGACAGCGGGTTGGTCTGGTCCATGAACTGCGACAGCTGCGACGCGCCGAAGAACTCCTTGAGCGCCGCGGAGATCGGCTTGGAGTTGATCAGGTCGTGCGGCATCAGCGGCTCCTGCTCGGCCTGGCCGAGGCGCTCCTTGACGGCCTTCTCGATGCGGGCCAGGCCGGTGCGGTACTGGTTCTCGGCCAGTTCGCCGACGCAGCGCACGCGCCGATTGCCCAGGTGGTCGATGTCGTCGACTTCGCCGCGGCCGTTGCGCAGGTCGACCAGGATCTTGACCACGGCCAGGATGTCCTCGTTGGTCAGCACCATCGGGCCGGTGGCCTCGTTGCGGCCGACCTTGGCGTTGAACTTCATCCGGCCGACGCGCGACAGGTCGTAGGTGTCCGGGTTGTAGAACAGGCGCTGGAACAGGGCCTGCACGGCGTCTTCCGTCGGCGGCTCGCCGGGGCGCATCATGCGGTAGATGGCGACGCGGGCGGCGAACTCGTCGACGGTTTCGTCGCTGCGCAGGGTCTGCGAGATGTAGGCGCCCTGGTCGAGTTCGTTGGTGTAGATGACCTGCAGGTCCTGCACGCCGGCGGCGCGCAGCTTCTTCAGCAGCGCTTCCGTCAGTTCGTCGTTGGCCTTGGCGATGATCTCGCCGGTGTCCGCGTCGATGATGTTGCGGGCCACCACGCGGCCGATCAGGTAGTCCTCCGGAACGCTGATGTGCGTCGTGCCGGATTGCTCGAGGTCACGGGTGTGGCGCGCGGTGACCCGCTTGTCCTTGGCGACCACGACCTTGCCGGACTTGTCGGTGATGTCGAAGCGCGCCACTTCGCCGCGCAGGCGCTCGGGAACGAATTCCATCTGCGCGCCGCTGTCCATCAGGCGGAAGTTGTCGTTGACGAAGAAGTTCGCCAGGATCGATTCGGGCGTCAGGCCGATCGCCTTGAGCAGGATGGTGACCGGCATCTTGCGGCGGCGGTCGACGCGGAAGTACAGGATGTCCTTCGGGTCGAACTCGAAGTCGAGCCAGGAGCCGCGGTAGGGGATGATCCGGGCCGAGAACAGCAGCTTGCCCGAGCTGTGGGTCTTGCCCTTGTCGTGCTCGAAGAACACGCCGGGCGAGCGGTGCAGCTGCGAGACGATCACCCGCTCGGTGCCGTTGATGATGAAGGAGCCCTTGTCGGTCATCAGGGGCACCTCGCCCATGTAGACCTCCTGCTCCTTGACTTCCTTCACGACCTTCGACTGGGGCGTGGACGACTCGCGGTCGTAGATGATCAGCTGGACCTTCGCCCGCACGGCCGAGGCGAAGGTGAGGCCCCGCGTCTGGCATTCGCGCACGTCGAACGCCGGCTTGGCGAGGTTGTACTCCAGGAACTTCATCTCGACGAAGCCGTTGTGCGAGACGATCGGGAAGGCGGCGTCGAACGCGGCCTGCAGGCCCTCGATGGTGCGCTTGCCGGGCGCAACGTCAGCTTGGAGGAAAGCGGTGTAGGCGTCCTTCTGCATCTGCAGCAGATAGGGAATTTCGAGCACGCTGTCGCGGCTGCCGAAGCTCTTGCGGATGCGCTTGCGTTCGGTATAGGAATAGGCCATGGGATCTCCGGGCTAAGCTCTTTGCGCAACTGTCGCCCGGCGCTCGCGTGCAACGAGGCCGGGCCGGCTTGGTCGGTTGGCCACTACCAACCTTGGCGGACGGCGATGCATTGCACATCGCCCGAACCAAGGTGTCTTCTGCAGTCGGGGTCAGAAGACACGAGCAAAAGCTGTGTTCGACAGCGTTTGCTGGTGCGTTCTTCACGCAGCCATTGAAGCGCCAAAGGCTGGAGGCCCCTTGCGGGTCGCTCCAGCCTTGGCGCGGGGTCGAATTACTTGAGTTCGACCTTGGCGCCGGCTTCTTCCAGCTTCTTCTTGGCAGCGTCGGCGTCGGCCTTGGCAATGCCTTCCTTGACCGGCTTCGGCGCACCGTCGACCAGGTCCTTGGCTTCCTTCAGGCCCAGGCCGGTGATTTCGCGCACGGCCTTGATGACCGACACCTTGTTGGCGCCGACGTCGGCCAGCACCACGGTGAACTCGGTCTTCTCTTCGGCGGCCGGCGCGGCGGCACCGCCGCCACCGGCGGCCGGGGCGGCCATCGCGGCGGCGCTCACGCCGAACTTCTCTTCGATCGCCTTGACGAGATCGTTGAGTTCCATGACGGTCATGCTGTCGAGCGCCGTCAGAAATTGGTCTTTATCGAATGCCATGTTGATTTCCTAGAAACAGTTTTGATCGATTGGTTCCGCGCGCTCAGGCTGCAGCAGCCTCGGCCGCCGGCGCTTCCGCACCGCCGCCCTTCTTCTCTGCCAGCGCCTTCAGCACAACCGCGGTGCGCGAGATCGGCGACATCAGCAGGCCGCAGAGCTGGGCCAGCAACACTTCCTTGGAAGGAATGTTGGCCAGCTGCTTCACGCCATTGACGTCGAGGGCCTTGCCCGCGAACGCACCGCCGCGAATCACCAGCTTGTCGTTGGTTTTCGCGAAGTCGGCCACCACTTTCGCGGCGGCCACGGCGTCGACGGAAAAGCCGTAGATCAGCGGGCCGGTCATCTGGTCGCCGGCGATCTCGAACTGGCTGCCGGCCACGGCCCGGCGGGCCAGCGTGTTCTTCAGAACACTCAGGTCCACGCCCTGGCTGCGAGCGGCGCTGCGCAGTTTCGTCATGTCGGCGACCGTGATGCCGCGGTACTCCGCCAACACCAGCGTTTGAGCTTTTGCGGCGAGGCTGGTCACTTCTTCAATGACCGCTTGCTTCTCACTGCGATTCAGACTCAAGGTCTACTCCTTTGAATGTGCCCCGGGTCGCCCCGGGAACACGCCTCGTTGCAGCGACCAAACTGTTCGAAAGAATCTTGCAATTCCATCTGCAGCGGGATCGCCATCTGCGTTGGCCCGGCCGCGAGGCGAACCCCGCGACCCCTGGATTAAGTGCCACCAACCCGGCACGCCAACGGTCTTGGATGGCCCACCGGACTGTTCGCCAGCCCGGCGGCCCACCACATCGGCCGGTCCCTTCCCGGACCGGCCAATTTCCCTTGCGATTACGCCGAGATGGATTGCGTGTCCACGCGGACACCCACACCCATGGTCGACGAGACCGCGATCTTCCTCAGGTACACACCCTTGCTCGTGGCCGGCTTGGCCTTGTTCAGCGCGTCCACCAGCGCCACCAGGTTGCCCTGCAGCTTGTCCGTCTCGAACGAGCGGCGGCCGATGCTGGCGTGGATGATGCCCGCCTTGTCGGCGCGGAACTGCACCTGGCCGGCCTTGGCGTTCTTGACCGCCGTGGCGACGTCGGGCGTCACGGTGCCGACCTTGGGGTTCGGCATCATGCCGCGCGGGCCGAGGATCTGGCCCAGCTGGCCGACCACGCGCATCGCGTCGGGCGCGGCGATCACCACGTCGAACGGCATGTCGCCGGCCTTCACGCGGGCGGCCAGGTCGTCCATGCCGACCACGTCGGCGCCGGCGGCCTTGGCTTCATCGGCCTTGGCGCCCTGCGCGAACACGGCCACGCGCTTGGTCTTGCCGGTGCCGTTGGGCATCACGACCGCGCCGCGCACGACCTGGTCGGATTTCTTCGGATCGATGCCGAGCTGGACGGCCACGTCGATCGACTCATCGAACTTGGCGTTGGCGCATTCCTTGACGAGGCCGAAGGCGTCGGTCAGGGGGTACAGCTTCGTGCTGTCGATCTTGCCTTCGAGGGCTTTCTGTTTCTTGGTCAGCTTGGCCATTTACACGCCCTCCACGGTGATGCCCATCGAACGGGCCGAGCCCGCCAGCGTGCGGATCGCGGCGTCGACGTCGGCGGCGTTCATGTCCTTCAGCTTGGTCTTGGCGATCTCTTCGAGCTGGGCCCGGGTGATCTTGCCGACCTTGTTGCTGTGCGGCGTGGCCGAACCCTTCTCCAGCTTCACGGCCTTCTTGATCAGGACCGTCGCGGGCGGCGTCTTGATGATGAAGGTGAAGCTCTTGTCGGCGTAGGCGGTGATCACCACCGGCAGCGGCAGGCCCGGCTCGACACCCTGGGTCTGCGCGTTGAACGCCTTGCAGAACTCCATGATGTTGAGGCCGCGCTGGCCCAGCGCCGGGCCGATCGGGGGGGACGGGTTGGCTTTGCCAGCTGGCACTTGCAGCTTGACGAAACCGACGATTTTCTTCGCCATGGTTTACTTTCCTTGCGGGTGATAGCGCCTGGGCACTGCGGCCGCGGCTCCCCGGGGTTGGCGGCTCTTGGAGACACGCTTCCTGCCGAGCCGGGAGACAGGAAGACCTGGAACGGGGCGGGCCCGTCCCTTTTTTACGTTTTCTCGACCTGGCTGAATTCCAGCTCGACGGGCGTCGCGCGACCGAAGATCGTCACCGAGACCCGCACCTTGTTCTTCTCGTAGTTGACTTCCTCGACGGTGCCGTTGAAGTCGGTGAACGGGCCGTCCTTGACCCGCACGTACTCGCCCACGACGAATTCGACCTTGTGGCGGGGCTTCTCGGTGCCCTCTTCCATCTGGCCGAGGATCTTGGCGACCTCGTCGTCGCTGATGGGCGCCGGGCGGTTCTTGGCACCGCCCACGAAGCCGGTGACCTTGTTGGTGTGCTTCACGAGGTGCCAGGTGTCGTCGTTCATCACCATCTGCACCAGCACGTAGCCGGGATAGAAGCGACGCTCGGAACTGCGCTTCTGGCCGTTCTTGATCTCGACCACCTCCTCGGTGGGCACCAGGATTTCGCCGAACATGTCCTGCATGCCCGCCCGATTGATCCGCTCGCGGATGTTTCGTTCGACGGCCTTTTCCATGCCGGAATAGGCGTGCACGACGTACCAGCGCAGGTCGGGATTGACCGGCTTGGCGGGTGCGGCAGCCGGGGTCTCGGCGGCGTTGGTGTCAGCGGTGTTCGCGGAATCGGCCATTATTTCTTCCACCCGAGGATCAGGTCGTAGAACACCCACTCGAGGGTCTTGTCGGTCAGCCACAGGAACAGGGCCATCACGGCACAAAAGCCGATGACGTACAGCGTCATCTGCACGGCTTCCTTGCGCGAGGGCCAGACGACCTTCTTGACTTCCTTCCAGGAGTCGCGGCCGAAGGCGCCGAACTGCCGGCCGCTCTCGGCGGTCATGAACACGACGAACGCGGCGGCCAGTCCCACGATGAGGGCGCCCCACTGGGCCAGCGGGCCCTGGCGGCCCAGCAGGTAAAAGCCGGCCAGCGCCGCGATCACCAGGGCCACGGCGACGCCCAGCTTGGCCTTGTCGGCGCCGGTGCTGACGGTTTCAACTTGAGAAGTGGCCATGGTGTGGCTGGTTCCTGCTTCAAATCCGGCGCCGGTTGAGGCGCCAAACCCGCCAGGGGCGGGTTTCGGGTCCTGCACACTGCTTGTGGCACTGTGCTGCTGACTGTTTCGTTGCCCGCCTTCCGGCGGGCGCGCCACTCAGGTGGCAGGGGCAGTAGGAATCGAACCTACAACCTTCGGTTTTGGAGACCGACGCTCTGCCAATTGAGCTATACCCCTCTACCGCTAACCGCTACGCTCCAACCGGAAACGCGGAGCGCCTGGCGGCGACCGCGTCCTCGTTGGATTTACTCCATGATCTTGGCGACGACGCCGGCGCCGACGGTGCGGCCGCCTTCGCGGATGGCGAAGCGCAGGCCTTCTTCCATGGCGATCGGGGCGATCAGCTTGACGGTGATCGTCACGTTGTCACCGGGCATCACCATTTC
>NZ_DATMHS010000144.1:0-5703 GCF_035554825.1 Ramlibacter sp. | reverse complement strand
GGCGGTGCCGGCACACGTTGGAGATGAGCTCCACGCCGTTGGCCGTGCGCAGCAGCGCACGGCCTTCCCCCTCCTGGGGGAGCGCGTAGTAGTTGCCCGGTTCCGGAACCGAAAGTTCGTGCCCCACATAACGGGGCCCGCGCTGAAAGATGATCTCCATCTCGCGCTTGAACAGCGCCTCGTCGAAGTAACTGGTAACTGGGAGTTGGCTTGCGGCCTGCTGCAGTTGAAGACTTAAATCAGACATGATGTCCTGACCTAGAGACTCCCCCTATGAAGGGGCAGGGAAGCGCTTTTCCGCAAAGAAGGAGCGCGGGTTCGGATGAGGGAACGGGAACCAGGGGCAACACCCCTGAGGAAGGGAAGGGGATTGTACCCGCGGGGGTGTCTCCGTTGGGCGCGGACGGGCTCTCGGAACTCGTGGTCGTCGGCCCCGGCCTAAAATCACGGGTTTCCCCATCGCTCCATGCCGCAGTCCTCCGCCCCAACGCCGCCCGCCAGTTACGAAGCCGCCCTGGAAGAGCTCGAGCGGCTGATCGGCCGCATCGAGTCCGGGCAGTTGCCGCTGGAACAGCTCCTGGAGGGCTACCAGCGAGGCGCCGAGCTGCTGCAGTTCTGCCGCGACAAGCTGCAGGCCGTCGAGCACCAGATCAAGCTGCTCGACGAAGGCACGCTCAAGCCGTGGCTGCAAGAGTGAGCACGCCGCATCCGATGGACTCGTCTTCGCCGGCGGCGTTCGACCTCGGTTCCTGGAGCGCTCGCCAGCTCGCGCGGGTCGAGGCGGCGCTCTCCGAATGGGTGGTGGCCGACGCGCCGGCGGGGCTGGGCGAGGCGATGCGCTACGCCGTGCTCGATGGCGGCAAGCGGCTGCGGCCGCTGCTCGTGCTGGCGGCCCACGAAGCGGTGGCCGGCAACGCGCAGGCCGCGATGCGCGCGGCCTGTTCGGTCGAACTGATCCACGCCTACTCGCTGGTGCACGACGACATGCCGTGCATGGACAACGACGTGCTGCGCCGGGGCAAGCCCACGGTGCACGTGAAGTTCGGCGAAGCGCAGGCGCTGCTGGCCGGCGACGCGCTGCAGGCGCTGGCCTTCGAGCTGCTGGCGCCGGAAGGTCCCGGCATCGAGCCGCGCGTGCAGGCGACGCTGTGCCGCCTGCTGGCGCGCGCCGCGGGGCACGCCGGCATGGCCGGCGGGCAGGCGATCGACCTCGCCAGCGTCGGCCGCACGCTGGACGAAGCGCAGCTGCGCGAGATGCACCGGCGCAAGACCGGCTCGCTGCTGCAGGGCAGCGTGCTGATGGGCGCGGCCTGCGGCGACGCGGGCGCGGCCGCCTGGACGGCGCTGGCCGACTACGGCGCCGCGCTGGGCCTCGCCTTCCAGGTGGTGGACGACATCCTGGACGTGACGGCCGATTCGGCGACGCTGGGCAAGACCGCCGGCAAGGATGCCGCGCAGGACAAGCCCACCTACGTGTCGGTGCTCGGGCTGGAGGGCTCGCGCGGCTTCGCGCGCGACCTGCTGGCGCAGGCCCTGGACGCGCTCGCGCGCAGCGGCCTGGCCGACACGCAGGCTTTACACGGGCTCGCCATGATGGTGGTGAACCGGGACAACTGAAGACATCAGCGATGGGATCTCTGCTCCAAGCGATCGACGACCCCGCGGACCTGCGCAAGCTGCCGCGCGCCCAGCTCAAGGCCCTGGCCGACGAGCTGCGGGCCTACGTGCTCGACAGCGTGTCGCGCACCGGCGGCCACCTCAGCTCCAACCTGGGCACCGTCGAACTGACGATCGCGCTGCACTACGTCTTCAACACGCCGTACGACCGGCTGGTGTGGGACGTGGGCCACCAGACCTATCCGCACAAGATCCTCACCGGCCGGCGCGACCGCATGGCCAGCCTGCGCCAGTTCGGCGGACTTTCGGGCTTCCCGCAGCGCGCCGAGAGCGAGTACGACGCGTTCGGCACCGCGCATTCCTCCACCAGCATCTCCGCGGCGCTGGGCATGGCGCTGGCGGCCAAGCACAAGGGCGAGCACCGCAAGGCGGTGGCGATCATCGGCGACGGCGCGATGAGCGCCGGCATGGCGTTCGAGGCGCTGAACAACGCGGGCGTCGCCGAGTGCGACCTGCTGGTGATCCTGAACGACAACGACATGTCGATCAGCCCGCCGGTGGGCGCGCTCAATCGCTACCTGGCCCAGCTCATGAGCGGCCAGTTCTATGCCGCCGCGAAGAACGTCGGCAAGAACGTGCTGCGCGTCGCGCCGCCGCTGTTCGAGCTGGCCAAGCGGCTCGAGGAGCAGGCCAAGGGCATGATCGTGCCGGCCACGCTGTTCGAGAAGTTCGGCTTCAACTACATCGGACCGATCGACGGCCACGACCTCGATTCGCTGGTGCCGACGCTGGAGAACATCAAGCACCTGGGCGGGCCGCAGTTCCTGCACGTCGTCACGCGCAAGGGCCAGGGCTACAAGCTGGCCGAAGCCGACCCGGTCGCCTACCACGGCCCGGGCAAGTTCGATCCGGCGGTGGGCATCGTCAAGCCGGCCAAGGCGCCCAAGCAGACGTTCACCCAGGTGTTCGGCCAGTGGCTGTGCGACATGGGCGCGAAGGACGAGCGCCTGGTCGGCATCACGCCGGCGATGCGCGAGGGCTCGGGCCTGGTCGAATTCCAGCAGCGCTTTCCCAACCGCTATTTCGACGTCGGCATCGCCGAGCAGCATGCCGTCACCTTCGCCGCGGGCCTGGCCTGCGAGGGCCTGAAGCCGGTCGTCGCCATCTACTCCACCTTTCTGCAGCGCGCCTACGACCAGCTCGTGCACGACGTGGCGCTGCAGAACCTGCCGGTGGTGTTCGCCCTCGACCGCGCCGGCATCGTCGGCGCCGACGGTCCCACGCACGCCGGGGCCTACGACATCGCGTACCTGCGCTGCATCCCCAACGTGAGCATCGCCTGCCCCGCCGACGAGAACGAATGCCGCGGGCTGCTGACCACCGCATTCGAGCAGGACCACCCCGTGGCCGTGCGGTATCCGCGCGGCGCCGGCGTCGGCGCGGCCGTGGCCCCTGGCCTGGAGCCGCTGCCGTTCGCCAAGGGCGAGATCCGCCGCGCGCGATCGGCGTCCGCCGACGGCGGCGTGGCGATCCTCGCCTTCGGCACGCTGCTGCACCCGGCGCTGGCCGCCGCCGAGCGGCTGAACGCCACGGTGGTGAACATGCGCTGGGCCAAGCCCCTCGACACCGCGCTGCTGCTGGAAGTGGCCGCCCGCCACGCCGCGATCGTGACGGTGGAGGAGGGCTGCGTCATGGGTGGCGCGGGCAGCGCCGTGGCCGAGGCCCTGCAGGCCGCCGGCGTCGTCAAGCCGGTGCTGCAACTGGGACTGCGCGACGAATTCATCGAGCATGGCGACCCGGCCATGCTGCTCTCGCTGCAGGGGCTGGACGCCGCCGGCATCGAGGCCTCGGTGCGCGAGCGCTTCGGCGACGCCGTGGAGCGCGTGCCGCCCGCGCTCAAGGTCGTGAGCTGAGTTTTCGGACGAAGGCTCGCGTTTCCCGCTGACAGGGGGAGCGCCCGGCGACGACGGCGCGCGGCTTCGTTCGTCCGCTTCATGCGGACGTGGGCGCCGCGATCGCGGCCCGGCGAGCCCGACGCGGCCCAGGCGCGGCATATGATCGCCAGGCCGGCCCGCCGTCCGGTCACCCGAAGGAGGTCCCATGCACCGCCGCGCCCTGATCTCGCACGCTGGCATCGCCGGCGTCCTGGCGGCCGGACTCGCGCCCGCGGTGCAGGCGCAACCGCTGGTGCGGTGGCGGCTCGCCTCCAGTTTCCCGAAGTCGCTCGACACCATCCACGGCGCGGCCGCGGTCTTCGCGCACAAGGTGCGCCAGCTGTCCGGCGGCCGCTTCGACGTCACGGTGCATGCCGCGGGCGAACTGATGCCGGCGTTCGGCGTGGTCGACGGCGTGCAGCGCGGCCAGGTGGAGGCGGCGCACACCGCGCCCTACTATTTCTTCGACAAGGACGAGACCTTCGCCATCGGCGGCGCGATCCCGTTCGGCCTGAACAGCCGCCAGATGAGCGCCTGGACCTACGAAGGCAACGGCCTGAAGCTGATGCGCGAGTTCTACGCCGGCTACGACATCGTCAGTTTCCCGTGCGGCAACACCGGCGCCCAGATGGGCGGCTGGTTCCGCCAGGAGATCCGCTCGGCGCGCGACCTCGATGGGCTGAAGGTGCGCATCGGCGGCTTCGCCGGCAAGGTGCTCGAGCGCCTCGGCGGGCGACCGCAGAACATCCCCGGCGGCGAGATCTACCTGGCGCTCGAAAGGGGCAGCATCGACGCGGCCGAATGGATCGGCCCGTACGATGACCAGAAGCTGGGGTTCAACAAGGTCGCGCCCTATTACTACTACCCGGGCTGGTGGGAAGGCGGGCTGCAGCTGGACCTGTACGTGAACCGCCGGGCGTACGACGCGCTGTCGCCCGAGTACAAGGCCTTCGTCGAACTGGCCAGCACCTTCGCCCACGTGCAGACCCAGGCCAAGTACGACGTGAAAAATCCCGGCGCGCTGAAACAGCTGGTGGCCGCCGGCGCCAGGCTGCGGCCGTTTCCGCCCGACCTCATGAGCCAGGCGTTCCGGCAGGCGATCGCGCTGTACGACGAGCTCTCGGCGCGCAATCCGAACTGGCGCAAGGTCTACGCCGACTACCAGCGCTTCCGGTCGGAGCAGAACGTCTGGTTCCGGTTCACCGAGGCCACCTTCGATCGCTTCATGCAGTCGCAGAAGCTGTGACGCTGCGGCGCCGCCGCGACCGGGCCGCGCACCCGGCGCCGGATGCCAATGAAAACGCCCCGGCCGCGTGCGCGTGCCGGGGCGTGGTGTCCGCGGGCCAGGGCGCCGCAGCGCCCCTGGATCAGATCTTCACCGTGGCCATGTAGCTTTCGTAGCGGTACACGGAGAAGCGGTCCCACAGGATCTGGTCGCGCTGGAAGGCGCGCATGTCCTGGTGGATCTTCTTGAATTCCGGCGACTTCTTCTCGTGCTCGGCGAAGACTTCCATCGACGCCTTGAAGCCGGCGTCCATCACGTCCTTCGGGAAGGGCTTGAGCTGGGTCTTGTTGGCGACCAGGCGCTTGAGCGCGACCGGGTTCACCGCGTCGTACTTGGCGGTCATGTCGCGCGCGGCGACGGCGCCGGCGGCGCGGATGATCGCCTTGTTCTCGGGCGACAGCGCGGCGAAGGCCTTGGCGTTGATGAAGAACTCGAGTTCGGCGCCGCCTTCCCACCAGCCCGGGTAGTAGTAGAAGGGCGCGACCTTGTTGAAGCCCAGCTTCTCGTCGTCGTAGGGACCGACGAATTCGGTGGCGTCCAGCGTGCCCTTCTCGAGGGCCTGGTACACCTCGCCGGCCGGCATGTTCTGGGCCACCACGCCCAGCTTGGCCATCGCCTCGCCGAACAGGCCGCCGCCCATGCGCATCTTCAGGCCCTTGAGGTCGGCCACGCTCTTGATCTCCTTGCGGTACCAGCCGCCCATCTGGGTGCCGGTGTTGCCCGCGCTGAAGCTCTTCATGTTGTACTTCGCGTAGAAGGCGTCCATCAGCTTGCGGCCGTCGCCGTGCTCCATCCAGGAGTCCATCTGGCGCGCGGTCAGGCCGAAGGGCACGGCGCAACCGAACGCGAAGATCGGGTCCTTGCCGG
>NZ_DATMHS010000143.1:0-4206 GCF_035554825.1 Ramlibacter sp. | reverse complement strand
GTTCTGCCGGTCCTGCAGGAATCCGACCAGCACGCCGTCCTCGATCAGCACGGTGCGGTGGCTCGGCGTGCCCTCGTCGTCCACGGTCAGGCTGCCGCGGCGGTCGGGCAGGGTGCCGTCATCCACCACGGTCACGCCCCTGGCGGCGATCTGCTGGCCGAGCAGCCCGGCAAAGGCGCTGGTCTTCTTGCGGTTGACGTCGCCCTCCAGCCCATGCCCGATCGCCTCGTGCAGCAGGATGCCCGGCCAGCCCGGGCCGAGCACCACGGTCATCTCGCCGGCCGGCGCCGGCCGCGACTCCAGGTTCGTCAGCGCCGCCGTCACGGCGTCGTTGACGTACTCCTCGATGCGCGCGTCGTCGAAGTAGGCCAGCCCGAAGCGGCCGCCGCCGCCGCCCGAGCCCATCTCGCGCCGGCCATGCTGCTCCGCGATGACGGTGACCGACAGCCGCACCAGCGGCCGTACATCGGCCGCGATGGTGCCGTCGGCGCGTGCCACGAGCACCACGTCGTATTCGCTGGCGAGCCCGGCCATCACCTGGGCGATGCGCGGGTCCTTGGAGCGGGCCAGCTGCTCGGTGCGCTCCAGCAGTTCGACCTTCGCGTTGCTGTCCAGGGTGGCGATCGGATCGAGCCCGCCGTAGAGCGAGCGCGCGCCGGCGACCTTCTTCGCGCCGGCCCGCACCCGGCCCGCGCCCCGCGCCGCCGCGATCGTGCGCACCGTGCGCGCCGCGTCCATCAGCGAAGCTTCGGAGATGTCGTCGGAATAGGCGAACGCCGTCTTCTCGCCGCTCACGGCGCGCACGCCGACCCCCTGGTCGATGCTGAAGCTGCCGGTCTTGACGATGCCTTCCTCCAGGCTCCAGCCTTCGCTGCGCGTGTACTGGAAATACAGATCGGCATCGTCGACCTGGTGCACCCGGATCTCGGCCAGGGCGCGCGACAGATGCGTTTCGGTCAGGCCGAAGGGTTCCAGCAGCAGACGCTGCGCCGTTGCCAGGCGCTCGAGAGTGGGTTCGCGGGAGATCATCGCGCGCATTCTAGACGTGCCCCGCTGGACCCGCTCGCAGCCAAGCTCAGCTGTCCCGGGGTTGCCGGCGCACCGCCGTCACGCTGACCGGCGAGCCGTCCGGGGCCTGCGCGGCGAGGGCCGAATTGACGTCGACCGCGGTGCGCACCGCGGCAGCGTGCGCGTCGCGGGCCGTGCCTTGGCGTGCCACCGTGTCGGACGCCAGGCCGGTCACCGCACAGACCTCCACGTCCTCGCTGCGCCCGCGCAGGGCGAGGAACGCCGCGCCGCCGGTCTGCACGCCGGCGCCGGCACGCTGCAGCACGGCGCGGCTGGCCACCACCGTCCAGCCCAGCTCCTTGCTGGCCGCCTCCAGCCGGGCCGCCACATTGACGGCGTCGCCGATCACGGTGACTTCGCTGCTGTCGCCCGCGCCCAGCCGGCACAGGGTGACCTCGCCGGCGTGCAGGCCGATGCCGATCGCGAACGGGGGCAGCGCGCGCCCGGCAAAGCGGCGTTCCACCCAGTCCCGGAAGCGGTGCGCGGCCACCGCGATGCCGAGTGCCGCCGCCACCGCGCGCCTGGCAGCCGGCGCCGTGGCGGGCGCCTCGTCGGTGAACACCGTCATCAGCCCGTCGCCGATGAACTTCAGGTGGGTGCCGCCGTGGCCCAGCGCCGGACGGCAGGCGTGCTCGAAATAGGCGGCGAGCAGTTCGGCCACCTCGGCCGAACCGAGCTGCTCGGCCAGCGCGGTGAAATTGCGGATGTCGGCAAACAGCACCGTCGCCTGCAGCTGCCGGTCCGCGATCGCACCGGCCTCGGGCGCGAGGCCGTACTCGTCGGCCCGCTCGGATGCGGACGGGCCGGCGATCGGCTGCCGCAGCACGGCCAGCCGCGCCTGCACCGCAGCCTCGATGCTGTCCTCCACCCGGGCCTGCTTCTTCAGCAGGGCCGCCACCGCGTCGAGCAGTTCCGCCGGCGCGACCGGCTTGGCCAGGTAGTCGTCGGCCCCGGCCGTCATGCCGCGGCGCACACTCTCGCGCCCGTTCCTGGCGGTCAGCAGCAGCACCGGCGTGGCGGCCAGCGCCGCGTCGGCCCGGATCGCCTCGACCAGGCCGAAGCCGTCCAGCCCCGGCATCGTCACGTCCGAGATCACCGCATCCGGCCGTTCCGAGCGCACCAGCTCGACGCCGGTGCGGCCGTCCCCCGCTTCGAGCGTCTGGTAGCCGTGCTGCCGCAGCAGCTGCGCCACCCGGCTGCGCAGGGCGGGGTCGTCGTCGACGATCAGGAGCGTGGTCATGCCGGCCGCGCGAGCGTCGCCTTGGACGGGTGCGTCAGGTCTGCACCAGGCGCCGGCTCTTGGCGATGGACATCAGGATGCCCAGGCCCATGCCGAGCGTCACCATGGCCGTGCCGCCATAGCTGATGAACGGCAGCGGCACCCCGACCACGGGCAGGATGCCGCTGACCATCCCCATGTTCACGAAGGCATAGGTGAAGAAGATCATCGTGATCGCGCTGGCCAGCAGGCGCGAGAACAAGGTCGACGCTTCCAGCGCGATCGCCAGGCCGCGCAGCACCAGGAAGATGAAGCCGGCGATCAGCAGCAGGTTGCCGACCAGGCCGAACTCCTCGGAATAGGCGGCGAAGATGAAGTCGGTGGTGCGCTCGGGAATGAACTCCAGGTGGGTCTGGGTGCCCTGCATGAAACCCTTGCCGAACACGCCGCCGGAGCCGATCGCGATCATCCCCTGGATGATGTGAAATCCCTTGCCGAGCGGGTCCTTGCTGGGGTCGAGCAGCGTGCAGATGCGCTGCTGCTGGTAGTCGTGCAGGATCGGCCAGCGAAAGCCCTCGGCGCACAGCTGCGACTCGAACACGATCAGCAGCACGGCGCCGGTGAGGCCGACGATCACCGGCGGCACGATCAGCTTCCACGGCAGGCCGGCGAAGAAGATCACCGACACGCCGGCGGCGAGCACCAACACCGCCGTGCCCAGGTCCGGCTGCTTCATGATCAGCCCCACCGGCGCCACCAGCAGCAGCGCCGCCACGACGAAATCGAGCCGGCGCAACTGGCCCTCGCGCTTCTGGAACCACCACGCCAGCATCAGCGGCATGGCGATCTTGAGGATCTCGCTGGGCTGGATCACCATGCCGACGTTGATCCAGCGCTTGGCGCCCTTTTTCGTGATGCCGAACACGGCGACCGCGATCAACAGCGCGACGCCGACGGTGTAGACCGGCACGGCCAGGCTCATCAGGCGCTGCGGCGGCACCTGGGCCACGACGAACATGATCACCGCGGCGATCAGCATGTTGCGGCCGTGGTCGACGAAGCGGGTGCCGTGGTCGTAGCCCGATGAATACATCGTCAGCAGCCCGGCGCAGGCGAGCAGGAAAACGGCGAACGCCAGCGGCCCGTCATAGCCCTGCAGCGACGGCGTCAGGCGCTGCAGCAGCGGCGGTTTCTCGAATACGGCGGCCATGGCGCGATTATCGGGGCTGGCCGTCCCGCGGCGGGGCCGCGCCGGCGGGAGAACCCCGCCCGGCGGGGCCTTTGCCACGGTTTTGCGGGGCCCGGCGTTGGGATGGTGCGACTGCGGCGGCGGTACCATCCCGCCGTGTCCACCACCCACCTGCTCTATCTGCATGGCTTCCGCTCGTCGCCGAAGTCGACCAAGGCCCGGATCGTGGCCGCCCGCATGGCCGAGCGCCATCCCGAGGTGCACTGGTGGTGCCCGCAACTGCCGCCCTCCCCGCGCGCGGCGATGGGCCTGGTGCTGGCAGGCATCGCCGGCTGGCCGGCCGCCACCACGGCGGTGATCGGCTCGTCGCTGGGCGGCTTCTACGCCACCCACGTGGCGGAAACCATCGGCTGCCGTGCCGTGCTGCTGAACCCGGCGATCGATCCCGCCCGCGATCTCGGCCGCTTCATCGGCGAGCACACCGCCTGGCACGACCCGGCCGAGCGCTTCGTCTTCGAGCCGGCCTTCGTCGACGAGCTGCGCGGGCTGGCCCACGGCCCGGTCGGCCACCCCGAACGCTATTTCGCCGTGATCGCCAAGGGCGACGAGGTGCTGGACTGGCGCGAGATGACCGGACGCTACCAGGGGGCGCGGACCAAGCTGCTGGAAGGCGGCGACCACGCCATCTCCGACTTCGAGCGGCACCTGCCCGAGATCTTCGACTTCCTCG
>NZ_DATMHS010000142.1:0-23213 GCF_035554825.1 Ramlibacter sp. | reverse complement strand
TGGCCGAACAGCTCAGACTCCAGCAAGTCCTTGGGTATCGCCGCCGTGTTAAGCGCGATGAACGGCTCGCTCGCGCGCGGGCTGTGCTTGTGCAGCGCGCGCGCCACCAGTTCCTTGCCGCTGCCCGATTCGCCGGTGATCAGCACCGTCACGTTGCTCTGCGACAGCCGGCCGATGGCCCGGAACACGTCCTGCATCGCCGGCGCCTGGCCCAGCATCTCGGGCGCGGCGGCCATGCGCTCCTCGGCCACCTGCTCGCGCTGGCTTTCCTGCACCGCGCGGCGGATCAGCTCCACGGCCCTGGGCACGTCGAACGGCTTGGGCAGGTATTCGAAGGCGCCTCCCTGGAACGCCGAGACCGCGCTGTCCAGGTCGGAGTACGCGGTCATGACGATCACCGGCAGCGCCGGCTGCTTCTCGCGCACCTGGGCCAGCAGATCGAGCCCCGAGCCGCCCGGCATGCGGATGTCGCTGACCAGCACCTGCGGGCCCTCGTCGCCCGCCTCCAGCGCCTGCAGCACGTCGCGCGCGCTGGTGAAGCTGCGCGTGGGCAGGTCCTCCCGCAGGAGCGCCTTCTCCAGCACGAAGCGGATGGATTGGTCATCGTCAACGATCCAGATCGGCTTCATGCCACGGTTCTCCCAGTTCACGTTCGCTTCACGGCAGCGGGATCAGGATCCTGAAATCCGTCCGCCCCGGCACGCTGTCGCATTCGATCAGGCCATGATGCTGCTGCACGAAGGTCTGCGCCAGCGTCAATCCGAGCCCCGACCCGTCCTCGCGCCCCGAGACCAGCGGAAAGAAGATCCGGTCCCGGATCGCCTCCGGCACGCCCGGCCCGTTGTCGATGACATGCAATTCCAGTGCCAGCCGGTAGCGCTGCTTGCCGAAGGTCACCTGGCGCGCCACCCGGGTGCGCAGCACCAGCTGTGCGTCGCCGGCCGCGATGCGCTCGGCCAGCGCCTGGCAGGCGTTGTGCGCCACGTTCAGCACCGCCTGGATCAGCTGCTCGCGGTCGCCGCGGAACTCGGGAATCGAGGTGTCGTAGTCGCGCACCACCTGCAGGCCGCGCGGAAACTCCGCCAGCACCAGCGAGCGCACGCGCTCGCACACCTCGTGGATGTTGACGTCGCCCACCACGTGCGGCTTGCGGTGCGGCGCCAGCAGCCGGTCGACCAGCGTCTGCAGGCGGTCGGCTTCGTGGATGATGACCCGCGTGTATTCCTTCAGGTCGCGCGAGTCGACTTCCATCTCGAGCAGCTGCGCCGCGCCGCGGATGCCGCCCAGCGGATTCTTGATCTCGTGGGCGAGGTTGCGGATCAGCTCCTTGTTGGCCTGGGCCTGGTCCAGCAGCCGCTCCTCGCGGTCCTGCTTGGCCTGCGCCTCCAGCGGCAGCAGTTCGACGACGAACTCGCCGGGCCGGTCGGTCTGGGCCACCACCACGTGCACCGGCAGCGGCTCGCCGCCACCGGCGCGCAGCAGCCAGGCGTCGTAGCGCAGGGCCGCGAACTCGTTGCTGTGCGCGCCTTCCAGCGCATTGCGCAGCAGGTGGGGCTGGGTGAAGGCCTTGCTGAGATCCGAAGCGAGGATAGTGCGCCGGGAACTGCCGAGGGCGTCTTCGAGCGCCGAGTTGGCGAACAGCACGCGGCCGTCGGCACCGACCACCGCGACCAGGGTGGCCAGCAGGTCCAGCGACTGGAATCGGGCGAGGTGGGGCGGCGCCGTGGGGTTCAAGCCCTCATTTTGCGGCAGGCAGGCGGGCGAGTTCGCGCTTGATGCCCGCGATGTCGTTCTCGTTGCGGGCGATGTTCGCCTTGAGTTCCGCGACCCGGTCCAGGTACTTCTGGTAGTTGCGGTGCTCGGGACCGAGCTTTTCCGGCTCGCCGTTGTTGTATTCCTTGACCAGCTCGCTCTGGCGGGCCTCGGCCTTCTTCAGTTCGGCCTCGAGGATGGCGCGCGCTTCGCTGTCGCGGGCCCGCTGCGCCTCGCCGTCGATGCGCTGGCTGGCGCTGGTCTGCGGCGCCGTGGCCACCCGGGTCGCGCTCGTGCCCTGCACCTTGGTGCCTTCGACCACGGTGATGTTGCCGCCTTCCATCGGCTTGCAGCCCTTGAGCTGCGCTTCGGCCGCATTGTTGGTGTAGGTGTTGCCGCACCGCCAGATGCGGGTCTGGCCGGAGGCGCTGGCCGCGGCGGCGGCGACCGCGAGCGCGATCAGGATTCGGTACTTCATGGGCTGGGCTCTCCTCGCGCCGGGCCGGCGCAGGACGGTCTTGCAGTATCGCGCAACTCTTCAGAACCACCAAGCAAGTGGTTGATTCCAAAAAGAAAAGGACGGCGCAAGCCGTCCTTTTTTCACACCCGCGGCGGCCCCGAAGGGGGGCCGGCCCGGGCTGCCTGCCCGCTCAGATCGAGTAGTACATGTCGAATTCGATCGGGTGCGTCGTCATGCGGAAGCGGGTGACTTCCTGCATCTTCAGCTCGATGTAGGCATCGATCATGGTGTCGCTGAACACGCCGCCCTTGGTCAGGAAGCCGCGCTCGCGATCGAGGTAGTCCAGCGCCTGGTCGAGGCTGTGGCACACGGTCGGGATCTTCGCGTCCTCTTCCGGCGGCAGGTGGTACAGGTCCTTGGTGGCCGCCTCGCCCGGGTGGATCTTGTTCTCGATGCCGTCCAGGCCGGCCATCAGCATGGCCGCGAAGCCCAGGTACGGGTTGCAGGTCGGGTCCGGGAAGCGCACCTCGATCCGGCGGCCCTTCGGGTTCGCCACGTACGGAATGCGCACCGAGGCCGAGCGGTTGCGGGCGGAGTACGCCAGCTTGACGGGCGCCTCGAAGCCAGGCACCAGGCGCTTGTAGCTGTTGGTGCCGGGGTTGGTGATGGCGTTCAGCGCGCGCGCATGCTTGATGATGCCGCCGATGTAGTACAGCGCGAAGTCGGACAGGCCGGCATAGCCGTCGCCGGCGAACAGGTTCTTGCCGTCCTTCCACACCGACTGGTGCACGTGCATGCCGGAGCCGTTGTCGCCGACGACCGGCTTGGGCATGAAGGTCGCCGTCTTGCCGTAGGCGTTGGCGACGTTCTGGATCACGTACTTCATCAGGATGGTCCAGTCGGCACGCTGCACCAGCGTGCTGAACCGGGTGCCGATCTCGTTCTGGCCGGCGCCCGCGACCTCGTGGTGGAACACTTCGACCGGGATGCCCAGCTGCTCGAGGATCAGCGACATCTCGGCGCGCATGTCCTGCGTGCTGTCGACCGGGGGCACCGGGAAGTAGCCGCCCTTGGTGGTGGGACGGTGGCCCTTGTTGCCGCCTTCGATCTTCTTGCCGGTGTTCCAGGGCGCCTCGTACTCGTCGATCTCGACGAAGCAGCCGGAGGGGCCGGCGTCCCAGCGCACGTCGTCGAAGATGAAGAACTCGGGTTCCGGTCCGAAGAAGGCGGTGTCGCCCAGGCCGGAGGCCTTCAGGTAGGCCTCGGCGCGCTTGGCGATCGAGCGCGGGTCGCGGTCATAGGCCTTGCCCTCGCCCGGCTCCAGCACGTCGCAGGACATGAAGAGCGTCGTTTCCTCGAAGAAGGGGTCGATGTTGGCCGTGTTGGGGTCCGGCATGAGCAGCATGTCGGAAGCTTCGATGCCCTTCCAGCCAGCCACCGAGGAACCGTCGAACGCGTGGCCCGAGGCGAACTTGTCCTCGTCGAAATGCGAGACGGGCACGGTGACGTGTTGTTCCTTGCCGCGGGTGTCCGTGAAGCGGAAGTCGACGAACTTGACTTCGTTTTCCTTCACCATCTTCATGACGTCGGCGACGGTCTTGGCTGCTGCCATCAGTTTCTCCTAGGGGGTTCAGAATGTGAGCGGAAGCTGGAATGCACGTTCTGTGCCAAAGCTGGTGCATGGCGCCGCCGCTGAGCCCGGGGATTGTCCCGCATCTTTGGTGCATTTCGCGCCCCGCGCGGCGCGGTTTCGGATGAGCGGCGCACCGTCATTGTGCACAAATCGTGCACCTCGACAGTGCGCACCCGGTCAGCGCACCAGTTCGGGGCCGAGCTTCACGCCCAGCGCCTGCAGGCCGGCCACCAGCTGACGGTAGGCCGGCTCGACGACCGCCGGATCGCCCTTGACGCCCAGGTCGATATGGCGGCCGTACTCCGGGTGGTCGACGCTCGGCAGGCTGAAGACCTTGACCCCCGGGTGATCGCGCTCGACCTGCTCCATCAGCGGCGTCAGCGTGGCCTCCATCGAGCCGAACACGATCACCGACTTCTCGACGCAGGGCCGGCGGTGGAACAGCTCGCGGTAGTGCCGGTCCAGCACCCATTCCATCATCGGCCAAGCCATCACCGGAAAGCCCGGCACGAAGTGGACGTCGCCGACGCTGAAGCCGGGGATCTTGTTGTAGGGATTCGGGATGATGGCGGCCCCGCGCGGGAACACGCCCATGTTCAGGCGGTGGATGTTGTCGGCACGATCGGGCTCGTAGGCCAGGCCCTGCTCCCGCGCGACGTCCTGCATCCGCTCCCGGATCAGGGCCTCGGCCTGCGGATGCAGCTCGAGCGGCAGGCCCAGCGCCTGCGCCGCGCATTGCCGCGTGTGGTCGTCCGGCGTGGCGCCGATGCCGCCGCAGGAAAACACGACGTCGCCGCCGGCGAAGGCGCGCCCCAGGGTGGCGGTGATCCGCGCCGGCTGGTCGCCGACGTATTCGGCCCAGGCGAGCTGCAGGCCGCGGGCGGCCAGCAGCTCGATCAGCTTGGGCATGTGCTTGTCGGCGCGCTTGCCCGAGAGGATCTCGTCGCCGACGATGATCAGGCCGATGGAGCGCGGTTCAGGCGGCTGGCTGGTTTGCGTCATCCGCGAATGCTACCGGCCCCGGCGGCGGCGCGGGCGGCGCGGCCCGCAGCTGCTCCAGCGCCGCCAGGCAGTAATGGGCGAACCAGAGCGAGGCGAAGGCGAACACCAGCGTGTAGATCCAGATCGCCACCGGCACCAGGATGACGAACGCGGCGGCAAACAGCGCCCCCGAGGCCCAGACCACGCTCGGGGCGGCGCCCAGGTAGCCGGTCAGCACGCCGATGCCGAGCAGCCAGAGGCGATGCCGGCGGAAGATCGCGCGCCGCTCGTCGGGGCTGGCGTGGTCGGCCAGCGCGTCGAACGCCATCACCCGGTAGGTCAGCCAGCCCCAGATCAGGGGCGGCAGCAGCAGGATCAGCGGCGGCACCAGCCACAGCGGCAGCGACACGATCAGCGCCAGCAGGGCCAGCAAGGTGGAGCCGAGGGACCAGCCGAGGCTCAGCAGCAGCGAGCCGCCGTGCTTGCGTTCCAGCTGTGGAAAGCGGCGGCGGGCCACCAGCCGGGCCAGCGCCGGCCCCATCAGCGCGGCGACCAGCAGCAGCGAGGCCAGCACGATCAGCGGCGTGAGCGCGAAGATCACGACCAGCGGCGCGACGACCGTCTTGAGGCTGCCCGCGCCCATGCTTTCCAGCCAGCCCCAGACGGCGCGCAGCAGGTTGGAGGACTCGAGCCAGGTGCGCACCCAGTCGATCGCACCGTCCCAGAAGAAATAGCCCAGCCCCAGCGACAGCGCCACCATGATCGCGAGCGGCAACAGCGACAGCGCGACCACCCGCGGATGCAGGCAGTAGCCCGCCGCGCGCCAGAGCGAATCGAGAAAGAGGTTCATGGGGCCAGCATAGCGCCGCCGCTACGCGGCGCCGACCAGCCGCTTCAACCCGAGCCACTGCTGGCGCCAGAAGCCGCGCCCGTAGTCGCGGCCCTGCTCCACCTGGTCGCGCACGCCGGTGGGGTCCCAGCGCCGCTCGAAATTGGCGGTGCCGAACAGCATGTCCCACCAGGGCAGCAGCACGCCGAAGTTGTGGCCGCCCAGCGCCGGACTGCGGCCCTGGATCAGGGCCGGCTGCGGCCAGCCCGCGTTCTCGTGGCCGACGCCGACACTGTGGTGCAGCCGGTGGAAGCGCGGGCTGACCCACAGCCGCTCCCCGATCCGGCCGAACCAGAGCCGCACGTTGGCGTGCTGCAGGCTCTCGCTGAGCTGCGTGATCGCCACCAGCGCGACGAACTGCCCGGGCGCCACGCCGATCACCTGCGCCAGCACGACCAGCAGCGTGTCGCGCAGCAGGTCGTCCAGCAGGTGGTTGCGGTTGTCGCTCCACATCGTCAGCTGCCGCTGCGCGTGGTGCAGCGAATGGAGCTGCCACCACCATTCGATCCGGTGCTGCGTGCGGTGCAGCCAGTATTCGACGAAGTCGAACACCACCAGGTACAGGGCGAAGCTCACCAGCGGCACCTCGGTGACGCCCGGCCACAGCTGGTCGAGATGGAAGGTCCTGAAGCCGGCCACCCGCAGGGCGCCGAAGGCGGCATCGGTGAAGGGCTGGACCAGAAAGAACAGCCCGACCCGGAACAGGCCGAGGCGGTGAATCAGCGTGTACAGGACGTCGGTGCGTACCGCGGCGCGGTCGGTCATCGGCTCCACCGGCCGCCAGCGCTGCAGCGGGCCGATGATCGCGACCAGCACGGCGATCTGCAGCAGGCCGACCAGCAGCCAGCCGGAGGCGGCATAGCCGTCCTCCAGGAACTGGCCCAGGCCGACGCGGAACATGAGCGGCTCGATCAGCCACTCGAACAGCCACTGCTGCGCCGACGAGAACAGTTGGTCCAGCTGCTCCACGTCAACGCCCCTGCGCGATCCAGTCGCGCCACGCCGGGTGCTCGCGCAGGGTGCGGAAGCAAAAGCCCTTCTCCTTCAGTCCGGCCAGCAAGGGCTCGAGCACCGCCGGGGCCCAGGCGTCGCGGCGCGACCAGATCCCCAGGTGCGCCAGCAGGATGTCGCCGCTGCGCACGTCGCGCAGCGCCTTCGCCAGGAGCGACTGGTTGCTGACGGTGTCGGGCAGTTCGTCGCCCAGGAACCCCGCCGGCGACCAGCCGACGTGGCGGAAGCCGCAGCCTTGCGCCGCGGCCAGCAACCTGGGCGAAGTCTTGCCGCCGGGCGCGCGGAACAGCGGCAGCGGCGCCTTGCCGGTGATCTCCTGCAGCCGCCGGGCGGCGCGCTCGATCTCCTGGCAGTACTGCTGCGCGCTCCATGTGAGCTCGCGGCCCTGGTCGGGACCGGCGGACGGCCGGACCCGGAAGCGCTGCGGATCGCCCGCGACATCGCCGCGCCAGTAGACGTGGTCCCAGGTGTGGGACGCGAACTCGTGGCCTTCGGCGGCGCGGGCGCGCCACCAGCCGGCCCACTCGCTGCCCAGGCTGCCATCCCCGGTCTTGGTCCGCTCGTTGGCGGCAAAGAAGGTGACCCGCACCTGCTGGCGCGCGAGCACCTCCGCGACGAGCGGCGCCACCGCCATGTGGCCGGTGTCGAACGTCAGGTACAGCGGCTTGTCGCACGGCTGCGGCTCGGCCGCCGTGGCCACGGCGACCGCCAGCGCCAGCAGCGCCCCGCCCAGCCCCTTAGCGGGGAGCGTGATCCAGCGTCCAGACGCCATGGGGAGACTTGCCGACCTTGATCTGCCGCACGACCTTGCGGCTGGCGGTGTCGATGAGCGTGAGCTTCCTGGCCCAGCGCGAGCTCACCAGCAGGGTCTTGCCGCCCGCCAGCACGTCGATGCAGTCGGGACCGCCGGGGGCCGGATAGGTATCCACGAGGGTGAGGGCCTGCAGGTCGATCTTGCCGATGGTGTTGGCCACGCGGTTGCTGACGAACACGTGCTTGCCGTCGCCCGCGGAACGGAACGCGTGGGCGCCGGCGCCGGTCTTGATCGCCTTGGCCAGCCGGGGCTGGGCGCCGCTGATATCGTAGACCTCGACCGAGTCGCCGCCGGTCATGCCCAGCAGCAGCGACTTGCCGTCGGGGGTGCCGAAGACATCGGCCGGCATCGGGCCGGTCTTGACGCGCCACTTCAGCGTCTGGGTCGGCAGGTCGATCGCCCACAGCTCGTCGCTGTCCTGCATGGTGACGAACGCCGTGGTGCTGCGGCTGTCGATCCAGATGTGGCTGGGCGTGCGGGCCGTCGGCAGGCGCTGGGCGAGCTTGAGCTCGCTGCCGTCCCAGCGGTACACGTCCACGTGGTTGAGGCGGTTGCCGGCGACCACGAACCACCTCATGTCCGGCGAGAACCGCAGGTGGTAGGGATCGGCGATGCCGCGCACGGTGCGCTGGATCTCCGCCGTCCTGGGGTCGATGAAGGTCAGCGAGTCCGCCAGCGCGTTGGCCACGATGACCGATTTCTCGTCCGGCGTCATGTACAGGTGGTGCGGCTCCTTGCCGGTCGGCAGCCGCTTGGTCTCGGTCCAGCCGGCCGGATCGATGACGCTCACGCTCGCGTCGAGGGAATTCAGGACGAAGACCGGGGCGGCCGAGGCGGCGGCGCTCCACGTCGCGGCAGCAAGGCACAGGGCCAGCCAGCCGCTCGCGCGGGGGGAAAGGTATTTCACGGAACAGCTTGCTTCAGGGACAACGTGGCAGAGTATCGGGCCGGGCAGACGTTCCCTTACGATTCGCGCGATGGAAAAAATCGTGGTGAACGGCGCGGGCATCGAGGTTCAACGTCTGGCGCCCGCCGGCGGAGGACGGCGTGCCCCAATTATTTTTTTGCACGAGGGGCTGGGATCGGTCGCCATGTGGCGCGACTGGCCGGCCCAGGTCTGCGCCGCCACCGGCCGTCCCGGAATCGTCTATTCGCGCCGCGGCTACGGCCAGTCCGATCCGATCGCGGACGTCCGCGGCGCGGGCCGGCTGGGGCCCGATTACATGCACCGCGAGGCCGAGGACTGGCTGCCCAAGCTGCTGGTCGCGCTCGGGATCGAGGCGCCGGTCCTGCTGGGCCACTCGGACGGCGGGACCATCGCCCTGCTCCACGCCAGCCGCCACCCGGTGGCCGCCTGCGTCGTGCTGGCGCCCCACGTCATCGTGGAGGACTGCTCGGTGAACGCCATCGAGGCGGCGCGGCTGGCGTACCGGTCGAACGGCCTGCGCGAACGGTTGCAGCGTTACCACGCCGATGTGGATTGCGCCTTCTGGCAGTGGAACGACATCTGGCTCAGTCCGGTGTTTCGGGACTTCGACATCCGCGAGGACTGCCGCCGCATCGCCGCGCCGCTGCTCGCGATCCAGGGCGACAGCGACCCCTACGGCACGCTGCGCCAGATCGAGGAGATCGAGCCGCGGGGGCCATACGAGAAACGGGTGCTCGCGGACTGCGGGCACTCGCCCCATCGCGACCAGCCCGCGCAGACCACGCAGGCGGTGGCGGCGTTCCTGCGGGATCGCCCCTAAGCGGCCAGCGCCGCCAGGTCCGCCGCTGCCAGCCAGCGCCAGTGGCCCGGCGCCAGGTCGGGCGGCAGCACCAGGCCGCCGATCCGGGACCGGTGCAGCGCCTCGACGCGGTTGCCCACCGCCGCCACCATCCGCTTGACCTGGTGGTACTTGCCCCCGGTGAGCGTCAGCCGCAGCCGGCACTCGCCGGTCGCCTCGCAGGCCGCCGCGCGCACCGGCTGCGGATCGTCTTCCAGCACCACGCCGGCCAGCAGCCGCTCGATCTGCGAGGCGCCGACCGGATGGCGGGTCGTCACCTCGTAGACCTTGGGCACGTGCCGCCGCGGCGAGTTCATGCGGTGGATGAATTGCCCGTCGTCGGTCAGCAGCAGCAGTCCTGTGGTGTCCTGGTCGAGCCGGCCGACGGCCTGCACGCCCGGCGCGCTGCCCTTCTGCGGCCGCTGGCGCAAGGGCGCCGGCAGCAAGGTGTAGACGCTCGGGTAGGCCGACGGCTTGCGCGAGCACTCGGTGCCGGCCGGCTTGTGCAGCATCAGGTAGGCCCTGTCCTGGAACGGCCACTCGACGCCATCGACCACGAAGCGCAGACCGCCGGTGTCGAACTCGGCCGCCGGGTCGGTGACCAGGCCGCCGCGGACCTGCACGTGGCCCTGCTGGATCAATCCGGCGCAGATCCGGCGCGTCCCGAAGCCCTGGGTGAACAGAATGTCCTGCAACTGCATGCCCCCGAGTATCGCCGCGGGCACGCCGCTTGCCCCGCAACACCATGGCGGCGGTGCGCCGCGGGGACGGCAGCGTGGGCATGCGGGCGAATTCGATCGTGACGGCGGCGGGCCTGCTGCTGGCGGGCGCCTGCGGCGCCGTGCAGTGGTTTGCCGTCGGCGGGCCGCGCGACGCCCCGGGGCGGCCGCTGGTCGAAGTGGACCTGGAAACGATCGGGCCCAGCGAAAGCGACCAGGCCGTGATCCGCGTGAGCTATGACGGCGTGCAGACCGACGACAGCGGCGTCGGCTTCCGCTCCTTCGTCGGCACGGCGCGATTCGACTGCCGCAACCAGACGATCACGCTGACCAGCGCCGCCTATTACCGCCTGCCGCAAGGCGGCGGGGCCCGCCTCGGGTCGGTGAGCGCCGGCCATGCTGCCGGCATGCCGCCGGCACTGCTGCGCAGCATTCCGGCCGCCGACCGGCAGGCGCTGCTGCGCGCCACCTGCGCGACGCGACCGCCGGCTTCGTAGGCGCGGCCGTCCTACCGCGCCGAAGCCACGGCGGCCAGCCGCCGCTCCAGCGGCGACAGCTGCACGCCGACGCGATGCAACTGCTCGTACAGCCGCTGGCGCTGCCCGACGTCACGCTCGGCGGCGATCCGCGCGCGGATCGCGTTGCGCTCCGACTGCAGTTGCGCCAGCCGATCAGTCAGGGCGCCGGCTTGCTGAGCCGGCAGCTCCGGCTTGGCGGCCGGTTGGGTGGGATCGAAGTTCCAGGCCGACGGCGGCACCACGGCACAGCCCGACGCCAGGGCGGCGAACGAAAGAACGACGGCAAATCGCAGGGCATGCTTTCCACAGGAACGCGGCAGGCCATGGTAGCGCCGCGGGCCGGGCGGCACAGCGCGCTACCATCGGCAGTCCCGCACTTGATGCCGCCTTTGCACCGAATGCACACCGACGACCTGTCCGACTGGATGCATGACCACGCGTTCCACCAGGGCAGCGCCGCAGCCGAACGCGGGACCCGCATCGTGCTGTGGATCACGGCGGTGACGATGGTCATCGAGATCGCCGCCGGGTGGTGGTTCAACTCCATGGCGCTGACGGCCGACGGCTGGCACATGAGTTCGCACGCGGTCGCGATCGGGCTCAGCGTGCTGGCCTATGCCACCGCCCGGCGCTATGCGACCGACCCCCGGTTCGCCTTCGGAACCTGGAAGGTCGAGGTGCTGGGCGGTTTCGCGAGCGCGATCTTCCTGCTGGGCGTGGCCGGCATGATGGCGTTCGGCTCGGTCGAGCGCCTGATGGCGCCGCAGGTCGTCCAGTTCCGCGAAGCGCTGGTGGTCGCCGTCGCGGGCCTCCTGGTGAACCTCGTGTGCGCCCTGATCCTGGGGCAGGCGCATCACCACGACCACGACCACGGGCACGGCCATGCGCACGGCCACGGCGCGCATCACGACCTCAACCTGAAGTCCGCCTACGTGCACGTGATCACCGACGCGGCCACCTCGGTGCTGGCCATCGCGGCGCTGGCCGGTGGCTGGCTCTATGGCTGGTCCTGGCTCGACCCGCTGATGGGCATCGTCGGCGCGGCGGTCGTCGCCGTCTGGGCAAAGGGCCTGATCGTCGACACGGCCAAGGTGCTGCTCGATCGCGAAATGGACCACCCGGTGGTCGACGAGATCCGCGACGCGATCGAGGCCGGCAGCGACGACCGGGTCGCCGACCTGCACGTCTGGCGGGTCGGCAAGCAGGTCTACTCGTGCGCCGTGACGGTCGTCACGCGCGACTGCGCGCGCACGCCGGACGACGTGCGCCGGCGGCTCGCCGTGCACGAGGAGATCGTCCACTCGACGATCGAGGTCCAGGTCTGTCCGCGGACACCGGTGCAGGCCGGGCCGGACCCGGCCTGACAAGAAAAAAGCCCAGCACGGGGCTGGGCAGGCTTGGATGGAGAGCTCTCGCGAGCCGGCTGACGGCCCCGGCCCGCTGTGTCGTACCGGACGTACGTCAGACGTAGTCGATGCCGGCCTGCATCACGCCGACCAGGTGGGCCGCGTTGTAGCTGGTGTCGGCCGCCATGACGGCCAGCGCCGCCTTGGTGGTCCGGCCGGCATCGAGGTCGGCGATGAAGCCGCTCACGTCACCGGTATAGCCCAGGTTCTGGGCGACGGTGTGCACGAAGTCGGCGTTCGAGAACGAACCGGCGCGCTGCTGGAACTGGCTGGTGTTCACGGCCAGGTCGGCCAACTGGGTCCCGCTGCGGCCCTGGTCCGCCAGGTTCAGCCCGACGCCGACGTATTCCTTGACCGAGAGATAGCTCTCGCCGAACAGCGCGCCGATCAGCTTGGCCACGCCCCCGGCGTTGCCGTTCATGTCCAGCGCGTGCTTCATGTTGCTGAACTGCAGGCGTTCGACGTTGACGACGGTGTCGACTTCGGCGCCGTGGGTGACGGTCCAGTTCGAGGGATGGCTGATCGTGTATTCGCCCCGGGCGCCGGCATACACCAGCGTGTCCAGGCCCGCCAGGCCGTCGATGCTGTCGCTGGTGGCCACGCTCGTCGAGGCGGCGGCGCTCGTCACGGTCGCGCCGGAGAAGGTGAGCGTGCCGCCCCACACCATGTCCGCCTGCCCGGCCACCGTGTCGAAATAGGCGCCGTTCTGGGTTCGGTCGTAGCTGGCCGTGGTCGGGTCCAGGGCGACCCCGTTCAGGCTGACGCTCTTGATGTACAGATTGCGGTCGCCGCTGTTCCAGTCGGTCTGCGAGTCGTTGGTGTACTGGATCGCGACGCTGGTGGCGTTGGTGGGCACCGGCACCGTCACCGTCTGCGTCGCCCCCGTGGCGTTGTTGGCGGTCACCGAGATGTTGCTCTGCGCGGCCACCCCGTTCACGAGGATGTTGATGCTCGGCCACACGCCCCCGTCGGCCGACGTGCCGGCCAGGACCAGCACGAGCGATCCGCTGCCGCCCGGATTCTGGAGGACGTCGTTGCCGTTGGTGCCAGTGATAATCATGAGTTCGCCTTTCGTGAGTGTGACCCGGGACGGGTCGAGCCAAGGATGAAAGGCACTCTAGTCACGCCGCCTCGGCCCAGCCATAGCGCGTTCGGACTACCAGCGGCGCAGCAAAGGAAAAGGCCGGCACGTCGTGAACGTGCCGGCCTTCGTTGAATGGTGGAGCTGGCGGGAATTGAACCCGCGTCCGCAAGTCTTCTTCGTACAGTTCTACATGTGTAGCCGTCTGTTTGAGTCTCGCCTCCTGAAGCGCGCAGCGGCACGCTCTCCAGGACGCCAGTCACCTATTGTCTCGTCCCGCGCCAAGTGACCCGACGCAGGACCAGCCTATGTAAGTATCTTTGCAGCCGGGAGCCCCTCGCTTGCGCTCAAGACCCCTTGCCCAGCCCATAGGCCTGCTGTTGCAAAGCTCACCGGCAATTAAGCGGCGAGTGCGAAACGTTCGTCGTTTGCAGTTAGTTTGTTTGAATCAGTTTTACGAGCACATTCAGCTCGACATGCCCTGCCACGCGTCCGAACCCACGTCGAAACCAGTGCAGCCCCAGACACCTATTTTAGGCCCGCGTCCCCGTTTTCAAGAGCGCCAGCAAATCAAGCGGGTCTGCGACATGGGCATGGGCCCCCCAGCGGGTGCAGTCGCCGTTGCCGCCGAGGTAGCCGTAGGCCGCTGCGACCGTGTGCATCCCAGCCGCGTGGCCCGCGATCACGTCCCGCTCGTCGTCTCCCACGTACACGCAACGGCCGGGCTGGATGCCGAGCTGCCGCGCCGCCTCCAGCAGGGGCGCCGGATGCGGCTTGGCATGGGGGGTGCTGTCCCCGCCGACGATGGCCGAGGCGCTGGCGAAGAGCTTCAGCCGCCGCGTCAGCGGACCCGTGAACCGCATCGACTTGTTGGTGACCACGCCCCAGGCGAGGCCCAGGCCCAGCAGTTCGTCGATCAGCTGCGGCACCCCGGCGAACGCGAAGGTCCGCTCGGTCATGCACGACTCGTAGTTGACGAAGAATTCCTCGCGTAGTTCCTCGAAGCCGGGGTCGCCCGGCTTGACGCCGAACGCCACGCCCAGCAGTCCGCGGGCGCCTGCGCCGCAGACCGGGCGATAGTGCTCGAACGGCAGCGAGGCCAGGCCGCGCCTGGTCCGCATGCGGTCGGCCGCCGCGGCGAGGTCGGGCGCGCTGTCGATCAACGTGCCGTCGAGGTCGAACAGCACGGCCTGCACGTTGGGAAACATCAGACCTTCCGGGTGGCGAACAGGTAATTGACGCTGGTGTCGCCGGAGAGCCAGTACCGCCGGGTAAGCGGGTTGTATTCCATGCCCCGCGTGTGCACCAGTTCGAGCCCCGAGCCGCGGCAAAAGCCAGCCAGCTCGCTCGGGCGCACGAACTTCATGTATTCGTGCGTGCCCTTGGGCAGCAGGTTCAGCACGTACTCCGCGCCCACGATGGCCATGAGGAAGGCCTTGGAGTTGCGGTTGATGGTCGAAAAGAACGCCCAACCGCCGGGCTTCACCAGGGCGGCGCAGGCACGCACCACCGAGCTGGGGTCGGGCACGTGCTCCAGCATCTCCATGCACGTGACCACGTCGAAGCCGCCCGCTTGTTCCGCGGCCAGGCTTTCGACGCTCACCTCGCGATACTCCACGCCGGTGGTGCCGGCTTCCAGTGCATGCAGCTGAGCCACCTTCAGCGCCTTGCCCGACAGGTCGATGCCGAGCACGCTGGCGCCCTTGCGCGCGGCCGCGTCGGCGAGGATGCCGCCCCCGCATCCGACGTCCAGCACGCGCTTGCCAGCCAGCGGCACGTGCGACTGGATCCAGTCGAGCCGCAGCGGGTTGATCTGATGCAGCGGCCGGAACTCGCTCTCGGGATCCCACCAGCGATGGGCGAGGTCGGAGAACTTGGCCAGTTCGGCCGGATCGGCATTGACGGTTTCGGTCATGGCGGTATTTTCCGGCATAAGGCGCCTCGCGCGCTCAGCTTCGATCAAAGAGGCTGCAGCGGCGACGAGCGCCAAAAGAAAAGCCGCCCGAAGGCGGCTTTGCTGCGATCCCCGCAAGGATTACTTGTTGGCGCGGGTGCCGACCACTTCGATTTCCACGCGGCGGTTCTTGGCGCGGCCTTCGGCGGTCTTGTTGTCGGCAACGGGCTGCTTCTCGCCCTTGCCTTCGGTGTAGACGCGGTTCTTCTCGATGCCCTTGGACACCAGATAGGCCTTCACGGCCTCGGCGCGGCGCACCGACAGCTTCTGGTTGTAGGCATCGGTGCCCACCGAGTCGGTGTGGCCGACGGCGATGATCACTTCCAGGTTGATGCCCTTGACCTTGCCGACCAGATCGTCCAGCTTGGCCTTGCCTTCGGGCTTGAGCACCGACTTGTCGAAGTCGAAGAAGGCGTCGGCGGCGTACGTCACCTTGGTGGCGGCGGGCGGCTGCGGAGCCGGAGCGGGCGCCGGCGGCTTGGCGGCCGGGGCCGGAGCGGCAGCCGGGGCGGGAGCGGGGGCCGGAGCAGCGGCGGGAACCAGGGCGCCATCGCAGCCCTTGGCGGCGGTGGCAGGCGTCCAGTTGGCATCGCGCCAGCACAGTTCGTTCGTGCCGTTCTTCCAGACGATCTCACCGGAGCCATTGACCCAGTTGTCGATGCGATTGCCATTGTCGGCGGCGGTCACGCGGGTCTGAGCACCCGCGGCTGTTGCCAGCGCAGCCACGGCAAACAGCAGCGCCACTTTGTTCAGTTTCTTCATGGTTCTCCTCTTGAGGGGAAAAAGCCGCAGCCCCGCTGCGTAAATACTACGTTTAAGGTGACCATCACCAAAAGCGTCAAACTTATTGTGCCACACGTCCTTACACAATCAACCTTGGGGTGTCCAGAGCCACGTAGGACAAAACCTCATTCCGGGCTTCTGTTGCTGGGCCGCGACAAGCTTGACGGCAACGTAAAATCAAAGGCTTCGCGCGCCGCGCAGCCCCTGCCCTCATGACCCAATTCGCCAAAGAAACCCTGCCCATCAGCCTCGAAGAGGAGATGCGGCGCAGTTACCTCGATTACGCGATGAGCGTGATCGTCGGGCGCGCGCTGCCCGATGCGCGGGACGGGCTCAAGCCCGTGCACCGCCGCGTGCTGTACGCGATGCACGAGCTGAACAACGACTGGAACCGGCCGTACAAGAAGTCGGCCCGTATCGTCGGCGACGTCATCGGTAAGTACCACCCGCACGGCGACCAGTCGGTGTACGACACGATCGTGCGGCTGGCGCAGGACTTCTCGATGCGCCACATGCTGGTGGACGGCCAGGGCAACTTCGGCTCGGTCGACGGCGACAACGCCGCGGCCATGCGGTACACCGAAATCCGCCTGGCCAAGATCGCGCACGAGATGCTGGCCGACATCGACAAGGAAACGGTCGACTTCGGCCCCAACTACGACGGCAGCGAGAAGGAACCGCTGGTGCTGCCGTCGCGCCTGCCCAACCTGCTGGTCAACGGCTCCGGCGGCATCGCCGTGGGCATGGCCACCAACATCCCGCCTCACAACCTCAACGAGGTGGTCGACGCCTGCCTGCATCTGCTGCGCAATCCCGAGGCCACCATCGACGAGCTGATGGAGATCGTGCCGGCGCCCGACTTCCCCACGGCCGGCATCATCTACGGCATCAACGGCGTGAAGGAAGGCTATCGCACCGGCCGCGGCAAGGTGGTGATGCGCGCCAAGTGCCACTTCGAGGACATCGACCGCGGCCAGCGCCAGGCGATCATCGTCGACGAGCTGCCCTACCAGGTCAACAAGAAGACGCTGCAGGAGCGGATGGCCGAACTGGTCAACGAGAAGAAGCTCGAAGGCATCAGCCACATCCAGGACGAGAGCGACAAGTCGGGCATGCGGCTGGTGATCGAGCTCAAGCGCGGCGAAGTCCCGGAAGTCGTGCTGAACAACCTGTATAAGCAGACCCAGCTGCAGGACACCTTCGGCATCAACATGGTGGCGCTGATCGACGGCCAGCCGCGGCTGTGCAGCCTGAAGGATCTGATCCAGGTCTTCCTGCAGCATCGGCGCGAGGTCGTCACGCGGCGCACCGTGTTCAACCTGCGCAAGGCGCGCGAGCGCGGCCACGTGCTCGAGGGCCTGGCGGTGGCGCTGGCCAACATCGACGAGTTCATCCGCATCATCCGCGAGTCCCCCACCCCGCCGGTCGCCAAGACCGAGCTGATGAGCCGCTCGTGGGACAGCCAGCTGGTGCGCGAGATGCTCACCCGCACGCGCGCCGACGGCGGCGTGATCAATGCCGACGACTACCGGCCGGAGGGGCTCGAGCGCGAATACGGCATGCAGGCCGGCGGCCTCTATCGCCTGTCGGACACGCAGGCCCAGGAAATCCTGCAGATGCGGCTGCAGCGCCTGACCGGCCTGGAGCAGGACAAGATCGTCGCCGAGTACAAGGAAGTGATGGCCGAGATCGAGGACCTGCTCGACATCCTGGCCAAGCCGGAACGGGTCTCCGCGATCATCACCGACGAGCTGACGGCGCTGAAGAACGAGTTCGGCCTGACCAAGCTCGGCGCCCGGCGCAGCGTCGTCGAACTGAACGCGCAGGACCTCGCGACCGAGGACCTGATCACGCCCACCGACATGGTGGTGACGCTCTCGCACGCCGGCTACATCAAGAGCCAGCCGCTGTCCGAATACCGCGCCCAGAAGCGCGGCGGCCGCGGCAAGCAGGCGACGACGACCAAGGAAGACGACTGGATCGACCAGCTCTTCATCGCCAACACCCACGACTACATCCTGTGCTTCTCCAACCGCGGCCGGCTCTACTGGCTCAAGGTATGGGAGGTGCCGGCCGGCTCGCGCGGCTCCCGCGGGCGCCCGATCGTCAACATGTTCCCGCTGCAGGAAGGCGAGAAGATCAACGTGGTGCTGCCGCTCACCGGCGAGTTCCGCAGCTTCCCCGCCGATCATTACGTGTTCATGGCGACCTCGATGGGCACCGTCAAGAAGACGACGCTCGACGAATTCAGCAATCCGCGCAAGCTCGGCATCATCGCCGTCGACCTCGACGAGGGCGACTACCTGATCGGCGCGGCGCTGACCGACGGCAAGCATGACGTCATGCTGTTCTCCGACGGCGGCAAGGCCGTGCGCTTCGACGAGAACGACGTGCGGCCGACCGGCCGCAACACGCGCGGCGTGCGCGGCATGGCGCTCGACGAGGGCCAGGGCGTGATCGCGATGCTGGTGGCGGAGGACGAGCAGCAGAGCGTGCTGACGGCCACGGCCAACGGCTACGGCAAGCGCACGCCGATCACCGAGTACACGCGCCACGGTCGCGGCACCAAGGGGATGATCGCGATCCAGCAGAGCGAGCGCAACGGCAAGGTGGTGGCCGCCACGCTGGTGCACCAGGACGACGAGATCATGCTGATCACCGACCGCGGGGTGCTGGTGCGTACCCGCGTCAGCGAAATCCGCGAGCTCGGCCGCGCCACCCAGGGCGTGACGCTGATCGGCCTGGACGAAGGCTCCAAGCTCAGCGGCCTGCAGCGGATCGTGGAAAACGATGCCAACCCCGCCGAGGGCGACGCCGCCGAAGCGGCCGGCGGCGAGGACCCGCGCTGATGCCGCACACCCTGGGCGAGCTGCGCGTCGAGATCGACGCGGTCGACCGCCAGCTGCTGCAGTTGCTCAACCGGCGGGCCGCGCTCGCCAACGAGGTGGGCGAGATCAAGCGCGCCGAAGGCTCGCCGGTGTTCCGGCCCGAGCGCGAGGCGCAGGTGATCAACAACCTCGAGCAGGCCAATCCGGGTCCGCTCAAGAACGCGAACGTCGCCACGATCTGGCGCGAGATCATGTCCGCCTGCCGCGCCCTGGAGGCGCCGCAGCGCGTGGCCTACCTCGGCCCGGCCGGCACCTTCAGCGAACAGGCCGCCGTGCATTTCTTCGGCTCGAGCATCGAGCACGTGCCGTGCGTGAGCCTGGACGAGGTCTTCCAGGCCGCCACCGCCGGCACCGCCGATTTCGGCGTGGTGCCGGTCGAAAACAACAGCGAAGGTGTCGTCACCCGGGTCCTCGACCTGCTGCTGCAGTCGCCGGTGCACATCATCGGCGAGACCAGCCTGCTGGTGCGCCACCACCTGCTGCGCACCGAGAACTCGACGGCAGGCATCGAAGTGGTGCTGGCGCACCCGCAGGCGCTGGCGCAGTGTCAGAACTGGCTCAACAAGCATCTGCCGAACGCCGAGCGCCGCGCCGTCTCCAGCAACGCCGAAGGGGCGCGGCTGGCGGCCGGGCATGCGGGCTGGGCCGCGATCGCCAGCGAGCGCGCCGGCAGCACCTTCGGGTTGCATGTCGCGGCGCATGCGATCCAGGACGATCCGTTCAACCGCACGCGCTTCGCCGTGATCTGCCTGCCCCAGGTGCTGGAGGCGCCGCAGGCCTCCGGCCGCGATTGCGTGAGCCTGGTGGTATCGGTGCCGAACCGGCCCGGCGCCGTGCACGACATCCTGGTGCCGCTCAAGCAGCACGGCGTGTCGATGACGCGATTCGAATCGCGGCCGGCGCGCTCCGGCCAGTGGGAGTACTACTTCTTCATCGACGTCGCGGGCCATCCGTCGCAGCCGCATGTCGCGGCGGCCCTGGCCGACCTGCGCGCGCTGTGCGCCTTCTACAAGGTGCTGGGCACCTACCCGGTGGGCGACTGATGCGCCACACCGCTGCCCTCGCCTGCCGCGGCCGCGCGGCCTCACCAACGGGAATTCTTCATGTTTGAGCAGCTGGGTCTCATCGGATGCGGCCTGATGGGCGGCTCGTTCGCGCTCGCCCTCAAGCGCGCCGGGCTGGTCAAGCGCGTCGTGGGCTACAGCAAGTCGCCGTCCACGACCGAGCGGGCGCGCCAGCTCGGCGTGATCGACGTGGAGGCGCCGTCGGCGCTGCTGGCGGTCTCCGGCGCCGACATCGTGCTGCTGGCCGTTCCGGTGGCGGCCACCGAGGCCACCCTCAAGGCCATCCGGCACCTGGTCACGCACAAGACCTTGATCATGGACGTCGGCTCGACCAAGCGCGACGTGGTCGACGCCGCGCGGCGGGTGCTGCGCGACCACGTGAGCTCGTTCGTGCCCTGCCATCCGGTCACCGGCAAGGAGGTCGCCGGTGTCGAGCACGCCGATGCCGATCTGTACAGCGGCAAGCAGCTGATCGTGACGCCGATCGACCGCACCGCGCCCGAGAAGGTGCAGAAGGCCATCGAACTGTGGGAGGCCATCGGCTGCCACGTGCAGCGCATGACTCCGGAAGCGCACGACGCCGCCTTCGCCGCCGTGAGCCACCTGCCGCACCTGATCGCCTTCGCGCTGATGCAGTCGATCACGTCGCAGCGCAACGGCAGCGACTTCCTGGCGCTGGCCGGCCCCGGGTTTCGCGACTTCACCCGCATCGCCGCGAGCGATCCCAAGATGTGGCGCGACATCCTGCTGGCCAACCGCCAGGAGCTGGTCGAACAGTGCAACCTCTTCCAGCGGACGCTGCAGGCGCTGGAGCTCATGGTCGAGACCGGCAACGGCGACGGCCTGGAAGAAGTCATCGGCAAGGCAAGCGAGGCCCGTGCCGGCTGGCGCATGGGGCCGGGCCGCAAGTGACGCTGGCATGATGGGAGCCTTTCCGGTTCCCGCCGCCGACCGCCGCCGCCGATGTACGCCACCGCTTTCCTGGACCTTCCTTCGCTCGAGCGCGCCCGCGGGACCGTGCATCTCCCGGGTTCCAAGAGCATTTCCAACCGCGTGCTGCTGCTGGCCGCCCTGAGCGCCGGCACCACCCGCATCCTGGACCTGCTCGATTCCGACGATACGCGGGTGATGCTCGACGCGCTGCGGGCGCTCGGCTGCAGCGTCGTGCACGACGGTCCGGCGCTGGAAGTGACCGGCCTGGGCGGCGCCGCCCCCGCTTCGCACGCTCGCCTGTTTCTCGGCAACGCGGGCACCGCCATGCGGCCGCTGACGGCCGCGCTGGCCGTGCTCGGCGGCGACTTCGAACTGAGCGGCGTGCCCCGCATGCACGAGCGGCCGATCGGCGACCTGGTCGACGCGCTGCGCCGGCTGGGCTGCGACATCCGCTACCTCGGCAACGAAGGGTACCCGCCGCTGCGCATCGGCCGGCCCGCCCTGCGTCTGGACGCGCCGATCCAGGTGCGCGGCGATGTGTCCAGCCAGTTCCTGACGGCGCTGCTGATGGCGCTGCCGCTGGTGGCCACGCGCGACATCGCGATCGAGGTGGTGGGCGAGCTGATCTCCAAGCCATACATCGAGATCACGCTCAACCTGCTGCAGCGCTTCGGGATCGCGGTGCGGCGCGAAGGCTGGCAGCGGTTCGTGATCCCGGCCGGCAGCCGCTACCAGTCGCCGGGCGAGGTGCATGTGGAAGCCGATGCCTCGTCGGCCAGTTACTTCCTGGCGCTGGGCGCGCTGGCCGCGACCGCGCCGGCCGGCGTGCGCGTGCTGGGGGTGGGCGAGGACTCGATCCAGGGCGACATCCGCTTCGTCGATGCCCTGCGGCTGATGGGCGCCGCCGTTCGCGGCGGGCCGAACTGGCTCGAGGTGGCGCGCGGCGCGTGGCCGTTGCGCTCGCTGGACCTCGACTGCAACCACATCCCCGACGCCGCGATGACGCTGGCGCTGCTGGCGCTGTACGGCGACGGCCCGAGCACGCTGCGCAACATCGCCAGCTGGCGGGTCAAGGAGACCGACCGGCTGGCCGCCATGGCGGTCGAACTGCGCAAGCTCGGCGCGGCCGTCGACGAGGGCGCCGACTCGATCACGATCACGCCGCCGGCACGCTGGCGCCCGGCGGCGATCCACACCTACGACGACCACCGGGTCGCCATGTGCTTCGCGCTGGCCGCCTTCAATCCGGACGGCGTGCCGGTGCGCATCGAGGACCCTGCCTGCGTCGCCAAGACCTTTCCGGACTACTTCGAGGCCCTGTTCTCGGTGGTCGAGACCAGCGCCCCCAAGATCCCGGTGATCTGCGTCGACGGTCCGACGGCCTCCGGCAAGGGCACCCTCGCCTCCCAGGTGGCCCAGCGGCTCGGCTACCACTATCTCGACTCGGGGGCGCTGTACCGGATCGCCGCCTTCGCCGCCCGCCGGGCCGGGCTGGACCTGGACCCGGCGCACGAGCCGGCCATCGCCAGGCTCTGCGCAACCCTGCCGGTACGGTTCCTGGGAGCCGAGATCCTGCTGGGCGAGCAGGACGTCACCGAGGCGATCCGCACGGAACAGGCCGGGATGGACGCCTCCCGGGTCTCGGCGTTGCCAGCCGTGCGCGCCGCCCTGGTCGCCTTGCAGCAGGGCTTTCGCCGGCTGCCCGGGCTGGTGGCGGACGGCCGCGACATGGGCACCGTCATCTTTCCCGACGCCGGGCTCAAGGTCTATCTCACGGCGAGCGCCGCACAGCGCGCCGCGCGGCGGCATAAGCAATTGATTTCAAAAGGGATTCCCGTTACAATCGACGTTCTTCGCGCAGACCTGGAGGCGCGCGACGCGCGCGACGCCTCGCGCGCGGTGGCGCCTCTGAAGCCGGCCGAAGACGCCCTCCTGCTGGACAACTCGAACCACTCGATCGAAGCATCGGTGGCCCAGGTGCTCCAGTGGTGGGACGAGCGACAGCCGTTCGGCTCCGGCCGGCCGGCTGCAGGCGGGCAGCAGTAGCTCCGTCCACAGGCCCGCACGGCTCCTCTCGCGCGTCAGCGCCCAGGCCGTGCGGATCGTCAACGTAACCCGCGGTCCCAAGCCGCACAAACCGCCGTCCCAGTCATAGAAACAGCCGCGCGCGATCCTGCATTGGCGGCTGGAAACCTGTGCGACGAGCAAGGAAACCGAATGTCTGAATCTTTTGCCGACCTGTTTGAAGAATCGCTGCAGCGCGCGGAAATGCGCGCCGGCGAGGTGATTACCGCCGAAGTCGTGCGGATCGAACACAACTTCGTCGTCGTCAACGCCGGCCTCAAGTCCGAAGCCTACGTGCCGATCGACGAGTTCAAGAACGACAAGGGCGAAATCGAAGTCCAGGTTGGCGACTTCGTGTCGGTGGCCATCGACGCCATCGAAAACGGCTACGGCGACACCATCCTGTCGCGCGACAAGGCTAAGCGCCTTGCCTCCTGGCTCTCGCTGGAAAAAGCGATGGAATCGGGCGAACTCGTCACCGGTACCATCAACGGCAA
>NZ_DATMHS010000141.1:0-13856 GCF_035554825.1 Ramlibacter sp. | reverse complement strand
CACGACCAGCTATCCGACCATGCTGATGCTGGCGCTGCTGTGCGGCTTCGGCGGCGGCAACTTCAGCTCCAGCATGGCCAACATCAGCTTCTTCTTCCCGAAGGAGCGCAAGGGTTCGGCGCTGGGCGTCAACGCCGGCCTCGGCAACGTGGGCGTCTCGGTCGTCCAGTTCCTCAGCCCGCTGGTGGTCACCGCCGGCGTCTTCGGCATCATCGGCGGCGCGCCGCAGACGATCGTCAGGGACGGCCAGCCCGTGCAGGTCTGGACCCAGAACGCGGCCTTCATCTGGGTGCCCTGGATCGTCCTCGCGTCGATCGCGGCGTGGATCGGCATGAACGACATCGCCGATGCCAAGGCCTCGTTCGCCACCCAGGCGACGATCTTCCGGCGCAAGCACAACTGGCTGATGTGCTGGCTGTATCTGGGAACCTTCGGCTCCTTCATCGGCTACGCGGCCGGCTTCCCGCTCCTGATCAAGAGCCAGTTCCCGGGCGTGAACCCGCTCGCCTACGCCTGGATGGGCCCGTTCGTCGGCGCCGTGGTCCGCCCGTTCGGCGGCTGGCTCTCGGACAAGCTGGGCGGCGCCCGGGTGACCTTCTGGAACTTCATCGTGATGGCACTGGCCGTGGCCGGTGTCCTGTTCTTCCTGCCGAGCGGCCCGTCCGGCGGCAGCTTCACCGGATTCTTCCTCATGTTCCTGGTGCTGTTCCTGACCACCGGCATCGGCAACGGCTCCACCTTCCGCATGATCCCCGTGATCTTCCTGAACCAGGCGCTGGCGCGCGTCGACCAAGCCCAGCCCGAAGCGAAGGCGCGGGCGATCAGGGAGGGCAATACCGAAGGCGCGGCGACGCTGGGCTTCGCGGCGGCCATCGGCGCGTACGGCGGCTTCTTCATTCCGAAGAGCTACGGCACCTCCATCACCATGACCGGCGGCCCCGAAGCCGCGCTGTACGTGTTCATCGCCTTCTACCTCGTCTGCATCGCGCTCACCTGGTGGTACTACGCGCGCCGGAACGCGCCGATGCCGTGCTGACGAGCCGGAAGCTCGAACCTGCGGAGGACAGCGCATGAGCCACTTCCTGGACCGCCTGACCTACTTCTCCCGGCCGCGCGAAACCTTCGCCGGCGGCCACGGGCGCGTGACCAACGAGGACCGCACCTGGGAAGACGCCTATCGCAACCGCTGGGCCGCCGACAAGATCGTGCGCAGCACCCACGGTGTCAACTGCACCGGCTCCTGTTCCTGGAAGATCTACGTCAAGGGCGGCATCGTGACCTGGGAAATCCAGCAGGTCGACTACCCGCGCACGCGCTGGGACATGCCCAACCACGAGCCGCGCGGCTGCGCCCGCGGCGCCAGCTACAGCTGGTACCTGTACAGCGCCAACCGCCTGAAGTACCCCATGGTGCGCGGGCGACTGCTCAAGGCCTGGCGCCAGGCGCGCCAGACCATGCGGCCGGTGGAGGCCTGGGCCTCGATCGTCGGCGACGAGGCGACGCGGCGCGATTACCAGCAGGTGCGCGGACTCGGCGGCTTCGTGCGTTCGACCTGGAACGAAGTGAACGAGATCGTCGTCGCCGCCAACATCCACACCATCGAGCGCCACGGACCGGACCGGATCATCGGCTTCTCGCCGATTCCGGCCATGTCGATGGTGAGCTATGCGGCCGGCACGCGCTACCTGTCGCTGATCGGCGGCGTCTGCATGAGCTTCTACGACTGGTATTGCGACCTGCCGCCGTCCAGCCCGCAGGTCTGGGGCGAGCAGACCGACGTGCCGGAGTCGGCCGACTGGTACCACGCCGGCTACATCATCGCCTGGGGCTCCAACGTGCCGCAGACGCGCACCCCGGACGCGCATTTCTTCACCGAGGTCCGCTACAAGGGCACCACCACGGTCGCCATCACGCCGGACTATTCCGAAGTCGCCAAGCTGTGCGACATCTGGGTGCATCCGAAGCAGGGCACGGATGCGGCCGTCGCCATGGCCATGGGCCACGTGATCCTCAAGGAGTTCTATTTTCCCCAGGACGGCCAGCGCAGCGCCTACTTCGACGACTACGTGCGTCGCTACACCGACCTGCCGATGCTGGTGCTGCTCAAGGAGCACACGCTGGCCAACGGCGACGTCGTGGCGGTGCCCGACCGCTACGCGCGCGCGTCGGATTTCGCCGACCACCTGGGCCAGGAGAACAACCCGGCCTGGAAGACCGTGGCGCTCGACGACGACGGCGAGGTGGTCGTCCCGCAGGGCGCCATCGGCTTTCGCTGGGGCCCCGACGGCCGCGCCGACCAGGGCCGCTGGAACCTGGAGGACAAGGAGGCGCGCACGGGCGCCACGGTGCGGCTGCAACTGTCGCTGCTGGAAGGGCGCAAGCCCGGGCGCGATAGCGCGCGCGTGGCCTTCCCCTATTTCGGCGGCGTCGACCACGAGCATTTCCCCGCCAACAAGCAGCCGGCCGACGTGCTGCTGCGCGTCGTCCCCGTGAAACGGCTCGCGCTGCGCGACGGCAAGGCACTGGTGGCCACGGTGTTCGACCTGCTGGTGGCCAACTACGGCGTGCCGCGCGGCCTGGACGGCGAACAGGCGGCGCGGTCGTTCGACGACGACCTGCCCTACACCCCCGCCTGGCAGGAACGGATCACCGGCGTGCCGCGCGCGCAGGTGATCGCGGTGGCGCGGCAGTTCGCCCGCAACGCACACGAGACCCAGGGGCGCTCGATGGTGATCATCGGCGCCGCCATGAACCACTGGTACCACAGCGACATGAACTACCGCGGCGTCATCAACATGCTGATGATGTGCGGCTGCATCGGCCGCAGCGGCGGCGGCTGGGCCCATTACGTCGGCCAGGAAAAGCTGCGGCCGCAGACCGGCTGGACGCCGCTGGCGTTCGCACTCGATTGGATCCGGCCGCCGCGGCAGATGAACTCCACCTCGTTCTTCTACGCCCACACCGACCAGTGGCGCTACGAGAAGCTGGGGGTGGACGAAATCCTCTCGCCGCTGGCCGACCGCGCCGCGTTCGGCGGCAGCATGATCGACTACAACGTGCGGGCCGAGCGCATGGGCTGGCTGCCGTCGGCGCCGCAGCTGCAGACCAATCCGCTGCAGGTGGTGCGCGACGCGCAGGCCGCCGGCACCGACCCGAAGGAATATGCCGCCGCGGCGCTGAAGAACGGTTCGCTCAAGCTCAGCTGCGGCGACCCCGACCATCCGGCCAACTGGCCGCGCAACATGTTCGTGTGGCGCTCGAACATTCTTGGCTCCTCCGGCAAGGGCCACGAGTACTTCCTCAGGCACCTGCTGGGCACGGGCAACGGCGTCCAGGGCAAGGACCTCGGCGCCGACGGCGCCAAGCCGCGCGAGGTCGCCTGGCACGACGCGGCGCCGCAAGGCAAGCTCGACCTGCTGGTGACGCTGGACTTCCGCATGAGCACGACCTGCCTGTACTCGGACATCGTGCTGCCCACGGCCACCTGGTACGAGAAGAACGACCTCAACACCACCGACATGCATCCCTTCATCCACCCGCTGGGCGCGGCGGTGGACCCGGCCTGGCAGTCGCGCAGCGACTGGGACATCTACAAGGGCTTCGCGCAGAAGTTCAGCGAGCTGTGCCCGGGGCATCTGGGCCTGGAGCGCGACCTGGTGCTGACGCCGCTCGCGCACGACTCGCCCGCCGAGCTGGGCCAGCCGTTCGGGGTGGCCGACTGGGGACGCGGCGAATGCGACCTGGTCCCCGGCAGGACCGCGCCGCAGATGACGGTGGTCGAGCGCGACTATCCCAACACCTACCAGCGCTACACGGCCCTGGGCCCGCTGATGGCCAGGCTGGGCAACGGCGGCAAGGGCATCGGCTGGAACACGCAGGAGGAGGTCGCGCAGCTGGGGCAGTTGAACGGCGTGGTGGCCGAGCCGGGAGTCAGCCGGGGAATGCCCAGCATCCGCAGCGACATCGACGCCTGCGAGGTGATCCTGCAGCTGGCGCCCGAGACCAACGGCCACGTCGCGGTGAAGGCCTGGGAGGCGCTGTCGAAGGCGACCGGCCGCGAGCACGCGCACCTGGCGCTGCACCGCCAGGACGAGAAGATCCGCTTCCGCGACATCCAGGCGCAACCGCGCAAGATCATCTCGTCGCCGACCTGGAGCGGCCTGGAAAGCGAGAAGGTCTCCTACAACGCCGGCTACACCAACGTCCACGAGCTGATCCCGTGGCGCACCCTCACCGGCCGCCAGCACTTCTACCTCGACCACCCCTGGATGCTGGCCTTCGGCGAGGGCCTGAGCAGCTACCGCCCGCCGGTCGATCTCAAGGCCACGGCGGCCATCGCGGGCGCGAAGCCGAACGGCCATCCCGAGATCGTGCTGAACTTCATCACGCCGCACCAGAAGTGGGGCATCCACTCCACCTACACCGACAACCTGATCATGCTCACGCTCAGCCGCGGCGGCCCGTGCGTGTGGATCAGCGAGGAGGATGCGCGCCGGGCGGAAATCGAGGACAACGACTGGATCGAGCTGTTCAACGTCAACGGCGCCCTCACCGCCCGCGCGGTGGTCAGCCAGCGCGTGCGGCCCGGCATGGTGATGATGTACCACGCGCAGGAGAAGATCGTGAACACGCCGGGCTCGGAAATGAACGGCGTGCGCGGCGGCATCCACAACTCGGTCACCCGCGTGGTGCTCAAGCCGACGCACATGATCGGCGGCTACGCGCAGTTCAGCTACGGCTTCAACTACTACGGCACGATCGGCACCAACCGCGACGAGTTCGTGGTGGTGCGCAAGATGGCCAAGGTGGACTGGCTCGACACCCCGGTCGCGGAGCAGTTGATCAAGCCAACGCTCGATCAGGGAGAAACGGCATGACCCCCACGCTCGCATTCGTTCGCTGGCCCCTGGGGAGGCGTGCCTCCCTGGAGGCGGCTTCCCGGGGCAATACGGCCCCCCACGTTCACATTCGTTCTCTGCCCCCCCGCGGGGGGTGTGCCTCCCTTGAGGCGGCTCGGCGGGAGGCAGCATGAAAATCCGCGCGCAGATCGCCATGGTGCTGAACCTGGACAAGTGCATCGGCTGCCACACCTGTTCGGTCACCTGCAAGAACGTATGGACCAGCCGGCCGGGCATGGAGTACGTCTGGTTCAACAACGTCGAGAGCAAGCCCGGGATCGGCTATCCGAAGGAATGGGAGAACCAGGACCGCTGGAACGGCGGCTGGGTGCGGCACGCCGACGGCTCCATCCATCCGCGCCAGGGCACGCGCTGGGGGCTGCTGATGCGCATCTTCGCCAACCCCAACCTGCCCGAGATCGACGACTTCTACGAGCCCTTCACCTACGACTACGCGCACCTGCAGTCCGCGCCCGAGATGCAGGCCTCGCCCACGGCCCGCCCGCGCAGCCTGATCGACGGCCGGCAGATGGACAAGATCGTCTGGGGCCCGAACTGGGAGGAGATCCTGGGCGGCGAGTTCGCCAAGCGCAGCCGCGACCGCAACTTCGACGACATCCAGAAGGAGATGTACGCCAAGTACGAGCACACCTTCATGATGTACCTGCCGCGCCTGTGCGAGCACTGCCTGAATCCCTCCTGCGTGGCCTCCTGTCCGTCCGGCTCGATCTACAAGCGCGAGGAAGACGGCATCGTGCTGGTCGACCAGGACAAGTGCCGGGGCTGGCGCATGTGCGTCTCGGGCTGCCCGTACAAGAAGACCTACTACAACTGGAAGAGCGGCAAGGCCGAGAAATGCATCTTCTGCTACCCGCGCATCGAGGCCGGCCAGCCCACGGTCTGCTCCGAAAGCTGCGTCGGCCGCATCCGCTACCTGGGCGTGCTGCTGTACGACGCCGACCGGATCCGCGAGGCGGCCAGCCTCCAAGACGAGCGCGCCCTGTACCAGGCGCAACTGGACCTCTTCCTGGACCCGCACGATCCCAAGGTCGCCGCGCAGGCGCACCTGGACGGCGTGCCCGACCAATGGCTGGAAGCCGCCCGCGCCAGCCCGGTCTACAGGATGGCCGTGCAATGGAAGGTGGCGCTGCCGCTGCATCCCGAGTACCGCACGCTGCCGATGGTCTGGTACGTGCCGCCGCTGTCGCCGATCAGCGAGGCCGTGGACGCCGGGCAGCTGCACGCCGGCGGCCAGATCCCGGACGTGGGCCAGCTGCGCATCCCGGTGAAATACCTGGCCAACATGCTGGCCGCCGGCGACAGCGGCCCGGTGATCCGCGCGCTGGAACGCCTGCTGGCCATGCGCGCCTTCCACCGCGGCAAGCACCTGCACCAGCGTGCCGACACGGACCTGCTGGAGCAGGTGGGGCTCACGCAGGCGCAGGCCGATGACATGTACCGGGTCATGGCGATCGCCAATTACGAGGATCGCTTCGTCATCCCGACGGTGCACCGCGAATACGCCGAAAACGCCTTCAACGTGCGCGGGGGCGCCGGGTTCAGCTTCAGCAACGGATCGTCGGAGGGCGTCTCCGGCGCCAGCCTGTTCGGCGCCGAGAAGAAGCGCACGATCCCGATCAAGGCGGAGATCTGACATGACGGCCACCGCGACGACTACGCTGCACGGGTTCCTGTTCCAGGTCTACCCCTACGTCTGCTTTGCCGTGTTCCTGATCGGCAGCCTGATCCGCTTCGACCAGAACCAGTACAGCTGGAAGAGCGACTCCTCGCAGCTGCTGCGCGCGCGGCTGCTGCGCTGGGGCAGCAACCTGTTCCACCTCGGCATCCTGTTCCTGTTCTTCGGGCACCTGGTGGGGCTGTTCACGCCGCACAGCGTCTACGGCGTGTTCCTGAGCGCGGCCGCCAAGCAGGTCCTGGCCGTGACCGCCGGCGGCATCGCCGGCGCCGTCACCTTCGTCGGCCTCACCATGCTGCTGTACCGGCGCCTGGCCGATCACCGCATCCGCCACACCAGCCATCCCAGCGACATCGCCGTGCTGGCGGTGCTCTGGCTCCAGCTGGTGCTGGGCCTCGCCACGCTGCCGCAGTCGCTGCGCCACGCCGACGGCAGCGTGATGCTGGTGCTGGCCGACTGGGCGCAGCGCATCGTGACGCTGCGGCCGGTGGACGCCACCGCCCTGGCCGCGCTGCACTGGTCGTTCCAGGTCCACGTGGTGCTGGGCCTGACGATCTTCCTGCTGCTGCCCTTCAGCCGGCTGGTGCACGTCTGGAGCGGCTTCGCCGCGGCGCTCTTCCTGTTCCGGCCCTACCAGGTGGTGCGCTCGCGACGGCTGGACGTGCCGCCGGGACATGACCTGCCCGGCCAGCCGAGCGCCGTGCCGCCGCTCAATGTCGCGAGCGCCCTGGACCGGGGACCCTGACCGGCCCCGGCTGCGAATCGATGGTGGCGCAGCGGCCCGGTGCGCGGCCTTCCGCGCCGCGGCCGGCGATTCAGCCGTGCGCCCGGCGCGAATCGGCCGGCGCCTGTTCGCGCTGGTCCATGCCGTAGTCGCGCACCACGGCGGCGATGCGCAGCCGGTAGTCGCGGAAGATGCCGCCGCGGCCGGCGGCCTGCGCGGCGCGGTGCGCCTCGAGGTTGCGCCACGCGGCCAGGCACGCCTCGTCGCGCCAGAAGGACAGCGACAGCACCTTGTCGGGTTCGGTCAGGCTCTGGAAGCGCTCGATCGAGAGGAAACCCTCCATCTGCAGCAGCTGCGCCTTGAGCTCGGCGGCCCAGTCGAAATAGCGGGCGCGCTGCGCCGGCTCCGGCCAGACTTCGAAGATGACGGCCAGCATGGGCGCTCCTTTCAGGTGGCTTGCACCGGCTCGCAGCGCACCTCGGTGGTCACGGAATTGGCGATGAAGCACTCCTCGTGCGCCCGGTGGTGCAGCTGCCGCAGTTGCTCGGGTGTCGGCCGGCGGTCGCCGGAAAAGGCGGCCTGCGGCCGCAAGGTCACCTGCGTCATGGCCATCTTGCCGGCCGCGTTGCGCGCCAGCACGCCTTGCGCCTCGTCGCTGTAGCGATCGACGGTGTAGCCCTGCCGGGCGGCCAGGGCCAGGAACCACAGCATGTGGCAGCTGGCCAGCGACGCGACGAACGCCTCCTCCGGATCGACGCCCGCGGGGTCGGACAGGGGGCCGGGCACGACGTGCGGCGAGGCCGAGGCCAGCACGTCCGCCCCGCCGTCGAAGCGCAGGCGGTGCCGCCGGCTGTAGCGGTTGGCTGTGAAGTCCGCGCCGTCGCGCTCCCAGAGCACATGCGCCGTGTAAGGGGCCATGGAATCCTCGACTGCAAAAGAAGCGGAGTGTCGCCCGCCGGCGCCGCCCGTGTCGAGCACCGACCCTGCCGCTCAGGGGGCCGGCGGCAGCGCCCGCTCGATCAGCCGGCGCAGCACGGCGAGCACCAGTTCGGGCTCGCTGCGCTGCGGGAAGTGGCCGCTGCGCGCCGCGATCACGTGTTCGCCGTCCGGCGAGAGCCGGGCCAGCGCCTCCTGGCGGGCCTGCCTGGCCTGCGCCGCGTCGGGCGGCAGCAGTGATTTCGGCGGCTCCATGGCGCCGCTGATGACCGCCACCGGCACGCGCGGAAACGGGCCGGCCGTCCTGACCTGCTGCACGGTCTCGGGCGCGGCCTCGAGCTCGGCCCGCAGGTTGGCCTCGAACTGCTCGGGCGGCTCGGCCAACACCTTCGCCAACCCGCGGCTGAGCTGCGAGGCATCCTGCTGCAGCACCTCGTCGTCGCGCGGGTGGGTGGCCTCGATCAGCAGCAACGCGGCGACTTCATCCGGATGCAGCCGCGCGAACAGGTTCGCGTGCAGCCCGCCCAGCGAGTGGCCGACCAGCACGTACGGCGGCCGCAGGCCGGCCTGCGCCATCAGCTCGCGCACCGAGGCGACGATCAACTCGCCATCCTGCAGCGGCGGCGGCTCGTCGCTGCCCTGCAGGCCGAAGCGGTTCCAGGCGAAAACGCGGCCGATCGATTCGATCTCCGGGTAGAGCGCCTGCCAGCCGTCGAGCGTGACCCCGGCGCCGTTGAACAGGACGATGGTCGCCGGCCCGTGGCCCGAGAGCGTGTATTCGAGCCAGCCGGCGCGCGTCTCCAGCTTCTGCCGCGGCGGCATGGGGTCCGGCGTCGCGGCGGCGGCATCGGGCAGGCGCGGCGGAGCGGCGGCACTCGCCGTCGGCAGCGACAGGTCGAGCGAGGCGCCCGGATCCTCCTCGCCGGCGACCGACGCCGCCAGGTCCGGCGGCGGGCCGATCGGCGCGGCGGGCGACGGCCCGGGCGGTCGGCCGGCCATCAGGCCGACCCCGCCGCCCGGGCCGAGCGCCGGCACTGCGGCCGGCGGCCGGCCCGATCGAAGAGGTTGCTGGTCATGCGGATCCTTGGCTGCGGATCCATTGCACCGCAGCCGTCCGGGCCGAGGGGCCGATCGGCTGCAACAAACCTGGGATTGCGTAACCGGCCGCCGGCGCCCGCAGGAACCCCGGGGGCGGCGGGCCGGCCGTCAGCGCCCGCGCCAGACCGGCGGCCGCTTCTGCGTGAAGGCAGCGACGCCCTCGTGGAAGTCCGCGCTGTCGTAGGTGCGCAGGATCAGGTCGTGCACGTCGGGCAGGTTCAGGGTCAACAGCCGCCGCAGCGCCTCCTTGCTGACCTCCTGGGTCACCGGGGCGAGCGTCGCCAGGCGCTGGCACAGGCTGTCGGCGGCGTTGTCGACCGCTTCGGGCGCGACCACTTCGGCCAGGTAGCCGCAGGCCAGCGCTTCCTCCGCCCGCAGGATCTCGGCGCCGATCAGCATCCGCTGCACCCGCGGCCGGCCGAACGCGGCCACCAGGTGCGCGATGTTGGAGCCGGACAGGCAGTTGCCCAGCGTCTTGGCGATCGGCACCCCCAGCCGCGCCGTGGTGCTGCCGATGCGGATGTCGCAGGCGGTGGCGATCGCCAGGCCGCCGCCCACGCACCAGCCCTCGATCACGGCCACCGTCGGCAGCGGCAGCGCCTGCAGGCGCGCCATGCCGGCGTCGATGCCGCGCTCGTACTCCACGCCCCGGGCGCCGTCGAAGGACTTGAACTGCTCGATGTCGGTGCCGGCGACGAACGCTTCGCCGCCGGCGCCGCGCAGGCACGCCACGCGCACGCCGGGCTCGTTGGGCAGCCGCTCGCAGATCGCCGCCAGTTCCTGGTACATGCTCCAGGTCATGGCGTTGCGGGCGGCCGGCCGGTCGAACACGATCGACGCGACCGGGCCGTCGATGGCGAGCCGCACGGTCCCGCTCACGCGTCGGCCTTCACGTTGGCGTCCTTCACCACCTTGGCCCATTTGCGCGCCTCGACCTGGATGAACTTGGCGAACTTCTCGGGCGAGCCGCCGCCGTCCTCGGCGCCGTACTGCTCGAACTTCTCCATGACGTCGGGCATCTGCAGCACCTTGTTCATGTCCTCGTTCATGCGCTTGGCCATGGCGGCCGGCATCTTGGCCGGACCCGAGATGCCGTACCAGGTGGTCGCCTCGAACCCGGGGAAGCCGGATTCGGCCATCGTGGGCACGTTCGGATGGCCCTTGGCGCGCTTCTCCCGGGTCTGGGCGATCGCGTGGGCCTTGCCGCTCTTCACATGCGGCGTGGCCGCCGTCATGGTGTCGAAGCTGTACTGGATCTGGCCGCCGATCAGGTCGGTGAGCATCGGGCCCGAGCCCTTGTACGGCACGTGGATGGCGCTGACGCCGGCCTGCAGCTTGAACATCTCCAGCGCCAGGTGCTGCGCCGAGCCGGTGCCGGCGGAGCCGAAGCTCACCTTGCCCGGGTTCTTCTTGCACAGCTCCACCAGGTCCTTCACCGTCTTGGCCGGCTGCTGCTCGTTGCAGATCAGCAGGTTGGGCGTGACGCCGACCAGCATCACCGGCTGGAAGTCGCGCTCGGCGTCGTAGTTCAGCTTCATCAGCGCCGGGGCGATGGCGTGGCTGTTGATGTGGGCCATCATCAGCGTGGTGCCGTCGCCGGCCGCCTTCGAGGTGAGATCGGCCGCGATGGTGCCGGAGGCGCCGGCGCGGTTCTCGACGATCACCTGGGTGTTCCACATCGGCGCCAGCTTCTGCGCCATCACCCGCGCCAGGATGTCGGTGCCGCCGCCGGGGGCGAAGCCGACGACGATGCGGATCGGGCCGGCGGGCAGCGACTGCGCGCGCAGCAAGGGTGCCGCGACGGACGAGGCGGTCGCGATGACGAAGGAACGGCGTTTCATGGTATGTCTCCTGTTGTGTGAATCTCGACTCCACCAGCGCGCCGGCGCAGCGGCGCGCGACCTCAGCGTCCGGCGGCCGGCCCCTGGCCGGGATGCGCGCCGAAAAAGTCCATCGCGGCCTGCACGCCCGATCCCGCGAGCGGCACGCCGGCCAGCTTCAGACCCATCTCGCAGCCGGCCAGCGTGGCCATCAGCGTGAGGTCGTTGCAGTCGCCCAGGTGCCCGATCCGGAACATCCGGCCCTTGACCTTGCCCAGGCCGGTGCCCAGCGAACAGTCGAAGCGCTGGTAGATCAGCTGGCGCACGGCGTCGGCGTCGACGCCGTCGGGCATCATGACGCCGGTCAGCACCGGCGAGTAGACGGCGGGGTCGGCGCACTGGATGTCCAGGCCCCATGCCCGCACCGCCGCGCGCACGCCCTCGCCCCAGCGCTGGTGGCGCGCGAACACCGCCGGCAGGCCGCCGTGCTCGGGCGCCAGCAGCATGTCGCAGGCCTCGGCCAGCCCGTACAGCAGGTTGGTGTTGGGCGTGTAGGGCCAGTAGCCGCCCTTGTTCATCTCGACGATCTCGTCCCAGGCCCAGAACGACTTGGGCAGCTTCGACGCGCGGCTGGCCTCGAGCGCCTTGGGCGAGAGCGCGTTGAAGCTGATGCCGGGCGGCAGCATCAGCCCCTTCTGCGAGCCGCTGATCGTGACGTCGACGCCCCACTCGTCGTGGCGGTAGTCGGCGCAGGCCAGTCCGGAGATGCTGTCGACCATCAGCAGCGCCGGGTGGCCGGCCGCGTCGATGGCGCGGCGCACCGCCAGGATGTCGCTGGTGGCGCCGGTGGAGGTCTCGTTGTGGACCACGCACACGGCCTTGATCGAATGCTGCCGGTCGGCGCGCAGGCGCTCCTCGATCAGGTCGGCCTGCACGCCGCGGCGCCAGCTCGCCGCCTCCGGCAGCCGGGGGTCGGCGCCGCGCCAGGCGAGGAACTCGGCCTCCAGTCCCAGCCGCGTGGCCATCTTCTTCCACAGGCTGGCGAAATGGCCGGTCTCGTACATCAGCACGTGGTCGCCCGGGCTCATGGTGTTGGCCAGCGCCGCTTCCCAGGCGCCGGTGCCCGAGGCCGGATAGATCACCACCGGATGCCGGGTCTGGAAGACCTGCGCGATGCCCTGGAGCACCCGCCGCCCCAGGACGCCGAACTCGGGGCCGCGGTGGTCGATCGTCGGCAGGCTCATGGCCCGCAGGATGCGGTCGGGGACGGGCGACGGCCCGGGGATCTGCAGGAAATGGCGGCCGGTGGGATGGAAATCGAGCGTCAGCATGGCGTGGCTTTCAGAGAAGCGCCCATTTTTTGCATACAAAATTCGGTTGTCAAGCGGAGTACCTCCTGGGGATCTCCGCAGCAGTGCAACGTTTTTGCATACAATCGAATCCATGAGTGCCGACGTGATTTCCATCCCGCGGGCCGCCCTGCACGAGCAGGTGGCCATGCGTCTGCGCCAGATGCTGGTGGAAGGCCGCATCGCGCCGGGCGCCAAGCTGAACGAGCGCGAACTGTCGGAAGTGCTGGAGGTCTCGCGCACGCCCTTGCGCGAGGCGATCAAGATGCTGGCCGCCGAAGGCCTGGTGGAACTGCTGCCCAACCGCGGCGCCGTGGCCCTGTCGCTCACCGAGCAGGACGTCGCCAACACCTTCGAGGTGATGGCCGGCCTGGAAGCCCTGTCGGGGGAACTGGCGGCGCGCCGGATCACCGCCGCCGAACTGGCCGAAGTCCGGGCCATGCACTTCGAGATGCTGGCCGCCTACACCCGCGGCGACCTCTCGGCCTATTACCGCATCAACGCGCAGATCCACCGCGCCATCAACGCCGCGGCCAAGAACCCGGTGCTGACCGCCACCTACAACCAGGTGAATGCCCGGCTGCAGGCGCTGCGCTTCCGGTCCAACCAGGACGGCGAAAAGTGGAAGCGCGCCGTCAAGGAGCACGAGCAGATGATCGACGCCCTGGCCGCCGGGGACGCCGCCGCGATGCGCGGCGTTCTCCTCACCCACCTGGAAAACAAGCGCGACGTGGTGCTGGAACAGCTGCGCCGGGAAGCGGCGGCACGGGCGGCGGGAGCGCGGCGATGAACGCCCCGCTGCCGGTGAAGGTGGCGCGCGAAAGCGCGGCCGGCGCCTACGACACGGTCGCCCGCGCCGGCAACGAGGTCGCCGGCAAGCTGGCGCAGCGACTGGCCAGGGAGACCCGCGGCGACGTGCTGTTCTCGCTCGCCGACCGCGGCCGCTACGCCACCGATGCCTCGATCTACCAGGCGATGCCGGTCGGCGTGTTCGTGCCGCGCTCGAGCGACGACGTGAAACTGGCGCTGGACATCTGCCGCGACCTGCAGGTGCCCATCGTGCCGCGCGGCGGCGGCACCAGCCAGTGCGGCCAGACCGTCGGCGCCGGCCTGGTGATCGACCATTCGCGCCACGTGCGCAACGTGCTTCAGTTCGACGCCGCCGGCCGCACGGTGGAGGTCGAGCCCGGCATCGTGCTGGACCACCTGAACCAGTCGCTCAAGCAATCGGGCCTGTGGTACCCGGTCGACGTGTCGACCAGCGCGCAGGCCACGCTCGGCGGCATGGCCGGCAACAACTCGTGCGGCAGCCGCAGCATCGCGTACGGCAACATG
>NZ_DATMHS010000140.1:0-10359 GCF_035554825.1 Ramlibacter sp. | reverse complement strand
CAGGAGCCGCATTTGTACGCGTAGATGGGCATCGCTCGAAAGGAGGTTGGGGAACTTGCAAAGCCCTCAATTATAGGCGGAGGGTCCGTTTGCAAGCCCCGCGGCCGGGGTCATCCCGCCGTGCTGCCCTGGAAGTGGTGCACGTGCCCCTTGTGGTCCGCGAGCCGCTGCGGCAGCAGCGATCCGGCCACCATGCCCACCAGCGCCGCGATCAGGCCGGCCAGCTGCTGCGGAAAGGCCTCGGCCAGCGCCGGCGTGGCCACGAACGCGAGCCAGGTGCCCAGCCCCAGGACCACCGAGGCGAGCGCGCCCTGCGTCGTGGCCCGGGACCAGTACAGGCCGAACACCAGCGGCACGAACGCCCCCACCAGCGGCACCTGGTAGGCGCCGGACACGAGCTCGTAGATCGACGTGCCCTGCATCGCGATCGCGTAGGCCAGCACCACCGCGGTCACCGTCAGCACCGTGATCCGCATGGCCTTGAGCGTGGCGGCATCGCTCATGCCAGGCTTCATGTTGCGCAGGATGTTCTCGACGAAGGTGGTGCTCGGCGCCAGCAGGGTGGCCGACGCCGTCGACATGATCGCGGACAGCAGCGCGCCGTAGAACGCGACCTGCAGCAGCGGCGGCATGTGCTTGAGGACCAGCGTCGGCAGCACCTTCTGCGGATCGTCCTTCAGCAGCGCCGTCGCCTCGTCGCCCATCACCAGCACCGCCGCCGTCACCACGAACATCGGGATCAGCGCGAACAGGAAATACAGCGTGCCGCCGATGACGGGGCCCCGCACGGCGGTGCGCGCGCTTTCGGACGACATCACCCGCTGGAACACGTCCTGCTGGGGGATCGAGCCGAGCATCATCGTGATGGCCGAGGCGAAGAAGAAGATCCATTCCTTCGACCCGCCGCTCGGGAAGAAGTGGAACTTGCCCTGCCGCGCCGCATAGTCGATCACCTTGCCCGCGCCGCCGGCCAGGTCGGCGGCGAACCAGGCGATCGCGATCAGGCCGATGCCGATCACGATCATCTGCACGAAGTCGGTGAGCGCCACCGACCACATGCCGCCGAAGAGCGTGTAGACCAGCACGACGCTGGTGCCCAGCACCATCCCCATCGGGATCGTGATCGCGCCTTCCGAAAGCAGGTTGAACACCAGCCCCAGCGCCGTGATCTGGGCCGCCACCCAGCCCAGGTAGCTCAGGATGATCATGATCGAGCACAGCAGCTCGATGCTGCGCCCGTAGCGCTGGCGGTAGTAGTCGCCCAGCGTGATGAGATTGCGCTGGTAGAGCTTGTAGGCGAAGAACAGGCCGACGAACACCAGGCACAGCGAGGCGCCGAACGGGTCCTCCACCACCGCGCCCAGGCCACCGGAGACGAAGCGGGCCGAAACGCCGAGGACCGTCTCGGAGCCGAACCAGGTCGCGAACGTGGTGGCGATCACCACCGGCAGGGCCAGGCTGCGGCCGGCCACCGCATAGTCGGCGGTGTTGTTGACCCGCCTGGCCGCGAACAGGCCGATGGCCACCGATGCAAGCAGGTACAGCACGACAAAGGCGATCAGCATGGCGTCTCCGGGGTCAGGCAGCCGGCGCGCGAACTCATGCATTGGCCGGATTGCCGGCGATTATCGTCAAAAGTCGCCGCCGCGCCGAGCCGGCGCCCCCTCGGCCGGCACTGCTGAGGCGCCGTCAGCGTCAGAACCAGGACGGGCGCACGAACAGGTCGAGCACGACCAGCCCCAGCAGCCCGAGAATGAACGTCAGCACCAGGTAGAGCATCGACTGCAGCAGCCGGTTGGTCTTCTTGAGCTGCGCCATGAGCTCGTCGGCATCGCGTTGCATGATGCCGCGCTCGCTGCGCAGGTACTTGTGGATCAGGTGCGGCAGCTCCGGCAACACCTTGGCGTAGCGCGGCCCCTGCTCGCGCAGTTCCTTCCACAGCTTCTGCGGGCCGATCTGCTCGAGCATCCATTTCTCCAGGAACGGCTTGGCCGTGTTCCAGAGGTCGAGGTCGGGGTCGAGCTGCCGGCCCAGCCCCTCGATGTTGAGCAGGGTCTTTTGCAGCAGCACCAGTTGCGGCTGGATCTCGACGTTGAAGCGGCGCGAGGTCTGGAACAGCCGCATCAGCAGCAGGCCGAGGGAGATCTCCTTGAGCGGGCGGTCGAAGTACGGCTCGCAGACGGTGCGCACGGCCGCCTCCAGCTCCTCGACCCGGGTGTCCGGCGGCACCCAGCCCGACTCGATGTGCAGCTGCGCCACCCGCTTGTAGTCGCGCCGGAAGAAGGCCGTGAAGTTCTGGGCCAGGTATTCCTTGTCGTACTCGGTCAGGGTGCCGATGATCCCGAAGTCCAGCGACACGTAGCGGCCGAAGGTGCCAGGCGCGATGCTCACCTGGATGTTGCCCGGGTGCATGTCAGCGTGGAAGAAGCCGTCGCGGAACACCTGGGTGAAGAAGATCGTGACGCCGTCGCGGGCCAGCTGGGGGATGTCGACGCCCGCCTCGCGCAGCCGGTCGATCCGGCTGATCGGCACGCCGACCATGCGCTCCATCACGATCACCTCGGGATGGCAGTAGTCCCAGAACATCTCGGGAATCAGCACCAGGTTCAGGCCCGCCATGTTGCGGCGCAACTGGGCGGCATTGGCCGCTTCGCGCACGAGGTCGAGCTCGTCGTGCAGGTACTTGTCGAACTCGCCGACGACGTCGCGCGGCTTCAGCCGGCGGCCCTCGACCCAGACCCGCTCGAGCCAGCCGGCCATCATGCGCATCAGGCTCAGGTCCTTCTCGATCACCGGCAGCATGCCCGGGCGCAGCACCTTCACGGCGACGTCGCGGGTGCGGCCGTCGCGGTCGATCAGGGTGGCGAAGTGCACCTGCGCGATCGAGGCGCTGGCGATCGGCTCGCGATCGAAGCTGGCGAAGATCGTGTCCACCGGCTTGCGAAAGGCCCGTTCGATGGTCGCGATCGCCACGGCCGGGTCGAACGGGGGCACCCGGTCCTGCAGCCGCGCCAGCTCGTCGGCGACGTCCGGCGGCAGCAGGTCGCGCCGGGTCGACAGCACCTGGCCGAACTTGACGAAGATCGGGCCCAGGTGCTCCAGCGCCATGCGCAGCCGCTGGCCGCGGGGCGCGCTGAGATCGCGCCCCACCGACAGGATGCGGGCGATGGTGCTGAGCCAGGGACGGCGAAAGCTGGTGAGCACCAGCTCGTCCAGCCCGAACCGCAGGGCCACCCAGATGATGGCGATGCCGCGCAGGTACCGGGTCATGCCCCCGCCTGTCCCGAGCCGTCGCCGCTTCGCCCCACGAACCGGCGCAGGGTGCCGATCACGCGGCGCATGGCCTCGCCCAGCGCATGGGCGGGGGCGTCGCCGATCACGCGGGCGACGTCCTCCTCGAGGTCCCAGCGGACATGCTCGACCAGCCAGTTGATGTCGGCCGCGAGCTGCACGTCGCCGGCGATGCGCACCGGCGGCCGCTCGCCGCCGAGCACGGCCTGGGCGAACCGCCAGGGCGGCACCTCGGCCAGGCTCATGGTCAGGTCGGACGGCGTCGCGGCGGCGGCGAGATCGAGCAGGCCGGCGGGCGTGATGCGCAGCCGCATCTCGAACATGCGCCAGCGCGCCTCCACGATGCGGCCGGCCTGGCGCGCCAGCCGCGCCTGCGCTTCGGGCTCCTGCATCAGGACGTGGTTGACCAGCAGCAGCAGCCGTTGCTGGATCTCCTCGAGCATCCACGCCGGTGGCCGCAGGCCGGCCAGCCGCGAGAAGAGGTCATCCAGGAACGGAACGGGGGACTCGGTTGCCATAGCCTGCGATTCTCGCCGAGAACGCGGCAGGCGCCGGCCAGGACCGCGCCGGGGCAGCGCCGGGGCGGCGCCAGCCAAGGAAACGCCGCCGCCAAAGGACAGGCAGAAAAAAGGGGCGCCGCGGCGCCCCCCTGTCGCGATGTCTGCCGGCGCTACTGCAGCGCCTGCACCCCGGCCACCAGCCAGCCGGCGCCGCCCGCCTTCGGCTTGATCATGTTCCACACCTCGCGGAACGAGCTGGCGCCGGCCGACGGCTCCTCGCGGATCATCCCGGAGAACTCCACGCTCGCCATGTAGTCCGTGCCGGTGTCCTCGATGCCCAGCAGGCTGGCCTCGAGCATCTCCACCTCGGTCTTCCCCGGCTGGCCGCCCTGGCGCTCGCGCTCGGCCAGCTGCGACTTGATCTCCGCCAGCATCTCGTCGGTCATCATCGAGCGCAGCGTGCCGATGTCGGCCCGGTCCCAGGCGTCCTGCAGCGTCACGAAGTTGCGCTTGGCCGCGGCCACGAAGCCCTGGGCATCGAAGCCGGCCGGGATGCCCCAGGTCTGGGCGCCGCCCAGGGCCGAGCCGATCTGCACGCCCTGGCCGGCCTTGGGGGCCTCGAACGCCATGGTGCCGCGCTCCCAGGGCCGAGCCGAGGCGTCATTGCCGACCTTGTCCGGGCTGTACTGGCGCGGCGAGGCCGGCGCGTCGGCGCTGGCTCCGGCGCCCTGGTAGGCGTAGGGGGCGCCGGCGCCGCCCTGGCGCGAACGGCGCAGCGCGCCGATCACCGCCAGCACCACCATCGCCAGCAGGGCGATCAGCAGGATGTTGGCAAAGCCCTGGCCCAGGCCCAGCGAGCTGGCCAGCCAGGCCAGGCCGAGGCCGGCCGCCAGGCCGCCGAGCATGGCGCCCCACGGCCGGCGCGGCGCGGCGGCAGCCGGGTTGGGCGCGGCCTGGGCCGGCGCAGCCTGCTGCTGGCTCGGCGCGGTCGCCGGCGCCTGGCGCGTGGCCTCGCGCTGCGTCACGTTGCTCGACTGGCGGCCGATCGAGCCGCCACCGCCGAGGCGGCGGGCCGCCTCCGACTCGAAGCTGGCGAACGCCAGCACCGCCACCAGGATCCACGACCACATCTTCATACCGGCTCCCTGAAGCACGACAGCTTCAACACTTGATTCCAACATGCAGCGCGACGACGCCGCCCGTCATGTTGTGATAGTCCACATGCCCGAATCCACTTCTGCCCATCAACGCCTTCAGCTCCTGCTGGTCGGGGTGCATCCGGATCGACTCGGCCAGGTAGCGGTAGCTGGCGCTGTCGCCGGCCACCAGCCGCCCCAGCTGCGGCAGCACGTTGAACGAATACCAGTCGTACGCCTTGCGCAGCGGCTGGGCCACCTTCGAGAATTCCAGCACCAGCAGCTTGCCGCGCGGCTTGAGCACGCGCGCCATCTCGGCCAGCGCCAGGTCCTTGTGCGTCATGTTGCGCAGGCCGAACGCGACGCTGACCAGGTCGAAACTGCCCGATTCGAAGGGCAGTTTCTCCGCGTCGCACACCAGCGTCGGTAGGACGACGCCGGCATCGAGCAGTCGGTCGCGTCCGGTGCGCAGCATCGCCTCGTTGATGTCGGTGTGCACCACCGTGCCGGTGCTGCCCACCTTCTTGGCGAAGGCCAGCGCGAGGTCGCCGGTGCCCCCCGCGATGTCCAGCACCCGGTCGCCGGCCCGCGCGCCGCTCACCAGGAGCGTGTAGGCCTTCCAGGCGCGGTGCAGCCCGAGCGACATCAGGTCGTTCATCAGGTCGTAGCGCGGGGCCACGGAGTCGAACACGCCGCGCACGCGGCGCGCCTTGTCGCGTTCGTCCACCGATTCGAAGCCGAAATGGGTGCTGCTCATGTCGATGCCGGCGCTGGCTGCAGCGCCGGAAAAAATATCCGTCGAGGCCCCGATGCTAGGGCAATTGGGCCGGGCCTGCCCGGCGGCGCGGCGGTCAGTGGCCGCAGGATGGCGCTGCCTTGGCGGCCATGGGCGCGTCGCGCTCGACGCCGGCCTCCTGCAGCCGCCGCTCGTAATCGGCCCACAGCTGCTCCTGCTTGGCGCCCAGGAAGTACAGGTAGTCCCAGGAGAAGATGCCGGTGTCGTGGCCGTCCGAAAAGCGCGGCTGCACCCCGTAGTTGCCGATCGGCTCGAGCGATTCGAGCTGCACCTGGCGCTTGCCGGTCTGCAGCACCTCCTGGCCCGGGCCATGGCCCTGCACTTCCGCCGAAGGCGAATAGATGCGCATCAGCTCGAAGGGAATGCGGAAATGGGCCCCGTCGGAGAACGAGACCTCCAGCACGCGGGACTGGCCGTGCACCGTCAGGGACTGCGGTGTCGGGGTGTCGGAATTCAAACCTGCCATGCGGGGATTCTAGGTCGGGGCCCGCGCGACCGACGCTTTCGCCCTACTGGCGGCGCACCGGAGCCGCCAGGAAAGGTTCAGGCAGACGCCACCGCCGATCGCGCAAGCGCTCAGCTGGCGCAGAGGGTGGCCAGCTGCCGCGCGATGTCGGCCTCGAGCAGCGGCCTGGCGGCCACCACGCGCGCGACCTCGGCGGCGGGCGCCTCGCGCTGCGCGGCCGCCCAGACCGGCGCCGGAAAGTGGCTGTCCCACTCGAAGCGGGCGATCACATGCCAGTGCAGGTGCGCCACCATGTTGCCCAGCGCCGCCAGGTTCACCTTGGCCGGCCGCAGGTGGCGGCGCAGCGCCTCCTCGACCACCACCACGGCCTCCAGGCACAGCTGCCGCTGCGCGCGGCCGAGGTCGGAGAGCTCGCGCACATGGTCGTTCCAGACCACCCGGTAGAAGGCGGGAAAGCCGCCTTCGTCGGTGCGGATCACGCGCAGGGCCTGCGCCTGGAACACCGGCGTGCCGCCGGCGCCTTCGCACAAGGGGCAACCGGGCTCGCGCATCACACCAGCACGCGCTCGATGCCGCCGCTGTTGGCGGCATGCACGTATTCGGGCAGCCAGTTCTCGCCCAGGATCTGGCGCGCCATCTCGATCACGATGTAGTCGGCTTCGAGCAGGCCGTTCTGCAGGTCGTGGCTGTAACGGGACAGGCCCTGCAGGCAGCTCGGGCAACTGGTGAGCATCTTGATGTTGTCCTTGGGGCCGACGGCGCCGCTCGCGCGCAGCGCCGCCTCGTCCTTGCGGATTTCCTCTTCCTTGCGGAAGCGCACCTGGGTCGCGATGTCGGGCCGACCGACACCGAACATGCCGGATTCGCCGCAGCAGCGCTCGGACTTGCGCACCTGGTCGCCGACCAGGGCCTTCACCGTCTTCATCGAGTCCTGCAGCTTCATCGGGTTGTGGCAGGGCTCGTGGTACAGGTACCCGCCCTGCCCTGCCGGCAAGGTGATCCCCTTTTCCAGCAGGTACTCGTGGATGTCGATCAGGCGGCAGCCGGGGAAGATCTTGTCGAATTCGTAGCCGGCCAGCTGGTCGTAGCAGGTGCCGCAGCTCACCACCACCGTCTTGATGTCCAGGTAGTTCAGCGTGTTGGCCACCCGGTGGAACAGCACCCGGTTGTCGGTGATCATCTTCTCGGCCTTGTCGAACTGGCCGCTGCCGCGCTGCGGGTAGCCGCAGCACAGGTACCCCGGCGGCAGCACCGTCTGCACCCCGGCGTGCCACAGCATGGCCTGGGTCGCCAGGCCGACCTGCGAGAACAGCCGCTCCGAACCGCAGCCCGGGAAATAGAACACGGCCTCGGTTTCCGCGCTGGTGGCGCGCGGGTCGCGGATGATCGGCACGTACTCCTTGTCCTCGATGTCGAGCAGCGCGCGCGCCGTCTTGTTCGGCAGGCCCCCCGGCAGCTTCTTGTTGACGAAGTGGATCACCTGCTCCTTGACGGGCGGCGTGCCGTGCGTGGACCTGGGCCGGTCGACCTGCCTGCTGGCGAACCCGCGCAGCAGGTTGTTGGCCATTCGCTGCGCCTTGAAGCCGATCCCCACCACGCCCGCGCGCAGCGCGTTGATCGCTTCCGGGCTGGTGGCGTTGAGCATCAGCATGCCGGCCCAGGCGCCCGGCTTGAAGCTGCGCTGGCCCATCTTGCGCAGCAGGTTGCGCATGTTCATCGACACGTCGCCGAAGTCGATGTTCACCGGGCAGGGCGACTCGCACTTGTGGCACACGGTGCAGTGGTCGGCCACGTCCTCGAATTCCTCCCAGTGCTTGACCGAGATGCCGCGCCGGGTCTGCTCCTCGTACAGGAACGCCTCGACCAGCAGCGAGGTCGCCAGGATCTTGTTGCGCGGGCTGTACAGCAGGTTGGCCCGCGGCACGTGGGTCGCGCACACCGGCTTGCACTTGCCGCAGCGCAGGCAGTCCTTGACGCTGTCGGAGATCGCGCCGATGTCCGACTGCTGCATGATCAGCGACTCGTGCCCCATCAGCCCGAAGCTGGGGGTGTAGGCGTTGGTGAGGTCGGCGTACACGCCCAGCAGCGGCGCGGCGCCGTGCTCGGTCCCGCTGGCGTCCACCGCCGCGTGCCGCAGCAGCTTGCCCTTGTTGAAGCGGCCCTGGGGGTCGACCTGCTGCTTGTAGGCGGCGAACGGGCGCAGCTCCTCGTCGGTCAGGAACTCGAGCTTGGTGATGCCGATGCCGTGCTCGCCCGAGATCACGCCGTTGAGCGAACGCGCCAGCGCCATGATGCGCTTCACCGCCGCGTGCGCGGTCTGCAGCATCTCGTAGTCGTCGCTGTTGACGGGGATGTTGGTGTGCACGTTGCCGTCGCCGGCGTGCATGTGCAGCGCCACCCAGACCCGGCCCTTGAGCACGCGCTGGTGGATCGCGTTGGCCTCGGCCAGGATCGGCGCGAACGGCTGGCCGGCGAAGATGGTCTGCAGCTCGGCGCGGATCTGCGTCTTCCAGCTCGCCCGCAGCGTATGGTCCTGCAGCCTGGGGAACAGCCCGTCGACGTCCGTCAGCCACGCCTGCCACTGCGCCCGCACGCCGCGCACCAGGTCCAGCGCCTTGGCCACGCGGTCTTCGAGCAGTTCGGGCGACGGGATCTCGCTGGCGTCGTCGTGGCGCGACAGCGGCAGCTTGCCGCGGGCGAAGAAGGCCTCCAGCTCGTCGGCCAGGCGGACCTTGTTGGCCAGCGACAGCTCGATGTTGATGCGCTCGATGCCGTCGGTGTACTCGGCCATCCGCGGCAGCGGGATCACCACGTCCTCGTTGATCTTGAAGGCGTTGGTGTGCTTGCTGATCGCCGCCGTGCGCTTGCGGTCCAGCCAGAACTTCTTGCGCGCCTCGGGGCTGATCGCGACGAAGCCCTCGCCGCTGCGCGAGTTGGCGATGCGCACCACCTCCGAGGTGGCGCGGGCGACGTCGTCCGGGTCGTCGCCGACGATGTCGCCCACCAGCACCATCTTCGGCAGCACCGCCCGCTTGGACTTGGTGACGTAGCCGACGGCGCGCAGGTAGCGGTCGTCCAGGTGCTCCAGGCCGGCCAGCAGGACGCCGCTGCGCTTCTGCTCGGCGAACATGAAGTCCTTGATCTCGACGATGCTCGGCACCGCGTCACGCGCGTTGCCGAAGAACTCGAGGCACACGGTGCGGGTGTGCGCCGGCATCCGGTGCACCACCCAGCGCGCGCTGGTGATCAGGCCGTCGCAGCCCTCCTTCTGGATGCCCGGCAGGCCGGACAGGAACTTGTCGGTGACGTCCTTGCCCAGGCCCTCCTTGCGGAAGGTGCGGCCGGGGATCTCCAGCCGCTCGGTGCGCACCGGGGTCTTGCCGTCCGCCTCGAAATAGCGCAGCTCGAAGCGCGCGACGTCGGCGTCGTGGATCTTGCCGAGGTTGTGATCCAGCCGCACGATGTCCAGCCACTGGGCCTGCGGCGTCACCATCCGCCAGGACACCAGGTTGTCGAGCGCGGTGCCCCACAGCACGGCCTTCTTGCCGCCGGCGTTCATCGCGATGTTGCCGCCGATGCACGAGGCCTCCGCGGAGGTCGGATCGACCGCGAACACGTAGCCGGCCCGCTCGGCGGCGTCGGAAACGCGCTGGGTCACCACGCCGGCCTCGGTCCACACCGTCGGCACCGGCCGGTCGTGGCCGGGGATGGCCGTCAGCTGCACCTCGGTCATCGCCTCGAGCTTCTCGGTGTTGATCACCGCGCTCTTCCAGGTCAGCGGCACGGCGCCGCCGGTGTAGCCGGTGCCGCCGCCGCGCGGGATGATCGTCAGGCCCAGGTCGATGCAGCCCTTCACCAGCCCGGCGATCTCCGCCTCGGTGTCGGGCGTGAGCACCACGAACGGGTATTCGACGCGCCAGTCGGTGGCGTCGGTCACGTGCGAGACACGCGACATGCCATCGAACTTGATGTTGTCCTTGCGCGTGTAGCGGCGCAGCAGCCGCTGGGCGCGCACGCGCAGTTCGGCCGTCTCGGTGAAGGCGGCGTCGAAGGCCCGCACCGCCGCCTGCGCGGCCTGCAGCAACTCGCCCACCAGCGCGTCGCGCTGCGGGTCGCCTTTCGCGTCGCGCCGCTTCTCGATCTCGGCGAGCCGATGGTGCAAGGCCTCGA
>NZ_DATMHS010000139.1:0-18839 GCF_035554825.1 Ramlibacter sp. | reverse complement strand
TGCGGCAGGCCCAGCAGCGGCACCCGGACTCGGTCATCGTGGCCAACAACCTGGCCCAGGCGCTGTCCGACGCCGGCCGCCACCGCGAAGCGCTGGCGCTGATCGAGCAGGTCTCCGATCCGCGTAACCCGTATGCCAGCGAAGTGCGCTCCACCCGCCAACTGATCCTGCAGCGCCTGTCGCGGCAAGCCAGCGGCAATCGCTGACGCCAGACGGCAACAGGCCGGCGAGCGCACGCGGCGCCGCCGGCCTGCCATGGATCACGCGACGCTCAGTTGCGGTCGGCGCGCGCCGTGCGCATCGGCTTTTCTTCCGCCGGGCCGGCGCCCATCGTGGTCGTGGCCGGCTCCGGGGCGGGCGCCGCGGCAACCGGTTCCGGTGCGGGCGCCGGCGCGGCAGCCACCGGCTCCGCCGGCGCCGGGGCGGCGGCCACCGGTTCGGCTTCCTTGGTCAGCGTCGCCGTGCGCGTCTCGCCGATCCAGGCCAGCACGCCGGTTTCGCCCATCGGGGTGACGTGGGTGCTTTGCTGGCCGGCCCCGATCGCATGGTTGGGGATCAGCGGGTTCGGCGGCTGGCCTTGCGCAACGGCAACGCCCAGAACGGCGATACACGACACACCGGCGGCGACGCCTGCGATTTTGGTGAAGAGACTCATGACGAACGCTCCTTGAAATTGGAATGGATTCTTGACACGCCAGCTTCGTTGCCAGCTGGGTACAAGCCTAGTGTTCGGCCACGCGCCCAACGTCAGGTCCATGCTGCATTGCATGTCGGACGAGGGCGGCGCGCCGTGCCGCCCAGCGGCCGACGTCATGCATGTGCCGGCCGCGCCACCGCCGAGGCTGGCATGGATGAGGCATGCGACGGGGGCCGGCACTGCCGGAAAGTGCCTACATCCGCTCGCGCCTCCTGCTTGCGGGCGCCAGCCGCGCGCCTTCGCACACTGGCATCGCCGGCCGCGGTCCGCGCTACAAAGACAGGGATTGAGCTTCCGCGCTCCACGCGAAATGCAAGACCATTGTCCAGCGGCCCGGCTGGATTCCTTTCTTCCGGCGCGGTGCCCGGCGCCACCGACGCACCGCGCTTTCCATCCCGCGCAAAAAAAAACCGGGCCGCCAGGCCCGGTTGTTCGTTGCACCGCGCGTGCTCAGTTGCGGTCGGCCTTGGCCTTTTTGGCCTTCTTCTTGGTGCTGGTCTTGCCGGTGCTCTTGGCGCTCGGCGCAGCCGTGTCGGTGCTGGCGGACGTGGTGCCGCCGGCGGCGGCGCCGCTGCCGCTCGTGCCGCCGGTCGTGCCACTGGCGCCCATCGACGAGGAACCGGCGCTGCCCGCGGTGGAGCCGCTGGCGCCGGTGGTGGCGCTCGAGCCATTCGCCGGTGTGCCGGTGGCGCCCATCGGCGTGGACTGCGTGCTTTGCTGGCCGGCACCCACCGCCGGATCCTTGGCGGACGGGTTCGGCGGCGTGCTCTGTGCGATCGCGGCGCCGGCAACGGTGACGGCGGCAACGGCGGCCAGCAGGCCCTTCAGGGTCGAGTTGGTCATATGGAGGAACTCCTAGGTTGACGTGTTGTGAGAGACCGGCTCGCTGACCGGTGGGGCCAGCCTAGAAGACCTGCCGCCGCGCTGCGTCAGCGCCGGCGAGGAGTTGGTGTCGGACGAAGCCGGACGGTTTCAGCCGGCCCGGCGCGCCAGCAGCTCGTCCATGGACTCGAGCTCCGGCAGCACGTACACGACGCTCTCGCCGCGTCCCAGCCACCGTTCCACCGCATCGAGGTAGAACGCCGTCGGCACCACGACGCAGCCCAGGGAAACCCGCTTGTCGTGCGCCGATGATGTGGCCAGCCGCGCCTGGCGGGCCGCGTACGACGCGCCCGGTCGCAGCCGGTGGATGGCGAACGCCGCCTCGTAGTCGACCCACACCACATGCTCGCCATGGAGGTTGCGGCCCGGCTCCGATACGAAGCGGCCGGCCGGCGTGGTGCGTTCCGCCAGGGGCACGTGGCCGGCTTGGGTGTGCTTGCCCACCTGCGGCGCCGAGCGGTCGCCGCGGGTTTGCCCCAGCAGCACCGCCGAGCTGCCGCGCAGCCGGCCACGGGCGTCGAACACATGCAGCTGGGCCCGCTTCTTGTCGACGATCGCGAACGGCATGCCCTCGTGGTCGCCCAGCGCGACCACGCCGCTGGCGAACCGGCGCACGTCCGGCGCCAGCACCCGGCCGCCGAAATCGGCGACCGGCGGCCGTGCCGGCGCCGCCATCGCCGGCAGCGCAGCCGCCAACGCCCACACCAGCGCTGCCAGCGCCCGGCCCATTGCTGCCATCGGATCCCCTGCTCCTCGCGGCACTGCGCGAAAGCAGCGACCGGCGCTCGTTGATACTCAGCAGCAGATCGTAGCGGCACGGTCGGGCTCGACCAAGCGTCGAACGGACGGGTTCACGCCGGCGCAGGGGTTTTGCCCCAGCGGCGTTGTTTTGTGGCAGGAGCGCGCCCGATCCGGCGCGCGTCGATTCAGGGCGCCGCCCGCTGGGCGAGCCGGACCGGCCCGTTCACGTCCTGGAACGACGCGAACACTTCATGCAGCGGCCTGGTTTCTGGCAGCACGTAGATGATGGCGCCGGTGCGCTGCACCGCCGGCCTGAGCACCTTTTCGTAGAACGGCGGCGGCAGGTTGATGCAACCGTAGGACATGCGGTTGTCGTCCTTGGTCGGCGAAGCCAGCGCCTTGAGCCGTTCCGGCTTCTTCAGCACCCGGTGCATCGACACGGCGGCGTCGTAGTCGACCCAGACCACGTCCTCGCCGCGCGAGCTGCTGGCGCCCAGTTCCGCCACGAAGCGGCCCGCCGGGGTGGTCCGCTCCTGCGGGAGCACCTCGGCCACCGGTTTGTTGCCGATGCCGGGCACGGTGTCGTCGCCGTGCGACTGGCCCAGCAGCGCGGGCGCCGCCGACTGCAGCCGCCCGGCCGGGTCGAACACATACACCCGGGCGTCCTTCTTGTCGACGATGACGAACGATCTGCGCTGGTGATCGCCGGACTGGACGATCCAGTTGGCCATCCGCCGCGCGTCCTGCGAGGCCCGCTCGCGCCGGAAATCGGCATGCCGGGCGACGGCGAGTTGGGCGGGAGGGGTGGCGGCCGGCGACGGCGGCACCCCCGCTGCCAGGGGCGGCACGGACTGCGGCGCCGGCGACCGCACGGTCAGCACCGGCGGCAGGCTGACGACGAGGAAAGCGGCGCCCAGGAGCAGGCCCTTGCGCAAGGCTTCGGCGAATTCGGACCGGGAATTGGCGGGTGGTCGGTTCATCGGGGCTTGCGGAAAGACCCACCGGGCGCGGGCAGCGCCCGATGGATGACAGCCAGTAGCTTAGTTGCGGTCGGCGCGGGTGCGGCCGGTGGACGCGCTGCCGGAGGTGCCGGTCGTCGTGTCGGTGCCCATCGAGGTGGTACCGCCGGTGCTGCCGCTGCCGGTCGTGGCCGCGGTGCCGGAAGTGCCGCTGGCGCCCATCGTGCTGGAGCCGGTGGCGGTCGAGCCGGCCGTGCTGCCGCTGGTCGTGGCGGAGGAGTCGGTCGTGCCGGTGCCGCTGGCTCCCATGGTGGTGCCCGAGCTGCCGGCGTTGCCAGCCGTGCCGCTGCCGGAGGTGCCGGCGCTGCCGGAGGTCTGCGCGACGGCGATGCCGCCCAGGGCCATGGCCGCGGCGGCGACCAGGGTCGTCAGCGTTTGCTTGGTGGTGATCATCTCTGCTCCTTGAATTGAAAACAGCCCCGCGGGGCATGGAAGAAGCTGGCTGTCATCGGCCAGCAGCTTCACACCTTACGTTTGTGCCCGAGCCAGAAAAAGTGGGCCATTCCAGACCACGTCTGTAGGACACGCGCTGTCACGATTTGCTGCTCAGCTGCCCAACTCCGCGGGAGGTTCCTCGGCCATCCAGCGCTCGATCTGCAGCGCCGGGTTCGCGCACTCCCAACCCAGCGGGATCTCCTCGTCGGTCGTTGCCGCCAGCAAGCTGGCGACGGGCGGGACGAGCGGGGCAGGCGAGGACTCCATGTGGTTGCTCCCAGGCGAGTGATTGGCGTTTCGCCATCCTGCGCTGCCGAGCTTCGAAATGCCCTTCCGTGCCGGCGCGAGCCGGCGTCGGACAATGCCTACTTCGGCGCCGTCTCGGTCTTGCTGACGCCCCGGATGTTGAGCGCGGCCAGCGCCAGCTGCAGCGCGATCAGGGCATGGGCGCCGTCGTGCCAACCCCACAGCCCCCACAGCACATTGCTGGCGAGAAACACCCAGAAGCCGCTGTTGCGCCGCGCCTTCGCATTGGAGCCGACCAGCCACGCCGCCAGCACCGTGGCGAGCATGGCGGGCCACTGCAGGAGGTCGAGCCAGTCCGAGGAGAAGTCCATGGCGCCACCTTAGCGGCGGTGCGCGGCGGCGGGGGCGGCGCTCGGCGATCGCCGATGTAGGAAACGGGCCTCAATCCGTCATGAGGCGGTACAACGAGGTCAGTTCGCGGACGCGGGCGCCGTGCAGCGGATCGCCCGGGTCCTGGGCTTTGGGATGGCGCGGACGCACCTGCGAGCGCCCCACGACGCGCAGTCCCGCGTCCGCGATCCAGCCGGCGAGCTGGTCCGGTGCGCGCAACCCGAGATGCTCGGCGAAGTCCGACATGATCAGCCAGCCTTCGCCGCCGGGCGCGAGGTGGTCCCGCAGCCCGGCGAGGAAGCCGCGCAGCATGCGGCTGTCCTCGTCGTAGATGGCGCGCTCGATCGGCGCGCTGGCCCGTCCCGGCAGCCACGGCGGATTGCACACCACCAGCGGCGCTCGTCCCGGCGGAAACAGATCCGCCTCCAGCACCGTCACCTGGCGCGCCAGGCCGAGCCGCGCGATGTTCTCGCGGGCGCAGGCCAGCGCGCGCGGATCCTGGTCGGTCGCGACCACCTGCCGCACGCCGCGGCGCGCCAGGATGGCGGCCAGCACGCCGGTGCCGGTGCCGATGTCGAACGCGAGTTCGCGCGACGGCAGCGGCGCCTCGGCCACCAGCTGGAGGTATTCGCCGCGCACCGGCGAGAACACCCCGTAGTGCGGATGGATCCGGTTGGCCGGCGCGGCCCCCAGCGCCGGGACCTCGACGCCCTTCTTGCGCCACTCGTGCGCGCCCACCAGGCCGAGCAGCTCGCGCAGCGCGGCCACCGACGGCTCGCCATCCGGCGGGCCCCAGGCTTCGCGGCAGGCCTCGCGCAGGTCGGGCGCGCGCGGCAGCGCCACGCCATACCCGCCGTCCAGCTCGATCAGCACCTTGCCGAGGATGCCCACCCGCTGGCCCTGTGCCATCCGGTGCCGGTGGAAGGCTGGTGCCGCCGTGGCGGCCGCGGCCGGCTGGCGCGGCCGGCGGTCCAGGCGCCGGCCCATCGCCTGCAGCAGCTGCCGTGCGTTGTGGAAATCGCCGCGCCACAGCAGCGCCGTGCCTTCGCTCGCCAGGCGCACCGCCCGGTCGGCGGTCAGCGTGTCGTCGACGGCCAGCACGCGCCGGGGCGGCGACACCCCGGCCTCCGAGCGCCAGCGCGCGCGGCGGGCGGTGCCGCCCTCTTCCCAGGCGAGCAGCGCCGGGTTCACGTCGGCGCCTTGCCGCCGCCCAGCCTCCGCGCCAGCGTCACCGCCGACAGCACGATGGCGCCGGCGACGACGCCCGAAACGCCGTGCAGGAGCGTCGCGAGCAAGCCGGCGGCGCCGGCCGCCACCCCGTGCGCAAAGCTTTCGATGGCGTGCGCGAGCGGCGGGAGGCCGTGGACCAGGATCGCGCCGCCCACCAGGAACATGGCGGCGGTGCCGGCGACCGCGAGCCCCTTCATCAGCCAGGGCGCTGCGCGCAGGATCGCGTCACCGATGCGGCGCGCCGGGCTCGCCGCGCGCCGGCTCAGGTACAGGCCCAGGTCGTCGAGCTTGACGATCGCTGCGACCAGGCCGTAGACCCCGATCGTCATCAGCACGGCAATGCCGCTCAGGACCGCGAGCTGGACCGCGAACTCGCTCTCGGCCACCGTGCCCAGCGTGATCGCGATGATCTCGGCCGAGAGGATGAAGTCGGTGCGGATCGCGCCCTTGATCTTGTCCTTCTCGACCGCGCACAGATCGACGCCGGGGTCGGCCACGGCCCGGGCGAGTTCCTGGTGGTGCGCCTCGTCCTCGGCGCGGCTGTGCAGCGCCCGGTGGGCCAGCTTCTCGAAGCCTTCGTAGCAGAGGAAGGCCCCGCCGACCATCAGGAGCGGCGTCACGGCCCAGGGTGCGAAGGCGCTGATGGCCAGCGCGGCCGGCACGAGGATCGCCTTGTTGACGAACGAGCCGCGCGCCACCGCCCACACCACGGGCAGCTCGCGATCGGCCTGCATGCCCGAGACCTGGTTGGCGTTCAGCGCGAGGTCGTCGCCGAGCACGCCAGCGGTCTTCTTGGCCGCCACCTTGGACAGCACCGACACGTCGTCGAGGATCGACGTGATGTCGTCCAGCAGCGCCAGCAGGCTCGATGCCATGCCGCCGCCCGTCAGTCCAGGCGCCGACGCAGCCGGATTTCCTCCAGCTTCACGCCGCCGATCACCGCCGTCTTGGCCGTGTTGAGCTCGCGCTTGAAGCCGGCGTGCTCGGCAAAGCGCAGCGCGCGGTCGTTGCACAGCGGGATCCACATGGTCACTTCGGTGCAGCCTTCCTCGGCCAGGCCTTCGCGCGCCGCGTCCCACAGGGCCAGCCCGGCGCCGCGGCCCCAGTGGCCCGGCTCGACATAGAGCGCCCAGATCTCGCCGGTGGTCGGCTTGGATTTGGGGTCGCGCGAGCGGTCGTAGCCGACGAAGCCCATCACCTGGCCGGCGTCGACGGCCACCTGCAGCAACGGCTCGCCGTACTCGATGGCGTCGCGCCAGAACGCGCGGCGCTGCTCCAGCGGCGGCGACTTCGGCGTGCCGTCGACGACGCCCTGGTACGCGGCGTGCGACGAGGCGGCATGGACATCGGTGATCTTGGGTGCGTCGACCGCTTCGGCGGGCCGGACCTGGTAGCTGGACATGGGGTGAGCGTTCCTTCGCGTTGATTATGATGGGCCATGAGCCAAGCAGGACGCGCAGCCGTTCCAGGCGCGCCCGAGCCCGACACGTTCACGGTCCGATTCGACGACGGCGGTCCCGGCTTCCCGGCCGGCGCCGACGAGACCCTCCTCCAGGCCGCGCTGCGCGCCGGCATCGAGCTGCCCAGCTCGTGCCGCAACGGCACCTGCCGAACCTGCATGTGCCAGCTGCTTTCCGGCCAGGTGCGCTATCGCATTCAGTGGCCGGGCCTGCTGCCGGAGGAGAAGGCCGAAGGCTGGATTCTGCCGTGCATCGCCTATCCGCAGACCGACCTGCTGCTGCGGCGCGACAAGCCGCGCCTGGACTGGCGCGTGCAGCGCGATCAGTAGTTGCCGCTCGTGTAGGGGCTGCGCTTCACGTACGGGTGGTCGCCATCGGGAATGGGATCGGCACGCGGATCGGGCTCGTGCTCGACGGCGTTGCTGCCGCGCTCCTCGCTCGCCGGCGGCGGCTTCGGCAGTTTCTCGTCCTTGGCATCGGGCGGCGGTTGCTTCGGGCTGGGCATGGCTGGCTCCTGTGGCATGGCTGGGCCCAATCTAGTCGGCGGTCGACCGGGCCGCTGTAGGACGCGCCCGCGGACGGCCGTGCGATGGCATAGTCTGCGTCCCGTGAGAATCCTTGTTGCCCCGCTGCTCGCCGGCGCCGTCGCCGCCCTCCCCCCCGCCGCCACCCCCGCGTTCGAAGACACGATGGCCCAGCGCACGCTGGCGTGCACCGCCTGCCATGGCAAGGAGGGCCGCGCCGGCCCCGACGGCTACTACCCGCGCATCGCCGGCAAGCCGGCCGGCTACCTGTACAACCAGCTGCTCAATTTCCGCGACGGCCGCCGCCACTACGGCCTGATGGCGCGCCTGCTCGACCCGCTCTCGGATGCCTACCTGCTGGAGATCGCGCGCCATTTCGCGTCGCTGGAACTGCCCTACCCGGCACCCGCCGCCGCCAGCGCATCGCCGGCGCTGCTGCGGCGGGGCGAGACGCTCGCGCTGCGCGGCGACCCCGCCGCCGACCTGCCGGCCTGCGCCCAGTGCCACGGGCCGGCGCTCACCGGTGTGCTGCCCAACACGCCAGGACTGCTTGGGCTGCCGCGCGACTACCTCAACTCGCAACTGGGCGCGTGGCGCACCGGCCAGCGCCAGGCGCATGCACCGGACTGCATGGCGCAGATCGCCAGGCGTCTGGCGCCGGAAGACGTCACGGCGGTCACCAGCTGGCTGGCCGGGCAGCGGCTGCCCGCCATCACCCGGCCGGCCGCGGTGTTGCCGGCGCCACCGCCGATCGCGTGCGGCAGCGCGGCACTGCCGGCGGGCGGGCCGCGGCCATGAGACGCCTGGCACTCTGGACCGTGGCGCTCGCGCTGGCCCTGCTGGCGGGCGTGCTGCTGCTCAACCTGCGCGGCGAGACCGGCGGCCGCCCGGGCGCCGAAGCGCCCGCCACGCCCGAGAGCGTCGCCCGCGGCGCCTACCTCGCGCGACTGGGCAACTGCATGGCCTGCCACACCGGGCGCGGGGGGGCGCCGTTTGCCGGCGGCCGCGCGATCGACACGCCGTTCGGCACCGTGTACGCCAGCAACCTGACGCCGCATCCGCGGGCCGGCATCGGCGGCTGGTCGCGCGACGACTTCTGGCGGGCCTTGCACGAGGGCCGCTCGCGCGACGGACGGCTGCTCACGCCGGCCTTTCCGTACGCCAACTACACGCGGGTCGCGCGCGCCGACGCCGACGCGCTGTACGACTACCTGCGCAGCCTGCCGGCCGTGGACCGCGCCAACACGCCGCACCGCTTGCGCTGGCCGTACAGCACGCAGGCGGCGCTGGCGGTCTGGCGCGCCCTCTACTTCACGCCCGCGGACGCGCCGGCGCGGGCGCCCGTCGGCGAGCGCGAGCGCGGCGCCTACCTGGTGCAGGCGCTGGGCCACTGCGCGGCGTGCCACAGCGCGCGCAATGCGCTGGGTGCGAGCAGCAACATGATGGATCTGTCGGGCGGGCTGATCCCGATGCAGAACTGGTATGCGCCGGCGCTGAACTCGCCGTCCGAGGCCGGGGTGGCCGATTGGCCGCTGGCCGAGATCGAACGGCTGCTGGCCAGCGGCGTGTCGGCCTCGGCGACGGTGCTGGGGCCGATGGCCGAAGTGGTGCTGCACAGCACCCAGCATCTGACACCTGCCGACCTGCGGGCCATGGCGGTGCATCTGCAGTCGCTGCCGCAGCACGAGGCGGGGGCGGCGCCGCCCACCGGCCCGCGGGCGAGCAGCCAGCTGATGGCGCGCGGTGCCAAGCTGTACGGGGACCGCTGCGCCTCCTGCCACGGCGAGCGCGGCGAGGGCGTGCGCGGCGCCTACCCGGCGCTGGCCGGCAACCGTGCCGTGACGCTGCCGGTGACGGCCAACCTGGTCCAGGTGGTGCTGCACGGCGGCTTTGCCCCGGCCACGGCCGGCAACCCGCGGCCGTTCGGCATGCCGCCGTTCGCCACGCTCATGAGCGACGCCGACGTGGCCGCCGTGCTCAGCTACGTCCGCGGCGCGTGGGGGAACCAGGCGCCGGCGGTGTCGGAGCTGGACGTCGGCCGACAACGGAGCACCACCTACTGACGAGGCCACCCGGTCCCGGGCAGAATGGCCAGTACCATGGAATTCCGTCTCGTCGATCTGCCGCCGCCGGTGACCGGCTCGCTGCTGCTGGCGGGGATGCCGGCGCGCTTCGAGCCGTGGCCCGCGTTCGAGGCCCGCGCGCGCACCGCGACGCTGCAACTGGTGGTCTGCCTCACGCCGCGCACCGAAATCGAGGAGCTCTCCCCGGCCTATTACCAGGCGCTGGTGCAGGACCGGCTGCCATTTCGGTGGCTGAACCTGCCGATGCGCAACTTCGGCCTGCCGGAGGACACGCCGGCCTTCCGCCAGGGGGTGCACCAGATCGCGGCGGCGCTGCGCGGGGGCGATGCCGTCATGCTGCACTGCGCCGCCGGTCTCGGCCGCACCGGCAGCACGGCGGCCTGCGTGCTCAAGGCGCTGGGCCTGGACGCCGAGGACGCCCTGCAGCGCGTGCGGGATGCGGGCTCGAACCCGCAGAACGCCCAGCAGTCCGGCCTGGTGAACTGGTTCTAGAGCCGGTCGACCCGCTGGCCGGCCACCGCCAGCAGCTGCTCGCGGCTCACCAGGTGCGGCGCGATGTCGGCCAGCGGCCTCAGCACGAAGGCGCGCTGCCACATGCGCGGATGCGGCACGCGCAGGCGCGCGCTCTCGATGCGCCCCGAGCCGTACAGCAGCAGGTCCAGGTCCAGCGTGCGGGGCGCGTTCGGGTACGGCCGCTCGCGCCCTGCCCTGGCCTCGATCGCGTGCAGGCATTCGAGCAGCTCGGGCGCCGCCAGGCCGGTGTCGATCTGCGCCACGGCATTGACGTAATCGGGGCCGCCGGACCCCATCGGCGCCGTGCGGTACAGCGGCGATTCGCGCCGCAGCCGGGTTCGGGGCAAGGCACCGAGCTCGCGCATCGCCTGCCGTATGGCCTGCGCGGCGTCGCCCAGGTTCGCACCCAGCGCCACGTAGGCCGTGACCGGCTCGCGTCCCACGTCAGTCGTCGGCCGGGCTCGGCTCGGTGCCGGCGCCACCGGCGCCGGACGGCTTGCGACGGCGCCGGCGTCGCTTCTTGGGGGCTTCGGCCGCGCCTTCGCCGCCTTCGGGCGCCGGCGCGGCAGCCTCGCTCACGATCACCGCGCCCTCGCCGACGGGCGGCGCGGACGGCCGCGGCGCGCGCACGCGGCGCTGGCCGCGATGCTGTTCCTCGCGCAGCTGCGCCACCAGGTCCTCCCGCAGGTCGTCGCTGGCCTGGCTGAATTCCTGCCACCAGTCGGCCAGCACGACGTCGACTTCGCCGACGTCGGCGCGCAGCCGCATGAAGTCGAACGCGGCCCGGAAGCGCGGCTGCTCCACCAGGCTGTACGGGGTGTTGCCGGTGCGCTTCTCGAAGCGCGGCTGCATCATCCAGATCTCGCGCATGTCGGCGCCCAGCTTGCCGCGGCCCGAAACGTCGCCGATGCGCGCCTCGAACACATCGTCGATCGCCTCCTGCAGCGCCGGAAAGGGATGCTGCTTGCGGGCCAGCCGTTCGGCCCAGCCGTCGCGCACGTCGGACCAGAGCACGCAGGCCAGCAGGAAGCTCGGCGCGACCGGCTTCTCCTCGTTCACGCGGCGGTCGGTGTCCTGCAGGGCCGCGCGCACGAACGGCTGGTCGGCGCGCTCGACCACCAGGTCCAGCAGCGGGTAGATGCCGGTGGCCATGCCGAGCGCCTTGAGCTGCTCGATCGTGGCCACCGCATGCCCGGTCTGCAGCAGCTTCAGCATCTCGTCGAAGAGGCGGCTTTGCGGCACCTCGGCCAGCAGCGCGCGGCACTCCAGCAGCGGCCTGGCGGTCTTGGGCTCGAGCTTGAAGCCCAGCGCGCTCAGCTTGGACACGAAGCGGATGGCCCGGATCAGGCGCACCGGGTCCTCGCGATAACGCGTGAGCGGGTCGCCGATCATGCGGATCACGCGCTTCTTCACGTCGCGAATCCCGCCGTGGTAGTCGACCACGGTCTGGGTCTCGGGGTCGTAGTACATCGCGTTGATGGTGAAGTCGCGCCGGGTCGCGTCTTCCTCCTGCGGCCCCCAGACGTTGTCGCGCAGCACCCGGCCGCTCGAGTCGACGGCGTGCTTCAGCCCCGCGAGTTCGTTCTTGCTGGTCTTCTCGTTGCCGGCCACGGCTTCGGCGGCGGCGTTGTCCATGTAGGCGCGGAAGGTGGAGACCTCGATCACCTCGTGCTCGCGGCCGCGCCCGAACACCACGTGGACGATCCGGAAGCGCCGGCCGATGATGAACGCGCGGCGGAACAGCGACTTGACCTGCTCCGGCGTCGCGCTGGTCGCGACGTCGAAGTCCTTGGGCCGCAGGCCGACCAGCAGGTCGCGCACGGCGCCGCCCACGATGTAGGCCTCGTGCCCCGCTTCCTTGAGCGTGTGCACGACGTTCTGGGCGCGCTCGTCGACCAGCGAGGGATCGATCCCATGTTCCTGCGGGCCGACCTCCTGGCGCTTGCCGAAGTTGGGACGGCCGCCGTTGTTGCCGAACAGATTGGCGATGAATTTCTTGATCATGGGTGCTTGAAGAGGTCCAGGATACGCCAGCCGCGCTGGACGGCGATGGCGCGCAGCCGCTCTTCGGCGTTGGTGGCCACCGGATGATCGACCCGCTCCAGCAGGGGCAGGTCGTTCATCGAGTCGGAATAGAAGGTCGCGTCGATGTCGTGCCAGTCGAGGCCGCGCTGCGCCAGCCACTGCGCCAGGCGCGTCACCTTGCCCTCGCGCAGCGACGGCACGCCGGCGATCTCGCCGGTGATCCAGCCGTCGGCGCCGCGTTCGAGTTCGACGGCGATCAGCTCCGCCACGCCGAAGGCCTGCGCGATCGGCCGCGTGACGAATTCGTTGGTCGCGGTGATGATCACGGCGAGGTCGCCGGCAGCCTGGTGCGAGCGCACCAGCGCCAGCGCCTCGTCGCGGATCGCCGGGCCGATCACGGTCGTCATGAAGTCAGCCTGCGCCTGGCGCGCCGCATCGGCGCCGCGCTGGCGCAGGGCCTCGGTGGCGAAGCGCACGTACTCGTGCACGTCCAGCGTGCCGGCCTGGTAATGCTCGTAGAACTCGTCGTTGCGGCGGCGGAACGCCTCGCGGTCGGTCCAGCCGATCGCGTGCGTGAACTCGCCCCAGGCGTAGTCGGAATCGATCGGCAGCAAGGTGTTGTCCAGGTCGAACAACGCAAGCCTGGTCTTTCGGGTCACTCGTTCTCCAGCATGGATCTGATCAGCGGGATCGTGATGGCGCGCTTGGTCTGCAGCGCATAGCCGTCCAGCTGTTCCAGCAGCTGCATCAGGCTGCCCAGATCGCGCGAGAAGCGCGTCAGCATGAAGTCCATCACGTCGTCGCCCAGGAAGATGCCCCGCTCGTCGGCGGCCTGCCGCAGTACGGCCCGCCGCTCCGGCTCGCTGAGCACCTGCAAGTGGAACACATGGCCCCAGCCGAGCCGCGTGCGCAGGTCTTCCCGCAGGTGCAGGTCGGCCGGCGGCGCCGCGCCCGCGGCCAGCACCCCGCGCTGCAGTGTCTGCGCATTCACGAACCAGTTGAAGGCGGCGTGCTGCTGCACGGCGGTGTAGCGGTCGACGTCGTCCATCAGCACGACGGCCCAGGCCTCGTCGAATTCCGGCGGCTCGTGCACCGCCGGATCGAGCCAGCCGGCGCCGGCGCCCTGCTCCCGCAGGGCCTCGGCCACCGCCTTGAGCAGGTGCGTCTTGCCGCTGCCGCCGGCGCCCCACAGGTAGGTCGGCACGGGCGAGCGCGTCGGGCTGCCGGCCCACAGGCGCAGGTGCGCGAGCGCCGCCTCGTTGGGGCCCGCGCAGAAGCCGGCCAGTGTGGGCGGCCGCGCCATGCCGATGTCCAGCGCGATCTGTTTCATGATCATGGTCAGCTCAGGTACAGGTTGCTGCGGATGTAGCCCGCGCGCAGGCGCCGGATCGCCACCAGCAGCACCGCGCTGGCCGGCAGCGCCACCAGCACGCCCACGAAGCCGAACAGCTGGCCGAACGCGAGCAGCGCGAAGATCACGACCAGCGGATGCAGGCCGATGCGCTCGCCGACCAGCCGCGGCGTGAGATAGAAGCCTTCGATCACCTGCCCGCTGCCGTACACCACCGCCACCATCACGAGCGCCTTGGCCGAGGCGAACTGCAGCACCCCGGCCAGCAGCGCCATGATCAGGCCGATGCCGAAGCCGACATAGGGCACGAACATCGCCAGCCCGGTGAACATCCCGATCGGCAAGGCGAGGTCCAGCCCGAACAGGGCGAGGCCGACGCTGTAGAACAGGCCCATGGTCAGCATCACCAGCAATTGCCCGCGCAGATACTGCCCCAGCACCTGGTCGGCCTCGGTGGTGAAGGAGTCGAACGCCGGCCGCGCGCGCGGCGGAACCAGCTCCAGCACCCGGGCGACGAAGCCCCGCCAGTCCAGGAGCAGGTAGAACAGCGCCACCGGGATCAGCACCGCGTTGCCGACCACCGCCAGCGCGACGCTGCCGCCCAGTTTCAGCGACGGCAGCAGCGAGGCCAGCGCGGCCTGGTAGTTGGCGTTGAGGTAGCCGAGCAGCCGCGCCTTGAGGCTTGCCAGGTCGAGGTTCACGCTGATGCCGAACTGCTGCAGCCAGGGGGCGATGGTCTCGTTGAGCCGGTCGAACATCAGCGGGAACTGGGCCCGCATCAGCGGCACTTCCTTGGCCAGGATCGGCACCACCAGCAGCACCAGGCCGAACAGCGCCAGGATCAACAGCAGCTCGACGACCACCACGGCGACGAACCGCGGCACGTAGCCGCGCCCGAGTCCGTCGAGCCGCTCCACCAGCGGCGTGAGCGCGTACGCCAGCACCGCCGCCACCACGAACGGCGTGAGCACCGGGCCCAGCAGCCAGAGCGCGAGCACGGCCAGGAAGGCGATCAGCAGCCAGGCTGAAACGCGCTTCTGGGAGGTCGTGAACTGCATGGAGGTGCCGGGCCGGGGTGCGCTGCCTGGGGCCGCGCCGCGCGGCCCCTCGCGGGAGCGAAAGATAGAATCTGGCAAATTCTATCGGGCCTGCCTCAGCCGGGCCCGCCACCGATCACCGATCCATGAGCTCTCCCCCCCTCTCGTACAAGGAAGCCGGCGTCGACATCGAAGCCGGCGACGCGCTGGTCGAGCGCATCAAGCCGCTGGCGAAGAAGACCATGCGCGAAGGCGTGCTGGGCGGCATCGGCGGCTTCGGCGCGCTGTTCGAGGTACCCAAGCGCTATCGCGAGCCGGTACTGGTGAGCGGCACCGACGGCGTCGGCACCAAGCTGAAGCTCGCGTTCGAGTGGAACATGCACGACACGGTGGGCATCGACCTGGTTGCCATGAGCGTCAACGACGTCCTGGTGCAGGGGGCGGAGCCGCTCTTCTTTCTCGACTACTTCGCCTGCGGCAAGCTGGACGTCGATACGGCCGCGGCCGTGGTCGGCGGCATCGCGCGCGGCTGCGAGCTCTCCGGCTGCGCCCTGATCGGCGGCGAGACGGCGGAGATGCCGGGCATGTATCCGGCCGGCGAATACGACCTGGCGGGATTTGCCGTCGGCGCGGTGGAGAAGTCGAAGATCCTGACCGGCGCCGGCGTCCGGTCCGGCGACGTGGTGCTGGGCCTGGCCTCCAGCGGCGCCCATTCCAACGGCTTCTCGCTGGTGCGCAAGTGCATCGAGCGCGCCGGCGGCGCGCTGCCGGCCACGCTGGACGGCAAGCCGTTCCGCGAAGCGGTGATGGCGCCCACCCGGCTGTACGTCAAGAGCGTGCTGGCCGTGCTCGCGCAGCAGCCGATCAAGGCGCTGGCCCACATCACCGGCGGCGGGCTGCTGGAGAACATTCCGCGCGTGCTGCCCGACGACTGCGCGGCCCACCTGAAACACGGCAGCTGGCCGCAAAGCGAGCTGTTCGCGTGGCTGCAGGCCACCGCCGGCATCGACGCCCACGAGATGAACCGCACGTTCAACAACGGCATCGGGATGGTGGTCGTGGTCGAGGCGGCGCAGGCGCAGGCCACCGCGGCGGCCCTGCGGGCGCAGGGCGAGACCGTGTACCAGATCGGCGCCATCGCCCCGCGCGCCGGCGGCGCGCCCGTGGTGATCGCCTGACACGGCCATGACCGGCCAGCCCAGCGCGCGGCCCCGCCTGCCGCCGGCCATCTGGGCGCTGGGGTTCGTCAGCCTGCTGATGGACGTCTCCTCGGAGCTGATCCACAGCCTGCTGCCGGTGTTCCTGGTCGCCGGCCTGGGCACCAGCGTGCTCGCCGTGGGCCTCATCGAAGGAGCGGCCGAAGCGACGGCCCTCATCGTCAAGGTGTTCTCCGGCGTCATCAGCGACTACTGGGGCCGGCGCAAACCGATGGCGGTGCTGGGCTACGGTCTGGGCGCGTTCTCCAAGCCGCTGTTTGCACTGGCCACCACCTCGGGCCTGGTGCTGGGCGCCCGCCTGCTCGACCGGGTCGGCAAGGGGTTGCGGGGCGCCCCGCGCGACGCCCTGGTGGCCGACATCGCGCCGCCGCAAATTCGCGGCGCCGCCTTCGGCCTGCGGCAGTCGCTCGATACGGTCGGCGCTTTCCTCGGCCCGCTGCTGGCGATCGGCTTCATGCTGCTGTGGGCCAACGACTTCCGAGCGGTCTTCTGGGTGGCGGTGATCCCGGCCGTGCTGTCCGTCCTGCTGCTGGTGGTGGGGGTGCGCGAGCCCGACCACGCGGCCGGCGCCCGCCGCAGCAACCCGATCCGCCGCGACAACCTCGCCCGGCTGGGACCGGCCTACTGGTGGGTGGTGGCCGCCGGCGCCGTCTTCACGCTGGCGCGCTTCAGCGAAGCCTTCCTGGTGCTGCGGGCCCAGCAGGGCGGGCTGGCGCTGGCCTGGACGCCGCTGGTGCTGATCGCGATGAACGTCGTCTATGCCGTCGGGGCCTACCCGTTCGGCCGGATGGCCGACCGGATGAGCCACACGGCGCTGCTGGCCTGGGGGCTCGCGGTCCTGATCGCGTCCGACCTGCTGCTCGCGGGCGCGGCCGGCGGACCGATGCTGTGGGCGGGCATCGCCCTGTGGGGCCTGCACATGGCGATGACCCAGGGCCTGCTGGCGACAATGGTCGCCGACACGGCGCCGGCCGACCTGCGCGGCACGGCCTTCGGTTTCTTCAATCTCGTGAGCGGCGTGGCCTTGCTGCTGGCGAGCGGCCTGGCCGGCTGGCTGTGGGATCGCTCCGGCGCGCCGGTCACCTTCCTGGCCGGCGCCGGCTTCAGCGCGGTCGCCCTGCTGCTGCTGGCGATCCGGCGCCGGCCGGCCCGGCCGGCAACCTCCTGAATCGAAGGCGCGCGCTCAGTTCTTCGCGCGCCGCAGGTCGGCCACGCGGTCGGCGATGGCGTCGATGTCCAGGGCGTCCTGGGCATGCACCAGGTAGGTCTCGAGGTCGCGCACCGCCAGGCCGCTGTGGCCCTGCTCGGCGTGCGCGAGGCCGCGGTCGCGGTATTCGGACCAGGCTTCCGGCAACAGGACGATCAGCCGGTCTTCGACGGCGATCAGGCGCTGCCAGTCTTCCTGGGCCTGGTGGATTTCCTTCAGGTTGCGCAGCATCCGGGCGATGATGTCGCGCGCCGGCGCCGCCTGCAGGTACAGCCCCAGCGGCACCTCGAATTCGTCGACCAGGCCGCTGCTGCGCTTGTACGGCTCCAGCCGTTCGGCCAGTTCCTCGCGCGACAGCGACTGTCCGGTGAAGGGGTCGATCACCACCTGCCCCTTGGGCAGGTTGACCTTGACCATGAAGTGGCCCGGAAAGCAGACGCCGCGCGCGTGCAGCCCCAGGCCCTGCGCCAGTTCGATCCACAGCACGGCCAGCGAGATCTGGATGCCGCGCCGCGTGCGCAGCACCACGTTGATGTGGCTGTTGTCGGGGTCGCAGTAGTCGTTGACGTTGCCGCCGAAACTGAGGTCGCGGAAGAAGAACTGGTTGAGCGCGCGCAGCCGCTGCAGGGGCGCCGCATCGGCCGGCAGCCGGCGCTTCAGGCGCGAGAGCAGCTGGTCGACGTCGCCGAGCACCTGCTGGATGTCCAGATCCGGGTATTCGTCCTGGGCGATGCTGGCGGCGGCCTCCAGCAGCGGGAACTGGTCGTCGCTTTGCACCAGCGCGCGGAAATACTCCAGTGGCGTCGGAGCTGACAGATTCAACCGCATGAGTTGTTTTGTAATGGACCGGCCAGCGGCCGTCAAGCGACGCCGTCAGCGTCCCGGCTTCAGCGCGTGACAAACTGCCGCAGCTTCACCCCGGCGGCCCAGAGCGCTACAAAGTAAAGAGCAGCCGAGCCAGCCAGCAGCGCGGCCATCAGGCCGATGCGCTGCCCGCGGTGGGCCCGCAGCGCGACCCAGTCGAAGCTGGCGGCGGCCCACATGAGGAACACCGCGAGCAGCGCGCTGGCGGCCAGCACCTGCAGGCCGAAACGGCCCCAGCCGGGCGCCGGGACATAACTGCCGCGCCGCAGCAGGCCCGTCAGCAGCCAGCCCGCGTTGACCAGCGCGCCCAGCGCGATCGACAGCGCCAGGCCGGCATGCTTGAGCCACGGCACGAGCGCGAGGTTGAGCAGTTGCGTGATCACCAGCACCACCACGGCGATGCGCACCGGCGTGCGCATGTCCTGGCTGGCGTAGAAGCCCGAGGCCAGCACCTTGATCGCCACCAGCCCGAGCAGTCCGGCGCCGTAGCCCGCCAGCGCGATCGACACCTGCGCCACGTCGCCATCCTTGAAGGCGCCATAGTGGAACACGGTGGCGACCAGCGGCTGGGCGAACAACAGCAGGGCCATCGACGAGGGCACCGCCAGCAGCACCACCAGGCGCAGGCCCCAGTCGAGCATGGCCGAATAGCGCTCGGCGTCCTGGCTGGCCCGGGCGGCGGCCAGCTGCGGCATCAGCACCACGCCCAGGGCGACGCCCAGCATCGCGGTCGGAAACTCCATCAGGCGGTCGGCGTAGGTGAGCCAGGTCACGCTGCCGGTCGGCAGCCAGGACGCGATCTGCGTATTGATGAGCAGCGAAATCTGGGCGACGCCGACGCCCAGCAGCGCCGGCATCATCATCCGCGCGACCCGGCGGGTGCCCGGATCGTTCCAGGCGGCACGCAGCCGCGACCA
>NZ_DATMHS010000138.1:0-25112 GCF_035554825.1 Ramlibacter sp. | reverse complement strand
GGTTGCCACCCTGGAGTGTGGCGTCAATGACACCGGACTGCCGCCCCCTTTCGCTCAATCTCAGACTGGACTGCAAACCCGCGACAGTGGCCAACCGTGACTGGCGCGCCAAGTTGAATTCCGCGCCCGGCCTTCCCTCCATGCCGCTCACCAGCAAGGTAACGGTTCCGAGGGGCGTACTTTTTATCAGCGGCACACCGACAGTCCCTCCAAGGTCCCCTGTCAAGTCGGAGTGAGATAACAGGTACCGGCCGTCTCCTTGCGCTGTCAAACGAAAGCCGGTTCCTTCGAGACGCTCCGGCACGTCAAACGCGCTGACCGCGATCTTCTCTGTGCCGGTAACGAAGCCACCGAAACCAAGAAACCCAGGGTCTGAAAGGTCTTTTGCCCGCCTGGCTAACCAACCGCCGACGATGGGCAAATAGCGAGGTGCGGCACTGATGTAGAGCGAAGTGCTATCTACTGCCCGTCCGATCACCATGCGGGAGCGGAGAATTTCAATCTCAGCGGCGGCCGGCGTTTTCACATCGAAGAGACTCGCGGCCTCACCGAGGAAGCTCTTGGCCGAACTTGCCGAGTCCTCCACCTGAATCAGCAGGTTGGCCTCATAAACCGGCCGCGCCAGCAGCGAATATGCGCTTCCCACTGCGATAGCGATCGCCGTAACGGCGGCGACAAGCCACCGGTGGTCGACGATGATGTCCCAGTATTCGATGAGGTCGATCTCGTCGTTGTCCGCCTGCAGCGCGGGGTTGGGAGCGGCCAACTGGCGGTGGATGGGAAGCGGTGCGTTCATGCCTTGGCCTGTCAGATCTTCTGGATGCGTTGGAGCCATTCGCGCACCCCGTGGTCGATCAATTGAAGCGACTCCTGGAAGGCCCATTCGGGCTGCCGGTACGGGTCGGGAATGTCGCGCTTGCTGAATTCACCCAGCCGGTATGTGCGGCCGCAGGCGAACGGGTACTTCTCTTCCAGTCTCTTGCGCTGTTCCGTGGACATCACGAGCACCAGGTCCGCCTGCGAGCACAGCTCGCGGGTGATCTGCAGCGCGCGGTGCGCGGTGATGTCGATCCCGCGGCCTTGCATCAGGCGCACGGCCGTTTCATCCGCGGGCATGCCGCTCAGCGCGCTCAGGCCCGCGGAGCGCACCTCGGCTTGCGGCAGGGCGGCAGCGAAGAGGCCCTCGGCCATCGGGCTGCGGCAGATGTTGCCTTCGCAGACGACCAGGATGCTCCTCATGGACTGACGGCGTTGCGGCCCAGGCTCAAGGCCTGCGCGGACGGCAGCACCAGGCTGATGATCCGGTTCCAGTTCACCAGCGGCACGGGGTCGATGTAGACGACGTCGCGCGGGCGCAGGGCGAAGGTGTCGGCCAGGGCCAGCGCACTTGGCGTGCTGGCGTTCAGGTGATAGACGGCCGGCGAGCCCTGCGCGGTGTTGCGGATCACGTAGATCTGTCCCGGGTTCGCGGTGGCCAGGTTCGGACCGCCCGCTTCGCCCAGCGCCTGGTTGAGGCTGAGCCGGCCGTTGTGCATCACCAGCGCCGAAGGCTTGGCGATCTCGCCCATCACGTACACCTTGTTCTCGTCGCGATTGCGCACGGTCACGAGGTCGCCGTTCTGCAGCAGGATCCGGTTGGGGTTCACGCCGAGTTCCTGCAGCTGCATCAGGTTGATGCGCGAGGTCTGGTTGTTGCGCGTGATCGTGACGAACGAGCGATCGCCATTGGGCGTGACGCCGCCGGCCCGGTTGATCGCCTCGGGCAGCGTCATGGGCACGTCGGTGAAGATCTGGGTGCCCGGTTGGCGCACCTCGCCTTCCACGTAGGCGCGCCGGCTGCGGAAGGACTGGATGCGCACCGTGACCTGCGGCTCCTTGATGACGCGCGCCAGCCGCCGGGACAGCAATTCGGCGGCCTCGATCTCGGTCAGCCCCTCCACCTTGATGCGGCCGACATACGGAAAGCTCACCTGGCCGTCCGCGCCCACGATGAAGCCGGGCGCCGCGCTGATCCCGGTGGGGTCGGCCTGCTGGCTGATCACGGCGCCGGCATTCGGCAGCAGCTCCGGATGGTCGTAGACGACGATGCCGATCACGTCGCTGGGGCCAATGGTGTAGGGCTTGGCTTCGGCGAAGAGCGCCTGCACTTCGGGGGGGATGCCGCTCGGCGCGGCCTGCACCTGGGCCTGCACCAGCGCCGGCGTGATGGGCGTGATCACGCCTTGCGGCGGGTTGTTGACGTCGGCGGGGACGTACTGGCCCAGCGTGACGCTGGTGCGCTGCTTCGGATCCGCATAGTCGAAGCCGGGCGCCGTGACCACGGCGCAGCCGTGGACGACCACTGCGGCGAGCAACGGGCAGAGCAGGCGGCGGACGGCCCCCGTCGCGGACGTGTGCATAAAGTTGTTGGATGAAGTTGCCACTGATTACAAACTGTATCGTGAGTGCTCGAGTGTTTCCAATCCGGGCTTGCCCGATGGGCGCGTTCAAGCGTGTAAACGTGCGCAGCGGTCGAGGCCGCTGTTGTCAGCGGGCCGCATCCCGGATGCGGCGGATGTTGTCCTCGAAGTAGAGGAGGCCGGCCCGGTCGGTGTTGAACGTGGCCTCCGGCGAGGGCGCCGGCACGGGCAAGCCGTAGCCGGGCCGCACCGCGTTGTTGCCGTTCGGGTCGCGCACCAGCGTTTCCACGGCGTGGCTGAAGCGCGTTGTGCCGCCCACCTGGAGGTGGCGGGCCGGCGCGACGTCGCGCCGCGGGCCGATCGGCAGCGACAGCTCCAGGCCGATGAACTGGCGGGTGGCGCCGCCCTGGAAGTTGCTGCGGCGGTAATAGGCGGCCACCGACACGTCGCTGAACCACTGCCGCATCCCGAGCTGGAAGCCGCGGTCGTTGTACATGAACTGGCCGGCCGTGGCTTCCAGGTAAGTGCGGGTCGGCGTCACGCTGTAGCGGTAGCTGGCCAGCAGGGGCTTGGCGCGGCGCGGCCCGGCGCTGGAAATGCTGCCGTCAAAGCTGGCATTGCGGAAATAGCCGGCTTCGGCACTGGCGCGGTGCCGGCCCTCGCCCGGTTCCCAGCGCAGCGCGCCGTGCATGCCGTCGAAGTTGCTGCCCACCCGGCCGATCGTCGCCTGCGCGGTCACGGCGGCCAAGCCCCAGCGCAGCGCCTTGAGATCGTCGCCCGGGGCGAGCCAGCGCTCCACCGGCAGGCGCACGGTCTGGACCAGCGCGACGCGCTCGGTTTCGGAGCGGACGCGGCGCGCGCCGAACACGCCGTTCGGCTCGTAGTCACTGCTGTTGGCCAGCGGCACGTTGCGGCGCCACTCCACGCTGGCGCCGCGCCACAGCGGCAGCTGCAATCCCACGTTCACGCCCGCCGAGTAGTCGAGGGCGCCCACTTCGGTGCCGACGTTCGTGCGCAGCACCGGGCTGATCGACACGTGCAGCGTCTGCCACCGCGGCTTGCGCTGGTTGATCACCCAGGCGGCGCCGGCGTGCAGCGGCTCGAGCGCGCCGGTCCCCGGCGTCGAGAGCTGGCCGGCCGTGCACGCGGCGCCTGCGTCGGCGATCCACTCGCGCAGGCAATCGCTCTGGCCGGTGACGGCCACCAGGGGAATCTGGCGCTGCGTGAGGATCAGCCGGTAGCCGGTCTTGCGGTCGCCGAAGGTGCGGGCGATAGCCCCGAGGGCCGCGCCCAGTGCGTCGACCGAATTCCAGTTGTAGGCCGAGTTGTTGGCGCGCACGGCCACCGACGCGTCTGGCATGCGCCCGATGGAGATGTCTTCCAGGCCCTTGGCCTCCAGCGCAGCCGCGAGGTCTTCCAGGTCGCTGTCGGAGACGGGGCGCGCCGGGATCGGTGCGGTGGTTGCCGAGGGCGCGGGGCCTGCCCCCTCGCGCGCGGGTTGCGCCGGCGGCGCAGGCAGGACGCGAGCCTCATAGGCGGGCAGCGGCCGCTGCGCGCCCGAGAGCGCGGGCAAGGGCGCCCGTGGGCCGCTGCCCGGCAAGGCAGGAACCTTGTAGAGCGGGATTGACAGGCCGGCAGTCAGCCAGGCGCCGCGGGTCAACTTGTTGTCGTTCAGGCGATGGTTGCTGCCGACGTAGGCGGTCCAGCCTTCCGGCAGCCAGTCGCGCGGCGCGAAGAGGCGCACGCCGGCCCACGCGTTGCCGTCGGTGTATTCGATCTGCCCGCGCACCCATGGCAGCGGCTGCCAGGCGGCGGCGGCGAACGGTCCGTGCAGCGGTGCCATGGAGACGTTCGGTCGCGCGCCGCTGCGCCGGGCCAGGCCGGCACTGGCTTCGAAGGGGCCCTCGTTGTACGTGAGCACGCCGTAGAACGTCCGGAAATTCGTGGCCGCGCCGCCGACGTCGGTGAGGCCGGCGGCGACGCGGAAGCGGTTCTGGGCGTCCAGGCCGATGCCGACCTTGCCGGACGCGGAAAGGTCGCGGGTGCCGCAGTTCTTGTCGACGAAGGCACTGCAGTTCAGCGTGTTGGTCGCCAGCCGGCCGGCGATTTCGAGATTCGGCAACAGGCCGAATCCGACCACGAAGTTGTGGCCAGTGGGATCGCGCATCAGGCCCGGCAACTGCCGGTCGTACGTGGCCTCGACCCGGCCCCAGTCGAGCAGGTGCGCATTCGGGGTTATCCCTAGGCCGGTGTAGCCGGCCTGGGTGAATGTGGTGGTCTGGGCCCATGCCGCCTGCGACGCGAGGGTCGCGGCGGCGGCAAGGATGACGGGCTTGGCGGAGCGCATGTTGCGAACGAAAGTACTGACTCGGAGGGCCGCGAATACGCGTCTCGAGGGGACGCAACAGAGCTCGGCGATTCTAAGCAGGGGCTTCGAATCCGTCACGCATTTATTTACATTAGAGATGCTTTGTTGTAGTCTCGCGCACTCTGCAGTACCTTACTCGTCAAAAAAGGGGTCCGCTCACATGAAGAAAACCGTCGCTCTTCTCCTCAGCTTTTCGGTTGCGGCCGCGCTCGTGGGGTGCGGGGGCGGCGGCGGCGGCGGTGCCGCTGAGCCGGCGCCGGTGGCGGTCGTGACGGCGCCGGTCGTGCTGGCAGCAGCACCGGCCACGACGGCGGCCGTCGCCAACGAGCCGTTCAAGTTCCCGTCCGGCGTGACCGAGCTGGGCACGACGGCCCCGACCACCATCGTGTTCTCGGTGCCGAGCACCGGTACCGGCACCGGCACGACGACCACGCCGGCGTTCACGATCACGTCCGAGACATACACTGCCAAGGGCACCACCACCTTCGGCTCGTGCATCTTCAAGATCACCGAGTCGACCTTCCCCGCCGGCCACAAGATGGCTACGGGCAACACGATCACGATCCATCCCTGCAACATCAAGGTCGAGACGGCCGGCATGGCCGTCGACGCGCCGACGCAGGAGCGGAACGTTGCGCTCGTGCTCGGATCGGCGGCGTCCACCGGCGAGCCGGTTCCCGTCGATGTGAACCCCGGCGGCCAGCTCACGCTGAACGGCAACTCGGTGGGCACCGTCACCATCACGTTCGTCACCGGCACCTGATCGCGCTTGCGCGCAGCAAAAAGCCCGCCGACCGGCGGGCTTTTTGTTGCCGTGCGTGCTGCTGGTGCACCAACGAAAACGCCTGTCGGTCGACAGGCGTTGCAGGTGGTGCCTCGGGTCGGACTCGAACCGACACTTCTTGCGAAACGGGATTTTGAGTCCCGCGCGTCTACCGATTTCGCCACCGAGGCCACACTGGGAAAGCGAGCCGGAAATTATGGCACAGTGACGCCAATGAACTACCCGACGATCGAGGACGCCATCGGCAAGACGCCGCTGGTGGCGCTGCAGCGGATCGGCGCTGCGGAGAACAAGCAACGCGGCAATGTGGTCCTGGGCAAGCTCGAGGGCAACAACCCGGCGGGCTCGGTGAAGGACCGACCCGCGCTGTCGATGATCAAGCGCGCCGAGGAGCGCGGCGAGATCAAGCCCGGCGACACGCTGATCGAAGCGACGTCGGGCAACACCGGCATCGCGCTGGCCATGGCCGCCGCCATCCGCGGCTACCGCATGGTGCTGATCATGCCGGAGGACTTGTCGGTGGAGCGGGCGCAGACGATGAAGGCGTTCGGCGCCGAGCTGCTGCTCACGCCCAAGAGCGGCGGCATGGAATACGCGCGCGACCTGGCGGAGAACATGCAGCGCGACGGCAAGGGCCGGGTGCTGGACCAGTTCGCCAACGAGGACAACCCGCGCATCCATTACGAGACCACCGGCCCCGAGCTGTGGGCCGACACCAAGGGCCGGATCACCCATTTCGTGAGCGCCATGGGCACCACCGGGACGATCACCGGCGTGTCGCGCTTCCTGAAGGAGAAGAATCCGGCGATCAGGATCGTCGGCGCGCAGCCGAAGGAAGGTTCGCGCATTCCGGGCATCCGCAAGTGGCCGCAGGAGTACCTGCCGAAGATCTATGACGCCAGCACCGTGGACGAAACGGTGCTGGTGAGCCAGGAAGATGCCGAGGAGATGTGCCGGCGCCTGGCGCGCGAGGAGGGCATCTTCGGCGGCATTTCGGCGGCCGGGGCGTGCTGGGTCGCGCAAGAGATCGCCAAGCAGGTGGAGAACGCGACGATCGCGTTCGTGGTGTGCGATCGCGGCGACCGCTACCTGTCCACCGGCGTGTTCCCGGCCTGACATGGACTACAAGTTCTGCCCCTGCTGCGCCACGCCCTTGGAGTGGGTGGCGCAGCTGGAGGACGGCGGCGAGAAGCAGCGCCTGCGCTGCATCGGGTGCGGCTGGACACACTGGAACAACCCGACGCCGGTGCTGGCCGCGGTGATCCAGTACCAGGACAAGATCCTGCTGGCCCAGAACGCGGCCTGGAAGAGCAAGGTCTACGCGCTGATCACCGGCTTCATGGAGGCCGGCGAGACGCCGCAGGAGGGGATCACCCGCGAGGTCAAGGAAGAAACGAACCTCGAGGTCCGCGAGCTGAACCTGATCGGCGTCTACGACTTCCAGCGCATGAACCAGGTGATCATCGCCTACCACGCGCTGGCCGAAGGCGAGGTGAAGCTGTCGCCCGAGCTGGTGGACTACCGGCTGTTCGCGTACGAGGATGTGAAGTGCTGGCCGGCCGGCACCGGCTACGCGCTCGCCGAATGGCTGCGCGCCCGCGGGGTGGAGCCGCAATGGCGGGAGCTGCGGCGCGACTGACCGACTGATTGCAGGAAGCATGATGAACATCGACAAGGAAATCGACACCCGCGGCCTCAACTGCCCGCTGCCCATTCTCAAGGCCAAGAAGGCGCTGGCCGACCTGCGCAGCGGCCAGCTGTTGAAGGTGGTGTCGACCGATGCCGGTTCGGTGCGCGACTTCCAGGCCTTCGCCAAGCAGACCGGCAACGAGCTGGTGGAGCAGAAGACCGAAGGCCAGGACTTCATCCACGTCCTCAGGCGGCGCTGACCGCCGGCGCGTCGGCCACGTCCCCTGCGGCATCCGGGGGCCGACGCCAGTTCCGACTCCCCCTTGTTCTGCGCCCGACGGCGCCGTGCCGATCGAGCGCGAGCCGAGGCAGGACACTTTGGGGAGCAATGTCCCGCCCAAAGAGGACATTCCGCCGGCCTGCGAGTGACCCGGCGCTCGTACCTTCGAATCGTGAGTCGCGGCCTGGTGCCGCGGCCTGCGTCAAGGGGAGAGCGACATGTCCACTCCGCAACCGCCTTCGACGCCGGGTGCCGGCCCGGCCCGCGCGCAGTCCCGGCGCCGGGTCGCCCGGGTGGTGGTCGCCGCGCTGGCGCTGCTTGTCTGCAGCGCGGCCGCGCAGGCGGCGCTCGGTGAGGCGGCCGACTCGGTGCTGCGCGATCACGCGGCATTGCGCGGGACGGCACTGAAGCACACGCCGGCGGCCGGCTTCGAGGTGCACGAGACCACGACGCCCGAGGGCACGGCGGTGCGCCAGTACGTGTCGGGCGCGGGAAAGGTGTTCGCGGCGACCTGGTCGGGCCCGGCCTTGCCGGACCTCAAGCTCGTGCTCGGCTCGCATTACGCGCAGTACGCGGCCGACCTGCAGCGCGGCGCCGGCAACGCCAAGGTGGTCGCGATGAGGACCGGCGCCATGGTGTTGCGGGTCGTGAAGCTGCCGCGTGGGATGGCCGGTTCCGCGATGGTCCCGGCATTGATGCCCGCCGGCGCCAGCGTCGAGGACATCGACGGGGCCGGGGGCGCGCGATGAGGAAGCTCGCCGCGGTGCTGTGCCTGGTCGGGGTGCTGGCGCTGCCTTCCTGCGGTGGTGGCGGCGGCGGCGGCGAAGCGCCGCCGAACCAGCCACTGGCCACGGTCTCGAACGCCGCGGACACCGGGGCCGATGCGGCGGCGCCACCTTCGACGCCGGCCGCGCCCGCCAACGCGCTGCCGGTGGTGGTCGATACCGGGCCGGCGCTGTTCCTGCTCACCGGCCGCAAGGTCCTGAACATGCTGTATGCGTCGGTCACGCTGTGCACCACGGGCAGCGCCACCGCGTGCGAGACCATCGATCACGTGCAGCTGGACACCGGCTCGACCGGCCTGCGCATCCTGGCGCCCGCGCTCTCCGGCAAGGCGGCGCTGCAGCCGGTCGTGGAAGCCGCCAGTGGGAGCGCCTTGCGCCAATGCGTCCAGTACGCCGACGGCTTCACCTGGGGCTCGGTGGTCAGCGCCGACGTGAAGATCGGCGGGCAGACGCTGGCGTCGCTGCCATTGAACCTGATCGGCGATCCCGCTGCCGGCGTGCCGCCGCCGACCTGCGTGTCCGGCCCGGGCAAGAACTCGGTGTCGCTGTTCGGCGCCAACGGCGTGCTGGGCGTGGGCAGCTTCGTGCGCGATTGCGGCGCCAACTGCGCCGCCTATGCCATCCCGGGGATGTATTACGTCTGCCCGAGCGCGGGCGCCGGCGCGTTGTGCCGGGCGACCAAGGTGGCCGAGGCCCAGCAGGTGCCCAATCCGGTGGCCCTGCTGCCCGGCGACAACAACGGGGTCACCATCCAGCTGCCGCCGGTGCCCCGGTCCGGCAGTGCGCTCGCCGGCGGTACGGTGTACTTCGGCGTCGCGACCCGATCGAACAACACCCTGCCGGGGGCGCGGCTCCTCACGCTGGATGGCTCGGGCACGCTGCTCACCTCGTACGGCGGGGTCCAGCAGCGGGCGATCGTGGACTCGGGCTCGAACGGCTACTTCTTCGCCAGCGACTCGATCGCGACCTGCACCCGACACCAGGCGTTCTATTGCCCCACGGCCGGCGGCGCCCCGACCTCCCTGGCGCAGACGGCTTTCATCGTCGGGCGCAACGGCCGGATGGAAGCGGTGAGCTTCACCGTGGACAACATCGACGACCTGTTCATCGGGCAGGCCGCCTTGCCGGGGGCGGCCGCGCCGAGCTCGGGCCTTATCGGCGGTGCGGCCGGCCTGTTCTCATGGGGCTTGCCGTTCTTCTTCGGCCGCACCGTGCAAGTGCTGTTCGAAGGCATGACCGTGGACGGCGTGACCGGGCCGGCTATCGCGTTCTGACCGCCTGCGGCCCGCTCTCACGGCGCGGGCGACCGGGACCGGCCGGTCAGCAGACGGTCTTTTTCAGGTAGTCCCTGAAGCTCGCGCCCACTTCCTCGTGCTTCAGCGCCAGATCGACGGTGGCTTCCAGGAAACCCTGCTTGCTGCCGCAGTCGTAGCGCTTGCCCTGGTACTCGTAGGCATGCACGCCTTCGGTGGCCATCAGCTTGGCGATGCCGTCGGTGAGCTGGATCTCGCCGCCGGCGCCGCGCGGGTTGTTGCGGATTTCGTTGAAGACGGACGGCGTGAGCACGTAGCGGCCCGACACGCCCATGCGCGAGGGGGCGGTTTCGGGGCTCGGCTTCTCCACCATCTGCCTGACCTTGACGATCCGCTCGCCCACCCGGTCGCCGGCCACGATGCCGTAGCGCTTGACGTGATCGAGCGGCACTTCCTGCACGGCGACCAGCGAGGTGGGGTAGTCCTGGAACACGTCCACCATCTGCGCCAGCACGCCGGGACCGCCCTCGGGGCCGCACATCAGGTCGTCCGGCAGCAGCACCGCGAACGGTTCGTCGCCCACCAGCGGCTCGGCGCACAGCACGGCGTGCCCCAGGCCCAGCGCGCGCGGCTGCCGCACGTACGAGCAGACCATGTCGTCGGGCATGATCGACCGCACCAGCCGCAGCAGGTCGCTCTTGTTGGCCGCCTCGAGCTCGTGCTCCAGTTCGTAGGCCGTGTCGAAGTGATCCTCGATGGCGCGCTTGCTGCGGCCGGTGACGAAGATCATGTGGCGGACGCCGGCGGCATAGGCCTCCTCGACGGCGTACTGCATCAGCGGCTTGTCGACGACCGGGAGCATTTCCTTGGCGATGGCCTTGGTGGCTGGGAGGAAGCGGGTTCCCAGACCGGCGACGGGAAAGACCGCCTTGTGAATCTTCGTCAGTTTTTTCATCGACTCGTTGATGGTTTAGCGCTAAAGTGTTGCCCTTTTGCGGGGTGCCTCAGCAACTATCCGGGCAAACGGCGCCTCATCTTGTCAGACAAGGACGCATTCAGGGTGGAAATCCTTCTCGTCGACCAGCTTGCGCCCGAAGCGCACGAGTGGCTCGCCGAACGCCATTCTGTCGAATTCCGGCCCGAGCTGGCCGCGGACGCGAGCGCGCTGCGCAAGATGGTCTACAACGTGCGGGCCCTGGTCCTGCCGCGCAAGCTGCTGGTCAACCAGGAATTCCTCGACTTCGCGCCCTTGCTCAATGCGGTGGCGCGGCTGCACGTGAGCACCGACAACACCGACCTCGAGGCCTGCCGCGATCGCAAGGTGCGCGTGATCCAGCCCTCGACGGCCAGCGTGCGCTCCAACGCCGAGTACCTGCTCGGCGCGACGCTCGCGCTGATGCGCCGCGGCATCGGCGCCTCGCTGGCCGGCGAGCGCCACGCGCCGCCGCAGATCGGCCGCGAGCTCCATGGCAGCGTGGTCGGGATCTTCGGCCTGGCGCCGGCGGCCCACGCCTACGCGATGCTGCTGCGCGCGCTGGGGGCCAAACTGATTGGCTACGACCCGGCCGTGCATCACACCGCCCCGATCTGGGCACGCCTGGGCGTGCAGCCGGTCGGCCTGCGCGAGCTGATGGCCAATGCCGACGCCGTCAGCGTCGCGGTGCTCTACGCCACCCGCTATCGGGGCCTCATCGACGACAAGGTGCTCGCGCACTGCAAGCCCGGGCAGATCTGGGTGGGCCTGACGCGGTCGTCGATCTTCGAGCCGCACGCGCTGGCCAGGGCGCTGCTCGACGGCCGGATCGAGTCGTGCATGCTCGATGGCGCGGAGGCGGGCTTCGCCTCCAGGGGGACGCCGCTGCACGATCTCGACAACCTGTTCCTCACGCCGCGGCTCGGGGCGCACACGCATCAGGCGCGCATGCGCGCGAGCTGGTACGTCGCCCATCGCATCCACGAGACGCTCATGGCGCCGCGCATCAGCCTGCTGGACCAGATCGCCAGCGAGCCGGCCACCCTGGCGCCGGTGCTGCCGCCGGCGGCCAACGAGGGCGCGGCGCCGGGCGTCGATCTGAAGTAGCGGCGCTGCTCGCTATCCGAGCCGCCGCAGCTGGTCCTGCAGCTTTTCCAGCGTCAGGGTGAACTGCGCGATGCGGGCGTGTTCCTGCTCGATCACCGCCGGCGGCGCCTTGGCGACGAAGGCCTGGTTGGCCAGCTTGCCGTTGGCCTTGGCCAGTTCGGCCGTCAGGCGCGCCACTTCCTTGCCCAGCCGCGCCTTCTCGGCGGCGACGTCGATTTCCATGTGCAGGCACAGGCGGGCATCGCCCACCACGGCGACCGGCGCCGCCTGGCTGGCCGCGGCCCAGGCGGCTTCGTCGTCGAACACCTTGACCTCGCTCAGCTTGGCCAGCGCCTGCAGCACCGGCGCCGCCTGGCGCATGAAGGCGGCGTCGCCGAGCACGTAAGCCGGCAGTCGCGTGGAGGGCGAGACGTTCATCTCGCCGCGCAGGGCGCGGCAGGCGTCCACGACCTGCTTCAGATGCCCGATCGAGGCTTCGGCCCGGGCGTCGATGTTCGCCTCGTTCGCCACCGGATAGGGCGCGACGCTGACCGATGCGCCGTCCTTGCCCGCCACCGGCGCCACCTTCTGCCACAGCTCCTCGGTGATGAAGGGGATCACCGGGTGCGCCAGCCGCAGGATCGCCTCCAGCACCCGGATCAGCGTGCGGCGGGTGCCGCGCTGGTGGGCCGCGTCGCCGGTCTGGATCTGCACCTTGGCGATCTCGAGGTACCAGTCGCAGAACTCGTCCCAGACGAACTGGTAGATCGCATTGGCGACGTTGTCCAGGCGGTATTCGGCGAAACCCTCGGCCACCGCCGCTTCCGTGCGCTGCAGGCGGGAGATGATCCAGCGGTCGGCCTCGCCCAGCAGCGCTCCTTCCTCGGCCAGGTCATGCCCCTCGCAGTTCATCAGCACGAACCGGGTGGCGTTCCAGAGCTTGTTGCAGAAGTTGCGGTAGCCCTCGCAGCGCTTGGGATCGAAGTTGATGTTGCGGCCCAGCGTGGCCAGCGACGCGAACGTGAAGCGCAGCGCGTCGGCGCCGAAGGCAGGAATGCCGTCCGGGAATTCCTTCTGCGTGTTCTTGCGCACCTGCGGCGCCGTCTCCGGCTTGCGCAGGCCGGTGGTGCGCTTTTCCAGCAGCGGCTCCAGCGCGATGCCGTCGATCAGGTCCACCGGGTCGAGCACGTTGCCCTCGGACTTGCTCATCTTCTTGCCGTGCGAGTCGCGCACCAGGCCGTGGATGTAGACGTGCTTGAACGGCACCTGGCCGGTGAAGTGCGTCGTCATCATGATCATCCGGGCCACCCAGAAGAAGATGATGTCGTAACCGGTGACCAGCACGGTGGAAGGCAGGTAGAGGTCCAGGTCCCGCGTCCTGGCCGGCCAGCCGAGGGTGGAGAACGGCACCAGCGCCGACGAGTACCAGGTGTCCAGCACGTCGGGGTCGCGCGTCAGCGTCTTGCCGGGCGCCTTGGCCTGCGCCTCCGCTTCGTTGCGCGCCACGTACACCTTGCCCTGCTCGTCGTACCAGGCCGGGATCTGGTGGCCCCACCAGAGCTGGCGCGAGATGCACCAGTCCTGGATGTTGTTCATCCACTGGTTGTAGGTGTTGACCCAGTTCTCGGGGACGAAGCGCACGGCCCCGCTCTGCACCGCATCGATCGCCTTCTGCGCGATCGACTTGCCGCTGGGGTCCTGCTCGCTGACCTTGGTCATCGCGACGAACCACTGGTCGGTGAGCATCGGCTCGACGATCTGGCCGGTGCGGGCGCAGCGCGGCACCATCAGCTTGTGCTTCTTGGTCTCGGCGAGCAGGCCTTGCGCTTCGAGATCGGCGACCACCGCCTTGCGCGCGGCGAAGCGGTCCATGCCCTGGTACCTGGCCGGGCCGTTCTCGTTGATCTTGGCGTCGAGCGTGAGCACGCCCACCATCGGCAGCTGGTGGCGCTGGCCCACGGCATAGTCGTTGGCGTCGTGGGCCGGCGTGACCTTCACCACGCCGGTGCCGAACTCGCGGTCCACGTAGTCGTCGGCGATCACCGGGATGTCGCGGTCGCACAGCGGCAGCTTCACCTTCTTGCCGATCAGGTGCCGGTAGCGCTCGTCCTCGGGATGGACCATCACCGCGACGTCGCCCAGCATGGTCTCGGGGCGGGTGGTGGCCACCGTCAGGTCACCGGCGCCGTCGGCCAGGGGATAGCGGATGTGCCACAGGAAGCCGTCTTCCTCCTCGCTTTCCACCTCGAGGTCGCTGACGGCGGTCTTGAGCTCGGGGTCCCAGTTGACCAGGCGCTTGCCGCGGTAGATCAGGCCCTGCTCGTAGAGCTTGACGAAGGTGTCGGTGACGATGGGCGAGAGTTTCTCGTCCATCGTGAAGTACTCGCGCGACCAGTCGACGCTGTCGCCCATCCGGCGCATCTGGGTGGTGATGGTGTTGCCCGACTTCTCCTTCCACTCCCACACCTTGGCCACGAAGTTCTTGCGGCCCAGCTCGTGGCGCGACAGGTTCTGCTCCTGCAGCTGGCGCTCGACCACGATCTGGGTCGCGATGCCGGCGTGATCGGTGCCCGGCACCCAGACCGTGTTGTAGCCCCGCATGCGGTGGTAGCGCGTGAGGCTGTCCATGATCGTCTGGTTGAACGCGTGCCCCATGTGCAGCGTGCCGGTGACGTTGGGCGGCGGCAGCTGGATCGCGAACGAGGGTTCGCCGGCGCGCGGCTCGCCCGTGCCCCGGTGGCCCGCCCGGCCGTAGCCGCGCTGCTCCCAGGTCGGTCCCCACTTGGCTTCGATGGCGGCGGGTTCGAAGGATTTCGACAGGCTGTCGAGGCCGGGTTGGGGGACGGTGGTCATGTGCGAGTGAATTGGGGCCAGACTCCAGTTCCTCTGGAGTCTGACCCCACTGTGGTGCCGGTTGGACGGACCCCGATTTTACCGGAGCCCTGCCGCACGGTCGGGCGGCCGCCGAGGTGGGCGGGCCCCTGGGCCGCCGCCTCCGGCCGGCGTCAGAGCGGCGTCGGCGCGCCGCCGCCGTGGATGAGCTCCTCGTCCTCCACGGCCCACAACGCCAGGGTGATCACCAGCAGGCCGGTCACCACCGCGTTGACGGTGCCGATCTGGGTCTCGAAGTCGAAGAGCCAGGGCGACAGCGCCAGCCAGGCGCCCAGCGCCGCCTCGGTCCAGTCCTCCCAGGCCTTGGGCAGCAGAATGGCGCCGAGCGCCACGCCCACCAGCAGGGCTCCGGCGACGAAGGTGTTGGCCATCGCCGCCAGCTGGCCGGTGAAGCCGAGCACCAGCGGGGCGATCAGCAGCCACGCCCCGAGGACGATGTTCCCGTAATCCTGCCAATGCCTTGCCCGTTTCATGGTGCGCCTCCTGTCAGTGAAAGAGAGGGGCTTGAACTGTAGGTCGCCGGCGGCAGGTTTCCTTGATGTATGGACAAACGGCGGCGGGCCGAGCGGCCGCCCCGGCCGGCCCGGTCTCAGCCCGGCATCTGCCGCGCCGCCTCGACGCACGCCTTGAGCGTTTTCGCGTCGCCGACCTGGTTGGCCAGGATGAGGATCAGGCGGGCATTGAGGAGCTCGGACTGCTCTTTCGTGAGGCCCTCGTGGGCCTCGAGCAGCTGCTCGTAGAAGCCGTCGCCGTCCTGGAAGTGGAAGGTGGTTCTCATGCGGCCTCCTGACGCTCGTCCAGGGCGATCGGCTCGGCGCCCACCCGCGGCGAATACACCTCGGCCGGCGCCCGGTCCACCTCGTCCTTGAGGCCCAGCGCCCGTCCGATCGCGTGCACCAGCGTCGAATCGATGCTCTCGCCGGTGGCCGCCACGTAGCTGTCGGGACGCACCAGCGCCCAGGCATGGCCGAAGACGTGGCAGGCGCCCTGCAGGTGCCCGTGCGGATCGAAGACGTGCTCGACCGCCAGCGGCTGCGCATCCGCGGCCAGCACCTGGATGGCGCGCACCGGCATCGTTTCGGTGATCGCCCGCAGCCGCTGCAGGCCTTGCGCACTGGCGTCGCCGAAGACGAACAGCAGCAGCCGCCCGCCGGCCCATCCCAGCAGCTCGTTGACCGTGCCGGCGGAGCCGTCCGGCCACTGGAAGCCGACGTTCTGCACCGGCTGCCCGCCGGTGGCATCGCAGACGCTGGAGCGGGTGTAGGGATTGGCGATCGCCATGCGGCCGGTGTTGACCAGGGGGCGCGCGAACACGTGCTGCCGCGCCAGGCTGATCACGGCATCGCGAAACAGCTTTTCCGGGCCGGGCCGCGGCCGCAGGAAGCGCGAGGTGCGGTTGGTCACCTGCACGTTCTGCTGCGCCGCCTCGTGCCGCTCCTGGTGGTAGCTGTCCAGGAGCGCGGGGTCGGCACGGCCGTGCAGCACGGCCGCCATCTTCCAGGCGAGGTTGTCGGCGTCCGATACGCCCGTGTTGCCGCCGCGCGCGCCGAACGGGCTGACGACCTTGGCGGCGTCGCCCATGAAGAAGACGCGGCCGTGCCGCATCCGGTCGATGCACTCGCTGCGGTAGGCGTACGGCCCCACCCAGACGATCTCCAGTTCGCAGTCGGCGCCGAACTGGCGCGCCAGCCGCTCGCGCACCACGGCTTCCTTGCTGACCTCTTCGGGGTTGCAGTTGGGCTCCATCTGGTAGTCGATGCGCCACACGTTGTCGGCCATCAGGTGCTGCCAGACCGCGCGGTTGTCGTTGAACGGCGCCTCGATCCAGGTGTGGCGTTCCACCGGCGGATGCTTGCTGAAGCGGACGTCGGCGATGCACCAGCGGTCGTCGCCCTTGCGCGCGGTGACCGAGGCCCCGACCCAGGCGCGGAACGGCGTGCGGGCGCCGCTGGCGTCGATGACGTAGTCGGCGCGCATCTTGTACTCGCCCGCCGGCGTGGCGATGGTCAGCGTGGCGCCCTCGGCGTTCTGCTCGAGGCCGGTGACGCGGTTCTTCCAGCGGATGTCGACGCGGCCCAGCTCGCCGATGCGCTCCACCAGGTAGCCCTCGATGTAGAACTGCTGGATGTTGACGAACGGCGGCTGGCGGGAGAGGTTGTAGTTGCTCTGCTGGCGCAGGTCGAACGAATAGATCTCGTCGTTGCCGGCGAAGGTGCGGCCCACGCTCCACTGGATGCCCTTGGCGGCGATCCGGTCGTACACGCCCAGGCGCTCGAAGATCTCCAGCGATTTCTGCGTGTAGCAGATGCCGCGCGACGACGCGCCGCGGGCGCCGACGGTGTTGTCCTCGTCGAGCAGCACCGCCGGCACCCCGTAGCGCGCGAGCGAGCAGGCCATGGTGAGCCCGGCCAGTCCCGCGCCGACGATCACGACATGCGGATGGCTGACCTGGCCGCTGCGGATCTCGGGCGGCTCCACGAACGGGTACTGCGGCAGCTGGTACCCGCTGCCCTCGGTGAACTCGTACCCGCTCGCAGGCGGCGTCTCGGCGTAGTCGGCCGGCATGTGCTTTCTCCTCGTGCTGCGGCGCCAGGTCAGGCGCCGGCCGCTATTTTCTCCCGCCCACCTCGGGGCGGTCGTTGCGCTGCGGCTTGAGCGGTTCGGCGGCCTGGCCGGCCGCCCGCTCGCGCCGCCACTGTTCCTTGCGGCGGGTCCATTCGTCCAGCCGGACGTGCGCGGTCTTGCTCTCCTGCAGCATCTGGAACTCGTCGGCGAGCTGCGCCGTGAGCTCGAGCCGGATGCCGTTGGGATCGAAGAAATAGATGCTGTGGAAGATGTGGTGATCGGTCACCCCCAGCACCTCCACGCCGTTGGCCTCGAGCCGCGCCTTCATGTCCAGCAGCGCCTGCATGGAATCGACGCGAAAGGAAATGTGGTTGACCCAGATCGGCGTGTTCGGCGAAGGCTCGCACTTGACGTCGTCGCCGAGGTCGAAGAAGGCGATGAACGAGCCGTCCTGCAGCCGGAAGAAGAAGTGCGTGTACGGGCAGTACTCGCCGGTGCTCGGGACGTGGTCGCTCTGGATGATGTGGTACAGCGGCAGGCCGAGGATGTCCTCGTAGAAATGCCGCGTTTCCTCGGCATCGCGCGCCCGGTAGGCGTAGTGGTGCAGCTGCCGGATCGGCGGCGGGGCCGGCATCGTGCTGGATTGCGGAACGGCGGCCATGCGGGGTCTCCTTGAATCTGGTCAGTGCTGTGCTCGTTTCCATCCTAATCGCTGCCGTGGCTGGGGCTGGGGGCCGTTGGCCGGCGGTGGCTATGAGGCTATCTCTCCAATAGGGGAATGCTATTGGCTGCATTGGCCGTTCCAATTAGACGCCGGCGGGGGCGGCGACTAGTCTTTGGGCGGCCCCGGCGCCTGGGAGGTGCCCGGTCGCATCCATCAACCCAAGGAGAGGTTTCCATGCCAGCACTCAAAGGCTCGAAAACGGAAGAAAACCTGAAGGCCGCGTTTGCGGGCGAGTCCCAGGCCAACCGCCGCTACCTGTACTTCGCGAACAAGGCGGACGTGGAAGGCCAGAACGACGTCGCCGCGCTATTCCGCTCGACGGCCGAGGGCGAGACCGGCCACGCGCACGGGCACCTGGAATGGCTGGAGCAGTGCGGCGATCCGGCCACCGGCCTGCCGATCGGCCGGACCCGCGACAACCTGAAGGCGGCCGTGGCGGGCGAGACGCACGAGTACACCGACATGTACCCGGGCATGGCGAAGACGGCCCGCGACGAAGGCTTCGACGAGGTCGCCGACTGGTTCGAGACGCTGGCCAAGGCCGAGCGTTCGCATGCCAATCGCTACACCCGAGCCCTGAACGAGCTGGTCGACTGAGGTCGTCCGGTCCCACCCTCTCCCCGCCCGGAGAGGGCTGGGGCGAGGGCCCCGCCATGACCGGGCTCCCTCGCCCGAGCCCGCAACAAAGAGAACAGCACATGGCCGCACGCGAAGGCAGTCTCGAAGCGCCCACCCGCCACCCCATCGCCTGGCGCGAGCCGGACTTCTACGACGAGGAGCAGGCGTTCACGGAGCTGCACCGGATCTTCGAGATCTGCCACGGCTGCCGCCGCTGCGTGAGCCTGTGCGGATCCTTTCCGACACTGTTCGACCTGGTCGACGAGGGCGCCACCGGCGAGCTGGACGGCGTGGCCAGGCAGGACTACTGGAAGGTGGTCGACCAGTGCTACCTGTGCGACCTGTGCTACATGACCAAGTGCCCCTACGTGCCGCCGCACGAGTGGAACGTGGACTTCCCGCACACCATGCTGCGGGCCAAGGCGATCAAGTTCAAGAGCGGCGCCGTGCCGCGGCGCGACAGCCTGCTGGCCTCGACCGACGTCCACGGCCAGCTCGCCGGCATCCCGATCGTGGTGCAGGCGGCCAACGCGGTGAACCACACCAAGCCCGCCCGCGCCGTCCTGGAGAAGGTGATGGGCGTCGACCGCAACGCCTGGCTGCCCGACCTGGCCACGCGCCGGTTCCGCTCGGGCGCGCGCCAGTCCGACGACTTCCCGGCGAAGGACGGCGCCAAGACGCAGGGCAAGGTGGCGATCTTCTCCACCTGCTACATCAACTACAACGAGCCCGGCATCGGCCACGACCTGCTCAAGCTGCTGCAGCACAACGAGATCCCGTACGTGCTGGTGAACAAGGAACGGTGCTGCGGCATGCCGAAGCTGGAGATCGGCGACCTCGAGGCGGTCGACAAGGCCAAGCAAGCCAACATCCCGGTGCTGGCGCGGTACGCCAACGACGGCTACGCCATCCTCGCGGCGGTGCCCAGCTGCGCGCTGATGTTCAAGCAGGAGATTCCGCTGATGTATCCCGGGGACGGCGACGTGCAGGCGGTGCGCGACGCGATGTGGGACCCGTTCGAGTACCTCGCCCAGCGCCAGCGCGACGGCCTGCTCAAGACCGACTTCAAGCAGCCGCTGGGCAAGGTGAGCTACCACGTGCCTTGCCACGGGCGGGTGCAGAACATCGGCCGCAAGACCGAGGAGCTGCTCAAGATGGTCCCCGACACCTCGGTGCAGACGATCGAGCGCTGCTCGGGGCACGCCGGCACCTACGGCGTGAAGAAGGCCGGGCACGAGATGGCGATGAAGATCGGCAAGCCGCTGTTCAAGCGGATGGCCGAGCATCCCCAGGGCGGCGCGCCCGACTACATCAGCTCCGACTGCCCGCTGGGCGGCCACCACATCGCCCAGGGCTTCGAGCGCAACGGCCTCGGCGAGCCCCGGCTCGCGCACCCGCTGACGCTGCTGCGCATGGCCTACGGATTGGATTGAGGGCAAGACCCATGCAACTGACCGGAAAGATCACCCGCGACAGCCTCATGACGCTCGAGGCGTACAGCAAGTGGCGCAAGGAGCACAAGCCCGACGTCATCGCGCACCGCAAGCGCCGCAGCGTGGCGCTGGGCGACCACGTCACCCTGCAGTTCGAGGACGAGATGACGATCCGCTACCAGATCCAGGAGATGCTGCGGATCGAGAAGCTGTTCGAGGACGAGGCGATCCAGGACGAAGTCGACGCCTACGCGCCGCTGTGCCCCGACGGCACCAACTGGAAGGCGACGATGATGATCGAGTACCCCGACGTCAACGAACGCCAGCGCGAACTGGCGCGGCTGATCGGCATCGCGGACCGCATGTTCGTGGAGGTGGAAGGACATCCGCGGGTCTACGCCATCGCCGACGAGGACCTCGACCGGGAGAACGACGAGAAGACCTCCGCCGTGCATTTCCTGCGCTTCGAGTTCACGCCGCCGATGGCGGCGGCGATCCGGGCCGGCGCCGGCGTCAAGCTCGGATGCGACCACCGCAACTACCCGGCCCACATGGCGGTGCCGGCGGAGACGCTGGCCGCGCTCGCCGGCGACCTGCACTGACCGGCGCCGGTCGCCCCGGTCCTCAGGCAGCCGGTGGCAACCGCACGGGCGCTTGCGCCGCCGGCCCCAGCAGCCACTCCCGGAACGCGACCAGCGCCGGCATCCGCTCGAGCCGCGCGGCGTGGCACAGGTGGTACCCGCGCGTGTTCAGCACCGGCGTCGCGATCGGCGCCGCGATCCGGCCGGCGGCCAGTTCGTCCTCCACCAGGCAGCGCTGGACCACGGCTACCCCCAGACCGGCGATCACCGCCTGCACCAGCAGGCTCACCAGTTCGAAATCCGCCGCCGGCTGCAGCCCGCGCGGCTCGCAGCCCACCGAGCGGAACCAGTGGGCCCAGTTGTCCGGGTAGTTGGTGTGGAACAGCAGGGGCCGGGCGAGCAGGTCCTGCGGCGTGGCCAGGCCGGCGGCATCTTCCGGCCGGCAGATCGGCACCAGCTCGCGCCCGACCACGTAATGCGCGCGGATGTGGCGCGGCCAGGGCGCGCTGCCGCCGCGCAGCCAGGCGTGCACGTCGGCGGCGTCCATGCCGTCGTCGCGCCGGTAGGGCGCGAACGAGAGGCCGATGCCAGGATGGCGGCGGCGGAAATCGGGCAGGCGCGGGATCAGCCAGTGGCTGAAGAGGGTCGGCGTGACCGAAACGCGCAGGTCGGCCGGCGCCTGCCGCGATTGCGCCTGGACGGTGGCGGCCTCGATCGCCTGCAGCGCCGGACCGACGGCGTCGAGGTAGGCCTGTCCGGCCTGGGTCAACACGCTGTGGCGGCCCTGCCGGCGGAACACGGGCTGGCCCAGGTGCTCCTCCAGCCGCGCGATGGAACGGCTGATCGCGCCCTGCGTCACGCACAATTCGGCCGCCGCGCGCGAGAAGTTGCCGTGGCGCGCCGCGGCGGCCAGTGCATGCAGTTCGGCGATCGATGGAGAGCGGATGCGCAAGGCAGCTATGAGCGGCGGTAATGGATCAGTGCGATTTTGTCGCTTTTCCGCGGGCCGGGCCGCTGCCCAGAATCAAGACCTCGTTCCTGGAGTATTTCCCATGATGAATCGCCGCAAGGTTCTCGCCACCTTCGCCGCCTCGCCGCTCGCCGCGGCACTGCCCGCCTGGGCCGCCGAGTACCCGGAGCGGCCGGTCAAGCTGATCGTGCCGTTTTCCGCCGGCGGGTCCACCGACATGATCGCGCGCCTGCTGGCCGACAAGATGGGCGGCTTCCTGGGCAAGGCCGTGGTGGTGGACAACCGCGGCGGGGCCGGCGGCTCGCTGGGCGCCGACGCCATCGCGAAGGCGGCGCCGGACGGCTACACGATCGGCATGGCCACCGTCAGCACCCACGGCGCCAATCCCGCGATCTACGCCAAGCTGCCGTACGACCCGATCAAGGACTTCACGCCGATCACCAACGTGATGTCGGTGCCCAGCGTGTTCGTCGTGCACCCGAGCGTGCCGGCCAAGACGATGAAGGAGTTCATCGCGCTGGCCAAGGCCAACCCCGGCAAGTACAGCTTCGCCTCGCCCGGCAACGGCTCGCTCGGCCACGCCAACATCGAGCACTTCATGGACCTCGCCGGCATCCAGCTGCTGCACGTGCCCTACAAGGGTTCGGGCCAGGCGCTCAACGACGCGCTGGGCGGCATGGTGAACTCGATGACGGACAACCTGCCGTCGATGCTGCCGCACATCAAGGCCGGCAAGGTGCGCGCGCTGGCCGTGCTGTCGCCCCAGCGTTCCCCCATCCTGCCGGACGTGCCCACCTACAGCGAACTGGGCTTCAAGGAGATGTCCGAGGGCGGCTGGTTCGGCCTGGTCGGCCCGGCCGGGCTGCCGGCCCCGGTGCTTCGCAAGCTGACCGACGCCGCGCACAAGACGATGGCCACGCCCGAGTTCAAGGAGCGCGCCGCCTCGATCTCCGGGATCATCCTGGCCAACAGCTCCCAGGAGTTCGGCGCCCAGATCAAGGCCGCGATCGAGCGCTACCGCCGCATCGCCAAGGCCGCCAACATCCGGATCGAATGATGGCGGACGACGCCGTTGCTCCGGTGGTGGTCACGCCGCCGCGGGGCGAGCGCCTGCCGCTCGTCTTCGATTCGCCGCACAGCGGCGTGCACTACCCGGCGGACTTCGGTTACGCGGTGCCCCACCAGCGGCTGCGCCGCGGCGAGGACACCCACGTCGACCGCCTCTGGGGCGATGCGCCGGACCACGGCGCGACGCTGCTGGCGGCCAACTTCCCCCGCACCTACATCGACGCCAATCGCGCGCTGGAGGACTTCGATCCGGCCATGCTCGACGGCGAGTGGCCGCTGCCGGCCGCGCCGGGCGAGAAGTCGCGCCTGGGCTACGGGCTGGTGTGGACGCGCATCGACAAGGCGACGCCGCTGTACGACCGCAAGCTCACGCCCCAGGAAGTGCGCAACCGCGTCGACCGCTACTGGCGTCCCTACCACGCCGCGCTGGACGAGGCGATCGGATCCAGCGTGCGCGAGTTCGGCGGCGTGTGGCACCTGAACCTGCACTCCATGCCCAACGACGCCTACGAGCGCCTGGGCCGCACGTCGACGCAGCCGCTGGCCGATTTCGTGCTGGGCGACCGTGACGGCACGACCTGCGAGCCGGCATTCGTGGAGCTGGTGGCGAGCACGCTGCGCGGCTTCGGCTACACGGTCGCCGTGAACGACCCCTACAAGGGCGTGGAGCTGATCGCGCGCATCGGCCAGCCGGCGCAGCACCGCCACAGCATGCAGATCGAGATCCGCCGGCCGGTCTACATGGACGAGGCCACACGCGAGCCCAATGCCGGCTTCGAGCCGCTGCGCCGCCACCTGTCGCAGCTGACCGGCGTGCTGGCGCGCTACACGCGCGAGCGGCTGCCGCTCAGGCCGCGGGGCTGAACAGGTCGAGGCGGTCGGTGATGATCGCGTCGGTGCCCAGCTGCCACAGCCGCTGGGCCACCCATTCGTCGTTCACGGTGTAGCTCAGGCAGCGCATGCCGGCGCCGTGGACCTGCGCCACCGTCTCCGGCGTCCACAGCGCGTAGTTGCACACGATCGCGCTGCAATCGAGCTGCCGCGCGACGTCGAACCAGCCGTTCCAGAGCGAATCCAGCAGCAGGCCGCGCGGCAGTTGCGGCGCCGCGGCCTGCGCGCCGGCCAGCGATTCCGGCCGGAAGGAGGTCAGCAGCGGCGGCACGGGCCTGCCGGCCCACAGCCGCGCCGCTTCGCGCGCGACGACCTCGCCGGTGCGTTGCTCGAGGCCCGGTGTCGGCTTGATCTCGATATTGAGGAAGTAGTCGCTGCGCAGGCAGAAGCGCGCCAGGTTTTCCAGCGTGGCCAGCGGCTCGCCGGCGTAGGGGCGCGAATGCCAGCCGCCCGCGTCGAGCTGCGACAGCAGGCTCCATGGCTGCTCGCCGCCGATGTGCGGGCCGGCGCCCAGCACCTGCGCCGAGTTGGTGGTGCGCTCCAGCGTCGCGTCGTGCATCAGGAACGGCACACCGTCGGCGGACAGCTTGGCGTCGCACTCGAACATCCGATACCCGTGGTCGGCCCCGAGCCGGAATGCCGCCATGGTGTTCTCGGGCGCGAGCTTGCCGGCCCCGCGATGCGCCACCCAGCGGGGATACGGCCAGTGTTTCATGCCGCGATGCGCTTGCCGGTGGCGGCGTCGAACCAGTGCACCCGGTCCTCGCGCGGCCGGACGTGGATCACCGCGTCCGTGACCGGGGCCACCGGCCCTTCCTCGTGGCGGACGATCACCTGCTCCTCGCCCAGGCGGCCGTAGATCAGCCGCTCGGCGCCCAGCAGCTCCGTCGTTTCCACGCGCAGTGGCCAGCCGCTGTCGGCCAGGTCGAGGTGTTCGGGGCGAATGCCCATGATCGTGCCGGGCTGGCCGCCGGGCGCGTTCTTCAGCAGGTTCATCGGCGGCGAGCCGATGAAGCTGGCCACGAAGGTCGACGCCGGGCGGTGGTAGACGTCCTCGGGCGTGCCGAACTGCTCCATGACGCCGGCGTTCATCACCAGCATGCGCTGCGCCAGCGTCATCGCCTCGACCTGGTCGTGGGTGACGAACAGCGAGGTGATGCCCAGTTCCCGGTGCAGCTTCTGGATCTCGATGCGGGTCTGCGCGCGCAGCTTCGCGTCCAGGTTCGACAGCGGCTCGTCGAACAGGAAGACCTGCGGCTGGCGCACGATGGCGCGGCCCATGGCCACCCGCTGGCGCTGGCCGCCCGACAGCTGGCGCGGCGTGCGCTGCAGCAGGTGCCCCAGTTCCAGGATTCCGGCGGCCTTGTCGACGCGCGCCTTGATCTCCTCCTTGGGCACCTTCTTGATCTTCAGCCCGTACGCCATGTTGTCGAACACGGTCATGTGCGGATACAGCGCGTAGTTCTGGAACACCATCGCGATGTCGCGTTCGGCCGGCTCCAGCTTGTTGACGACCCGCCCGCCGATCGAGATTTCGCCTTCGGAGATCTCCTCCAGCCCGGCGACCATCCGCAGCAAGGTGGACTTGCCGCAGCCGGACGGGCCGACGATGACGACGAACTCGCGGTCGCCGATCTCGGCGTCCACGCCGTGGATCACCTGCAGCTGGTGCTTGCCCTTGCCGTAGCGCTTGATGACGTTTCTGAGTTGAATCGATGCCATGTTCTGTTCGAGTTCGTGGGCGACGGCGCCGGGGCCGCGTCGCCGCGTTGTTTCATTTCTCGGTGTCGACGAGGCCCTTGACGAACCACTT
>NZ_DATMHS010000137.1:0-75758 GCF_035554825.1 Ramlibacter sp. | reverse complement strand
AGGCCGTCGCCGAGCAGGTTGAGGCCGAGCACCGCGAAAGCGATGGCGATGCCTGGAAAGACCGCCAGCAGCGGCGCCTGGAACATCAGCGTCTGGGCCTCGCTCAGCATCCGGCCCCACGACGGTTGCGGCGGCTGCGTGCCCAGGCCCAGGTACGAGAGCGCGGCCTCGGCCAGGATCGCGATCGCGAAGCGGATCGTCGCCTGCACGATCAGCACCGACATGATGTTGGGCAGCACGTGTTCCAGCGTGATCGCGAACGCGCCCTTGCCGCAGGCGCGGGCGGCCATCACGAACTCGCGCGACCAGACCACGTTGGCCGAGGCGCGGGTGATGCGCGCGAAGGTGGGGATGTTGTAGATGCCGATGGCGATGATGGCGTTCACCATGCCCGGCCCGAACACGGCGGTGAGCATGATCGCCGAAAGGATGGCGGGGAATGCGAAGCCGAAGTCGGCCAGCCGCATGATCGTTTCCTCGACCCAGCCGCGCCTGGCCGAGGCGAGCAGCCCGAGCGCCGTGCCGACGATCAGCCCGATGCCCACCGCGATCAGGCCGACGGCGATCGACGCGCGCGCGCCGACCAGCAGCAGCGACGCCACGTCGCGGCCGTAGGCGTCGGTGCCCAACCAGTGCGTGGCGTTGGGCGCCAGCAGCTTGGCGTCGAGGTTCATCTCGTAGGGCGAATGCGGCGTCCAGGCGAAGGACAGCAGCGCGGCGATCAGCAGCAGGGCGCTCAGCACGGCGCCGACCGCGAAGCTGCGATGCTGCAGCGCCCGGCGCCAGAAGCCGGGTCCGGGCGCCAGCGGCGCGGCAGCGACCGGGAGCGTGCTCATCGGGTGATCCTCATATGTCGCTGGCCTTGACCCGCGGATCGATGGCCGCGTACAGCAGGTCGACGACGAAGTTGACGGTCACGACCATCGCCGCCAGCAGCATCACGCAGTTGCGCACGACGATCAGGTCCCGGTTGGAGATCGACTGGAAGATCAGGCGGCCCAGGCCCGGGAGGTAGAAGACGCTTTCCACCACGATCGTCCCGGCCAGCAGCTCCGCGAACTGCAGCCCCATGATGGTGATGACCGGGATCATGGCGTTGCGCAGCACGTGGCCCCACAGCGTGCCGGCGCGCGACACGCCCTTGGCGCGCGCGGTGCGCACGAAGTCTTCGCGCAGCACCTCCAGCACGGCGGAACGGGTGATGCGCGCCAGGATCGCGGACTGCACCACCGCCAGCGCGATCGCCGGCAGCAGCAGGGCCTTGATGCCCTCGAACACGCCTTCCTCCCAGCCGGGAAAGCCGCCGGCCGAGAACCACTTGAGGTGCACCGAGAACAGCAGGATCAGCAGGATGGCGAACCAGAAGTTGGGAATCGCGATGCCGATCTGCGACAGGCCCATCACGCCCAGGTCGCCCAGCTTGTTGTGGCGCGCCGCCGCGTAGATGCCGGCCGCCAGCGCCAGCACGGATGTGATCGTCATCGCCATCAACGCCAGCGGCACCGTCAGCGTGAGGCGCTCCAGCACCAGTTCCGACACCGGCGTGCTGTACGCATAGCTCAACCCGAGGTCGCCGACCAGCAGCCCCCCGACCCAGTCCCAGTAGCGCTCGATCGCCGGCCGGTCCAGTCCCAGCTTCACGGCCATCGCCTGCACGGCCTCGGGGGCGGCGTCCGGCCCCATCAGGATCTGCGCGGCGTTCCCGGGCAGGATTTCCAGCACCAGGAACACCACCACCGACGCGCCTACCAGCGTCGCAATCAGGGTGATGAGGCGCTTGACGAGGAAGATGCTCATGCAGCCGGGGATAATGCCAGAAGTGAAGCGTTGTCCACGGGTGCTGGCATGGCATTGATGATTACCGACGAGTGCATCAACTGCGATGTGTGCGAACCGGAATGCCCGAACGAGGCCATCTCGCTCGGGCCCGAGATCTACCAGATCGACCCGGGCAAGTGCACCGAGTGCGTGGGGCACTTCGACGAGCCGCAGTGCGTGCAGGTCTGCCCCGTCGCCTGCATCCCCCTGAATCCCGATCACCTGGAAAGCCGCGATTCGCTGTGGCGCAAGTACCAGCGCCTGACGGGGAAGCCGGAAACGGGGACGCCGGCCGAGCCCGCGCTGCCCGCCGTGCCGGGCGCAGCGTCGGGCGGCGGCTGAGGCCTCAGGCGGCCTTGCGCGCTTTCTTCCTGGCCTTTTTCTTGGGACTCTTGCTGGCCTCGGCCTTGCGCGGCGAAACGGCCGTGAAGTAGGCCGGCTTCTTGGCGACGGCCCCCGACACGGTGCGGTCAGCCGCGGCCGGCGGCACCGGCTCCTCCCTGGGGCTCGGAATCGCGGCCGCGACCGGCTTGGCTTCCTCCTTCAGGCGGGCCTTCTCCATCTCGTCCGCCACCTTGGCGTCGCGCCGCACGGCCTGGTTCGTCTGCGCCCGCTGGTCCGCGCTGCGCGCGTCCTGCGCCGGCACCAGCTTGCCGCCCGGACAGGGCTGGTTGCTGTAGGTGTCGCCGCAGCGCCAGACCTCGCCGGCCGCCGCCGGGATGCTCCAGCTGGCCACGCAGGCCAGCAGGCACAGCACGCGCAATGGATGGAACATGGTGGTCTCCTCTCGTGGAATCCGTCAGACGCCTTCCGGCCGCGGCGGCTTGGGTCGCGGCGGCTTGCTGGTATGCACCAGCAACGTTGCCTTGTCCATTTCGCCGGCCATCATGGCCGGCACGGCCTTGAGCGTGCGCTCTATGCAGTCCTCGATGGCGGTGCGCTGGTCGGGGGCCGGCTTCTTCAGCACCCAGTTCACGACCTCCTCCTTCACGCCGGGATGGCCGATGCCCAGGCGCAGGCGCCAGTAGTCGCCGGTGCCCAGCTGGGCGTGGATGTCGCGCAGGCCGTTGTGGCCGGCATGGCTGCCGCCGAACTTCAGCTTGGCCTGGCCGGGCGTGATGTCCAGCTCGTCGTGCGCCACCAGGATTTCCTGCGGGGCGATCTTGAAAAAGCGCGCCAGGGCGGCCACCGAGCGCCCCGAGAGGTTCATGAACGTCTGCGGCGCGAGCAGCCACACCGGATGGCCGTGGGGCGCGGCGCGGGCGACCAGCCCCTGGAACGACTTGTCGAACGCGAGCGAGGCCTTCAGTTCCTGGGCGACCGCCTCGATCCACCAGAAACCGGCGTTGTGGCGGGTCAGCTGGTATTCGAAGCCCGGATTGCCGAGCCCGACGAACAGTTTGATCATGGCGGGATTATCTGCGTGGCACAAACAAAACGGCCCGCGCGAGCGGGCCGTTTACCGGGACGCCGGACGCCCGGGCGGGCGTCGCCGTCAGCTTACTTCTTGGCCGGCGCCTTGGCGGGGGCCTTGGCATCGCCCTTGGCGGCCGCCTTCGGTTCGGCGGCCGCAGCGGGGGCAGCCGCGGCACCCGCCGCGCCGGCAGCCGCTTCGGCCGCGCCGGCCTCGGCCGCTTCCTCGCCGCCCACCACCACCACCGAGACCAGCACCGGGTTCGGCTTGCCGCGGGTCACGGCGGTCACGCCCTTGGGCAGCGTGATGTCGTTCAGGTGCAGCGACATGCCCTTCTTCAGGCCGGACAGGTCGACCTCGATGAACTCGGGCAGGTCGCCCGGGAAGCAGGAGATGTCGATCTCGGACATGACCTGGTTGACCACGCAGTTGTCGAACTTGACGGCCTGCGACTCGTCGGCCTTCACGTAGTGCAGCGGCACCTTCATGTGCAGACGGGTCTTGGCGTCCACGCGCTGGAAGTCGATGTGCAGCACCAGCGGCTTGAACGGGTGCACCTGCACGTCGCGCAGCAGCACCTTGGCGGCCTGGCCGTTGAGTTCCATGTCCAGGATGGTGGAATGGAAGGCTTCCTTCTTGAGGGCGTGCCACAGCGCGTTGTGATCGAGCTCGATCAGTTGCGGCTGGCCCTCGCCACCGTAGACGATGCCCGGCGTCTTGCCGGTGTTGCGGAGACGGCGGCTCGCACCCGTGCCCTGCTTGGCGCGCTCGAAAGCGACGAATTTCATGTTTTCACTCCGGTTGAAGCCCACCGCGACCAGTGTGGCTCCGTTTCAAAAAAGGGCCCGCGTCGGCAGGCCCGCTTGCATGTCCCGTCCGGGGAGCCTCTCTAGAAGAGGTTCTCCTGGTCCGAGAACAGACTCATCACCGAATCGCCCTTGGCGATCCGCTGGATGGTTTCGGCGATCAGCGGCGCCACCGACACCTGCCGGATCTTGGTGCAGTTGCGCGCCGCATCCGACAGCGGAATGGTGTTGGTGACCACCACCTCGTCCAGCGCGGTGCCGTTCGAGATGCGCTCGATCGCCGGACCCGAGAAGATCGGGTGCGTGCAATAGGCATAGACCTGCTTCGCACCGCGCGCCTTGAGCACCTCGGCCGCCTTCACCAGGGTGCCGGCGGTGTCGATCATGTCGTCCATGATCACGCAGTTGCGGCCGTCGATCTCGCCGATCACGTGCATCACTTCGCTGACGTTGGCGCGCGGCCGGCGCTTGTCGATGATCGCCAGGTCGGTGTTCAGCTGCTTGGCCAGCGCCCGGGCGCGCACCACGCCGCCGACGTCCGGCGACACCACGATCAGGTTGTCGTAGCTCTTGTGGCGCAGGTCGCCCAGCAGCACCGGGGACGCATAAATGTTGTCGACCGGGATGTCGAAGAAGCCCTGGATCTGGTCGGCATGCAGGTCCATCGTCAGCACCCGCGCCACGCCGACTTTCTGTAGCAGGTTGGCCACCACCTTGGCCGAGATCGGCACCCGGGTGGAACGCGGCCGACGGTCCTGGCGGGCGTAGCCGAAGTAGGGGATCACGGCGCTGATCCGCTCGGCCGAGGCGCGCTTGAGCGCATCGACCATGATCAGCAGTTCCATCAGGTTGTCGTTGGTCGGCGCGCAGGTGGACTGCACCACGAACACGTCGCGGGCCCGCACGTTGGTGTTGATCTCGACGGTGACTTCGCCGTCGGAGAAGCGACCCACGCTCGCCGCCCCCAGCGAGATGCCCAGGTGTCCGGCAATCTCGGCCGCGAGGGCCGGATTGGCGTTGCCTGTGAACACCATGAAATCGGGGGTGGGGGGAGCAACCTGCATGGAGTGACCCAGCGAAAGTGAACGTTAGTGCCTGTACGCGCGGCGTATTTGGCAGGGGAGGAAGGACTCGAACCCTCGCATGCTGGAATCAAAATCCAGTGCCTTAACCAACTTGGCGACTCCCCTACACGGGTTACCGGCTGCTACCAGCCGGCCACCGATCAATCGTCGCTGGGTGCCCAGCCTGCCAGAGGATGGACATCCATATTGCTGCATTCCCGCGCTTGCCAGCCCGCCGGGGCCGCCAGCATCGCCTGCCCTGCAGGCAGCGGCGCAAACACCGCACTGCCTGAACCCGTCATCCGCCCTTGCAGGCCTTGCGACCCCAGCCATTGCAGCGCCTGGGCCACGCCGGCGCATAAACGCTCGGCCACGGGCTGCAGGTCGTTGCGGCCGAACCGGTAAGGGTCCGTGGTGCCGTAAGGGTTTGCAGCAAAGCCTGAGATTATAGCAGCGTCCGTGTCCCGTTTCAGCGCCGGGTCGGCGAAGATGCGCGCGGTGGCCAATCCGGTGGCCGGTTTCACCACCGCGAACCGGGCCGGCGGCAGCTCGACCGGGGAGATTTGCTCGCCGATGCCCTCCACCAGGGCGTTGTGGCCGTGCAGAAAGAACGGCACGTCGGCGCCCAGCGCGAGCCCGATGCGCGCCAGGCTCGACAGCGGCAGGTCCAGGCCCCACAGGCGGTTCAACGCCAGCAGGCAACTCGCCGCGTCCGACGAGCCGCCGCCCATGCCCGCCTCGCTCGGGACCCGCTTGTCGAGGGCGATGTGCACGCCATGGTCCGCGCCGGTGGCCTGCTGCAGCGCGCGGGCCGCCTTGACCGTGAGGTCATCGGCCGGCAGCGCCGGCCCCAGGTCGTCCCGGCTGATGCCGCCGCCGGCACGCCGTTCGAAGTGCAGCGTGTCGCACCAGTCGATGAGCATGAACGCCGACTGCAGCAGGTGCATGCCGTCGGCGCGGCGGCCAATCACGTGCAGGAACAGGTTCAGCTTGGCCGGAGCCGGGACATCGTAGAGCGCCTTCACCCGGCGCTCCTAGCGGTCCAGTGCCACCCGCAGGTCGGCCTCGGGTGGCGGCTCCAGTCGCGTGGCCGCGATCCGGCCGGCCGGCAGCTGCGACAGGTCGGGGCGCCAGCCGGCGACCGGCGTGGCGATGCCGCGCAGCCAGTCGAACAGCGCGGCCACCGGGATCGCGGCGCCGGTGGCGTGGCCCACGAGCGCGTCCACCGACTCGAACTCGCGGGTCTTGCCGTCGCTGCGCAAGGTCGCCGAGCCCGGCGACCAGGTCAGCACGGCCAGCGTGCCGCCGATGGGGCTGGACAGCGTGAGCTCGCCGGCGTGCGCGCTGCCCTTGAGCTCGAACATCGCCGCGAACGACTGGCTGGCGTTGTCCTTGACCTGCAGCGCGAGGCGGCCGCTCCACGGTCCGGTCCCGCCCGCGGCCGGGGCGAGGGCCGGGGGCGCGCTGGCGCAGCCGGCGAGCAGGGCCAGCAGCAGCGCCGCCGGCGTCCAGCGGATCCTCATGGCTTGACGCGCAGCCGCTTGAGCGTCTGCTGCAAGGTGTCGTTGTCCGCGTTCAGCAGCAGCCCTTCCTTCCAGATCGCCTCGGCGCGGGCGCGCTGGCCCAGGCTCCAGAGCACTTCGCCCAGGTGGGCGGCGATGTCGGCGTCCGGCCGCGCCTTGTACGCGGTGTCGAGAATGCGCAGCGCCTCCGCCTTGTTGCCCATGCGGAATTCCACCCAGCCCAGGCTGTCGCTGATGAACGGGTCGTCCGGCGCGAAGGTCAGCGCCTTCTTGATCAGGTCGCGCGCTTCCGGCAGGCGCATGTTGCGATCGGCCAGCGAGTAGCCCAAGGCGTTGTAGGCATGGTGGTAGTCGGGCTTGATCGTCATCACCTGCCGCAGCAGCCGTTCCATGTCGCCCAGGTTGCCGATCTTCTCGGCCAGCATCGCCTGCTCGTACAGCAGGTCCGGGTCCACCGGCGGCTTGGCGGCGGCCCGGCCCAGCAGGTCGTAGGCCGCCTTGTACTGCCGGTTGTCGCGCAGCAGCTGCACTTCGGCCAGCAGCTTGGTGCGGGCATCGGCCTGGTTGCGCTCGGGCAGCGACCGCAGCAGCTTGCGCGCCTCGTCCATGCGGCCCTGCTTGGCCAGCAGGGTGGCGCGCCGCTGCTGGGCCGCCACCAGGTCCTGCGCGTTCTCGATGCGATCGAGCCAGGCGGACGCCTGGGCCAGGTCCTTGCGCTTCTCGGCGATCCGCGACAGCGACAGGTAGGCCTGGGCGAGGCCGCGGCTGCGGTCCTCGGTCCTGCCGTTGGCCTGGGCCAGCTCGAGGTAGCGCTTCAGCGATGCTTCGGCGGCGCTGTCCTGGTTGTCCTGCAGCTGCAGCGTGCCCTGCACCAGCCAGGCCTCCGGGTAGTCGGGCTTGTCGCGCGTCACCACCTGCACCTGCTGCGCGGCCTCGGCATAGCGCTGCGCCTCCAGCAGTTCGCGGGCGTAGGCCATGCGCAGTTCGGGCAGCGGCTTGCCTTCCAGGTAGCGCCGCACCAGTGCTTCCGCCTCCGGCTGCTTGGGATCCATCAGCTCCAGCGCCAGCAGCGCCGGACCCTCCGCGGTGGGGCCGGCGCCTTGCGCCCGCTGCGCCGCCTCGATCGCGCCTTGGCGATCGCCGGCGGCCAGCCGGACGCGGCCCACGGCGGTCCAGGCGGCGCTCGCCGTCGCCGGCTGCGTCAGGTATTCCGCGATCGATTGTTCCACCACGCTGACCGCAAGCCGCTTGTCGGAGACGCGGGAGTAGTTGCGCGGAATGAGCGCCAGCGCCGCGTTGCGGTCCTTGGCGTCGGCCAGCGCGATCTCCGCTTTCAGGGGTTCGGCCGAGTCGGCGACGCGATTGAGCGCCAGCAGGATCTGCAGGACATAGCGGTTGGCCTCGCGCGAGGTCGGAAACGCCAGCTTCCAGGCCCGAGCGGCCTGCAAGGCCGCGTCGCCGGAGCGGGCCTGGAACGCGAGGTCAACGGCCCGCTGGTACAGCGCGGGGTCGTTGGTCTTGCGGGCGGCGTCGAGTATCAGTGCGTAGCCGGTCGCCGGCTCCGCGCCGCGGGCATTGAGTTCGCCGAGCAGCAGTTCATAGAAGAGCTCCGCGTCGAGCGCGGTCCGTTCCGCGGCGGCGAGGTCGGTCGCGGGGGGCTGGGCCGGCTGGGCGGCGGTGAGCTGAGACCATGCCAGCAGCAGCGCGCCGGCGAGGGGGAATCGCTTCATCGATTGATAATAATCCAAGGCCCCTGAAGCCAAGCTGATGCCAGAACTGCCCGAAGTCGAAGTCACCCGCCGCAGCTTTGCCGGGCGCATCGCGGGCGGCCGCATCGAAGCGGTACGCCTGGGCAAGCCGCTGCGCTGGCCGCTCGGGGTGGCGCCGGAACTGCTGGTGGGCCGCACGGTGCTGGGCGTGCGCCGCCGGGGCAAGTACCTGCTGCTCGATCTCGACGAGGGGGTGCTGCTGCTGCACCTGGGCATGTCCGGCAGCCTCGGTTTCGCGCCGTCGCTGCCCGATGCCGGCACGCACGACCACTTCGATCTGGTCACCACGCGCGGCGTCCTGCGCCTGAACGATCCGCGCCGCTTCGGCGCCGTGGTCTACGCGCCCGGCGAGGCCGCTCCCGAAGCCGTGAAGCTGCTCGGGCGCCTGGGCGTCGAGCCGTTCTCGGAGGCGTTCGATCTCGATGGCTTTCACGAGCGCCTGCGGCGCCGGCACGCCCCGATCAAGCAGGTGCTGCTGGCCGGCGACGTGGTGGTCGGCGTCGGAAACATCTACGCCTCGGAAGCGCTGTTCCTGGCCGGCATCCGGCCGACGCTGCGCGCGTCGCGGATCAGCCGTCCGCGGGCCGAGAAGCTGCGGCAGGCCGTGCGCGGCGTGCTGGCGCGGGCGGTGGAGCGGGGCGGCAGCACGCTGCGCGACTTCAGCAATGCGCACGGCGAGGCCGGACTGTTCCAGCTCGATGCGATGGTGTACGACCGCGCGGGGCAGCCGTGCCGCGTGTGCGGCACGCCGGTCAAGGCGATCCGCCAGGGGCAGCGCGCCACCTACTTCTGCCCCGCCTGCCAGAAGGCCTGAGCCTCGCGGCCCGGCTCGCGGAAAAACGACACGCGCGTGATGCCTGCGGCCAGCGGGGAGCGGCCGGCCGGGGGGCGATGCTATATTCAAAAATCACACTCGGGGACCCAGTGGCCATTTCCTTCAACGAACAGTTCGACCGGCATGGCGCTTGGCGGCGCCAGTTCGCGCTGCGCCTGAAGCTGTTGTCGGAATGGCTGCGCGACCACGACCTGCTCGACGCCGCCGTCGAAGAGCGGCTGCGCCGGCTCGAGACCCAGATCCGCTCCGACAAGGTCATGGTGGCCTTCGTCGCCGAGTTCTCGCGCGGCAAGTCGGAGTTGATCAACGCGATCTTCTTTGCCGGCTACAAGCGCCGCATCATGCCGGCCAGCGCCGGGCGCACGACGATGTGCCCCACCGAGCTGGGCTACGACAGCGAAGTCCCGCCGTGCCTGCGCCTGCTGCCCATCGAGACCCGGCTGCAGCCGCAGCCGCTGATGGAATGGCGCATGGTCCCCGAGAAGTGGACCCGGTTCGACCTGGACGTCAACGACGCCGGCCAGCTGGCCGAGGCGCTGGAGCGGGTGTCCGAGGTGCGCCGCGTGACCATCGACGAGGCGCGCGCGCTCGGCTTCTGGCACGACGAATTCCCCGAGGACAATCCGCTGCTCGGCGCCGACGGCAAGGTCGAAGTGCCGCGCTGGCGCCATGCGCTGATCAACATCGCCCATCCGCTGCTCAAACAGGGGCTGGTGATCCTCGACACCCCGGGCCTGAACGCCATCGGCGCCGAGCCCGAGCTCACGGTCAACCTGATCCCGCAGGCCCATGCCGTCGTCTTCATCCTGGCGGCGGACACCGGCGTCACCAAGTCCGATCTCGCGATCTGGCGCGAACACCTGATCAGCGACGGCGACTCCGCCGATTCACGGCTGGTGGTGCTGAACAAGATCGACATGATGTGGGACGCGCTGCGCACGCCCTACGAGGTGCAGGCCGAGATCGAGCGCCAGCGCTCCACCTCGGCGGAGATCCTCGGCCTGGGCCAGGAGCAGGTGATCCCGGTGTCGGCGCAGAAGGGCCTGGTGGCCAAGATCAACGACGACGCGGCCCTGCTGCAGGCGAGCCAGCTGCCGGTGCTCGAGCGGGCGCTGAGCCAGGGCGTGATGGGCCACCGCCGCACCATCCTGCGCGCGGCCGTGTCGGCCAACATCGCGTCGCTGCGGGCCGAGGCCGGCCGGGCGATCCAGATCCGGCGCCGCGACCTGGCCGAGCAGACCATGGAGCTGAAAGGCCTGCGCGGCAAGAACACCGCCGTGATCCGGCAGATGCGCGCGCGCATCGAGCAGGAGCAGCGCGAGTTCGACGTCAGCGGCGCGCGCGTGCATGCCGTGCGCTCGGTCCACCTGAAGCTGCTGCGCGAGGTGCTGGCGCTGCTGGGAACGCCGGCGCTGAAGACCGAGATGGCCGAACTCACGGCCAAGCTGCGCCAGCCCGGCATCAAGCTGGGCGCCAGGAAGGCTTACGCACAGACCTTCGACCGGCTGCGCGCCACGCTGCGCCAGGCGCAGGCGAGCAGCACCGAGATCCAGTCGATGCTCACCGGCACCTTCCGCCAGCTCAATGCCGAATACGGCTTCTCGCTGCAGGCGCCGCGCGAGCCGGACCTGGCGCGCTTCCAGCGCGACCTCGACCTGGTCGAGCGCAGCCACAACCAGTACCTGGGCATGGGCAACATGTTCCGGCTGGCGCAGCCCGAATTCGCCGACCGCCTGGTGCGCGCGCTGGCGACGCGCCTGCGCGTGATCTACGAATCGGCGCTGGGCGAGCTCGAACTGTGGAACAAGTCGGCCGCCGCGCAGCTCGACGCGCAGTTGCGCGACCGGCGGCGCAATTTCGGCCGCCGGATCGAGGCCATCGAGCGCATCCAGCAGGCCGCTTCCGGACTGGACGAGCGCATCGCCGAGATCGACGGCCAGGACGTCGCGCTGGCGGCGCTCGAAGCCAAGCTCGCCGAGCTCACCGGCCAGCTGATCGAGGCGCCCGCCGAACAAGCCGCGGCGCCCGAACCGCTCCTGAAGTCGGCATGACGGCGCTGCCGGCGGGGTTTGCCGGCCGCATCGTGCGCTGGCAGCAGTCACACGGCCGCCAGGGGCTGCCCTGGCAGGCCACCCGCGATCCCTATCGCGTGTGGCTGTCGGAGATCATGCTGCAGCAGACGCAGGTCGCCCGCGTCCTGGACTACTACCCGCGCTTTCTCGCGCGCTTCCCCGACGTGCGGGCGCTTGCCGCCGGCGCGCTCGACGAGGTCTACGCCTGCTGGTCGGGCCTGGGCTACTACAGCCGCGCCCGCAACCTGCATCGCTGCGCGCAGGAGGTGATGGCGCGCCACGGCGGCGAATTCCCGCGCCGTCCGGAACTGCTGGAGGCCCTGCCTGGCATCGGCCGGTCGACCGCGGCCGCGATCGCGTCGTTCTGCTTCGGCGAACGCGCCGCGATCCTGGACGGCAACGTCAAGCGGGTGCTGACGCGGGTGCTCGGCTTCGACGCCGACCTCGCCGTGGCCGGCAACGAGCGGCAGCTGTGGGGATACGCGCAGGAATTGCTGCCCAGGCGCGACCTGCAGTGCTGCATGCCCGCCTATACCCAGGGCCTGATGGACCTGGGCGCGACGATCTGCCTGCCGCGCAACCCGTCCTGCCTGCTGTGTCCCGCGGCCAGCGCATGCGTCGCCCGCCGCCAAGGCACGCCGGAACACTACCCGGTCAAGACGCGGCAGTTGCGCCGCGGCTCGCAGTCGCTGTGGCTCTTGCGCGCCGCCACCGACGAGGGCGCGGTGTGGCTGGAAAAGCGCCCGCCCCGGGGCATCTGGGCCGGCCTGTATTGCCTGCCCGTCTTCGGCAGCGCGGACGAACTCGGCGCGGCCCTGGACGGCCACGAGCAGCGCGACTGGCGCGAGGCGCCGCCCTTCCTGCACGTGCTGACCCACAAGGACCTGTACCTGCATTCGGTCGCCGTGCGGGTGCGCCCCGAAGCGCTGCAGCGGCGCGATGGGGCGTGGATGTCGCCGGCGCAGTTCGGGCAGATCGGCCTGCCGGCGCCGGTCCAGCGCCTGCTGCTGCAGGACTGAATTTCCCTAGCCGGCGTCGAGCTCGCGGTGGCGCTTGAGCGCCGTCCAGCGCTGGCCGAACCAGGCGGCGAGCTGCTCGACCAGATACACCGAGCGGTGCTGCCCGCCGGTGCAGCCGATCGCCACCGTCACGTAGCTGCGGTGGTCGCGCGCCAGCGGTTCCAGCCACTCGTCGATGAACTGGGCGATCCGCTCGTTCATGCGCTGCACGTCGGGATGCTGGCGCAGGAAGGCCTGCACCTGTTCGTCGCGGCCGGTGAGGTCGCGCAGCGTCGGTTCGTAGTGCGGGTTCGGCAGCATGCGAACGTCGAACACGAAGTCCGCGTCGACCGGAATGCCGCGCTTGAACGCGAACGACTGGAACACCAGCGTCAACTGGCTGACGGGCGCGGACAGCAGCGACTTCACGTAGGCCTGCAGCTGCGTCGGCCGGATCACGCTGGTGTCGATCACGTGGGCCTGCTCGCGCAGCTCGCCCAGCAGCTCGCGCTCCAGCTCGATCGCATCCACCAGCGCCCGCTGGCCGTCGCGCGGCTCCTGCGAATTCGCGGCCGCGCTCGACAGCGGGTGGCGCCGCCGGGTCTCGGAGAAGCGGCGCACCAGGGTGTCGGTGGTCGAGTCCAGGAAGAGCGGCCGCACGTTGACGTGCTCGCGGCGCAGTTCGCGCAGCTGCGCGGGCACCAGCGGCAGCGAGGTGGCGCTGCGCACGTCCACTGCGATCGCCACCCGTTCGGCGCTGCTCTTGCGCTCCAGGGCCACGAAGGGCAGCAGCAGTTCCGGCGGCAGGTTGTCGACGCAGTAGTAGCCGGCGTCTTCCAGGGCGTGCAGGGCGACGGACTTGCCCGAGCCCGACATGCCGGTGATGAGGACCACTTCCAGCGTCATGGCTTGGCCGCGTCCACGGCCGCCGTGGAGAGCATCTCCTTGGCATGGGCCAGGGTCGTGCCCGACAGCTTCTCGCCGCCCAGCATGCGCGCGATCTCGCCGACGCGCTGTTCGCCATGCACCGCGGCCACGGTGCTCGAAGGGCCGGCGCGATCGGAGTGCTTGGACACCACCAGATGGTGGTCGGCGCAGGCCGCGACCTGCGGCAGGTGGGTGACCGCCAGCACCTGCCGGTCGCGGCCGAGCTGCTTCATGAGGCGGCCCACCGTCTCGGCGACGGCGCCGCCGACGCCGGCGTCCACCTCGTCGAAGATCAGCGTCTGGGCCGTGCCGAGCCGGCTGGTGGTGACGGCGATCGCCAGCGCGATGCGCGAGAGTTCGCCGCCCGAAGCCACCTTGCCGACCGGGCGCGGCGTGGTTCCGGCGTGGCCGGCGACCAGAAAGCTCACCTGCTCCAGCCCGCCGGCGCCTGGTTCGCCGGTGGGCTCCAGCCTGGCCTCGAAGCGGCCGCCCTGCATGCCCAGGCCCTGCATCGCCAGCGATACCGCCTTGGCCAGCTGCGGCGCCGCTTTCGAGCGGCTCTTGGACAGCGCCTGCGCTTCCGCCAGGTAGGCCTGTTCCGCGGCCCGGGCCGCCGCCTCCAGCGCGCCGAGATCGGCGGCTGCGTCCAGCCGCGCCAGCTCGCTTCGCCAGGAAGCGAGCAGCGCCGGCAGCTCGGCCGGGGCGCGCTTGTAGCGCCGCGCCAGCGACATCCACTGCGACATGCGCTCGTCGAGCTGGGCCAGCCGCTGCGGATCGAGGTCGGTCTTGCGCAGGTAGGCGTGCAGCGAGTGGGCGGCGTCCTGCGCCTGCGCGAGGCTGGACGCCAGCACCTGCGCGAACTCGCGAAAGCCCGGCTCCACGTGTTCCTGCCCCTCCAGCAGGCCCTGGGCCCGCGCCAGCTGCGAGGCGGCGCCGCCGTCTTCGCCCTCGAGCGCCTGCAAGGCGCCCTGCGCGGCCTCGAGCAGCGCCTGCGCGTTGGCCAGGCGCGTGTGGCTGGCGTTGAGCTCGTCCCACTCGTCGGCGCCCGGCGCCAGCTTGTCGACCTCGCCGATCTGCCAGGCCAGCCGCTCGCGCTCGCGCTGCAGCGAATCCTGGGCCGCGCGCGCCTCGGCCAGCGTGCGCTGGGCCGCCCGCCAGCGCTGCCACAGCTGCGCCAGCGGCTGCGTGTTCACGCCGGCATAGGCGTCGAGCAGTTCGCGCACGGCGTCGGGCCGGGTCAGGCTCTGCCACGCGTGCTGGCCGTGGATGTCCACCAGCTGCTCGGCCAGCTCGCGCAGCTGGGTGGCGGTGGCCGGGCTGCCGTTGATCCAGGCGCGGCTCTTGCCCTGGGCATCGATGCTGCGGCGCAGGAGCAACCCGTCCTCGGACTCGAATCCGGCCTGCTCCAGCCAGGCCAGCAGGGCGGGCGAGCCGTCGAATTCCGCGCTGATCTCGGCCCGTGCCGCGCCTTCGCGCACCACGCCGCCTTCGGCGCGCGCGCCCAGCGCCAGCTGCAGCGCGTCGACCAGGATCGATTTGCCGGCGCCGGTCTCCCCGGTGAGCACGCTGAACCCGCCGGCAAAGTCCAGGTCGAGTTCGCGCACGATGACGAAGTCGCGCAGGGCAATGCGCCGCAGGCTCATCAGTTCCCCTCGTTCCAGTGCAATTTTTCTCGGAGTGTGTCGAAGTAGGTCCAGCCGACCGGGTGCAGGAACCGCACGCGATGCTCCGAGCGGCGCACCGTGACGCGGTCGCCGTGCAGCAGCGACGCGAGCGACTGCATGTCGAAGTTGGCGCTGGCGTCGCGGCCGGAGACCAGTTCGATCGTGATCTCGGAAACCTCCGGCAGCACCAGCGGCCGGTTGGACAGCGTGTGCGGCGCGATCGGCACCAGCACCCAGCCGCTGGTGGACGGGTGCACCAGCGGCCCGCCCGCCGACAGCGAGTACGCGGTGGATCCGGTCGGCGAGGCGACGATCATCCCGTCGGCGCGCTGGTTGGCGACGAAATGGCCGTCGACCTCGACCCGCAGTTCCACCATCCCCGAGGTGGCGCCGCGATTGACGACCACGTCGTTCATGGCCAGCGCGTCGAACACGCACTGGCCGTCGCGAAACACCTGCGCGTGCATCAGGCTGCGCAGGTCCTCCTCGTAGGCGCCGTGCAGCATCGGCTCCAGGATGCCCCGGTAGTGGTCCAGCGGAATGTCGGTGATGAAGCCCAGCCGGCCCTGGTTGATGCCGATCAGCGGCACCCCGTGGCGGGCCAGCTGGCGGCCGACGCCCAGCATCGTGCCGTCGCCGCCGACCACCAGCACCAGGTCGCATTGCTCGCCGATGGCCGCGAGGTCCAGCACGGTGTAGCCGGCGAGGCCGGTGCTGGCCGCCGTTTCGCGCTCGATCGCCACGTCGCAGCCCTGGCTGCCCAGGAAGCGGCCGATGTCCTCCAGGGCGGCGCGCGTCAGCCCCGCGGCGGCCTGGGAGACGGCGGCGTGGTACTTGCCGATCAGCGCCACCTGGCGGAACTGGGATTTCATCGCCTGATTATCGGCGGCGGCCGCGCCCCGACAACCGGGGCGGCCGCGCCCTGTGCCATCCGCCCCACAAGGCGGGCCGGCCCGCGGCGCATGATGCGGACCAGCGCCCGGCCGCCGGCGCCGCGCGCGTGGCCGGCGCCGCGACCACGCGGCCCCCGGCCGGCGGGTCTTGCCCGGACGAGGGCCCCCGGCGCGGCGACTCTGATTAAAATTAAGGCAGTCCATGATGCTCGATGACCGTGCCAAGTTGTTGCTGAAAGCGCTGGTCGAGCGCTACATCGCCGAGGGCCAGCCGGTCGGCTCGCGCACGCTGTCGCGCGCCTCGGGGCTCGAGCTGTCGCCGGCCACCATCCGCAACGTGATGGCGGACCTGGAGGACCTGGGCCTGATCGCCAGCCCCCACACCTCCGCCGGGCGGATCCCCACCGCGCGCGGCTACCGCCTGTTCGTCGACACGATGCTCACGGCGCAGCGCGAGCAGCTGTTGTCGGCGCCCAGCCTGGCGGCCGACCAGCCGCAGCGGGTGATCTCCAACGCGGCGCAGCTGCTGTCCAACCTGTCGCACTTCGTCGGGGTGGTGATGGCGCCCAAGCGGTCCTCGGTCTTTCGTCACATCGAGTTCCTGCGGCTGTCGGAGAAACGCTTCCTGGTGATCATCGTGTCGCCCGACGGCGACGTGCAGAACCGCGTCGTCTTCACGGCGCAGGACTACACCCAGAGCCAGCTGATCGAAGCCGCGAACTACCTGAACGCCAACTACGCGGGCATGGCGATCGAGCAGGTTCGCGAGCGCCTGAAGGCGGAGGTCGAGAGCCTGCGCGGCGAGATCGCCGTGCTGATGCAGACCGCGGTGGAGGCCAGCTCCGAGGCGATGAGCCAGCAGGACGAGGTGGTGATCTCCGGCGAGCGCAACCTGCTGCAGGTGCAGGACTTCTCCAGCGACATGGGCCAGCTGCGGCGCGCCTTCGACCTGTTCGAGCAGAAGACGCAGCTGATGCGCCTGCTGGACATCTCCAGCCAGGCGGCGGGCGTGCGCATCTTCATCGGCGGCGAAAGCCAGGTCGTTCCGTTCGAGGAGCTGTCGGTGGTCACCTCCCCGTACGAGGTCGACGGGCAGGTGGTCGGCACCGTGGGCGTGATCGGCCCCACGCGCATGCCCTACGACCGCATGATCCAGATCGTGGACATCACGTCGAAGCTGGTCAGCAACGCGCTGAGCCACAACCGCCCCGGCTCGTAGAATCGGCCGCGGGGGGCGTTAGCTCAGTTGGTTAGAGCAGAGGACTCATAATCCCCCAGTCCACCACCTTCGCACCAACATAAGACCTAGGATCCATGCGGATTCCGCGTGGTTTCCGGCCTAGGAAGGTCGGGTCAAAATGGCGATCGGTACAGTTGCGGTACAGTCGTGAATCACACCACTGAACCGAGCGCCCATGCCCACCATCGTCAAGACTCCTTCTGGCACGTGGAAGGCGGTCATTCGGAAGACGGGATTCCCGACAACGATCAAGACGTTCCGACTCAAGAAGGACGCGGAGGATTGGGCACGGCGAGCGGAAGACGAGATGGTCCGCGGCCTCTATGTGCAGCGCGCGCCGTCGGAGCGCCTCACCTTTGAAAGGGCCATCCGACGTTACCTGGACGAGGTGACGCCGACGAAGCGGCCGCTGACACAGGTTGGCGAGCTCAGGCGGTCGGTTCCGTTGGTCGAGCACTTCGGGAAATACTCCCTCGCGGCGATCACTCCGGAATTGATCTCGCACTACCGAGACGCGCGCCTCGCCGGCGAGGACCGCAAGGGCAAAGACGGTATGCCAGTCCCTCGCGCGACCAATACCGTTCGTCTTGAGCTGGCTCTTCTAGGGCACCTCTTCACGGTTGCCGTGAAGGAGTGGGGCTTGGGCCTGACGTACAACCCGGTGTTGAACGTGCGCCGGCCGGCGCCAGGCGCAGGGAGAAACCGGCGACTCGACGCGCATGAAGAAGCCGCGCTCTTCGCGGCCGTTGACCGACACTCAAACCCGATGCTCGGCTGGATCGTGCGCATTGCACTTGCGACCGGCATGCGCTCGTCAGAGATCACGAGCCTGCGTCGAGGTCAGGTCGATTTGTCGCGTCGTGTAGTGCGCCTGGTCGAAACGAAGAACACGCTACCTCGCACCGTGCCGTTGAACGCACAAGCGACCGCATTGTTCAAGAAGGCGCTGACCAATTCCCTTCGACCGATAGACACCGATCTTGTGTTCTTCGGCGAGCCCGGGCGTGACGGCAAGCGTCGACCGTACAACTTCAACAAGATTTGGCTCGACATCAAACGGGCAGTCGGATGCGCGGACTTCCGTTTTCACGACTTGAGGCACGAAGCCGTGAGTCGATTCGTCGAACGTGGGCTGAGCGATCAGGAGGTGTCCGCAATCAGCGGCCACAGGTCCATGCAGATGCTGAAGCGCTATACGCACTTGCGTGCCGAGGACTTGGTGGCGAAGCTTGACAAGCTGAAGGCGTGAGCAACGACACACGTCACCAGCAACTCCGCTCCACGCTGTTGTCGCCGTGCGTGTAGAGCTTAAGCGCGATAGTCTGTAGCATTGCAGCAAGGGAGCGTGCGTGCGATGCGACTGGTCCTGCTCGAGATAACAAACTTCCGCGGTATTCGGACGGGCCGCGTCGCGCTCGGACGCCACTCGGTACTTGTCGGGCCCAACAACTGCGGCAAGACGACCATTATTGAGGCCCTGGCCCTACTGTTCGGACGAGACCGACTTGTCCGCTCGCTGACCGAGCACGATTTCTATGGCGGTCGTCCCAAGCCGCAGGATCGGATCAAGATCGTGGCCACCGTGGGTGGGTTTAAGGACGACGATTTCACCGTCTATCCCTCATGGTTCGGCGACAACCGCGGCGTACCCAAGTGGCTGGATCCGACGAATTCGACCGTCCACGCCGTGCGCACCGACAACGCTTCTTCGCTGGTTTGCCAGATCGCGTTCGCTGCCCGCTTCGACAAGGACACCCTGGAGGTGGAGACCGCGCGCTACTTCCACGATGACCCGAACGCCCCTGATGTGTTCGAGCAGGGAACTTGGGTCTCCGTGCCGCTCGCGCTGATTCGGGAAGTGGGCCTCTTCCTGGTGCCGGCCAACCGGGCTTGGGACAAGGTGATCTCGTTCGGGTCGGAGCTTTTCAGGCGCGTCGTTGCCAGCGGCGGCGGGCTGCCCGCCGCCGCCGTCATCGAGGAGCGCGATGCACTTCGCAAACCGGCCAAGCCGCTTGAGGAAGATCCGAATCTGACCGAGCTGATCACGGACCTCAACACCGAACTGAGCGGGTTCTTCTCGTCCAAGCCCAAACTGCAGTTGCGGGTCACGTCGACGGACAGTGAGGGAGTGCTGGACGCCGTGGTGCCTCATTATGTACACGAGGGCGCCGATTGGAGTGTCCCCGCGCGGCGCCACGGCAGCGGTCTCGTGTCGCTGCAATGGCTGCTGCTGCTGCTGCAGTTCGGCCGTCGACGCGCTCTGGCCGGCCAAGGATTCTGGATAGCGCTCGAAGAGCCGGAACTGCACGTGCCGCCCGCCCTGCAGCGTCGCATCGTTCACCGCCTTCAGGCGCTGTCGACACAGACCATCGTGTCGACTCATTCGCCGATGGTCGCGGCGCTCTCGGACTCGCGAGGACTCTCGGTGCTGCGCAACGAGGGCGGAACGTTGACGTGCCAGAACTTGGCCAGTGCCGTGCTGGAGCAAGCCACGCCGAATGCTGTGCGTAAACTGTTCGAGCTCAACCGCCTAGACACGATCGCTGCTCTTATGCACGACGTAGTTCTGGTGCCCGAGGGGCGGATCGATGTGGACCTCATACGGTTGCTGGTCCGCATCGTCGATGCCCATCAGTCTTGGGACGCCTCGCATGAATGCCGGTTCGACGCCCACCTGGGTCTTGTCCCGACGCATGACGGCAGCGTGGTGGTCACCTACGATCATCTTTCCAAGCTGCACGCGATAGTGGTCTGTCTAGTCGATGGTGACGCCGCTGGTACGGGTTACGTGACGGAGCTCGAAGCAAGAGCCACGCCGCCCCAGCTTATCCTGCGCTGGCCGGAGAACTGGATGGTCGAGGACATGATCGGTTGGGTCGCAGGCGCCGACGAAGTGGCGTTCCTTGCGGCGCTCGCGAATTCGTCGTTGCCCCAACCGTCGGCATCGGTGCCCGACTTGGTGCAGCGCTTGAAGACCAAGGGTCAAGGCGGCCTCAAGTCCGACAACGTTTCCTATGAGGCCATCGCCGAGACGGTGATCGCGGTTCCGGACTGTGTGGCCCGGGCGCGCGAGCTGCTTAACGCGATGAGCGACACCTGTATGGGGATCGCTTCTCCGAGGTTTGCCGAGCCTGCGGGACATCCGCGCGTGCGGACTTTCCAGCCATGACGGTCTGGGCAGTCGACGCGCCCGCCGGTTATGGGAAGACCCATCGGCTGATGCATATGCTCAGCCTGACCCTTATTGAGCACCCGCTTCAGGAGGGGCAGCAGGTCTTGGCTCTCGCGTTCATGCACGGCGCGCGGCGCCGACTGAACGAACGGCTCGACTCGCTGCAGGGCCTGGCGAGGCGGTACGCTTGCATGACTGTGGATAGCTTGGCATGGCGCGTGCGGCAACGCTGGCGCAGCTTGGGAACTCATCTCGGGTTGCCGCTGCCCGGCGATGCCGGGTCGTACGAGGCCGAGTGCAAGTGCGCAGCCGACATGCTCGCCGACCCAGCGCTAAAGCGGTGGCTCGCAGGCAGCTTTCCAATCATCGTCGTGGACGAGGCGCAGGACCTGACGACGCCTCGGCTGGCGATTGTCGCGGCGCTGTCGCAGGTGGCGCGTGTCTTCTTGGCCGCCGACGAGTTCCAATGTCTCAATCCCGAGCTACGCCCCAATCCGCTCGAGAAGTGGTTGCCGACAGTCTGCAAGCCCGAGACGCTGCCCGAGCCTCGACGGACGAATGTCCAGGATTTGTTGGGCGCCGCGGAAGCGATCCGCGCGGGCAAGCCTCCGGAGTCGAAGAAGAAGTTCAAGATCATGGCCGGTCCCAGTCTGCCGCTGGCGGCCGCGCAACTTGCCTCGGCGATTAAGTGGCGCAATGGGGGATCCGTGGCCGTCATTGCGCCAACCATCCGGGACAAGTGGGTGAAGGGCACGATCGTGCACGCGCAGACCAAGCCGAGCGGGAAGAACAAGGATGCAGGGCCGTTTCCCATTCGGTGGGAGGAGTCCGAGTCAGACGAGATGGTCAGGCTCACTGACGGCCTGCAACTCCCAGATGCCTGTTCTTTCGCCGCCGCCATTGAGGTACTGCGCGCATTGCCTCGTAGCGGACCCGTCGAACAGACGATTGCGTGCCTTCAGCGAACGGCGAGCACGACTGGTCGCGCGGAGACGGGCAAGTCGGAAATCCTGGACCATGTGCACCGCTACGTGGGTATCAGGCGACATCAGGCTAGGTCTGGAGATAGTGGATTGCTCGCGATGACGGTGCACCAGGCCAAGAATCGCGAGTTCGACGGCGTAGTGCTGATGTGGCCGTACGCTATCGGGGGCGACGAGGAAGCCAAGCGGCGACTCTTGTACAACGCCATTACAAGAGCGCGCAGATGGTGCAATGTCATCGTCCAGGGTCAGGACCTCATGAAGAAGCCGCCGTTCGGATGAAACGATGGTCGGCGGTTTGTGCCCCGGGTAGACGGTGAACGAGAAGAAATGTTCGAGCTGCACTTCAACCTCGCACCACGGGCATGAGAAAGAGCCGGCGACACGAGCGATGAACGAGGAGGACAAGTGAGCTTTTCTTTCACAACAGGGCGCACCGCGACGGAGTGCCGAGTTCAAGGGGCCTCCGGCCGCCGACTGCTCGGAGGCTACGAATTAATCTTCAACATCCAAATCCGAACGGCAGCGCACGAACGGTCTCACGACAAGCTATCGATCAGAGAGTGGCAGGCGAGTGTGAATTGCGGCCGCAAAGGGGCAGGCATGCGTCCGCTCGGTACCGCTATTCCTCAGAGTTCAACAATCGTTCAAACGTACGATTTTGAGAACACGGCCAACGTTGCCCTGTCCATCGAACTCACGCCTGGCAAGCTCGCCGAGTTAGAACAAATCCGGAATGGCGATGATGTTGATTTCCAGCTCAATCTTTCTGCGATCGCCCACGGATGGGTCGAGGAATTGAGCGTCCAGCCAGGCAACGCCAACGCAAGAACCCGAGTGCGCGAGCAGGCGCAGCCGATGCACGACTCGATTGACCACACGATCCGGCTAACCGAGTGGACTCAAATCCTCGAGCAGATGGACTACCAGCGCACCATGGTCTTCTCACTCGTTTTTCCTGCGCGACCCGGCGGTGACCAATTCGTCTCAGCTCACCGTCTGCTCGAGCAAGCACGGGAGCAGCTCCTCCGCGGCCACTACGAGCCGGTCGTGTCGCTTTGCCGAAAGGTCATGGACAGCCTTGTCGCTTCCTCCGGCGAGAAAGAAATAGTGCGCGCGGCGGCATCGAAGTATCGCGAATCCCGCGAGACGCGTGAGTCGATGACGAAGCGCGAGCGGGCGCTGTTCCTGCAGGAAGCGGCCAGGCACTACACACACTTGGCACACCACGTGAACGAGCAAGACGGCGCGCCGGAGTGGTACAGCCGCGGAGACGCCACGTTCTGCTTAGCGCTCGCGAGTGCGGCCCTTTCGGAATCAGTCGCACGGCAAGCGGCGGGGCTTGACGCACCGACGTCGGACGGTGCCCACGAGGGGGCTAGCCCCTAGCTGGGGCCAGTGGCCCGAAATCGAGGGCGCCCGTCCCTTTGAATACTTTCTGTCCATCACTCGTTTCGGTCACCGTGACAAGGGGTTTGCTGGCAGGGCCGAAAATTGGCCTGTAAGCTGTTGATTCGTAAGTAGTCTTTACTCTGTTGGTTCAGCAAGAATCGCGTTGTAGGTATCTTATAAATAGCGCAGTGTGACAGCACTCCATGACTGATCAAATCCGACGAATCTTGAAAGATCGTGGGCCGTGTCTAAGCTCGACACTCGCGCAGGACCTCGCTGCGCGGGCGGGGATCTCACTGGAAGCGGCCCGTCAAAGAGTTCATCGGAGCGAAGGGGTTTCTCGCCTGAAGGGCATCCCGTTCGAACGGAATGCGCGGTTCACCTATTTGGACGAGCAGTATGGGACTGCGGCATTCTGGAGCGCACTGACCACAGCCCTTCTTGAAAAAAGCAAAGCATATGGTCCCGCGCTCGCGGCTCTCCGCGCGCGCGCCGGCGTAATGCCTCGCGCGCACTTTGAGTCTGCAAGCGGAGCGCCGGTCCGACAGAAAGGACACGTTGGCGCCGAAACAGTTCTGGAGCGGCTGAAAGCCGCGAATTTGGTCAGGGAGTTCGACATCCCGGGAATCGGAACCTGTGTCGCGCTGAGCCAGGGCACGGAAATCAGTTCCGGCTCCGTGTCGCGATTGAAGGCCCGATTGGTAGCGGAGCAGGTGCTGCTCCAGGCCGTTCACAACTGGGCCCGCAATCTCGCGGTCGGTAGCTCGGCGCGCATTGAGCATCGCGGTGCAGGTGACAAGCTTCCCCAGGTAGGTACGTTTTGCTGGGATCTGGCTGCTCCCTCGTACTTGGCGCCGCTTCGGACCGATCGGAAAGGGCAGCGGCCACATCCCGGATTCTTCGTCTGCGACGTGCTCCTCGGCCACGCAATGACCCTGGAATCCATCGCACCATTCCTGCACAAGTGCACCACCCTCTCGATGCTGAAGAAGGTGGGGCGCACGCTGCACATGTTTGTAGCAAGCGAGTTTTCGCCGGAGGCTTTCCAGAAGCTTCGCGAAATCGGTGTCGTGCCCGCGACGGTCGAGAATTTATTTGGTCGTGAGCTGGCCGCGGCGTTCACGCAGCTGATCCAAGTGTTGTCGCAGGCGGCAGCGCAATTGACCGATGTCGAAAAATTTCTGGAACTTTTCACTCGACTAACTCAAATCGAGGGTGCGTTCGGCGCGATGAGAGGTGCGTTCTTCGAGATGATCACGGCCGAAGTCTTGCGGCGGCGATATCCCAACGCACAGGTTTCGATGAATCTGCTTGTGCACACCGAAGATGGAAGCGCAGAAATTGACGTCCTCGTCCGCAGCAATCGCGACCTGGTCGCTGTGGAATGCAAGGCACCTCGTCCCGGAGGGACCGTGGATGACGACGAGGTAGACAAGTGGCTGCATCGACGCCTCCCGGTCGTTCGACGATTCGCAGAGCGACAGTTCGACCTCAGGGACATGCGTCAACACTTTCTCTTATGGACCACCGGTCGGCTCACCGAAAACGCCCGAACGGCAGTGCGACATTTCAATGAACTGCGGCGCTCCGGTCTCTACGAACTTCACGTCCTCGAGGGCAAGGAGGTGCTGGCCGAAGCGCAACGGGCGGATGCGACGGCGCTTGTGGGCCTGTTGAAGCGTCACTATTTGCCCGCAGACGACCACAACGAGCGAGCCACGGGCTCGACCTAGCAGGGCGCGACTATTGCTCGCTCTCTATACGGCTCTTCGTTAGGACGACGAGCCGAGCCCTCTCCTGTTTCTTCCCGACTCGCCCTCAAGCATCAATGGCTAGCGACGATCTGCGCAGAGTTCATGCGTCAAGCCGATACTCCGCCGGCAACGACTTAAGCGCTTTCGAGACCGCTTGCGCAGAGATCCCGCAACGCGCGGCGATTTCCCGTTGCTTGTATCCCGCGGCCTTCAACACGACCATGAATTTCTTGATGTCACTGACCTTGTTTCGCACGAGTCGAGCTGCAAGGTCTCGCAGTTCGCCTTGATCACTCGGAAAGAGTAGCCTGCGCTGGATCAGAGCCAGATAGAAGTCGTCCACAACGACATTCCCAGATCTCGATGCGCGCATTGACGTGCTCGCACTTTGGCGCGCGAGGCGTTGCGACTCGAGGTCAAGCTCCTTCGCAGCGCGGAGAGCGCGCTTGTATTCGGGGTTCCAGCGTCCGTCGTGATTTCGCGGCCGGTGATCGATGCAGTAGCGGCCGCTGAGACTCGGCACCAAGTTGCCGTGGTCGTGCGGCCAGGTGACTTCGCGGAGTGCCGGTGATGCGCTGAGATACGACTTGACCTCCGGTTCGTTGCCGCAGAAGCGGCAGTGCTCCTCGCCACGGAGGGCGTTCACGCTATCGACAGTCGTAGTCGTGCGAGGCCTCTTTCTCGCGCAGCCTGCTGCGAGATCGATCAGCGAGGCCAGCGTGTCGCTCAGCACATTGTCGACGGTGGCCGTTGGCCTGTTTCGGCGCGCCCTAACGGTCCAGTCCGACAACGTGATGGGCGACTTGCGCGGTCGCGCATCCGACGCGGTCTTTGCGATGCTCCGGATGCGATCGCGGACCCCATCAAAACCCAACACCCGCGCACCCTCGCGAAGATCCAGCCGGACCAGTTCAGCTCGCATGAAGTGGCGCTTCGGAAAGGCAGCGACGTAAGTCGCCCAGGCAGGTCCGACGATCTCTCCAAAGAGGCGGTAAAGCGGGTATCGCCTGGAGCGCGTCGAGAACGGAGCCCACAGCCGAGTCAATTTTCTGATCGCCGCGGCAATGCCGGGGTCGCAGCTCTCCCAAGGACTTGCGCCCTGATGCCTTTCCTTTCGGTTGAGGGCCGCATTCACAAAATCAACCAAGACGTCCAATTAATGATTTTGTGACTATAGCGCAACGATGGGACTATCACCGCCACCTTGCGAATGCGTTCGATTGATTTGGGGGAACGATGGACATCGAGAAGACACTGCTCGCCGAACACGGCTGCTTGCTCAGCATCGAAGCGCTGGCAAAGGTGCTGCATCGGTCGTCTGAGGGCCTGCGGATCAGTCTGCGCGCATCGAACACCAGCGAATGGGCGCGTCGAGTGAACGCGACAAGATTGAAGATCGGGCGGCGCGTCTACTTCAGAACCTCAGAGATTGCCGTCATTCTGTCCGGTCAATAGGTGGTGTCGCACGCAGCGTCCGCCCAGGTCGACCTCCTGCCAGCTTTTGATGGGTCATCCGAGTCTCTGCGCTCACGGAGGGCCCGCTCCGACAAGCTCCTTGCGGTTGGCGAAGCAATCGCGGTCACTCCTCCCGCGAGTGCTGACATTTCTTTCATGCACTCGATCCTGTGCCAGTTGGGACTACCGCGCAAGAAGGTCTTCGGTGACACATTCATGCGGCGGCAGGGTGCAGCTTGGCTCAGCGTTCAGGCTGGACACCTGGATCTCGGGAACGGCCCGGTGCAGATGCAGCTCCCTTACGGCGCCATGCCGCGACTCGCCCTTGCCTGGGTGTCCACGTATGCTGTCATGAACCGCACGCGGGAAATTCCGATCGGAGAGAGCGCCGCAGGGTTCCTGCGGATGATGGGCATGTCGAGCGACGGCCACAGGTTTGCCACGCTCAGAACGCAAATGCACGCGTTGGCAGCGTGCCGGTTGCAGCTTGGTTACCGAGGCCGGACGTTCAATGGCCAACCTGTCGAGCAATTCGATGCTTGGGTAAGACGCGACGGCCCGAACAGGCAACGTTCCCTCTGGCCGGGAGTCATGGTCCTCTCCGAGTCGTACAGCAAGTCTCTGTTTGAAAGCGCCGTCCCGCTGGATCGTCGCGCCCTGCATGCCTTGAAGGGGTCGGCTCTTGCCTTGGACGTCTACACGTGGCTCGCGCATCGACTGCATCGGATTGAGGGAAAGCCGATCATGTTGGAGTGGCGCCCTCTCAAGCAACAGTTCGCTCAGGAATACGTTGGCAAAGAGGCCGACAAGGACTTCAAGTCCGAGTTCCTCACGGCGCTTCGCAAGGTGCAGGTGGTCTATCCACGGGCCAACGTGAAACGGATCTTGGGCAAGGGGCTCCTGCTGAGCAGTTCACCGCCGCCGGTCGCTCCCCGGTCTGACGGTGCAGGCATCGCCTGGACTCGCTTGTGAGCTCTGAAGCTTAAGCAAGCGCACGAGTGTTCCGGCCTCGTTCAGGCTGTCAGCAACTCGCGTGGCCCAGTCCCTGCGTATTGCGAAATGCGGAGCTGTGAGGGGTGCGAGTAGGGATCAGCGAACGTCGGAGACATCTGCCCGCGCGTCAGTTGTCAGGCCGTGCTCCTTGAGCACGCGGCCAATGCCCGCCTCGACCGCCTGCTCGTGCGTCAGTCGCCCTGTGATGACGGCTTCGCACTCGGCGAGGAATTCCGGGCTCGGGACGTGACCTTCAACGCGCGTGTTCGCCAGCGCTTGATCGAAAGCGATGCGGCGTTCAGCTTCGGTGATCACGGTCATGGCAGGTCCCCTCTGTGATGACTAATTTTGCCTGTTTTGGGTTCTGACGGCGCCGACTTCCGCAAGCATGGCCGGCGGCGTGACCTCCTTGGCGATCGCGTGGGCCACCACCTTCTCCGCGGTCTTGAGGCGGCAGGCGATCTAAAGGATCATCCACGGCTTGGGAGCGACGCCGAAGGCGCGCGCTAGGTGGGCTTGCTCAAGCAGCCTGGCGCGCAGCGGGGCAACCTGATTCGCTGGTGACGCACATTGAACGGAGGAAGCATGCGCTAGCCGCAAGCCGAACGGGCGCCGGCGACGCGGCCGAAGCCAAGAACTTAAGGTCGCGGTGTCCAGCGCTGGCGCTAAAAGCGTGTGTCGCGGGCCGGCAAGCGTGATGTGCCCCGACGCCACGTTGCCGAGCTGAAGCCGCGCATGGTTATCAACGTGAAATCGCCCCCCATGTTTCGAGGCGCCGTCGGTTGTCCACGTGAAATCACCCCCCGCGCGGACGTGAAATCACCCCCCGTCGCCCGCCCTTGCTCACGTGAAGTCGCCCCCCCACAATAACCTGTATTGTTCCCTGTAATTCTTCCTATACCGCGCCTCCGAAGCGCTGACCACGGGGAAGTCGCGTTGTCTCCGCGGCCTCACCTCCTGGAGGAGCCGGTTCTCGGCTCATCAAGAAAAGCGCGGCAAGGTCCGCTCTTGGCCTTCACGGCCGTTCTGCTCACACGGTGCGGAAGTGATGAGCGGCGGCCAACTGCGGCCTAGCTAAGGGCCGCTCGCGGACTGTGGACAGGTAAGCAGGGCGTCCACCGCTGAAACGAATGGGTGGGGCACCGCCCACGAGGCTCCAATTCGGGCGGTAGGCTGACTGCGCCGGGAAATCAGCCCTGCGGGCGCCGCACTTCGTGTCGCGCGCGTACCTTCTCGTTCTCGGTCGACCGGATGGGGGGAGCCGCCGCCGGCGGGGGGCGCAGCCCCCGGGGGGCCGGGGGGCTGCAGGCCCCGCCGTGCTGGGAGCCTGCGTTAGCAGGCGGCGCGTGAGCGCGGGTGGAATCTGACGATCAGAGGCCCGCGGTCGCCTGCAGCGCTCGACCGTGCAGCCACTTCGAGAAATCGCGTCCTAGGCGGTTCTAGCGCGCCAGGCGGGCCGATTTCAAGCTCCCGGCGGCGGTGGGGCTGGTGGGGGCGCCTTCGGCAGCCCCGACATGACGTCGATGGCAGGCGTTGTCCACGCGCCAGCTCCCCCCATTGGCCTTTGGTGGCCTGTCACAACACCGATGCCGGCGTCCTGGCGAGCGCCAAGACGGTACGCGTTCGCGACGCTGCCCTCCTGCATGTTCATCGTCGCCGACGAGAAGCGGCCGGCAGACTGCATCATCGCGAGAGAGCGCTCGCCGATCGAGGTCTCCGAAAGCCTTTCGACTGCCTTGCCCACCGCCTGGCCAGCTCGCGTTTGGGACAGCGCACCGCCAGCGTAAGCACCGGCGTTCGCGGCTCCACGAGCAGTGCCCTTCATTGCGCTGCTGATCGCCGCCAGTGGTGCTTTCGCCGCGGCGGGACCCAACACCGAAATTCCGATTCCTCCAACGATGTTGCCGGCGATCTCGGGCACGCGTCGCGTGATCATGATGAGGGCCACGATTGATGCAAGAGCGGCAACGGTGCTGCCGATGAAGTCCATGGTGTCAGAGTGTTGTGCAATGCTCGTTGTGTACTGATTGAGCAGACCAAGGCCGATCCCGAGAACGGCGCTCATCACGACAGCCGTGAGCGTGTACTTCATGACGCCACCGAGCCACCCGTCGAAGAACCGTGCTGTGGCTTGGAACGCGAAGCAAGCGACGAACAGAGGTCCGACCGCGAAGAGAATCCCGAGCGCGAAGTCGATCAGGATAAATTCGCCGCAGATGAGGGCCGCGTACACAGCGATGCAACCCACCATGAAGCCCATGCCCGCCAAGCCGATGAGGCCGGCGAAGTTGCCCATCAGAATGTTCGTGTTGTCGAAGACCCAAGGCATCATCTTCTGCATCGTGTTGGCGGCCTTGAACAGAGCCTGGTCGAGCGCATCGTATGAGTTGGTTCCAGGGGGAGCCATTGAGAGAAGATTCGCAAGGTCAGTTCGCAGCTCCTTAGCGAAGCCAACGATGTTCGCGTCATATGCGCCGCCTGCCAGCGCCAGGCTCATCACGAGGAAAGCGCGCATGCTGTGCGCAAACAGATCCAGCGTGTGATGATGCCCGCCGGCGCCGCGCATGAGGTTGAAGCCGTGCCACATGATCGAGATCGTCAAACCGAGAAGAATCATCGGCGCGACCCATGTCACGATCGTGCTTGGCACGTCTGACCATTGTTGGAGCGGTCGAAGGACCGCATCAGAAATGCTGGCGAAGATCGGCGGCGCGGAGGTCATTTAGCTGCCCCCATTTGCGACATGCGAAGCTTCAGAAACGGGTCCGCTTGGCAGTAGTCGTATGGTCCGAATTCACGAGGCTTGAAGTTCTTCGCACAGGCGCGCACAGCCTCGTGCCACGTCTTAAACCCGTACTTGGCGATTTCTGGCGACTCGTCCCGGCGGTGAGAGACGGCCTCGCCGAAGCACATGCCGTGGGTTGCGGCCATACAGGCACGCGCAGCAGCATCGTTGCTCTTGTAGCCATAGTGACGCGCGATCGCTTCCTGGGCAGCCTTGTACTCGGCCGGTGGCTGAAGCAGCATGTCGAGGAAGTACGCGCCATACGGCGGGGGTTGCGGCAGCGGCGGCGTCTTCACGTCGGCAGCATTCGCGTAGGCGAGGACGAGAAGGGAGAGTGTGGCGATGACGCGTTTCATTGCTCGTTTTCCTTGCTTTCCGGAGTGGGCGGGGCGCGCCGGTGAATGATCTTGTCAACGACCTCCAGGACGGCGTTAGCTGCACAGAGCGCGCCGGTGGCGCAGAGGGTCACGAACTGCCAAATCATGCGTACCTGCATCCTGAGACACAGGAAGCCGAGGACCGTGAGTCCAACCAGCACGGCGCACATCAGCGCCAGCGCAGCCAGGTCGATCAAGAGTTTCAAAGTTGCACCCCTCAGTTGTTCGCAAAACAGCTTGCCGTGGCTCGCTGCCGCGTCAAGTCGCTGCGATTCCTAAGGCTCTTAGGGATTCGGGCGAGAGGGCTCGCCCTTAATGCTCGCGGCGCAAAGCCGGCCCGCGGTGCATGCCTGCGAGGGTGCCTGCAGGCGAAGGTGGCACAACTAGGGTGCCCTTCAGAGGACGCTCAGGACTGGGCCCTGAGGAGAGATTCGATGTTGCCCAGCAATCGCATCGGCGTCTACCGAAACATGCTGTTTTGGTCGCAAGGCTACGACGATGAGCCCTTCGGCGTCCCAGAGATCGTGCGCTCACTGGGGCCTGGTTCCGCGTCAAAGTCGATGCTCGCCTTCACCCAGCGTTCGAAGGTGCGCAGCGAGCACGAAACGCCATGCTCCTCCTTCAGGTATTCAAAGGTGGTTTTCACGCTGAAGCCTCGGAAGTGCAGCCACACGATTTCCTCGCGGAACGCTTCGAAGACTTGCCGAGCCGCGTCCGGCTTGTGCCGGCGCATGAAGTCGGCGAGTCGCTGCTCGATCTCTGGCGTCATGCACGCATTGTGGCTCACAACGACACATAACGACATTGTGCGACATCCAACGACATTCACCGACACGTGCAGGCTTGCCACATTGAACGCGAGGAGCTGGCCCGATCATGGTGGCGACGGATTGCGTCATCTAGCGACACGCGTTCGCTCGCTGCGTCATCGAACGTCAGCCGGATGCGGCTTCTGGCGCGCAGTGTGTCTCGCTGCGTCTCATCTCGTCCGCTTGCGTCAGGCCGCGTCACGGTGCGTCACGCCGCGTCACGGGGCGTCATTCCGCGTCAGATGTAGCCAAGCCGGGCAGAGTGGCTCTTTGCTGACAGGCACGTTGGGTATGTTTACAGCCTGGCTACGCCAGCCTGCAAAATACCGTGCCAAAGGTTCCACCTTTGGAACCGGACTCGGCTACGCCTCGGCAGTTTGTCGTTGGAGAAGCTGCGCGAAGCGGGGCCCAGTTTCTCGCCCGAGAAACTCGCAATGGGGACAGGTGTCAGTTTCTCGGGCGAGAAACTGACCGTGGAGCGGGCAGTCAGAGACGCAGCATCTGTCGGTGGGATCGGGTGCCGCCGCCCGGCCAGAAAGCGGCCTGCGGCCTCTCGGACAAGCGGGTGGTAGGGCGTGTTGGACTTGAACCAACGACCAAAGGATTCAGGTTTGCACGGCTTTCCCCGTTCCCTGGACTATCTCATCACCCTCGACCGAATCGTTAGGGTGCCGGGCGCTCGTGGGATGCTTATCGGATCGGCTCCTCACATCCTAGTCTCTGCACCTTCTCACCTACCGGCCTCTCGGCCTGCCTTCGGTGAGCTTGGCTCAGGATTGCCGGGTCATAACTGACTGACGGTTTCCCTGAATTCACCCGGTTTTTCCACGGTCGCTCTCGCGATCGGGTCACCTCTCGATGAGTCCTCTGCTCTAACCAACTGAGCTAACGCCCCGCAAGACGAATGCTACATCAGCCATCCATCTTGTGGGACGGCGGCTACCAGGGATCGCATCGTGTCCCCGGACGTGGCGTAGGTCCACAGCTTGGATCAGCCGAGATGCACGTCACTCAGCGAGCCACAGCGAGCAGCCGAGTCGGCTGCGGAAGCAGCGTCAACGGTCATTTGGTGCTCCCCTATACTGAGCCCCAGAGCGAGCTACATCGGCTATGAAGGAGTCCAGGCTTGACCGCCGCGAACGGCAGGCCCTGCGCGAGCAGGCCGAGGGGGATTTCGCGCGTTGTGAGCGGCCTGAACGAAGCCCATCGCGCCGGCGTGATCAAGGTGCTGAGGCCGAGCAACACTAGCTCTTCGCGCATACTGCGCCCAGTGGCCCAGTGGCCCAGTGGCCCCGGGGCATATAAAGCGCGCCTGAGCACGTAAAAAGGCTGCCAAGAGCGGCACGTGAAGGCTCGCGTCCACAAGGACGCGCAGCGACATTCGGACGAGGTGAAAAGATGTCCAGACTGGAGATTCATTTTAATGCCGCGAATCTCGCAGCGACGGCAGAGTGGTTGGAAGCGCAGACGGCTCCCACGCGGCCGATTGGCCAAGGACAGATGACGACGACGCAGTTTTTGATGCAGCGCGTGGTCGACGTACTGACTGACAAAATCGTGGGCATCGCCGCGGTAGAGGGCTCGGCGTTTGATGCCGTGCCTCTCTACCAACGCGTGTGGGGACACGTCGCAATCGAGCGATACGCACAATATGTGGGAAACAACCTGCAGCTGCATCCTGGGCTGTCGGTCCTAAATGCGATTGAACGGATCGACGACGGCATCGACATCAAGCGGGAGGTTTCATTGGATGATGGCACGTCGGGCATGTTCTTGGTGACCGCGACGTTGTTGTGCTGCTTGCGATAGAGGAAGAAGGGAAGCCCGAATGATTCTGGCCGGACTGCCAGCCCAGGTATCAGGCGTTTGTGTCGGCGCCCGCGCTCGGAGTTAATGATTCCGACATGGATCCTCTGCAGACCGCCGATTCCGCGACCACCTCGCCCAGTTCTTCAGCACTCCCGGTGCGAGACGCGCAGTCGACTGAGGTGCGCCCAATCGCGACTAGCCCACCGCAGCTCACCTCAGAGCACATGGCGCAGATCTTCGAGCTCGCAAGGGCGGTGGGCAGCGTCCTGACCCATCCCGAATTTCTGCGCGGCGTCCACTCCATCGTGGACCAAGTGAAGGAGTTCTTCGCCAAGGTACGCCCCGCCGTCGCCGCGCTGGGCTCGGTCGCGATGTTCCTGGGCGACGTGATGTTGCGGATTCCGGTGGAGCTGCGGGCGTCCGTGCTTGAGCTCGCGAACCGCGGCTGGTTCTTCGACCCCAACATGCCGCTGCCCAGTATGTGGCAGACCAAGACGCTGATCGAGACCGGCAAAGGAGACGAGGCCGACGCCGTCATGGCGACGCATTTCGAAGACCGACTAGACGAGATCGAGGCGCAGCTCTCCGCCGCGTTGCCTGCTCGCGTGCGCATGTTCAAGTCGGGCTTCGCCGCCCACCGCCGGGGCGAATACAACCTGTCGATCTTGATGTTCATGGCGCAGGCTGACGGCGTTTGCGCCGAGCTCCGGGGTGGACACTTCTTCCTGAAGGACCGAAACGGCAAGCCCCAGCCGGCCGCCTACGCGGAAGGCTTCGCCGGGAACTTCATGGACGAGATCGCGCACCTCGCCCTCTTCGAGGACCTGCCGATTAGGGATCGCATGGCCAGGTGGTTAGCAGGCGGAGCGACGGGCCTTAACCGCCATGGAGTTATGCATGGCGAGTCGCTCGACTACGACACAAGGGAGAACAGCCTGCGGGCCATTTCGCTCCTGAACTACGTCGCCTTGGCGCTCAACCTCGGGGAAGGCACTGCGCTGGACACCGCTGCGAAGACCCCGCTTGCGTCGATCGCCAAGATCGCGGCTCAATCGGCGCTGGAGCGTAAGACCCCCACGGAGTGAGCCGACATCAGTCTGCGAAGCTTGCGCGGTCCACTCCAAAGGCGGCAAGTGAGAGGAGCCGCAGCGGCAGCACCAGGTGAACGCCGCAGGACATGCCGAAGGCCCTGCGGGCCTGACCAAGTCCTGGGGCCCCCCTGAGCAAATCACGAAGCCACTTGCGCGCCCTTTCGTACGCGTATGCGCCTGAAAAGGGCTGCGGGCTGCGGCCTTCGCGCGACCTCTGACCCAGCCTTGCGCGTGCGCTAGGCACTTCTGGCGGTACAGTGACGGAACACCGCTCAGGCTTGCCTGATTTCCGTAAAGTTCGCTAAGTTACTGTCACCAAAGTACTTTCAGCTTTTCTAGCTTACGGTGCGTTTGGCTTCGCTGCGCAGGGCACCCACTTTCGCGGCAAAACTCATAATCCTTTGGTCGTTGGTTCAAGTCCAACACGCCCTACCACGACAGCGCCGCGGCTCCGGTCGCTTCAGTGCAAGCCCAGATACGCCGCCGTGACCGTCGGGTCGCCGCGGGCGTCGGACGCCTTGCCTTGCCACACGGTGCGCCCCGACTCCAGCACGCACAGCTCGTCGGCCACCCGCAGCAGCCGGTCGGTGTTCTGCTCGACCACCAGGATCGTCAGGCCCTCGCGCCGCAACTGCTCCAGGGCGCCGTAGCACAGGTCGATCACCTTGGGCATCAGGCCGAGCGAGATCTCGTCGATCATCAGCAGCTTGGGCCGGGTCATCAGCGCCCGCCCGATCGCCAGCATCTGCTGCTCGCCGCCCGAGAGGTTGCCGGCCAGCGAATGCAGGCGTTCGCCCAGGCGCGGGAACAGGCTCAGCACCTTGTCGCGGTCCTGGGCGAAGCGGGCCGCCGGATGGATCAGGCCGCCGACCTTCAGGTTGTCCTGCACGCTCAGGTCCTTGAACAGGCGCCGCCCTTCCGGCGAGATCGCGATGCCCAGCTTGACCCGCTCGCGCGGCCCCAGGCCGCGGAGGTCCTGGCCGTCGAAGCGGGCCGTGCCTTCGCTCATCGCCACGTGGCCGGCGATGCACATCAGGGTCGACGACTTGCCGGCGCCATTGGCCCCCACCAGACCGGTGATGGTGCCGGGCCGCAGCGCCAGCGACAGGCCGTGCACCGCCTGGAACAGCCCGTAGCCGCAGCCCAGGCCTTCAAGCTGGAACATCGGCTTCCCCTCCCAGGTAGGCGGCGCGCACCGCGGTGTCGTTCATGGTCGCCTGGGGCGGGCCGTCGGCGATCTTGTGGCCGTTGTCCAGCACCACCAGCCGCTGGCAGATCCGCATCACCTCGCCCAGGTTGTGCTCGATCAGGATGATCGTCATCCCCTGCCGGTTGACGTCGGCGATGGTGTCCGCCAGGGCCCGCGCCTCGCGCGAGTTGAGGCCGGCCAGGGGCTCGTCCAGCAGCAGCAGCCTGGGCTTGAGTGCCAGGGCGCGCGCCATCTCCAGGCGTTTGAGCACGCCCAGCGGCTGGGTGCGCGGACTCTGCTGGGCCAGCTCGCCGATGCCCAGCCGCCGCAGCGTCTGCAGCGCCTCGTCCCGCTCCGCCTGGCGGTCGACGTGGGTGAAGGCCTGCAGCGGCGTGCGGGTCTTGCCGGCGCCGGCGGCGAACGCCACGTTGTCGCGCACGTCGATCTCGCGGAACGGCCTGACCAGCTGCTGCGACAGGGCCAGGCCGGCGCGGATGCGCGCGTCGATCGACAGCGCGTCCAGGCGCCGCCCTTCCAGCGTGACGCTGCCCTTGGTGGGCCGCACGATGCCGACGATGGCCCGCATCATGGTGGTCTTGCCGGCGCCGTTGGGGCCGATCAGGCCGAGCAGTTCGCCCGGCCGCACGTCGAAGGACACGTCGTCGATGGCGGTGATGCCGCCGAAGCGCACGGTGACGTTGGCGGCGGTCAGCAGCGGCTGCATCAGCGCCCTCCCTTCGCGAGGACGCGGCGCAGCGCGCCTGTCACGCCGTCGGGCGAGAACCGCATCATCAGGAACAGCAGGCCGCCGTACACCAGCAGCTTGTATTCGCCGACGAAGGTGAACATCGAGGGCAGCAGCGACAGCACGATGGCGGCGGCTGTGACGCCCAGCACCGAGCCGATGCCGCCGATCACCACCATGGCCAGCACCGTCATCGACTCGACGAACCCGAAGCTGTCGGGGCTGATGAACTTGAGGTTGTTGGCGTAGAGCCCGCCGGCCAGGCCCGCCAGCGCCGTGCCGATGGCGAAGGCGGCCAGCTTGAAGCGCGGCACGTCCACGCCCAGCACCCGCGTGGTGTCCTCGTCTTCGGCGATGGCGTTGAACACCTGGCCCATCCAGCTGCGGCGGATGTACTGGCTGAGAAAGGCCGCCAGCACGCACAGGGCCAGCGTCAGCACCATGAAGGCGACCTTCGACAGGCCGGTGTCGGGAATGGCGGAGATCCCCATCTCGCCGCCCAGCGCGTCCTGCTGCCGGACCACGCCGACGAACAGGAAGCCGACGCCCATGGTCGTGATGGCCAGGAAGTCGGCGCGCACCCGCAGGCTGGCCAGGCCGACGATCACGCCGAACAGCGCCGGCAGCAGCATGGCCAGCGGCAGCGAGGCCAGGAAGGGCAGGCCGGCCTTGCACAGCAGCGCCGAGGTGTAGGCGCCGATGCCGAAGAACGCGGCATGGCCCAGGCTGATCTGGCCGCAGAACCCGGTGATGAGGTTCAGCGACAGGGCGAACAGCACGCTGATGCCGACCGCCGTGACCAGCGAAATCTCGTATTCCATGGACGGCTACCTTCTCGCGAACAGGCCCTGCGGCCGGACCATCAGCACCAGGATCAGGAAGGCGAAGGCGATGGCGTTGCGATCGAGCACCTTGCCGAGATAGACGGTGCCGAACGCCTCGACCACCCCCAGCGTCAGCGCCGCCATCAGGGTGCCCGGAATCGAACCCAGGCCGCCCAGCACGATGATCGCCAGCGCCTTGTACGAGGGCACGCTGCCCATCGTCGGCTCGACCAGGTTGTTCAGCAGCGCGACCATCACGCCGGCGGCGCCAGCCAGCGCCGAACCGACGAAGAAGTTGACGTAGCGCACGGTCTTCAGGTCGATGCCGAACGATTCGGCCATCTGCGGGTCGGTGACGGTGGCCTGGCAGGCGATGCCCAGCCGGGTCCGGCTTTGCAGCGCCGCCAGCACGGCGATGGCCAGCGCGCCGCCGACCATCACCAGCAGTTCGGCCTGCTTGAACCGCAGGGCGCCGATCGCCACCTGGGCCTGTAGCGGCGGGTTGGCGTACGACAGGCCGTAGGCGCCGAACACCAGCCGGTAGATTTCTTCCGAGGCGATGAACAGGCCGATCGACGCGATCAGCGGAACGAACGGCGGCTGGTGCAGGATCGGCTCGTAGCAGAACCGGTACATCAGCACGCCGGCGATCCCGGCGACCAGCATCGCCACCGCGATGGCCACGCCCAGGCTGCCGGTCTGGTTGGTGACCAGCACGCCCATGTAGCCGCCCAGGGTGAACAGGGCGGCGTGCGCCACGTGCAGGATGCGCAGCAGGCCGTAGACCAGGGTCAGCCCCAGCGCGATCAGCGCGTAGATGCTGCCCTGGACCAGTCCTTGCGCGATCAGTTCGACAAACAGCACAGGGTCTCCCTTGCCCGGGCGCGGCGCGCGGCCGGCTTACTTCTTCAGGCTGGCCTTGGTCGGGGCGGCCAGGTAGACCGGATCGGAGATCACGGCGAAGCGGCGGAAGGCCTTGTCCTTGACGATCTGCACCTGGATGTCCTTGTTGACTTCATGCAGGTCGTTGAACGACAGCTTGCCCACCGGCGTCTCGAAGGTGCCGCCGGCGATGGCGTTGCGGATCGCTTCGCGGTTGCCGGCGCCGGCCTTCTTCATCGCCTCGATGGCGATGGCGGTGGCGCTGTAGGTCGAGGCGGCCACCATGTCCGAGCCGAAGCCGGCCGCCTTCCTGAAGTCGGCGAGGTAGGCCTTGGTCACCGGCGAGGCGGAATCGCGGTCGAGGGAGGTCGTGACGTACACGCCCTCGGCGGCCGGCCCGGCGATCTCCATGAACTTCTCGGAGTCGTAGCCTTCCTGGCCGATCACGGGCGCCGTGATGCCGGCGGCGCGCAGCTGGCTGACCAGCGGCCCGGCGGTGAAGAAGTAGCCCGAGGCGTAGATCGCATCCGGGTTGTCGGCCTTCAGGCTGGAGATCATCGGCCCGAACTGGCGGTCGGACATGCCGTACTCGTATTCGTTGGTGATCTTGATGCCGAACTTGGGCGCGCCTTCCTTGAAGCCGCTGGCCAGCGCCTGGCCGAAGTCGTTCTTCAGGGTGACGAGCGCGACCTTCTTCTTGCCCAGCACCTCGCCGATCAGCTTGGCGCCGGCGCGGCCCTGCACTTCGCCCATGGTCGAGGCGCGGAACATGTAGTCGCCGGTGGCCGTGACGTCCGGATGGATCGAGTAGGCGACCACGTAAGGCACCTTGGCGGCCTGGAACACCGGCGCGGCGGCGCGGGTGGAGGCCGAATACGAGCCGGAGACGGCGACCGCGACCTTGTCCTTCTCGATCAGCTTGGTGGCGATCGGCGCGGCTTCCTTCGGCGAGGCCTGGTCGTCGTACACCACCAGTTCGATCTTCTCGCCCTTGATGCCGCCGGCCGCGTTGGCCTGGGCGACGGCCAGCTTGGCCCCTTCGAGCGCCGACTTGCCGTCGGCGGCGGCGAAGCCGGTGAGCGGCACGTTCAGGCCGATCTTCACGTCGGCGTGCGCCGCGCCGGCCAGGCACAGCAGGGTACAGAGGGCCGTGCGGGTGAGTGCTGTCTTCATGGTCTTCCTGTCAAGTTCAACAAGCAGCTACTCACGCAAGCTGCAACGCGTCCAACGGGGGTCCGTCCGATTCGTCGGAGTGTCTCTTACCGGGCCTGCATCGGCAGGTTCAGCCCATGCTCGCGGGCGCACTGCTCGGCGATCTCGTAGCCGGCGTCGGCATGGCGCATCACGCCGGTGGCCGGGTCGTTCCACAGCACGCGTTCGATGCGCCTGGCCGCCTCGGGCGTGCCGTCGCAGACGATCACCACGCCGGCGTGCTGCGAGTAGCCCATGCCGACGCCGCCGCCGTGGTGGAAGCTGACCCAGGTCGCGCCGCTGGCCGTGTTGAGCAGCGCGTTGAGCAGCGGCCAGTCGCTCACGGCATCGGTGCCGTCCTTCATGGCCTCGGTTTCGCGGTTGGGCGAGGCCACGGATCCGGAGTCGAGGTGGTCGCGGCCGATCACGATCGGGCCCTTGAGCTCGCCGCTGCGGACCATCTCGTTGAAGGCCAGGCCGGCCAGGTGCCGCTCGCCCAGGCCGATCCAGCAGATGCGCGCCGGCAGGCCCTGGAAGGCGATGCGCTCGCCCGCCATGTCCAGCCAGCGGTGCAGGCCGGCGTTGTGCGGGAACAGCTCCTTCATCTTGGCGTCGGTCTTGCGGATGTCCTCCGGGTCGCCGCTGAGCGCCACCCAGCGGAAGGGACCGACGCCGCGGCAGAAGAGGGGCCGCACGTAGGCCGGCACGAAGCCCGGGTAGGCGAAGGCGTCGGCCACGCCGAAATCCTTGGCGACCTGGCGCAGGTTGTTGCCGTAGTCCACCGTGGGGATGCCCATCGCGTGGAACGCCAGCATGGCCTGGACGTGGCGCGCGCACGACTCGCCGGCCGCCTGCTTCAGCGCCGCATGCCGGGCCGGGTCGCGCTGGGCCGCCCGCCATTGCGCGATGCTCCAGCCGGCCGGCAGGTAGCCGTTGATGAGGTCGTGGGCCGAGGTCTGGTCGGTGACGATGTCGGGCCGGATGCCGCCGGCCCTGGCCATGGCGGCCAGCCGCGGCACCACGTCGGCGGCGTTGGCGCACAGCCCGATCGACACCGCTTCCTTGCGCCCGGTGTGTTCCTTGATCAGCGCCAGCGCCTCGTCGAGGTCCCCGGCCTGCTTGTCCAGGTACTTCGTGCGCAGCCGGAAGTCGATGCGCGTCTGGTCGCACTCGACGATGAGGGAGCAGGCGCCGGCAAAGGTGGCCGCCAGCGGCTGGGCGCCACCCATGCCGCCCAGCCCCGCGGTGAGCACCCAGCGGCCGGCGAGGCTGCCGCCGAAATGCTGGCGGCCGGCTTCGGCGAAGGTCTCATAGGTGCCCTGCACGATGCCCTGCGAGCCGATGTAGATCCAGCTGCCGGCCGTCATCTGGCCGTACATCATCAGGCCCTTCTGGTCGAGCTCGTTGAAGTGCTCCCAGGTGGCCCAGCGCGGCACCAGGTTCGAGTTGGCGATCAGCACGCGCGGCGCGTCGGCATGGGTGCGGAACACGCCCACCGGCTTGCCCGACTGCACCAGCAGCGTCTCGTCGGCCTGCAGCCGGCGCAGGCTGTCCAGGATGGCGTCGAAGCAGGGCCAGTTGCGCGCCGCCTTGCCGATGCCGCCGTACACCACCAGCGCATCGGGGTTCTCGGCGACCTCCGGGTCCAGGTTGTTCTGGATCATCCGGAAGGCGGCTTCGATCTGCCAGTTGGCGCAGGACAGCGACGGGCCGCGCGGCGCGCGGACCGGCCGCGCGGCGCTGCCGGCGAAGGGAGTGGTGGAGATGTCGGGCATGGTGGACTCCCGTGGTGACGTTGGGCGGATTTGCCTGTATAGTGAGTTGTATATACAAGGCAAGTCTAGTTGTCTATACAAGTCAGCCGGATCGGGGAAAACCCTGATCAACCAATCAGCAGCACATGACCACGACCCAGTTGCCCGCCTACGAGCAGGTCAAGGCCTTCGTCAAGCGGCAGATCAGCGCCGGCGCCTGGCGCCCGGGCGACGCGGTGCCGAGCGAATCGGCGCTGCAGCAGCAGTTCGGCATCAGCCGCATGACGGTGAACCGCGCGATGAAGGAGCTCGCCGTCGAAGGGGTGGTGACGCGCGTGCAGGGCTCGGGCACGGTGGTCGCCCAGCTGCATCGCATCTCCACGACGCTGGCGCTGCGCGACATCCACGAGGAAATCGCCGAGCGCGGCCACCACCACGCGACCCGGGTGCTGACGGTGGAAACGGCCAGGGCCGACGCCGCGCTCGCGCAGGTGTTCAGGTTGCGCACCGGCGCCCGCCTGTTCCACTCGGTGCTGCTGCACCTGGAGGACGGGGTGGCGATCCAGCTGGAGGACCGCTATGTCAATCCGGCGGCCGCGCCCGGCTACCTCGGCGTCAACTTCAATGCCACGACGCCGACCAGCTACCTGCTCGAGCACGCGCCGCTGACCGAGGCGAGCTACTCGATCGAAGCCGGCCTGGCCAGCGCCGACGAGGCCCGGCGCCTGGAGATCAAGCGCGGCGACCCCTGCCTGGTGATGACGCGCAGCACCGTGAGCGGCCCGCACGTGGCCAGCTACGCGCGCCTGGTGCATCCCGGCATGCGCTACAGCTTCAGCGGAACCTTCCAGTTATGACCTGGCAAACGATTCGACTTTCCGACGCCGTGGCCAGCCCGTGGCGCAACGGCGGCGGCGTCACCCGCGAGCTGGCCGCCTGGCCGGCCGGCGCTGCCGACTGGACCTGGCGCATCTCCGTGGCCGAGGTCGCGGCCAGCGGCCCGTTCTCGTGCTTTCCCGGCGTGCAGCGCTGGTTTGCCGTGCTGAGCGGCAGCGGCGTGCGGCTGCGGCTGCCGCAGGCCGAGCACCGGCTCACGGCGGCCAGCGCGCCGTTCGAATTCGACGGCGCCGTGCCGGTCGACTGCGCGCTGCTGGACGGGCCAACGCAGGATCTCAACCTGATGGTGCGGCGCGACCGCGCGGTCGCCCGCATGCGGCGTCTGTCCGGTCGGCAACGCTTGCTCGCCGATGCGGCCCGGACCGTCGCGGTCTATGCGGCCGGCGCGCCGGCGCGGCTGCGTGATGAAAACGCCGTCTTCGAGCTGCCGGCGCACGGCCTCGCCTGGCGCGTGGTGCCGGCCGGCGTGCCGGTGGAGGTCACGACGACCGACGCCTTGTGGATGGAGATCGAGCCATGAGCCTGACGCTGTGGACCAATTGTCGCGCCGCCACCATGCAGCCGGACGCCGCCCAGCCGTACGGGCTGATCGAGCAGGCGGCATTGGTCGTCGACGGCGCGACGCTGCACTGGGTCGGCGCCGAGCCCGAGCTGCCCGCCGAGCTGCGGCGGCGCTGCACCGAACGCCATGACGCGCAGGGGGCGCTGGTCACGCCCGGACTGATCGATTGCCACACGCACCTGGTCTACGGCGGCGACCGCGCCGAGGAGTTCGAGCTGCGGCTCAACGGCGCGTCGTACGAAGAGATCGCCCGCCGCGGCGGCGGCATCGCCTCGACCGTGCGGGCGACGCGGCAGGCGAGCGCCGAGGAACTGCTGCGGCAAAGCGGTGCCCGGCTGCGCGGCTTGCTGGCCGAGGGCGTGACGACGCTGGAGATCAAGTCCGGCTACGGGCTGGCGCTGGCGCACGAGCGCAAGGCGCTGCAGGTGGCGCGGGCGCTGGGGCAGGGCCACCCGGTCGAGGTCCGCACCACCTTCCTCGGCGCGCACGCGCTGCCGCCGGAATTCGCCGGTGCGCCCGACGCCTACGTCGACGAGGTGCTGCGCATGCTGGGACTGCTGCATGGCGAGGGGCTGGTGGACGCGGTGGACGCGTTCTGCGAACGCATCGCCTTCAGCCCCGGCCAGGTCGAGCGCGTCTTCGAGGCGGCGCGGCAACTGGGGCTGCCGGTCAAGCTGCATGCCGAGCAGCTGAGCGACAGCGCCGGCGCGCAGCTGGCCGCCCGCTTCGGCGCGCTCAGCTGCGACCATCTGGAGTGGCTGTCGGAAGCGGGGGCGGCGGCGATGGCCGCGGCCGGCAGCGTGGCGGTGCTGCTGCCGGGCGCCTTCTATTTCCTGCGCGAGACGAAACTGCCGCCGGTGGAGGCGCTGCGCCGCCACCGGGTGCCGATCGCGGTCTCGACCGACTGCAATCCCGGCACTTCGCCCTGCACCTCGCTGCTGCTGATGCTGAACATGGCGTGCACGCTGTTCCGCCTGACGCCCGAGGAGGCGCTGGCCGGCGTCACGCGCCATGCCGCGCGTGCGCTCGGCCTGCGCGATCGCGGCGTGCTGGCCGCCGGGATGCGCGCCGACTTCGTGCTGTGGGACGTGCAGCGGCCGGCGCAGCTCAGTTATGCGCTCGGCGCCAACCCGCGCCTGGCCACCGTGTACCGGGGAGCGCTGGCGTGACCACGGCCGAACGGCTCGTGCCCGGCGCGATCGACGTGGCGCAGCTGCGCCGGCTGCTCGCCGGGACGGCGCCGTCCCTGCAACTCGATCCTTCGTGCCGCCCGGGCATGCGCGCCAGCGCCGAGGTGGTGCGCCGGGCCGCGGCCGGCGACGCGCCGGTGTACGGCGTCAACACCGGATTCGGCAAGCTCGCCAGCACCCGCATCGCGGCGGCGGACCTGCAGCGGCTGCAGCTGAACCTGCTGCGCTCGCATGCCGTCGGCGTGGGCGAGCCGCTGCCGCCGCGCGTGGTGCGCCTGATGCTGGCGCTCAAGGCCGCCAGCCTGGCGCGCGGCTTTTCCGGGGCGCGCGAGGAAGTGGTGGATGCGCTGCTGGAACTGCACAACCGCGACCTGCTGCCGGTCGTTCCGTGCCAGGGCTCGGTCGGCGCGTCCGGCGACCTGGCGCCGCTGGCCCACCTGTGCCTGCCGCTGGTCGGCGAGGGCGAAGTGCTCCACGGCGGGCGGCGCCTGCCGGCCGCGCAGGCGCTCGCGCGGGCGGGGCTGCGGCCGCTGCAACTCGCGCCCAAGGAGGGGCTGGCCCTGATCAACGGCACCCAGGCGTCGACGGCCCTGGCGCTCGACGCGCTGCTGGGCGCCGAGCGGCTGTTCGAGGCCGCCGTGATCTCAGGCGCGCTCACGCTCGATGCGGCGCGCGGCAGCGACGCGCCCTTCGATGCGCGCATCCACGCCGTGCGCGGCCAGCCGGGGCAGGCGCAGTGCGCCCAGGCCTATCGCGGCTTGCTCGCGGGCAGCGAGATCCGGCGCTCGCACCTGAGGAACGACGACCGCGTGCAGGACCCCTACTGCCTGCGCTGCCAGCCGCAGGTGATGGGGGCCTGCCTCGACCAGCTGCGCGGCGCCGCCCAGGTGCTGCTGCGCGAGGCCAATGCGGTGACCGACAACCCGCTGGTCTTCGCCGACCGGGCCGAGATCGTTTCGGGCGGCAACTTCCATGCCGAACCCGTGGCGCTGGCGGCCGATGCGCTGGCGGTGGCGATCGCCGAAATTGGCGCCATCGCCGAGCGGCGGGTGGCGATGCTGGTGGACGCGGCGGTGTCGCGCCTGCCGCCGTTCCTCGCGGCGGAGCCGGGGCTGCACTCCGGCTTCATGATCGCGCATGTGACGGCGGCCGCGCTCGCCTCCGAAAACAAGTCGCTGGCGCATCCGGCCAGCGTCGACAGCCTGCCGACCTCCGCCAACCAGGAGGACCACGTCAGCATGGCGACCTTCGCCGCGCGCCGGCTGCGGGCCATGCTGCACAACAGCGGCCGCATCGTCGCGATCGAGCTGCTGGCGGCCGCCCAGGGCATCGAATTCCTGCGGCCGCTGCGCAGCGCGCCGCCGCTGGAGGAAGTGCTGCGGCTGGTGCGCAGCGTCTCGCCGGCGATGATGCAGGACCGCAGCCTGGCCTACGACGTCGAGGCGGTGTTCCGGCTGGTGCAAGCCGGCGACCTCGGCCACCACGGGCGTGCCGACAGCGCGCCGCTGGCCGCGTTGCGGCTGGCCTGAGCGGCGGCCCGGCCGGCCGGCTGACCATCGCGCCCCAAGCTTGGGCAAAAAAAGAGAAACCGAATCCCAGAGAATGGGAATGAGGCGTTTGAGCCGCCGGTGATTGCTTTGATACTGCCGTGATGACCGCCCCCGAGCCCAACAGTGCCGCCGCCGCCGACCGCGTGCTGCAGGTCCTGGCCGTGCTGGCGCAGCAGGGGCGGGTGCTCAGCGCCACCGAGCTGATGGCCCACACCGGGCTGGCCCGCAGCACCCTGTACCGGCTGCTGGCGCGCCTGAAGCGCTGGGGCTTCGTGCTGGAAAGCGACGGCTGCTACGCGCCCGGGCCGCTCAGCCTCCAGCTGGCGCTCGGCTTCGACCTGTCCTCCCATCTGGTGCGGCAGGCGCGCCCGGACATGATCGCCCTGGCCCGCCAGTCGCACGAGAGCGTGGGCCTGGTGGTCGCCGTCAACGACACGGCGATCTGCCTGGACATGGTCGACAGCGAGCAATCGCTGCGCTGTTCGTTCGAGAAGGGCCGCAGCGTGCCGCTGCGGGCGGGGGCCTCGGCCAAGTGCCTGCTGGCGCACCTACCGGACGCCGCCCGCGACGCGGTGCTGCACGCGCACTACCCCGACGCCGCGCAGCGCGGCGACGCGCTGGCCGAACTGCTGGCCATCCGCAATACCGGCTTCGCCATGACCGCCGGCGAAGTCGACCCCGGCGTCTGGGGCGTCAGCGCGCCGCTGTTCGGGGCCGGCCGCCGGGCCGTCGGGGCATTGACGCTGATGGCGCCGGTGACGCGCGCCCACGGCCAGGAATCCGCGCTCGCCGACATGACCATCGTGGCGGCGGCGCGTATCTCGCGAGGGCTGTCGCTGCCCTGATCCGTTCCAACCAACTTTTCACACTGGAGACCTTCCCATGACGTTCACCCGCCGCTTCCTGCTCGCCGCCGTGCCCGCGCTCGCGCTGGCCGCCAACCTCGCGCACGCCCAGGACAAGGTCCTGAAGGTGGCCACCGACGCCACCTTCCCGCCGATGGAGTTCGTCGAGAACGGCAAGCGCACGGGCTTCGACGTCGAGCTGGTCGAGGCGGTGGCCAAGGCCATGGGCAAGCAGGTCGAGTGGGTCGACATCGACTTCAAGGGCCTGATTCCGGGCCTCATGTCCAAGCGCTTCGACATGGCCGTGTCGGCGATCTACATCACCGACGAGCGCCGCAAGGTGGTGGACTTCACCACGCCCTACTATGCCGGCGGCCTGGTGGCGATGGTCAAGGACAACAGCCCGATCAGGAAGCTGGCCGACCTGGACGGCAAGAAGGTCACCGTGCAGGTGGGCACCAAGTCGGTCGGCTACCTGCAGGAGCACTTCCCCAAGGTCCAGCGCGTCGAGGTCGAAAAGAACCAGGAGATGTTCAACCTGGTCGACATCGGCCGGGCCGACGCCGCCGTCACCGGCAAGCCGGCCGCCTTCCAGTACGTGCGCACCCGCGGCGGCTTGCGCGTGCTCGACGAGCAGCTCACCACGGAGGAGTACGGCATGGCCCTGCGCAAGGACACGCCGGAGCTGACCAAGGCGGTGAACGCCGCGCTGGCCAAGCTCAAGGCCGACGGCACCTATGCCGCCATCGTCAAGAAGTGGTTCAGCGCCAGCAAGTAAGCCGACCGGCTCCGCCCCACCATGGAACTCGACTTTTCGCCCGTCTGGTCGGGCTGGAGCCAGCTGCTGCACGGCGCGCTGGTGACGGTGGAGATCACCGCGGTCTCCCTGCTGCTTGGCTGCGTCCTCGGCCTGCTGATCGGCATCGGCCGGCTCAACCCGAAGCGGCGCGTCCTCTACGGCCTGTGCACCGCCTACGTGGCCGCGATCCGCGGCACGCCGCTGCTGGTGCAGCTGTTCATCTGGTTCTTCGGGCTGCCGCAGTTCGGCATCCTGCTGCCGGCGTTCGCCTGCGGGATGCTGGGCATGGGCATCTACTCGGGGGCCTACGTCTCGGAGATCGTGCGCGGGGCGATCCAGTCGATCGACCGCGGCCAGATGGAAGCGGCGCGCTCGATCGGCCTGTCCGCGGGCCAGGCGATGCGCAACGTGATCCTGCCGCAGGCGGTGGTGCGCATGATTCCGCCCCTGGGCAACGAGTTCATCGCGCTGATCAAGAACTCGGCGCTGGTGTCGCTGCTGACCATCCATGACCTGATGCACGAGGGCCAGAAGATCATCAGCGTGTCCTACCGCTCGCTCGAGGTGTACCTGGCCGTGGCGGTGGTGTATTTCGTGCTGACCGGGCTCACGACGCTGGCGCTCGGCCGGCTGGAACTGCGGCTGAAGGCCGGAGGCATGGTGCAATGAAGCCGATCGCGGCGGACACGCCTCCCATCATCCGCATCCGCGGCCTGCGCAAGTCGTTCGGCGACCACGTGGTGCTGAGCGGCATCGACTTCGACGTGCTGCCCTCGCAGGTCGTGGTCGTCATCGGACCGAGCGGGTCCGGCAAGAGCACGTTCCTGCGCTGCTGCAACGGCCTGGAGCACGCCGAGAGAGGCCGCATCGACATCTGCGGCCACACCCTGGTCGCGGACGGCCGCATGCTGGCCGACGCCGACTGCAATGCCCTGCGCCAGGAAGTCGGCATGGTGTTCCAGTCGTTCAACCTGTTCCCGCACCTGTCGGTGCTGGACAACGTCACGCTGGGGCCGCGCAAGCTGCGCGGGCTGAGCCGGGCCGACGCCGAGGAGCAGGCCCGGGCGCTGCTGGACAAGGTCGGCCTGGCGGCCAAGAGCAACGCCATGCCCGCCAGCCTGTCGGGCGGCCAGAAGCAGCGCGTCGCCATCGCCCGCTCGCTGGCGATGAAGCCGCGCGTGATCCTGTTCGACGAACCGACCTCCGCGCTCGACCCCGAACTGGTGGGCGAAGTCCTGCAGGTGATGAAGCTCCTGGCCACCGAAGGCATGACGATGATGGTGGTCACCCACGAGATGGAGTTCGCGCGCGAGGTGGCCGACGTCGTGATCGTCATGGACGAGGGTCGCATCATCGAATCCGGCCCGCCGGCGACGATCTTCACCAACCCGACCCAGGAGCGCACCCGCAGCTTCCTGCAGGCGATCCTGGCCCGCGCATGACCGGGCCACGAGACCGCGTTCGCCCAGTGTCCGGAGCCGCCCGATGAATCCGTCTTCCACCCTGTTCGCCCGGGACGCGCTGCTGCCCGACGGCTGGGCACGCGACGTGCTGCTGCAATGGGACGACCGCGGCCGGCTGCGCTCGGTGCAGCCCGGCGGCCAGCGCCCGGCGAACGTCGCCGAGGCGGTCGGGCCGGTGCTGCCGGGCATGCCCAACCTGCATTCGCACGCTTTCCAGCGGGCGTTCGGCGGCCTCACCGAATACCGCGGCCAGGCGCAGGACAGTTTCTGGAGCTGGCGCTCGCTCATGTACCGCTTCGCCGCGGCCATCACGCCGCAGCAGCTCGAGGCCGTGGCCGGCGGCCTGTACGTGGAGATGCTCGAGGCCGGCTACACCAGCGTCTGCGAATTCCATTACGTGCACCATGACGTCGACGGCCGTCCCTATGCCGACGACACCGAGCTGTCGCAATGCCTGTTGCGGGCGGCGGCGCGCGCGGGCATCGGCTTCACGCTGCTGCCGGTGCTCTACCAGACCAGCGGCTTCGGCGGCACCGCGCCGCGCGAGGACCAGCGGCGCTTCATCCGCTCGACCGCTTCCATGCTGCGCCTGCTGGAGCGCCTGCGGCCGCTGTGCGAAGCGCAGGGCGCGCGCCTGGGCCTGGCCCCGCATTCGCTGCGCGCCGTGCCGCCGGCGAGCCTTGCCGACAGCATCGCCGGTCTGACGGCCCTGGACGCCACGGCGCCCATCCACATCCACCTCGCCGAGCAGACCGCGGAGGTGGACGCCTGTCTCGCCTGGAGCGGCCAGCGGCCGGTGCAATGGCTGCTGGAGCACGCGCCGGTGGACCAGCGCTGGTGCCTGGTGCATGCCACCCACATGACGCCGGCCGAAAGCGAGCGCGCCGCGCGCAGCGGCGCGGTGGCCGGGCTGTGCCCGACGACCGAAGCCAACCTGGGCGATGGCCTGTTCGACGCCGGCGCCTGGCGCGCCGCGGGCGGCCGCTGGGGCCTGGGCTCGGACAGCCACGCCACGGTCAACGCCGCCGAGGAACTGCTGATGCTCGAATATGGCCAGCGCCTGCGCAGCCACCAGCGCAACGTGCTCGCCGGCGACCAGCATCGCTTCGTGGCCACCGCGCTGACCCTGGAGGCGGTGGCCGGCGGTGCGCAGGCCGCCGGTCGCCCCGTGGCGGGACTGGCCGCCGGGCAGCAGGCGGATTTCGTCGTGCTGGACGCCGAGCATCCGCTGTTGCAGGGGCTGCCGTCGCCCGACACGATGCTGTCGGCCCACGTGTTCGCCAGCCACCGGCAATCCGCCATCGCCGCGGTGTGGGTGGCCGGCCGGCCGGTGGTCGCCGGCGGGCGCCACCCGTTGCGGGCAGAGGCCGGACGGGCCTTCGCCGCGGCGCGAAGCGCGCTGGCCCGCAGCGGCTTCGATTCGCACTGATCCATTTCGTTGAAGGACCCGTTCATGGCCGAAACCGCTCCGGCGCCATTCCTGTTTCACCAGGGCACCCAGCCCCTGCTGCTGTCGATTCCGCACATGGGCACCTTCGTGCCGCCGGCGCTGGCCGAGCGGCTGACCGTCGAGGCCCGGCGCGTCCCGGACACCGACTGGCATCTGGACCGCTTGTATGCCTTTGCGCGCGAACTCGGCGCCTCCGTGCTGCAGGCGACGCACTCGCGCTACGTCGTCGACCTGAACCGGCCGCCCGACAACGCCAGCCTGTATCCGGGCCAGGCCACCACCGGGCTGTGCCCGACCGAAACCTTCGACGGCACGCCGGTCTATCGCGACGGCCATGGCGTGACCGAGGCGGAGGTGGCCCAGCGGCTCGATGCCTGCTGGCGCCCATACCACGAGCGCCTGCGCAGCGAGCTGGACCGGATCCGGGCCCAGCACGGCATCGCGATGCTGTGGGATGCGCATTCGATCCGCTCGGTGCTGCCGCGGTTCTTCGAGGGCAAGCTGCCGGACCTCAATCTCGGGACCGCGAACGGGGCGAGCTGCGCGCCCGAACTGGCGCGCACCGTCCTCGACATCGCATGCGCTGCGCCAGGGCACACCGCCGTGCTCAATGGGCGCTACACCGGGGGCTACATCACGCGCCGCTACGGCGAGCCGGCGCGCGGCATCCACGCCGTGCAGCTCGAGATGACGCAGTGCAGCTACATGGAGGAGCAGTGGCCGTTCGCCTACCGCGCCGACAAGGCGGCGGCCGTGCAGCCGCACGTCCGGCGCATGCTCGAGGCCGTGCTTGCCTTCGCCAGGGCCTGAAGCCAGCGCGCTCCGCGGACGGCCGCCCGCGGGGGCGGGCGGCGCGCCAGCTTGAGCGTCGCTACGTGACGTAGTCGCCCGAGGCTTCGGGCTGGAACAGGATCGCCGTCACCGCGGCGGCGCTCGGGTCGCCGCCGGGCCCCTGCCAGCGGGCGATCGCCCCCGCCTGCAGCCCGAGCAGCGCCAGGCCCACCGGCGAGAGCACGGAGATGTGGCCTCGGGCGGGATCCGCGTCCGCCGGGTAGCAGACGACCAGCGTCTGGCGGCGTCCGGTGTCCACGGCTTCGATCTCCACCTGCGCGTACATCGTGACGACGTCGGGCGCCACCTGCCTTGAATCGACGACTTCGGCGTCGCTCAAGAGCGATTCGAGTTCCGGCTGACGGCGCAAGCCGGCCACCCTGGTGAGGCGCACGAAGTCCAGGCTGGTCAACAGGCGCAGGCCGCTGATGGTCTCGTCCATGAGAATTCTCCAGTCAAACGCGCACCGCCGCTGCGGGGCGGCGGCGCACCACTGCGCTGGGGGTGGCCCGGCGGTCCATGGGTCGCGCTTGAAGGGAAGAAAGGAGGCGAACCGCCGGGCTCAGGAAAGTGCGGGCGTTCGCTGCAGCCCCGCCTTCGCCGGTGCGCAGCAGTGGCGCCCAGCTGCTGCGACGAGCAGGCGCTGGGGGAGGCGCGGACGGGCGATCGGGTTGGACATGCGCCGCCAGTATAGGACCGCGCCACGAGACCGGGCCATTCCGGCAAGCAGCCGAGGGCCTTTGGCCCAAGCGGCGGGCATCGCCGGCAGCGGCGCCCGGCTTCGTGGCGCTATGCTCGGCCGATGATGCAGGTCTCACCCGAGTACACCGATGTCGCGCAACTCGCCTGCGTGCTGGGCGCGCGCGGGTATGCCATCGTCAGTCCCGGCGGCGTGGCGCAGCTGACGGGATGCCGCCCGGACGAGCTCGATGCGCTGCTGCCGGCGTGGGAGAGCCTGCCCCTCGATACCTACCTGCGCGATGGCGGCAAGTACCGGCGGCGCCGGCACTCCTGCTTCCTGGTGGGGGACGGCGAGGTGGTCCAGGCGCCGCACCGGGCCCATTGGCAGCCGGTGGAGTACAACGCGCTGCACGGCGGCCTGCGGCGCTGGTTCGAGCCCATGCTGGTGGCCGAGGACACGCGGCCAGGCTGGTCCCGGATCCTGCTCGGGCTTGGCGGCGTGTTCTCGCAGTTGCGAGCGGCGCGGCCCTGGTACGTGGAGGCGCACCAGTTCCGGATCGAGACGACCGGCGGGATCGGACGGCCGACGCCCGAGGGCGCGCACCGTGACGGCGTCAGCTTCGTCGGCGTGTTCCTGCTCGCGCGCCGCGACATCAAGGGCGGCGAGACCCGGGTGTTCGACGCGCACGGCTCGGGTGGCCAGCGCTTCACGCTGCAGGAGCCGTGGAGTCTGCTGCTGCTCGACGACGAGCGGGTCATTCACGAGACCACCCCCATCCAGCCGGCCGGCCCGGCGGGACACCGCGACACGCTGGTGCTGACCTACCGTGAGGGCGGCTTCCAGGGCGGGTGAGGACCCCTTGATCGCGGCCGCTCGGACGGGCGCCGCCCTGGCCGCAGTCCGCGGGTCACCGCGCCGGATCGGGCGCGGGCGTTCCGGCTTCGCGCAGCCGCCGCACCAGTTCGCGGCCGTGATCCGAGATATGGTGCTTCAACACCGCGACGGCGGTGGCGCCATCGTGCGCGGCGCAGGCGCGCACCATCTGCTCGTGCTCGTCGAGCACCGCCGCCCACTCCTGCAGGTTGGCCGCGGTGTCCTCGCGCAGCGATCTCGCCGCCGGCAAGCGGGGATCGGGCGCGGCGATGTGCATGCGCAGGTGACGGGCGAACAGCTGCTGCAGGTTTTCGATGGTCGCCAGCAGCCGCGGGCGTCCGGCGGGCTCGTACAAGCGCCGGTGGAACGACCAGTTGAGCTCGCCCCAGCGCGACTCGAACTCATGCGCGAGGTCGAGGTTGCGCTTGCTCTTGAGGATGGTCCTGGCCTGTTCCACCACCGCCATCGCCGCCGCCGTGTTCGCCGCGCTGAACCGCTGCGCCGCCCGCTCGATCGCCAGTGACTCCAGGGCGAAGCGCATCTCGAGGATCTCCTCGAAGTCGTCGGTCGACAGCACCGTCACCACCACGCCCTTGCGGGGCTGGGTCTCCACCAAGCCTTCGCCTTCCAGCTTGAGCAGGGCCTCTCGGATCGGCACCCGGCTGACGCCGAACTTGCGCGCCACTTCTTCCTGCCGGATCACGCTTCCGCCGGGCAGGGCGCCCTCCAGGATCGCCTGGCGCAGCAAGCGGGCGACCGAACTCGTCATCGTGGGCGAACTGACGGGGAACTTGGCGGCGTAGCTGTCGAGACTCATTGGCCCCGGATTTTACCGGTTGACCGGCGTCGTGCATATGACATACGATATTCTGTATACAACATACACGAGACCCACGATGAGATCGACCGTTGCGGTGGTGCAGGCTGCACCTGTGGCCTTCGACACGGTGGCCACCCTGGACAAGGTGGACGCCAAGACCGGCGAAGCCGCCGCGCGCGGCGCTCGGCTGGTGCTTTTTCCCGAGGCGTTCATCGGCGGTTATCCGCGCGGGATGGCCTTTGGCGCGACGGTGGGCAACCGGTCGCCCGAAGGACGCGACCAGTACCGGCGGTACTGGGAAGGCGCCATCGACGTTCCCGGTGCCGCCGCGGCGCGCCTGGGCGAGATCGCCGCCAAACACGCCGTGTACCTGACGATCGGCGTCATCGAGCGCGAGGGCGGCACGCTGTACTGCACCGTGCTGTTCTACGCCCCGGACGGCGGCTACCTGGGCAAGCACCGCAAGCTGATGCCCACGGGGTCGGAACGGCTGATCTGGGGCTTCGGCGACGGCTCGACCATGCCGGTCTTCGACACGCCGCTCGGCAAGGTCGGCGCGGTGGTGTGCTGGGAGAACTACATGCCCTTGATGCGGGCGGCCCATTACGCCAAGGGGGTCCAGCTGTATCTGGCGCCGACCGCGGACGGGCGCGACACCTGGCTCTCGACCATCCGGCACATCGCCATGGAAGGCCGCTGCTTCGTGCTGTCGTGCAACCAGTTCGCGCGCCGTTCGGATTACCCGCAGGGTTACCAGTCCGAGCTCGGCGACGATCCCCAGCAGGTCGCGTCGCGCGGCGGCAGCTGCATCGTCAGCCCGCTGGGCGAGATCCTGGCCGGCCCGGACTACGAAGGCGAGACGGTGCTGGTGGCCGAAGTGGACCTGGCCGACATTGCGCGCGGCAAGTTCGACTTCGACGCGGTCGGGCATTACGCCCGCCCGGACGTCTTCCGCCTCCACGTGAACGAGAAGCCGGCCTCGCCGGTGGTCTTTGAAAAGGAATAAGCGATGAAACTTCTGATCCTGGGCGCCGGCGGCATCGGCGGCCTCTTCGGCGGGCGCCTGGCCCAGACCGGCGCCGACGTGACGTTCCTGGTGCGCGAGAAGCGCAAGGCACAACTGGCCAGCGACGGCTTGCGGATCGAAAGCCAGTTCGGCAACGCCTGCCTGCCGGTGCAGGCCAGGCTGCAATCGGAAATCGAGCCGCGCTACGACCTCGTGCTGCTGACGTGCAAGGCCTACGACCTGCCGTCCGCGGTGCAGGCGATCCGGCCGGCGATGTCGCCCACGACCGCCGTGCTGCCCCTGCTCAACGGAATCGCCCACATCGAAACCCTCAACGCCGAATTCGGCAAGCAGCGGGTGATGGGCGGCACCGCTCGCGTGCAGGTCACGCTGACTCCCGATGGGCTCATCAAGCAGCTGAACGACTGGCAGACGGTGACCTTCGGCGAGCAGGACGGCAGCACCTCCGACCGCGCGGCGACACTGAAGGCCTTGCTGGACAAGACGGTCGTCGAAGCCAAGCTGTCCGGCAACATCATGCGCGAGCTGTGGCTCAAGCTGGTGCACCTGTCCACCGTGGCCGGAATGACCTGCCTCATGCGAGGCAACCTGGGCGAGATCATCCGCACGCCCGAGGGCAGCGATCTGCTGATCAAGTTCTTCGAAGCCAACGCGGAAATCGCCGCACGGGCGGGCCACCGCCCGGACGACAAGTTCGTCAACACCTATCGCGACCTGTTCCAGCAGCGCGACTCCCGCTACGAAGCGTCCATGCTGCGCGACCTCGAAAAAGGCGGGCAGATCGAATCGGAACAGATCCTCGGCTTCATGCTGCGCCAGTGCCGGGCGGCGGGCCTGCCGGACGCCTTGCACCTGGCTGCCTATACGCACGCGAAGACCTTCGAGCAGCGGCGCGACGCCGGCCGGCTGCCGCGACCTCAGGCCTGACCGGGCACATCCGCACCGCACGATCTCAACCAAGGAGCCGCCATGTCCGTGAAATCGATGCTTCGCCTTGCGTGCGCGACCGCTGCGCTCGCCGCCTGCAGCGCGCTCGCGCAGCCGTTTCCGAACAAGCCGATCAAGCTGATCGTCGGCTTTCCACCGGGAGGCGGTGTCGACATCATTGCCCGCACCATCAGCCAGCCCCTGAGCGAACGTCTCGGCCAGCCGGTCATCGTCGAGAACCGGCCGGGGGCGGGAGGGAACATCGCCGCGGAGCAGGTCGCTCGCGCGCCGGCCGATGGCCACACGCTCCTGGTCAGCGCCGTGAGCAGCCTGGCCATCAGCGCCAGCCTCTATCGCAACCCGCGCTACGACGTGCTGAAGGATTTCGTGCCGGTGGCCGTCGTCGCCTCGGTGCCCAACGTCCTGGTCGTTCACCCTTCGGTGGCCGCCAGGTCGGTACCCGAGCTCATCGCGCTCGCCAAGGACAACCCGGGCAAGGTGAACTTCGGGTCCGCCGGCAACGGCACCACCGTCCACTTCGCGGGCGAACTGTTCAAGTCGATGGCGCACGTCGACATGGTCCACGTGCCATACAAGGGCGCGGCGCCGGCGATGAGCGATCTGCTCGGCGGCCAGGTGCAGCTCATGTTCGACTTCCTTTCGGCGGCGGCGCCGCACATCAAGAGCGGCAAGCTGCGCGCCCTGGGCGTGACGAGCGCCACCCGTTCGCCGGTGCTGCCCGACGTGCCGACGATCGCGGAGGCCGGTCTCCCCGGATACCAGGTGCTCGGCAGCTTCGGGCTCGTTGCCCCGGCCGGCACGCCCGCCGAGGTGGTCGCCCGCATCAACCGCGAGGTCTCCGAGATCGTCAAGCTGCCCGAGGTGAAAAAGCGCCTGCTGGCCTATGCGGCCACGCCGGAGCAGCAGACACCCGCCGAATTTGCGCAAACCCTGAAGTCCGAAGTCGCCAAATGGGCGAAGATCGTCGACGCCACCGGCGTCCGCCTCGATTGACGGCGTTCGCCCTCCAACAGCATGCGCAGCACCATGAATACCAGCGTGTCAGCCACCGGGACGGAGCGCCAGTCGGCCAACTTCGCGGTCTCGTCGCGCAAGATCGTTGCCGAGGGGACGGACGTTCAGGTCAAGGAGTTCGTGCTCCAGCCGGGCGAGAGTGTTCCGTGGCACCACCACACGGCCGTGTTCGACGTCTTCTACTGCCTGGAGGGCAGGCTCACCGTCGAGCGCACCGACGTCAAGTCCGGCGCGCACCAGCCCGACCTCGTGCTCGCCGTCGGCGACTCGGCCAAGGTCGAACCGGGAACGGCACACCATCCTGTCAACCAGCAGCAGGAGCGCTGCCGGTTCCTGCTCGTGCAAGGGATCGGCAGGTACGACTTCCTCAGGTTCGCCCCGACGACACGGTGAGCCGGCCCGGAGCCCCGAGGCCATCGCCACGAGATGACCCGGCCGCCCCGTCGCCGCGGCCGACAATAGGGGCATGTCAGCCCGCACCGCGCCCACGCCGCCGACGCTGCCCGCGCCGTCCAGCGCGCTGGTGGGGCTGGCCTACCTCGCCGCCTTCGTCCTGCTCGACTGGGCCAGCTACATCCGCCCCCTGCAGGGGCTGAACATCACGCCCTGGAGCCCGCAGCCGGCGCTGGCCGTGGCGCTCCTGATGCGCAACCGTCGCTGGGCGTGGATCGTGTGGCTGGGCCTGGTGGCGGCGGAACTGCTGGTGCGGGGCGTTCCGGACAACTGGCTGGGCGCGGGCGCCGCGACCATCGCCCTCACGCTGACCTACCTGGCGATGGCCCGGCTGCTCGCGTCGCGCATCGGCCCGGGCGCGCCGTTCCGCGAGCGCGGCGACCTGCTCTGGTTCACCGCGGTGGTGGCGGCCGGCTCGCTGGTCTGCGCCTTGCTCTACATCCTGGCGTTCTCGGTCTCGGGCTCGGCCTGGGATGTGGCCGGCGCCGTGACCCGCTACTGGGTCGGCGACGCGGTGGGACTGATCGTCACCTTGCCGGTGCTGCTGGTCGCGATCGACCGGGCGCGCCGGCCGGCGCTGGCCGCCACGGTCAGAAGCGTCGAGTGGTGGGCCACCGCGGCGTTGACGTGCATCGCGCTGATGGTTGTTTTCAGCCGTGCCGAACAGAATTACTTCAAGTATTTCTACCTGCTGCTGCTGCCCGTGGTCTGGGCCTCGGCCCGCTTCGGGCTGAACGGCGCCGTGCTCTCGTCGGCATTCACGCAGGTCGGCTTGATCGTCGCATCGCAGCTGGCCTTGCTGCACGATCTGACGCTGTTCGAACTGCAGACGCTGATGGCAGCGGCGACCCTCACCGCGCTGTTGCTCGGCATCCTGGTGGACGAGCGTGCCCGCGCGGCGGCGGAACTGCGCAGCAGCTTGCGGCTGGCGGCAGCCGGGCAGATGGCCGCCGCGCTGGCGCACGAGCTGAGCCAGCCGCTGACGGCGCTGTCCAACTACGCCCATGCGGCCCGCGTGCTGGGATCGACCGGCGGCCCGCTCGATGCCGCCCGGCGCGAGCAGCTGGCGAAGGCGGTCGACAGCGTCGCGAGCGAGGCGCAGCGCGCGGGCGACGTCGTCAAGCGGCTGCGTGACTTCTTCCGCACGGGTGCGACGTCGCTGCGGCGGGTCAACCTGGAGGCGACGCTCCATGAGGCGGTGCAGGCGCACGAGGAATACGCCCACCGGCTCGGTGTCGCCATCGAGAGCGATGTGCCTTCCGCGCTGCCTGCGGTGCTGATCGATCCGGTCCAGATCGCCGTCGTGCTGCGCAACCTGCTGGCCAACGCGATCGAGTCCGCGTCCGGCGCGCCGCGCCGGCAGGTGCGCTTGCGGGCGGGCGCCGATGAAGGCGGCCTCCTGGTGGCGATCGAGGACAGCGGCCCGGGGGTCCCGGCCGGCCACCTGCAGAACCTGTTCGATGCGGCGCCGTCCACCAAGGCAGGCGGGATGGGCATCGGCCTGAGCATCTGCCGCGCGATCGTCGAAGCGCACGGTGGCAAACTGTGGGCGGAGCCCGGACCGGGCGGACGCTTCTTCTTCAGACTGCCGATCGAAGACCATGTCGCCAGGACAGCCGACCCTGCATCGTGACACCGTGTTCGTCGTCGACGACGATGCCTCGGTGCGCGACTCGCTGTCGCTCATGCTGAGCCTGCAAGGCTACGCCACGGCCACCTTCGCCAACGCCGAGGACTTCTTGCAGGCCTGGCAGCCGCAGTGGCGCGGGTGCGTGATCGCCGACATCCGCATGGGCGGCATGTCGGGGCTGGAAATGCAGGAGGCGCTGCGCGCGCGCCACGCCAGCCTGCCGGTGATCGTCGTCACGGCGCACGGCGACGTCGCCGCGGCGCGGCGAGCGTTCCTGGCGGATGCCGTGGACTTCATCGAAAAGCCGTTCGAGCCAGCGCAGATCGTCGCCGCCATTGAGCAGGCCCGCGCGCGGGCTGGCGCCGCTTTCGCCGAACCCGCGCGCGCGGCACGGGCCCAGCTGTCCGATCGCGAGCGCGAGGTGATGGCGCTGCTGGTGCAGGGACTGCACAACCGGCGCATCGCCACCGAACTGGGCATCAGCCATCGCACCGTCGAGATCCACAAGGCGCGCGTCCTGGAGAAGACGGGCGCGAAGAACCTGGTGGAGCTGGTGCGGCTCGTCGCGCCGCCGCGCGACAACTGAGCCGCCGTCCCGGCGCGCCGGCTGCCCGTACGGGCGCCACCGTACGACGGCGCCCGGATTTCCCTGGACGGCTCCAGCCGATACGCTCAGGCGGACAAGGAGGAAAAGCTCCGGCCGTCACGGAAACGCTCGCACCGGGCACGCGCGGCCGATCTGGACGCGTCGATGCACAAGATATGGCTGCTGTTGCTGCCCGAGTTGCGCGGATTTCCGCCGGGAGGGCGCTGCCGTGCCCTGCGCTGCGCCTGGGACACCCCGCTGGAGCCGATCGAGCTGCTGGGCCTGGCCATCGCGGTCGTGGCCGTCGCGGCATTGACGCAATACGGCCTCGCCGATCCGGCGCCGGCCTCGCGCCTGGCCGCCGCACTCCTGAATCTGGCGGTGGCGGTGCCGCTGATCGCCGCCGCTGCCGCCCCGATCCACCTGCGCCGGCTGCGCCGGGGGCTGCGCTCCCAGTTGCATCCACATCATGAGTAGCACGGTCCAGTGGGTGGCGGCGGCCATCTTCGCCACCGCGATCCTGCACACGTTTTCCACCAAGTTCTTCGAGCGCCTCGCGCACGAGCGGCCGCAGCACGCGGGCATGTGGCACCTGCTCGGCGAGGTCGAAGTGGTGTTCGGCTTCTGGGCCATGGTGCTGGTGCTCGTCACCGCCGCGCTGCTGGGCACCCATTCCGCCACGGCCTACCTGGATTCGCGCGACTACACCGAGCCGATGTTCGTGTTCGCCATCATGGTGGTCGCCGGCAGCCGCGCGATCCTGCACCTGTCGCGTTCCACCGTGATGCTGGTCGACCGGTTCACGCCGATGCAAGGGCCGGCGGGGCTGCACTTCGTCACGCTGTCGCTGGTGCCGCTCATGGGATCGCTGATCACGGAGCCGGCGGCGATGACGCTCGCGGCGCTGATGCTGCGCGAGCAGCTGTATCGCCATCGCGTCTCGAACCGGCTGAAGTACGCGACGCTGGGCGTGCTGTTCGTGAACATCTCGATCGGCGGCACGCTGACGCCCTTCGCCGCGCCGCCGGTGCTGATGGTCGCCGGCAAGTGGAACTGGGACCTGTGGCACATGGTGTCGCAGATCGGCTGGAAGTCGGCGCTCGCGGTGACCGTCAACGCGCTCGCGCTCGCGTTCGCGTTCCGGCGCGAGCTCGAGACGCTGCCCCGGCCGCGGGAAGACCTGCAGGACCGGCTGCCCCGGTGGGTGCTCGTCGCCCATGCGCTGTTCCTGGCCGGGATCGTGGCGTTCGCCCACCACCCGCCGGTGTTCCTGGGGCTGCTGCTGTTCTTCCTCGGGTTCGCGATGGCGTATCCGCAGTTCCAGGACCGGCTGATGCTGCGCGAAGGGCTGCTGGTGGCGTTCTTCCTGGCCGGCCTGGTCGTGCTCGGCGGGCAGCAGCAGTGGTGGCTGGAGCCGCTGCTGCGCGGCATGGATTCGGCGACCGTGTACTACGGCGCCACCGCCCTGACGGCGGTGACGGACAACGCCGCGCTCACGTTCCTCGCCTCCACCGTGGAGGGCCTCAGCGACGAATTCAAGTATTCGGTGGTGACCGGCGCCGTGACCGGCGGCGGCCTCACGGTGATCGCCAACGCACCGAACCCGGCCGGGTTCTCGATCCTGCGCGGCCACTTCCGCGACGGCGCGATCCACCCGCTCGGGCTGTTCGCCGCCGCGCTGCTGCCGACGCTCGTCGCGGTGCTCGCGTACCGATTGCTCTAGGAGGGCTTGCCATGGTGTTGCAATGGCTCACGGACCTGACGCGCTGGTGGGCGGAACTGCCCGCGGCGGCGGTGTTCCTGTTCCTCGTTCCCTTCGCCGTCGCGGCCGCCGCGCTGCTGGCCGACCTGCTGCACCGCCGGTGAGCGGGCGGGCCGCGCCGGCGGCCGTCAGCGGCCCCAGCGCAGGACCATCGCGTCGCGCTCGCGCGCCAGCTCGACCAGGCCGGCGCGCGTGGCCGGATGCAGCGGCTGCAACGGCCTGCGCACGGCGTCGCTGGCGATCACCCCGCCCTCGTGCATCAGCGCCTTGGCCGCGATCAGGCCGCACTGGCGGTTTTCGTAGTTGATCAGCGGCAACCAGCGCTCGTAGGCGGCGGCCGCGTCGGCGCGCCGCCCGGCGAAGTACGCATCGGTGATCTGCCGGATCCCGTCGGGGTAGCCGCCGCCGGTCATGGCGCCGGTGGCGCCGGCATCGAGGTCCGGCAACAGGGTGATCGCTTCCTCGCCGTCCCAGGGGCCTTCGACGGCAGCGCCGCCTTCCTCGATGAGGGCACGCAGCTTGGCGGCGACGCCGGCGGTCTCGATCTTGAAATAGCGGATGTTTCCGATCTCGCGCGCCAGCCGGGCAAGAAAGCTCGCGGACAGCGGGGTGCCGGCCACCGGCGCGTCCTGGATCATCACGGGAATCGAAAGCGCGTCCGACACGGTGCGGAAGAACTCGTGGATCGCCGCCTCGCCCGCGCGCACGGTGGCGCCGTGGTAGGGCGGCATCACCATCACCATCGCGGCCCCGGCCTCCTGGGCCTCGCGCGAGCGCTGGGCGCAGACCCGGCTGCTGAAATGCGTCGTGGTCACGATGACCGGCACCCGGTCCGCCACGTGGGCGATGATCTTGCGCATGAGCAGGACGCGCTCGTCGTCGGCGAGCGAGAACTGCTCGGAGAAGTTGGCGAGGATGCACAGGCCCTGCGAGCCCGCCTCGATCATGAAGTCGACGGCGCGCAACTGCCCCGGCAGGTCGAGCGCGCCGTCGTCGTGGAAGATCGTCGGCACGACGGGGAAGACGCCCCGGTACGGGCGCGGGCTGCGGTCGCTCATGAATGCTCCTTGGACGGATCGTGCAACCTGCCGCGCCGGCGGCAGGACCCAACCGCGCATTATTCCGGGCAGCCGGTTGCCCCTCCCGGCGCGCGCAGGCCTGTTTCGCGCCCCACGCCGAGCAAATTGCGGTCTGGCCGAAATGCCGGCCGCTGCGCTGCTATAATGGACGGCTTAGCGGCTGTAGCTCAGTTGGATAGAGTACTTGGCTACGAACCAAGGGGTCGTGGGTTCGAATCCTGCCAGCCGCGCCAGAACAATGTTCTAGAACAACGGGTTAGCTCCACAAGAGCTGGCCCGTTTTTCTTTGGCCGGGATCTTGCGGGGTCGGGTCTTGCCGGTCGTTGCGGCGACGGGTTCACGAGGCTTTCCTGGTGATCGTTGCTTCCTCCTCGGGCGGTCGCACGTTTCGGAACGTGCCCAGCAGCAGCAGGTCGTACACGATCTTGGCCACGCCGCCGGCGATGAACGCCCAGCCGAACGGCGAGATGCCCAGGAGGTAGCCGGCCAGCATCGGGCTGGCGGCGGCGGCCAGACTGCGCGGCACGGCGGTCACGCTGGCGGCCGCGGCTCGTTCCGCCGGCGGCACGATCGACATCACGTAGGAGCTGCGCGTGGGCACGTCCATCTGCGACAGCGCGCTGCGAATGAACAGCAGCACGAGTACCGGCCCGATCGTGTCCATGAACGGGATCAGCAACAGGCACACGCTGGATGGCAGGTGGCTGAACACCATCGTGTTGAGCAGGCCGAAGCGGTCCGCGATGCGCGCTGCGACGAGGTATGACATCGCGGTCAGCACGCCCGTCCAGAAGAAGATGGCCCCGGCCGTCGCGATGGCCAGGTCGAAGCGCTGGTACAGCCAGAGCGCGACCAGGGACTGCACGACGAACCCTCCGCCAAATGCGTCCAGGCTGAAGAGCGCGGCCAGCAGGTAGACGCGTTTGCGCGCGGCCTGCAGGCTGCCCCTGGGAGCCGGTGCGTCGGCGACCGGCGCCGCGGGCAGGCCGCGGTAGACGGCCCCCGCCGCCAGGGCCAGCAGGGCATAGAGCACGAACATGCCTTGCAGCGCGGCCGTTTCGGACATGCCCAGACGGCCGGCGGCCAGGGTCGGCAGCGCGGCGGCGAGCGAGCCGACGGCGGCCGCCAGCGTGCCGACGAGGCTGTAGCGCGCCATCTGCGCCGTGCGGCGGCGGTGCTCCACCACCTGCGCCAGCAGCGCCTGTTCGAGCGGCAGGAAGACGCTGACGTCGCCCGCCGAGGGGTTGAGCGTTCCGACGATGGCGATCAGCAACAAGGGCCAGAAGTCGGTCACGACCGCGAAGCCGATGCCCGTGGCCGCCATGAGCGCGGCGGACGCCAGCAGCCAGGTCCTGAAGTTGAAGCGCCAGGATTGCAGGCCCACCGCCAGCGTGAGCACGCCGGAACCCAGCAAGGTGCCCGTGGCGACCAGGCCAACCTGCACGGGGCCAAAGCCAAGCTGCAAGAGGTAGACCGGCAGCAGCAGGCTGACGAAGCCGTCGGCCAGGCAGCGCAAAGCCTTTGCCGCCAAGACGCGGCGGACGACGGGCGCGGGATCGGGGTTTTCGGACAAGTCGGCTCCTGGGGCTCACCACCCTGTCAGGAGCAGCACTTGGACGCCTGGCGTCTTGGATCGGGGAGTCTGCTCGTGTCCCCTGTGCAAATTCTAGGCCGGACCGGCGCGCGGCGGCGCCGGAGATCAATCGGTGCGGATGCCGCGGCGGCGCGGTTGCCACGTCGCCAGCGCCGTGATCACGGTCTCCCACGGCAGCTCGGACAGGCTGCCGTGGCGCTCCTGCGCGGTGGTCACGATGCGGTGCACGTCGCCGTCGCCGGTGACCAGGACCTGCTTGAGCGCCGCCAGCCCGCCGCACTGCAGCTTCAGCGCGTGCACGTGCAGCAGCGGCCGTCCCGGTGGCGGCAGGTGCATCGCCGAGCGGCCCCGTTCGTGCAGCAGGTTCGCCAGGTCGCCGCAGGCGATTCGCGCGGCCGGGGAAGTGCATGCCAGCTGCCCGTGCTCGCCCGCACAGCTGCGTTGCGACAGTTCACAGCTGGCGGCGCGGGCGACGAGCGCCTTGGAAAAGACGCACGAGTGCTCGATGTCGCAGCAGGGAGAGGCGGGAGGGTCCTGGAATTGCACGGATTGAGGCTCGGGTCGCGCCGGGCGCGAGGGCCTCCATGGTCGCGATCTGGCGGCGCCGCGCTCCGCGGCGCGCGCAAACCCTCAGCGGCGGCTGGGTTATCGCGCTGCCGATGGCGCGGCGGTAGGCGTGCTCCTACGCCGTCACTGCCGGCTGTCCGGCGCGCGCCATCCGTTACAACTTATAAATTCGTCGCTGTCTTGATACACGTGACGCCACGCCAGGGATGCGACCGCGAGGGGACCAGAGCCGCACCACCAGCCACGGCCGCGCGAGCGGCTTATGCGGCGTGCGCCTGTCGATGCAGCGACTGCGCCACCCGGAAGCACTGGTGCGCGCAGTAGTCCACCAGGGCGTCGATCTCCGTGGACTTGTCGAACACCGCGTCGACGCCGATCTGCGCGCAGCGTTTGCGCACGCTCGGATTGATGTAGTTGCTGAAGACCACGATCTTCTGGGTCGGCCGCGAACGGCGGATGCGCTCGGCGAGGTGGATGCCGCTGCCCTGCTTCAGGAACAGGTCCACGATCACGAGGTCCCAGGCGTCCGCGTTCGCCTGCAGCCACTCCACCGCCTCGTCTTCGGTCGCACTCGTGCCGGCCACCCGCACCGACGTGAGTTCTTCGAGCGTACCCACGAGGTTCTCTCGGATGGTCGGGTTGTCCTCGATGACGTAGGCTTGAAGATACACGGGAACTCGATTCGCGGATGGAAATGGGCGCTGGATGACTCTACGGCCGGGGGTGGACGCCCACATCCGGACGGTCCCCCGTCGTCGCGTAGGAGGGCACCTACCGTCGCTGGCGGAGAATCGCGCCGCGCTCCAGAATGCCGGGGCACACCATGACGCCCGCAGAAGACAAGACGGATCCCGCGCAATTGGAACAGGTACGAACGCTGCTCAGACTCCTGGAGCGCACGGCCTTCGTCGGCCTGTGGACGCTCGACCGGGCGACCGGGCGGCTGGAATGGTCGGACCAGCTGGCAACCATCCATGAAGCGCCGCCGGGCTATGCGCCCGCGCCCGAAAGCGCCTTCGCGCTGTACGCGCCGGAGTGGCAGGACAAGGTGAGGGCGCTGGTGCAAGCCTGCGCCGAGCGCGGCGAGCCGTTCGACGAGGAGATGCAGATCGTCACGCTGGGCGGCCGGCGCGCGTGGGTGCGATCGGTCGGCCACGCGGTGCGCGACGAGGACGGCAGCATCGTGCGGGTGGAAGGGGCGGTGCAGGAGATCGCGCCGCACGGCCACCGCGCCGGCACCCTGCTGCGCCACACGGTCAGCATGGGCGGCGCGATGAGCAGCGGCGAGGCCTTCGCCACCGTGGACCGCGAAGGCCGCTTCACCTACGTCAACGAAGAAGCCGAGAAGCTGCTGGGGCGCAGCGCGACCGAGCTGCTCGGGCGCGCGATCTGGAGCTGCTTCCAGAAGACGGTGCGGATGCGGCTCGAGGAGGAGTTCCGGCGCAGCCTGGCCACCGGCCAGGTGCTCGAGGCCGAGGAGCTCGATGCGCGCCTGTCGACCCGGGTCGAGGCCCGCGGTTACCCGTTCGGCGCCGGCCTGGCGGTGCATCTGCGGGATGTGACGGCGCGCCACAAGGCGCAGGAGCAGCTGCGCCTGCTCGAGAGCAGCATCGCACGGCTGAACGACATCGTCATCATCACCGAGGCCGGCCCCTTCAACGAGCCGGGCCCGCGCATCGTGTTCGTCAACGAGGCCTTCGAGCGCCGCACCGGCTACAGCCGGGAGGAGGTGCTGGGCCGAACGCCGCGCCTGCTGCAGGGGCCGGCGACCCAGCGCAAGGAGCTCGATCGCATCCGCGCCGCCATGGAGCAGTGGCAGCCGGCCCGGGTCGACCTGATCAACTACAAGAAGAACGGCGAGGCGTTCTGGGTCGACCTCGAGGTCTCGCCGGTGTGGGACGAAGCGCGGCGGCTCACGCACTGGGTCGCGGTGGGGCGCGACATCACGGAACGCAAGACCGCCGAGGAAAAGATCCAGTACCTCGCGTTCTACGATCCGCTCACCAAGCTGCCGAACCGGCAGCTGCTGCTCGATCGGCTGCAACGCGCCGTCAGCGACCGCGACCACAAGCGCGAAGGCGCGCTGATGTTCATCGACCTCGACAATTTCAAGGTGCTCAACGACACGCTGGGGCACCAGAAAGGCGACCAGCTGCTGCAGCAGGTCGCCGAGCGGCTGCGCTCGTGCGTGCATCGCGGCGACACCGTGGCGCGCCTGGGCGGCGACGAGTTCGTGATCCTGATCGAGAACAATCACCACAAGCCCCTGGAGCCGGCCGCCGCCGCGCGCGCGGTGAGCGAGCGCATCCTGGCCAAGCTTGGCGAGCCGTACGTGCTGTCGGGGCATCTGCACCACAGCACCTGCAGCATCGGGGTGACGCTGTTCGGCCGCGCGCCCTGGAGCGTGAGCGAGCTGCTCAAGCAGGCGGACCTGGCGATGTACCAGGCCAAGAACGCCGGCCGCAACGCGGTCTGCTTCTTCGATCCGGAGATGCAGGCGGTGGCGACGGCCAACGCGACGCTGGCCACCGACCTGCGCCGGGCCTGGCGCGAAGGGCAGTTCCTGATCGACTACCAGCCGCAGGTCGGCGCCGACGGCCGCATGACCGGCGTCGAGGCGCTGCTGCGCTGGCAACATCCCGAGCGCGACATGGTCCCGCCGGCGCATTTCATTCCGACCGCCGAGGAGACCTCGCTGATCATCCCCATCGGCCGGTGGGTGCTCGAGCAGGCATGCGCCCAACTGGCCGAGTGGGCCAAGCGCCCCGAGCGGCGCGATCTGAGCATCGCGGTCAACGTGAGCGTGCGGCAGTTCCGCCATCCCGATTTCGTCGACGAGGTGATGACGGCGATCGCCAATGCCGGCATCGCGCCGCACAAGCTGAAGCTGGAGCTCACCGAGAGCCTGCTGGCGGAAGGCATCGAGGTGACGGTCGCCAAGATGGGCAGCCTCAAGGACATGGGCGTGACCCTGTCGCTGGACGACTTCGGCATGGGGTATTCGTCGCTGTCGTACCTGAAGCGGCTGCCGCTCGACCAGCTCAAGATCGACCGTGAATTCGTGAAGGACATCCTCACCGACGCCAACGACGCGGCGATCGCCCGCACGATCATCGGCCTGGCGCAGAGCCTGGGCTTGAGCGTGATCGCCGAGGGCGTCGAGACCCAGGCGCAGCGCGCCTTCCTCGCGCAGCAGGGCTGCCTGGAGTACCAGGGTTATCTGTTCTGCAAGCCGCTGCCGATCGAGCAGCTCGAACGCTTCATGGACGAGTACGAGTACGTCTGACGGCAGGGCGCCCGGGCGTCAGAGCGGCGCGATCTGCAGCGGCGCGGTCGCGACCGCGCGCGGCATGCGCATGACGATCTGCTCGCCGCTGCGCACCAGCTCCACACCTTCTGCCGAGGCCAGCGCCTGCACGTCGGCCCACTCGAGCTGGCGGTAGCCGGCCTCGAACGGCAATCCCTCGGCGCCCGGCTTCGGCACCGCCCGCACCGAGATCTCAGCCACGCCGCCGGCCACTTCGGCCTTCACCCGCACCTCGCACGGGCCGGCCGCCGCATCGGTCAGCGTGATCAGCGCGGCCGTCAGCAGATGCCGCAGGGCCACCCGCGACACCTCGAAATCGGTCTCGGCGACGTCCTTGGCCACGCTGAAGCCGCGGAAATTGAAGTTGCTCGCCAGCAGCGCGAGGCATTCGTCCACCCCTTGCGGCAGCCGGATGCCCTCGTCCTCGACCGGCTGGATCCACCCGGCCACCTTCAGGCAGTTCATCACCGCCTCGCGCGCCAGACGGTTGAGCTTGGAGATGCTGGCCTGGAATTCCGAGGGCGCGGGCGAGCCGCGTTCCAGGCGCGCGTTCAGCACCTCGGCCATCATGGCCACGGCCTGGAGATTGACGACCATGTCGTGCTTGAGGGAGGGTGCGAGGCGGCGCAGCACGCCATACCGTGCCGATTCGGCACAGATCCGTCCCTTGCGATTCGCTGCGGCCGCGCCCGTTTCCGGGGCGGACTGCTCGGCCGTTGCCATCACCGCCAGGCTCCTGTCGGGGTGTGCGCGTTCTTGACCTGCAAACTCATGGTGCCTTCCTGCACCGGTCGCCCGGACGGCGACACGGCAACTCACGCGGCCGAGGCGGCCCGTTGGCAGCGACTGTGCCCCAACTGCAGCCGCGCGGGCGTAGGAGAGGGTCGACGCGTGTGTAGGAGAGCGCGAATGCAGCCCCGGCGCCCGCTCGCTATGCTTGCGCCATGAGCAAGGCGTTCACCCGGGAAAGCGACGACCAGGACGACGACGAGGAAGGCGTCGCCGCGGCGCCCGTGGCCGGCGGCAAGAACTACATCACGCCGCAGGGGTACGCGCGGCTGCGCGCCGAACTGATGCACCTGATCGACGAGGAGCGGCCGCAGGTGGTGGAAGTGGTGCACTGGGCCGCCAGCAACGGCGACCGCTCCGAGAACGGGGACTACCTCTATGGCAAGAAACGGCTGCGCGAGATCGACCGGCGCATCCGCTTCCTGACCAAGCGGCTGGAAATAGCCGAGGTGACCGATCCGTCGGTGCACCACGGGCGCGACCAGGTGTTCTTCGGCGCCACCGTCACCTATGCCGAGGCTTCGGGCCAGGAGCGCACGGTGACCATCAAGGGCATCGACGAGGCCGATTCGGCGCAAGGGCAGGTGAGCTGGATCTCGCCGATCGCCCGGGCCCTGCTCAAGGCGCACGAAGGCGACGTGGTGAAGCTCGCCACCCCGGCCGGCGTGCAGGAAATCGAGGTGCTGGAGGTGCACTACCCGGCGCCCGCGGCGCCGGTGGCGTCGTAGCGGCGCGTTGCTGGGGTCAGGCCGGCGTGATGCCGGCCCCGGCGCGGTGCACGTTCATCACCGACGGCGTGCGGCGCAAGGTGCGCATCACGGATTCGAGGTGGTTGCGGTCGCGCACGGCGATCACGAAGCGCAGGTCGGTGGCGTCCTGCGCCTTCTCGTCGCCCATGTCGACGTGCGTGATATCGGCTTCGGCGCTGGCGACCGCGACCGCCACGCGCGCCAGCACCCCCTTGCCGTTGGTCACGGTCACGATCACGCTGGCCTCGAACGGCCGCACCGGCTCCTCCGCCCACTCGACGCCGATGAAGCGCTCCGGATCGCGCGCCTGCAGGCGCTTGCCGACCGCGCAATCGTCGCGGTGCACCACCAGGCCTTCGCCGCGCCCGAGGTAGCCGACGATCGCATCGCCGGGCACCGGCCGGCAGCAGGTGGCGTACTGCACCGAGGCGTTTTCGCTGCCGTCCAGCGTCACCTCGCCCTGCGACACGTTTTCGTGCGCCGTGTAGCGCTCGCGCGTGATCAGCAGCGCGTCGGGGCGCTCGCCGCGCTCGGCCAGCATCGTGACCAGGCGCTTGGCGACGATGCTCGCGATGCGCTTGCCCAGCCCGATGTCCGTCAGCAGTTCGGCCCGCGTGCGATTGCCCGTGAAGCGCAGCAGCTTCTCCCACAGCGGGTGATGCTCCTCGTCGTCGATCGGCAGCTTCTCCAGGCCCTCGGCCCGCAGCGCCTGCGCCAGCAGTTTCTCGCCGAGCTCCTGCGACTCGGCCTGCGCCAGCGTCTTGAGGTGGTGCCGGATCTTGGAGCGGGCGCGGCCGGTGCGGACGAAGCCGAGCCAGGCCGGGTTCGGCGTCGACACCGGCGCCGTGACCACTTCGACCACGTCGCCGTTCTTCAGCTCGGTGCGCAGCGGCACCTGCACGCTGTTGATCTTCGCGGCCACGGTGCGGTCGCCGACATCGCTGTGGATCGCGTAGGCGAAGTCGACCACCGTCGCGCCGCGGGGCAGCGCCATGATCTGGCTCTTGGGCGTGAACACGTAGACGGCGTCGGGGAACAGGTCGATCTTGACGTGGTCCCAGAACTCGGCGGCGTCGCGGGTCTCGTGCTGGATGTCCAGCAGCGACTGCAGCCACTTGGTGCCCAGGCCTTCGGCGCCTTCGGCGCGCGGGTCGGCCTTGTACAGCCAGTGCGCGGCCACGCCCGATTCGGCCACCAGGTGCATCGCCTCGGTGCGCATCTGGAACTCGACGTTCACGCCGGAGGGGCCGACCAGCGTCGTGTGCAGTGACTGGTAGCCGTTGACCTTCGGGATCGCGATGTGGTCCTTGAAGCGGCCCGGCACCGGCTTGTACATCTGGTGCAGCACGCCCAGGGCGCGGTAGCAGTCCATGACCGTCGGCACGACGATGCGAAAGCCGTAGATGTCGGTCACCTGGGCAAAGCTCAGGTGCTTTTCCTCCATCTTGCGGTAGATCGAGTAGACGGTCTTCTCGCGCCCGGCGATGCGCACCTGCATGCCGGCCTGCTCGAACGCCGTCTCGAGTTCGCGCTGCACCTTCTGGATCAGGTCGCGCCGGCGGCTGCGGGCCTTGGCCACCGCCTTGGTCAGCGTCGCGTAGCGCCAGGGCCGCAGGTGGCGAAACGCCAGCTCCTGCAGCTCGCGGTAGGTCTGGTTCAGCCCCAGCCGGTGCGCGATCGGCGCGTAGATGTCCAGCGTCTCGGACGAGATGCGCGACCACTTTTCGCGCGGCACGTCCTGCAGCGTGCGCATGTTGTGGCTGCGGTCGGCCAGCTTGATCAGGATGACGCGCACGTCGCGCGCCATCGCCAGCAGCATCTTGCGGAACGACTCGGCCTGGTTTTCCTCCCGGGTCGTGAACTGCAGCTTGTCCAGCTTGGTCAGGCCGTCCACCAGCTCCGCCACGGCCGGCCCGAACCGCTCGATCAGCTGCGGCTTGGTGACGCCGCAGTCCTCGATCGCATCGTGCAGCAGCGCCGCCATCAACGCCTGGGCGTCGAGCTTCCATTCGGCGCACTGCGCGGCGACGGCGATCGGATGGGTGATGTAGGGCTCGCCGCTGGCCCGCATCTGGCCGAGGTGCGCCTCGTCGGCGAAGCGGTAGGCCTTGCGGACCAGTTCGGCGTCGGTGCCGTCCAGGTAGTCCAGCCGGGCGGTGAGCGCGGCAAAGCTCGCGGCCGCGGCATTGGCCGCCGCCGGGCTGGCGAGCGGGGGCGCCTCGGGAGGTTTGCCCCGACCCGGCGAGGGTTGCAGCACGGCGCTCATGGCCACATGGTAGCAAGCGTGGGGCTGGTGAGCGCCAACAAACAAAAAAGCACCGGCCTGCGGTGCTTCTTTCGAGAAGAAAAGCGCGCGCGCGGCGTCAGCCGGGCACCTTTTTCAGCATTTCCAGGCCGATCTTGCCCTGGGCGATCTCGCGCAGCGCCGTGACGCCGGGCTTGTTCTTGCTTTCGATCTTCGGCGCGTGCCCCTGGCTCAGCATGCGGGCGCGGTAGGTCGCCGCCAGCACCAGCTGGAACCGGTTGGGGATTTGCTGCAGGCAGTCTTCAACGGTGATGCGGGCCATGGTGATCGATCTTCAGATGATGTGGAGGGCCTGGAAGGTGTCGGCGCGGGCGCGCCGCTGGGCGGAGAACTTCAGGCGCTGGGCATGAACGATCGCCTTCAGGTCGAAGAGGGCGCGTTCGAATAACTCGTTGATTATAACGAAATCGAATTCCCGCACCTGCGCCATCTCTTCCGCGGCGTTCTGCAGCCGCAGCTCGATCGTCTCGGTGGAATCCTCGCCGCGGCGTTCCAGGCGCGACCGCAACTCGTCCCAACTCGGCGGCAGGATGAAGATGAGCACGGCGTTGCCGAAGATCCGCTTGATCTGCAGCGCGCCCTGGTAGTCGATTTCCAGGATGACGTCGGCGCCGTTGGCGATCCGGTCTTCGATCGCCTTCTTGGAGGTGCCGTAGCGGTTGCCGTGCACGAAGGCCCACTCCACGAAGCCGTCGGCCAGCACGATCTGGTCGAATTCCTGCTCGGAGACGAAGTAGTATTCGCGCCCGTGCTTTTCCTGTCCGCGCGGCGGCCGGGTCGTGTGGGATACCGACGGCTGCACCTGCGAATCGAGCTCGAGCAGCGCCTTCACCAGGCTGGACTTGCCCGCGCCGCTGGGCGCCGCGACCACGAAGAGGTTGCCCGGGTAATCCATCGTAGCCTTGCTGTGTGGGGGCGGCTAGTTTAGCAGCCGGCCCCGCTACTCGATGTTCTGCACCTGCTCGCGCATCTGCTCGATCAGGACCTTCATGTCCACCGAGATGTGCGTCAGCTCCAGGGCGGCCGACTTGGAGCCCAGGGTGTTGGCTTCGCGATGCAGTTCCTGGATCAGGAAGTCCAGGCGCTTGCCGATCTCGCCGCCCTTTTTCACCAGCCGGTCGATCTCGTCGATGTGCGAGCCGAGCCGCATCAGCTCCTCGGCGACGTCGATGCGGATGGCAAACGCGGTGGCCTCGGTCAGGGCGCGGTCCTGCGCCGCCTCGGGCACGGTGCCGCCGTCGGCGAGCGACATCGCGTCCTTCCAGCGTTCCAGGAAGCGCGCGCGTTGCTGCTCCACCAGCTGCGGCACCAGCGGCTGCGCCTGCCGCACCAGCTCGCGCAGCTGCTGCAGATGGCCGAGCATCATGGCGGCCACCCGAGCGCCTTCGCGTTCGCGCGCCGCCAGCAGCTCGTCGAGGACGCCGCGGGCCAGTTGCGGCAGCGTTTCCGACCAGTCGACGGCGGCGCCGGTGTCGCTTTCGGCCAGCCGCAGCACTTCGGCGACGGCCAGCGGCCGCGCGTCGGGCAGCCAGCTGCGCACCGTGTCCTGCAAGGCGCTCAGGCGCTGCAGCAGCCGCGCGGACGGATCGCGGACCGTGTCGGCGCCGGGCGCTTCGAGGAAGGCGCGGACTTCCACCTTGCCGCGTTTGAGGCGGCCGGCGACCAGTTCGCGCAGCGCCGGTTCGTGCTGGCGCAGCTCCTCGGACAGCCGGAAGGTGAGGTCGAGGAAACGGCTGTTGACCGAGCGGACTTCGAGTCCGAGTCGCACCGATCTGGCCTCGGCGCCGGCGCCCGGAACCCCGCGGCTCTGGGCGCTCGCATACCCGGTCATGCTGTAAACTGGCATTGACGTGCTGGACGTTTGGTCTGTTGCGGGATAGCGAGAATAACCGGGTCCGGGCCGGACCTCTATTCTTTAAATTATGTCAAAGGTGAAACCTGCCCCGCTGCCGCCGGACACCGTCATCGGCGGATACCGCGTGGTGCGCAAGCTTTCGTCCGGCGGCTTCGGGGTGGTGTACCTGGCCGTCGACAACGAAGGGCAGCAGGTCGCCGTCAAGGAATACCTGCCCGCCTCGCTGGCCAGCCGCGGTCCGGGCGAGCTGCTGCCGCAGGTGCAGCCGGAAAAGCTCTCGCTCTATCGCCTCGGCCTGAAGAGTTTCTTCGAGGAAGGCCGCTCGCTGGCGCAGATCTCGCACGCGTCCGTGGTCAGCGTGCTCAATTTCTTCCGCGAGAACGAGACCGTCTACATGGTGATGAACTACCTGGAGGGCGGGACCCTGCAGGACTTCATCATCACCGCGCGCGAGCTGAAGAAGCAGAAGGTGTTTCGCGAGTCCACCATTCGCTCGCTGTTCGACGAGGTGCTGCGCGGCCTGCGCATCGTGCACCAGCACAAGATGCTGCACCTGGACATCAAGCCGGCCAACATCTTCATCACCGACGACAACAAGGCGGTGATGATCGACTTCGGCGCGGCGCGCGAAGTGCTGTCCAAGGAAGGCAATTTCATCCGGCCGATGTACACGCCCGGCTTTGCCGCGCCCGAGATGTACCGGCGCGACTCGTCGATGGGTCCCTGGACCGACATCTACGCGATCGGCGCCTGCATCTATGCGTGCATGCAGGGCTACCCGCCCAACGACGCGCCGCAGCGCCTCGAGAAGGACCGGCTCGCGCTGGCGCTGTCGCGGCTGCGCGGCGTGTATTCCGACAACCTGATCGAGGTCGTCGAGTGGTGCATGTCGCTCGATCCGCTGTCGCGCCCGCAGTCGGTCTTCGCCCTGCAGAAGGAATTGAGCCGTGAGGGCGAGCGCCGCTACACCAAGCTCACCGTCGGCGAGAAGATGCGGCTGCAGTTCGACAACATCATCTCCGACACCAAGAAGAACGTGAAGCGCGCGGCCACCGGCTTCGGCGCGCGGGCCAAGTGAAGGTGACATGCGCTGCGCACGCTCCCGTCCATTCGCCGTCCTCGCGGGCGGCTGCCCCCTGCTCGACGCGGCACCGCGGAGGCTGAGTTGAAGTTCTCGGTGTTCCAGATCAGCCGCAAGGGCGGCCGCGAGAAGAACGAAGACCGCATGGGCTATTGCTACACGCGGGAGTCGGGCCTGTTCGTGCTGGCCGACGGCATGGGCGGACACCCCGAGGGCGAGGTCGCCGCGCAGCTGGCCCTGCAGACCATCTCCGCGCTGTACCAGAAGGAGGCCCGGCCGATGGTCGGCGACGTGAGCGAGTTCCTCGCCAGCGCCGTGATGGCGGCGCACCACCAGATCATCCGCTACGCCAGCGAGAAAGGCATGCTGGACACGCCGCGCACGACGATCGTCGCGGCCATCCTGCAAGGCTCGTATGCGACCTGGGTCCATTGCGGCGACTCGCGGCTGTACGTGGTGCGGCACGGCGAGCTGCTCACGCGCACCCGCGACCACTCGTACCTGGAGCAGCAGACCCACGCCGGCGTGGTGCGGCTGGACCGCATCAACCGCAACATCCTGTTCACGTGCCTCGGCTCGCCGAGCAAGCCCGTGTTCGACGTCACCGGCCCGGTCGCGCTGCAGCAGGGCGACAAGATCCTGCTGTGCTCCGACGGCCTGTGGGGCACCGTGTCCGATCCCGACATCGTCCGGGTCCTGGGCACCAAGGGCGTCTCCGAGGCGGTGCCGGACCTGGTGGAGACGGCGCTGCGCAACGGGGGCGACACCTGCGACAACGTGACGGTGGTGGCGCTCGAATGGGAGACGCCCGACCAGTTCGAGTCGACGCGCGGCATTTCCACCGACAGCATCATGGATGGCGTGTTCGCGTCGACCATCCAGGCCGGCGTGCTCGACACGATGGTCGAGGACCTCGACGACGCCGCCATCGAGCGCTCGATCGCGGAGATCAACGAGGCGATCCGGCGCTCCAGCGGCCGCAAGACGTAGGCGAGCCCACAAGCCAACCGGCGCTGCGGGGCCGGACCTGGACGAGCCTGCAGTGTCCGGCCGCGGAGGTCGCAGGGAAGGGGCCACTCAAGAATTTCTCTGCGTCCTCTGCCTATCCTCTGCGCCCCCTGCGTTCAAACAACCTTTCGAGAACCCATCAACGATGACCCAATTCACCCGACCCGGCGGCCGCGCCGCCGACCAGCTGCGGCCAGTGCGCATCACGCGCGGCTTCACCATCCATGCCGAGGGCTCGGTGCTGATCGAATTCGGCAACACGCGCGTGCTGTGCACGGCCTCGGTGGAGGACAAGGTGCCGCCGCACAAGCGCGGCAGCGGCGAGGGCTGGGTGACGGCGGAATACGGCATGCTGCCGCGCTCCACCCACACCCGCAGCGACCGCGAAGCCGCCCGCGGCAAGCAGAGCGGGCGCACGCAGGAGATCCAGCGGCTGATCGGCCGCTCGATGCGCGCCGTGTTCGACCTGGCGCTGCTCGGCGAGCGCACCATCCAGATCGACTGCGATGTGTTGCAGGCCGACGGCGGCACCCGCACCGCGGCGATCACCGGTGCCTTCGTCGCGGCGCAGGACGCCGTCGCCACGTTGCTGGCCAGCGGCCGGCTCGCGACGTCGCCGATCACCGGTCCGGTGGCGGCGGTGTCCGTGGGCATCGTCCAGGGGACGCCCATGCTCGACCTCGAATATGTCGAGGACGTCGCGTGCGACACCGACATGAACGTGGTCATGACCGGCGCCGGACATTACGTGGAGGTCCAGGGTACCGCCGAAGGCGCCGCGTTCACCCGCGCCGAGATGGACCAGCTGCTGCGCCTGGCCGAACAGGGCATCGCCGAACTGGTGCTGCTGCAGCGCCAGGCGCTGGCGCAGCCGCTCTGAACCCGAAGCCCCTTGCCGCCCACGGCCGCGCTGGTGCGAGGCACAATCCGCACGTGCCCATGATCAGCAAGATCGTTCTCGCCTCCAACAATCCGGGCAAGCTGGCCGAGCTGCAGGCCATGCTGGCGCCGCTGGGGATCGCCCTGGTGCGGCAAGGCGACCTCGGCATTTCCGAGGCGGAAGAGCCGCACCGCACCTTCGTCGAAAACGCGATCGCCAAGGCGCGCCATGCCGCGCGCGCGAGCGGCCTGCCGGCGATCGCCGACGACGCCGGCCTGTGCGTCGAGGCGTTCGACGGCCTGCCCGGTGTCGACACCGCCTTCTATGCGACCCGCTTCGGCTATCCGAAAGGCGACGCCAACAACGTGAAGGCGCTGCTCGAGCAGATGCAGGGCCAGGCCGATCGCCGCGCGGCCCTGGTCAGCACGCTGGTGGCGATGCGGGCGCCGGAGGATCCCGAGCCGCTGATCGCCCAGGGGCGCGCCGCCGGCGAGATCGCGACCGCGCCGCGGGGCGAGCACGGCTTCGGCTTCGACCCCGTCATGTACATCCCGGCGCTGGGCCGCACGTTCGCGCAGCTGCCGCCCGAGCAGAAGAATGCGATCAGCCATCGCGGCCAGGCCGCGCGCCGGATGATCGAGCTCATTCGCGTGCGCTGGCTCGGGTTGCCGGAGGCCTGATGTCGCGCGCGGTCCAGGACATCCAGCACTACATGCGCTCCGGCACGCTGCAGCTGCCGTCGCAGCCGCCGCTGTCGCTGTACGTGCACCTGCCGTGGTGCCTGCGCAAGTGCCCGTATTGCGACTTCAACTCCCACGAGGTGCGCGGCGGCGAATTGCCGGAGCAGCGCTACCTCGACGCATTGACGGCCGACCTGGAAGCGGCGCTGCCGATCGTCTGGGGCCGCGACATCCACAGCATCTTCATCGGCGGC
>NZ_DATMHS010000136.1:0-15347 GCF_035554825.1 Ramlibacter sp. | reverse complement strand
CAGCTCGAAACGCAGCGGTACGCCCGCACGCCGGCGCGGCCGCTGGCCGCCTTGCGACGAGAATTCAAACGCATTCCCTGGCCCGCCTGATGTCCCGACGCCTCCTCCTCGCCACCCTCCCCCTCGCCACCTTCATCCTGGCCGCCGCCTTCGCCGCGCCGGCCGCCGTCCAGGCCAAGCCGCGCAAGGCCGCCGAGCGCACCAGCCAGCGCGGCGTGCCCTACGCCGGCAACGAGGAGGCGATGCGCTGGGCCGACGACGTGGCGCAGCGCCGCGGGCTCGATCGCGAGTGGGTGCGCCAGGCGATCGCCCGCGCGCAGTTCCTGCCGGTGGTCGCGCGCCTGATGCAGCCGCCGCCGCCCGGCACCGCCAAGAACTGGCGCGTGTACCGCAGCCGCTTCATCGATCCGGTGCGCATCGCCGCCGGCGTGCGCTTCTGGCAGCGCAACGAAGAGACCTTGCGCCGCGCGCAGCAGGAATACGGCGTGCCGCCCGAGATCGTGGTCGGCATCATCGGCGTGGAAACCATCTACGGCCAGCAGATGGGGACCTTCCGCGTGCTGGATGCGCTGGCCACGCTCGCGTTCAACTTCCCCGAATCCCACCCGCGCGCGGCCGAGCGGCGCGACTACTTCCGCGGCGAGCTGGAGCAGTTCCTGTCGCTGCAGGCGCGCCGCGAGGCCGACCCGCTGCAGCCGCTGGGCAGCTACGCCGGCGCGATCGGCATGCCGCAATTCATGCCGAGCAGCATCCACCGGTGGGCGGTGGACTTCGACGGCGACGGCCGCATCGACCTGGTGCGCAGCCCGGCCGACGTGATCGGCTCGGTGGCCAACTACTTCAAGAGCTACGGCTGGCAGCCCGGCATGCCCACCCACTATCCGGTCGGCTTCGACCCGGCGCGCCTGGACAAGGAAGCGCTGCTGGCGCCGGACATCCTGCCGACCTTCAGCGTGGCGAGCTTCACGGCGAAGGGCGCGACGCTGGACGGTCCCGCCCTCGCCCACCAGGGACCGCTGGCGCTGGTGGAACTGCAGAACGGCGAGGCCCAACCGCAGTACGTGGCCGGCACCGAGAACTTCTACGTGATCACGCGCTACAACTGGTCGAGCTATTACGCGATGGCGGTGATCGAGCTGGGCCAGGCGGTGAAGGAAGCGGTCGGCCCGCCGGCGGCCACCGACAGTCCGGCGGCCGCTTCCGAGGCCGCGCCGGCCCCGGCAGTGCCGGCCGAGCCGGCGGCCGCGCCGCCGCCCTGAAGGCCCCGGGGCTTCAGAGCAGGAAGCTGCCCACGAACCCCTGGAACAGCGAGCCGTCCTGGCCCTGGCCCACGGCCTGGACCAGCGCCACGCCGGCCCCGACGGCCGCCTCGGCGATGTCGGCGTCGGCCATCACCGGATGCGCCGCCGCGTCCTCGAACACCGAAACCAGCAGCGTCGCGAACTGCGACAGCGCCGTCGCCGCGCTGCAGATCGAACAGGTGCTGCGTGGCGAACTGCGAGAGTTGCAGGCTCTCGTCGAAGTCGATCGCCGTCAGCGCGCGGACCACGGTGCCGTAGAACAGCGACTGCATGGTTTCGCTGGTGGCCGCCAGGGTGCCCAGGCTGGATGCGGCGCCCAGTTCCGCCGCCGTGAAGACACCGTCGGCCGCCCCTTCGTACCGGTCCGGGTTGAAGGCCCGATCGTAGGCGGCGGCGCCGGTGGTGGCCACCACCCGCTCGCGCAGCGCGGCGACCGAAAGGATGCCCCCCGTGTACGGGTCCTGCGAAATGATGCCGCCGAGCGCGGCCAGTTGGTCGGTGAAAAGCGGCGTGGGATTGAGCTCGGCGCCGGGCAGGCCGTGCGCGGTCAGGTATGCGCTGACCTGGTCGCCGCTGTAGCCGCCGACGATCTCCCCGAGCATGTCGGTGGTGATGCCGTACTGACGCGCGATGCCGAAGATCAGTTGCAGGTCGCCGAGGTTCGCGTTCACGAAATCATGGGCTTGCTGCAAGGTCAGGTTGAATTGGGCGAGATGGGTCGAAGCGGACAAGGAACTCTCCTTAGTTGAAGGATGGGGTCGTTGCCGGGGCAACCCGGGCGATTATGCGAGGGGGCCAGCGGCCCGGCCCCCACTGGGGCCGCGCCAGCGCCCGTGCGTTCCGTCCGCTGCGGCCTGCGCGCAACAGACTTCCGCGCAAGCATGCAACGAAAGTTTGAATCGGCGGCTTACGCCGGCGCCGGAATCAGGAAGTCGCGGCTGATGCGGATGCCCAGCTCGTTGACCCGGTCGAGGAACTGCGTGAGGAAGGCATGCAGCCCGGTGGCGAGGATCTCGTCGATGCTGCCGTACTGCAGTTCCGCGCGCAGCTTGCCGGCGCGGCGCAGGGTCTCGGCCGATTGGTCGTTGGCCACCATGGCCAGGTTGGCGACCACCTCGTTCATGCTCGCATGCAGCGAGCGCGGCATGTCGGCGCGCAGGATCAGCAAGTCCGCCACGCGCTCGGGCTTGATCACGTCGCGGTAGACCTTGCGGTAGATCTCGAAGCCCGACACGCTGCGCAGGATCGCGCTCCAGTGGTAGAAGTCGTATTCCTGGTCCTTCTCGCTGGCCGCCCCGAAGAAGTCGCTCTGCACCGCGTGGAACTTCACGTCCACCAGCCGCGCCGTGTTGTCGGCGCGCTCGAGGAAGGTCCCCAGGCGCAGGAAGTACAGGGCCTCGTCCATCAGCATCGTGCCCACGGTCACGCCGCGCGAGAGGTGCGAGCGGAACTTCACCCACTCGAAGAACTGGCCCGGATCGCGCTCGAACTCGCCGGCCTTGAGCATCCGGTTGACCTCCAGCCAGGTCTGGTTCTGCGTCTCCCACACCTCGGTGGTGAGCGAGCCGCGCACCGCGCGCGCGTTCTCGCGGGCGGCGCGCAGGCACGACACGATGGACGACGGGTTGCCCTCGTCCTTGACCATGAACTCCAGCACGCTGGCCGGCGTGACATGGCCGTGCCTGGCGGTGTAGGAAGGCAGCAGCTCGCTGATGGACAGCAGCCCCTGCCAGCCCACCTGCGCCACCGCCGCCGACTGCGGCAGCAGCGAGGTCTGGTAGTTGACGTCCAGCATGCGGGCGGTGTTCTCCGCCCGCTCGGTGTAGCGCGAGAGCCAGAACAGGTGGTCGGCGGTGCGTGACAGCATTTCAGGCCTCCGCGTCGAACACCGAAAGCGCTGCGCGCTTTCCCGGTGTTGTGGTGAGGACATGACAAGCGCTGCGCGCAGTTGTCAGTCCTCCCCGCGAATGCCCACGGCATTCGCCCGCCCGCTCGGTGTAGCGGGACAGCCAGAACAGGTGGTCGGCGGTGCGTGACAGCATGATCAGACTTCCAGGATCCAGGTGTCCTTGGTGCCGCCGCCCTGCGACGAATTGACCACCAGGGAGCCTTCCTTCAGGGCGACCCGCGTGAGGCCGCCCGGCACCATCTGCACTTCCTTGCCCGAGAGCACGAAGGGCCGCAGGTCGATGTGGCGCGGCGCGATGCCGCTCTCCACGAACGTGGGGCAGCTCGAAAGCGACAGCGTCGGCTGGGCGATGTAGCCCGCCGGATTCCGCTGCAGCGCCGCCGCGAAGTCCTTCAGTTCCTGCGCGCTGGCCGCCGGGCCGATCAGCATGCCGTAGCCGCCGGCGCCGTGCACTTCCTTGACCACCAGGTCCTTCAGGTGCGCCAGCACGTATTTCAGGTCGTCCGGGTTGCGGCACATCGAGGTCGGCACGTTCTTCAGGATCGGCTGCTCGCCCAGATAGAAGCCAATCATGTCGGGCACGTAGGGATAGATCGACTTGTCGTCGGCGATGCCGGTCCCGATCGCATTGCAGATCGTCACGTTGCCGGCGCGGTAGGCGTCGACCAGGCCGGCGCAGCCGAGCGTCGAGGTCGGCCGGAACACCGAGGGATCGAGGAAGTCGTCGTCCACCCGCCGGTAGATCACGTCGACCCGGCGCGGCCCGCGCGTGGTGCGCATGTAGACGAATCGGTCCTTGACGAACAGGTCCTGCCCTTCGACCAGTTCCACGCCCATCTGCTGGGCGAGGAAGGCATGCTCGAAATACGCGCTGTTGTACATGCCCGGCGTGAGCACCACCACCGTCGGGTCCGGCGCGCCCGGTTGCGCCGAGGCGCGCAGCGTCTCCAGCAGCAGGTCCGGGTAGTGCATCACCGGCGCCACCTTGTGCGAGCTGAACAGGTCGGGAAACAGCCGCATCATCATCTTGCGGTCTTCCAGCATGTAGCTCACGCCGCTGGGCACCCGCAGGTTGTCCTCCAGCACGTAGTATTCGCCCTCGCCACGGTCGTTCGGCGCCCGCACGATGTCGATCCCGGCGATGTGCGAGTAGGTCCGGTTCGGCACGTCCACGCCCATCATCTGCTCGCGGAACTGGCTGTTGCGCAGGACCTGGTCGGCCGGGATGATGCCGGCGCGGATGATCTCCTGGTCGTGATAGACGTCGTGCACGAAGCGGTTGAGCGCCGTGACGCGTTGCACCAGGCCCCGCTCCAGCGTCGACCATTCGTGCGCCGGAATGATGCGGGGGATCAGGTCGAACGGGATCAGCCGCTCGGTGCCCGCGCCGTCCTCGTCCTTGTCGCCGTAGACCGCGAACGTGATGCCCACGCGGCGGAAGATCATCTCCGCTTCCTCGCGGCGGGCGCGCATCACGTCCTGCGGCTGGCGCGCCAGCCATTCGGCGTAGGCGCGGTAATGCTCGCGCACGCCCTGCACCTGGACCTGGCCGGCCTGCGACTGCGCCTGGAACGCGCCGTCCGGGCCGTACATCTCGTCGAATTTCTGCATCGAGGATCTCCGGCACACAGGATAGCAACGAACCCGGCGCCGCGGCGCGGCTCAAGGCACTCGATGGAGCCAGTAGCGCGGCGCCGCCTCGCGTTGGCAGCGCACGGCCGCCGGCGCGTCCGAGCGCCAGGTGGCTGCCCCGCAACGCGCCGACTCGATCACGGTGATGCGGCGGTCGCGATAGCGCGCCATCACCGGCGCGGCCGGGTGGCCGAAGCGGTTGCGGTAACCGGCCTGGAGCAAGGCGACACCGGGCTGCACGGCGTCCAGGAACTCGCCGCTGGAGGACGTGCGGCTGCCATGGTGCGGCACCAGCAGCACGTCGGCGCGCAGCGCCGCGGCCGCGCCGGCGCCGTCCGCCAGCAGCCGCATTTCCTGCGGCAACTCGATGTCGCCCGCCAGCAGGGCGGTGCGCTCGCCGTTGCCCACGCGCAGGACGCAGCTGAGGGCGTTCGGCTTGCGCGCGGCCGCGTAGTCCGCGGCCAGCGGGTGCAGCACGGCGAAGTCGACGCCGTCCCAGCGCCAGCGCTGCCCGGCCTCGCAGCGCTGCGAGGCACGCAGCGCCTGCAGCTCGTGGCCCGGCTCCAGCGAGCTCAGCAGCGCCGCCGCGGACTGCTGGGTGAGCACCGCCGCGGCGCCGCCCGTGTGGTCGGCATCGCGGTGACTGAGCACCAGCAGCTGCACTTGCTCGTCGAGCGCGCGCAGCAGCGGCAGCAACACCCGGTGGCCGGCGTCGCTTTCGGCGCTGTACCGCGGTCCGCTGTCGTAGACCAGGGTGTGCGCGGCGGTGCGCACCAGCACCGCGTTGCCCTGCCCGATGTCGGCGGCCAGCAGTTCGAACTGCCCCGGCGGTGGCCGCGGCGCCTGCCACAACAGCACCGGCAGCAGCAGCGGCACGCCCAGCAGACGGGCATGCCAGGGCAGGCGCAGCGTGAGCAGCAGTCCGCCGAGCACGCCGGCGGCGCCGGCCCACAGGGGCGCGGCCGGGACCGAGACGGTGGCGAACGGGAGGCCCGCCAGCCACTGCAGAAAGGCCTGCAGCAGATCGACCGCCGCCGCGGCGGCGCTCCAGAGCGGACCGGCCAGCACGCCACCGATGGACAAGGGCGTGATCACCAGGGTCACCCAGGGGATGGCGAGCGCGTTCGCGACCAGGCCGACCAGCGAGGCCTGACCGAACAGCAGCAGGGTCAGCGGGGTGAGGGCCAGCGTGACGACCCACTGCTCGCGCAGCGCGGCGATCGCGGCCCGGCCGATGCGGCGCAGCCGCCCGTCCTGCCCGCGGTCTCGCGCAGGCCCCGGAGCGGTCGCGAACAGCACGCCCACGGCGACGAAGCTCAGCCAGAAGCCGGCCTGCAACAGCGCCCAGGGATCGAGCGTCACCACCACCGCCGCCGCCAGCAGCCACACCGACGGCCAGGGCCAGCGCCGTCCCGACAGCCGCAGCAGCGCCACCGCGGCCAGCATCCACACGGTGCGCTGGGCCGGCACGCCCCAGCCGCTGAAGAGCGCGTACCCGGCGGCCAGCAGCGCGCCACCCGCCAACGCGGCGTGCTGCGCCGGCCAGGCCAGGCACGCCCGTGCGCTGCGCCGCCACAGCGCGCCGACCGCGAGCGCCGCGGCCCAGGCGAACATGGTGATGTGCAGGCCCGAGATGCTCATCAGATGGGCCACGCCGGTGGCGCGGAAGATGTCCCAGTCGCCGCGCTCGATGGCATTCTGGTCGCCGACCACCAGGGCGGCGATCACGCCGGCGGTGCGGCGCTCCTCGATCCGGCCGAACACGGCATCGCGCACCTGTTGGCGCGCCCGCTCCACCGGGTGGCGCCAGGTGGCGGCGAGCAGCCGCGGCGGCGGGTCGCGCGGACCGGCCCGCACCGAACCGGTCGCCTGCAGGCCCTGCTCCCACAGCCACAGTTCGTAGTCGAAGCCATGCGGGTTGCTGTTGCCGTGCGGCGCCTTGAGCCGGGCCGTGAATTGCCAGCGCTCGCCGGGATGCAGTTCGGCCGGCAGCCGCTGCAGGTCCATGAGGCCGCTGTCGGTGGGCAGCACGCCGCCATACCAGCCGAGCGACAGCTGCGGCACCAGTGGCACCGGCTCGCCGTCGGCCAGCGCCGATTCGACCTCGAGCCGGAACCGCACGCCGGCGTCCTGCCGTTGCGGCATCGCGGCGACGATGCCGGTGACCACCAGCTCGCGCCCTTCCAGGGCCGGGTCCAGGCCGCGGGCCAGAAAGTGGCTTGCCCGCAAGCCGCAGGCCGAGAACGCGACCATCGCCGTCCCGGCCAGCACCAGCGCCGCCGCGGCGCGGGCGCGGCGCCAAGCCAGGGCCGCGGCCAGCAACAGGACGCCCAGCGCCAGCGCCGCGGCATATGCCCACTGCGCCCACAGCTGGGGCTGCTGGAGCTGCAACGCCGGCGCGAGCACCGCCCCCGCCAGCAGGGGCGTGATCCAGCGGCCGCGAGCGGGGGCGTTGCGCATGGCGCCCTCTCAACGGCCCAGCCGGCGCGCGGGCCGACCCGCGGCCCGAACATCAGGTGGCCAGGGGCATCAGGGCCGGGGCCCGGGCATGGTGCGCCGGGCGCCGGCGCCACGGTGCGCGCCGCCTTGGCGCACGCCCACCATCGCCACGCCGGCTTTCAGCCGCGCCCCGCGGCGCGGGTCGCGCTCACTCCTTCTCAGGTTCCGGCGCGGATGGCGGCTCGGCCGGCGGCAGGCGCCGCTTGATGAGGGCCGTCAACGCGCTGTCCGCGCCCCGGCCGGAGCCGGGCGTCCTGGCATCGTCGTTGGCGGTGCTCGGGGGTTCCGGTCTATCGTTCGATTTCGGGTTCGTCATCACGCTGCGCCCATCCTGCCTTGCCGTGCAGGCGCTTGTGGCGGCGCTCGTGCTGCGACTTCATCTGTTCGAGGGCGCTGGCCGCCCCCATGCCCGCGTTGCCGAATTCGCCGGTGTTGGCCTCTTCGCGCGGTTCATCGGCCCCTGCGGGCTCCTGGCTCACCTGCCCTGACATGCTTTGCTCGTCCCTTTCCGAAATACGCAGCGGACAAAGCGAAGCCCGCGCGAAGGGCAGGAATCTATCAAAGAAAACGCCGCGGCCAGCGCCCAGGTTGTAACGATCGCGTGGCTGTCGCGGGCCGGGGACAGTGCGGGATGCCGGCACTTGCCAAGGCCGCCGCCACATGCTTGACACATGAACCATCCGATCGAATGGATCGCGGCCGCGCTCTTCGCGCTGGCGCCATCCTGCGCCGCCATGGCGGCGGCGAGGCGATCCATGCTCGGGCTGTGCGCGGCGCCGCTCGCGCCGACCGCCGCCGCGATGCTGGCTCCCGCCTGCCGGAGCGCGGGCCGCTCCTACAATCCCGGCACTGCCAAGGAGTTGCGATGAACGTCTATGACAAGCTGAAGGAACTGAACATCACGCTGCCGCCGGTGGCCGCCCCCGCCGCCGCCTACGTGCCGTTCGTGCAGACCGGCAACCTGGTCTACCTCTCCGGCCACATCGCGAAGAAGGACGGCAAGGTGTGGGCCGGGCAGTTCGGCCGCAACATGACGACGGACGAAGGCAGGTCGGCCGCCCGCGCCGTCGCCATCGACCTGATGGGCACCCTGCACGCGGCGACCGGCGACCTCAACCGCGTCAAGCGCATCGTCAAGGTGATGAGCCTGGTCAACTCCACCGGCGACTTCACCGAGCAGCACCTGGTCACCAACGGCGCCAGCGAACTGTTCGGCCAGGTCTTCGGCGACCAGGGGACCCACGCCCGCAGCGCCTTCGGCGTCGCCCAGATCCCGATGGGCGCCTGCGTCGAGATCGAGCTGGTGGTCGAGGTCGGGTAAGAAGCGCAACTCGCGCCGGCGCGCCACCTTGACGGGCAACCGCGAATTGGACCCGGTGACGCGCGGGTCCGTGAGCGCACGGGTGCTTGTCCGCGAGCGGACCGGAGAACGATACCCCCCGGTCGCCGGCCTTGCCAGCCAAGGTGGGGTGCTTCCCGGTCGAATGCCGACGAGGGGGCGTGCCGCCGGCCGGAGCGACGGGCCTATTCCACCCGCTCGATCGTCGCCGGCTTGAAGCCCAGGTCCGCCGCCTTGCCCTTGCGGCCGCGGCCGGCCCTGGCGTTGTTCAGCGAGCGGATCTCCAGCGTCTCCTCGCGCTCCTTGCCGCCGCGGCCCAGGCCCGAAATGCGCACGCTGCGCGTGTAGGCGGCCGCGCCGGCGAGCGTGTCCTTGCCGTCGAGGTCGAGCAGCATCAGGCCGCGGCCGCCGTTGGCCATCGCCTTCAGCTCGCCGATCTCGAACGTGAGGATGCGGCCCAGCGTCGAGGCGCAGGCCACGTGCGTCGCCGGCGCGTTCGCCGCCGTCGGCTGCGCGCCAGTGGGCGGCGGCACGTTCGCCGGCGACGGGCGGCAGATCGTCTCGCCTTCGCCGACGCTGATGAAGGCCTTGCCGGCCTTCAGCCGCGACATCATGTTTTCCACCGTCGCGAGGAAGCCGTAGCCGCCCGAGCTGGACAGCAGGAGCCAGGCCGTCGCCGCCCCGGCGAAGTAATGCAGCAGCTGCGTGCCGGCCTCCAGCTCGATCATCGTCGTCACCGGCTGGCCGTCGCCGCGCGCGCCCGGCAGCGTCGCCACCGGCACCGTGTACACGCGCCCGTTGCTGCCGAAGGCAAGCAGGGTATCGACGGTGCGGCATTCGAACGTGCCGTACAACCCATCGCCCGCCTTGAACTGGAACGTCGCCGCGTCGTGGCCGTGGCCCTGGCGCGAGCGCACCCAGCCCTTTTGCGAGACCACCACCGTCACCGGTTCGTCGAGCACCCGGATCTCCGCGGTGGCGCGCTTCTCGGCCTGGATCAGCGTGCGGCGCGCATCGGCGAACTGCCTGGCGTCCTGCTCGATCTCCTTGACCATCAGCCGCCGCAACGCGGCGGGGCTGCCCAGGATTTCATCGAGCTTCTGCTGCTCCGCGCGCAGCTCCTTCAGTTCCTGCTCGATGCGGATCGCTTCCAGGCGTGCCAGCTGGCGCAGCCGGATCTCCAGGATGTCCTCGGCCTGCCGGTCACTCAGCCGGAAGCGCGCGACCAGCGCCGCCTTCGGCTCGTCGCTGTGGCGGATGATCGAGATCACCTCGTCGATGTTCAGCAGCACCAGCTGCCGGCCCTCGAGGATGTGGATGCGATCCAGCACCTTGGCCAGCCGGTGCCGCGAGCGCCGCTCGATGGTCGCCTGGCGGAACTCGATCCACTCCAGCAGCATCTGGCGCAGCGACTTCTGCACCGGCTTGCCGTCCAGGCCGATCGAAGTCAGGTTGATCGGCGCCGAGCTCTCCAGGCTGGTGTGCGCGAGCAGGGTCGCGATCAGGTCCGACTGCTCGATCTTGCTGGTCTTGGGCTCGAACACCAGCCGCACCGCGGCGTCCTTGCTCGACTCGTCGCGCACCGCGTCGAGCACCGCCAGCACGGTCTGTTTGAGCTGCAACTGCTCCTGCAACAGCGCCTTCTTGCCGGCCTTGACCTTGGGATTGGTCAGCTCCTCGATTTCCTCGAGCACGCGCTGCGAGCTGACGCCCGGCGGCAGTTCCGTCACCACCAGCTGCCACTGGCCGCGCGCCAGCTCCTCGATCTTCCAGCGCGCGCGCACCTTGAGCGAGCCGCGCCCGGTGCGGTAGGCCTCGGCGATGTCCGTGGCGGCGCTGATGATCTGGCCGCCGCCCGGATAGTCGGGGCCGGGCAGCAGCGCGAGCAGTTCGGATTCGCCCAGCTTCGGATTCCTGATCAGCGCCACGCAGGCGTCGGCCACTTCGCGCAGGTTGTGGCTCGGGACTTCGGTGGCCAGGCCCACCGCGATGCCGCTGGCGCCATTGAGCAGCGCGAACGGCAGCCGCGCCGGCAGTTGCTGCGGCTCCTGCGTGCTGCCGTCGTAATTGGGGAGGAATTCGATCGTGCCTTCGTCGATCTCGTCGAGCAGCAGGTTGGCGATGCGCGCCAGCCGCGCCTCGGTGTAGCGCATCGCCGCGGCGCCGTCGCCGTCGCGGCTGCCGAAGTTGCCGTGGCCGTCGATCAGCGGATAGCGCTGCGAGAAATCCTGCGCCATGCGCACCAGCGCGTCGTACGCCGCCTGGTCGCCGTGCGGGTGGAAGCGGCCCAGCACGTCGCCGACCACGCGGGCGCTCTTGACCGGGCGCGCGCCGCCGGCCGTGCCGCCGAAGCCCAGGCCCATGCGCCACATCGAGTACAGGATGCGCCGCTGCACCGGCTTCTGGCCGTCGGCGACATCGGGCAGCGCCCGGCCCTTGACGACGCTCAGGGCGTATTCGAGATACGCGCGCTGCGCGTAGGAGCCCAGATCGAGCTCGCTGTCATCGCCGGCGTCGCCGCCGTCGAACGAAATGAGTTCTTGTTCCATAGATCCTCACGGCCGGCGGCACCATGGCCCCGGCCACCCCACCCTCTCACTGCTGCGCTGCGACGCCGGGCGCCGGCGGCGCGGCGGCCATCGGCACCCCCGGCGGCTCGCCCGGCGGCAGGTTGCCGCGCCCCACCGCACCGCCCACCGGCAGTTCCATGCGGATGCGCCGCGGCGACGCCGCGTCACGCGCCGCCAGCCCCGGCGGCTGCAGCAGCGCGTACAGCTGCATCACCGTCTTCACGTAATTCTGCGTTTCCCTGTAGTTCGGCACCCGGTTGCCGGCCCGCTGCACCGCGCCCTCGCCGGCGTTGTAGGCGGCCAGCGCCAGTTCCACCTGCCCCTCGAACAGGTCCAGCAGGTAGCGCAGGTACCTGGTGCCGGTGCGGATGTTGGTGCGCGGGTCGGCCAGCTTCCTGGCCGCGGGCGTCGTGCCGTCGCCGGTGACGCCGTAGCGCGCCGCGGTCGCCGGCATGACCTGCATCAGCCCCACCGCGCCCTTGGGCGACACCGCGCCGGCGTCGAAACCCGATTCGGTCGCGATCAGCGCCTTGAGCAGCTCGTAGTCGACGCCGTTGGCGCGCGACGCTTCGCGCAGATGATGCTGCACCTGCTTGTAGCCGGGCGCGACTTCGAAGAAGGCCAGCAGCTTGGAGCGCGTGCTGGGCACCGAAACCGGCCGCGGCGTGGCCACGCCCCGCGCGGTGTCGAAGCTCTCGCCGCCGCGCCAGAACAGCTGGTAGCGCTCGTCGAGCTGCTCGGCGGCGAAATGCGCCACGCCCTTGCCGTCGACGTAGCCCCACACTTGCGCCTGCGCCAGCGGCGCCAGCAGCAGCGCGGCCAGCGCTGCGGCGAGGAGGCGGAGCAGGCCGATCATGCGGGCAGCTCCAGGGCGGCCGCGCGCCGGGCCTCGAATTCGGGGCGCAGCATCGACAGCACGATCAGCGAGTCGAAGCCGCCGGCCACCTTGACGGCCTCGCGCAGCACGCCTTCCTCGGCGAAGCCTTCGCCCTCGTACAGCGCCTTGGCGCCGCGATTGCGGCTCTTCACGTCGAGCCACAGCCGGTGCGCGCCGAGGTCGTCGAAGGCGATCTTCTTGGCCAGGCGCAGCGCCGCGCGGCCGCAGCCCTGGCGCTTGGGCTGCACCACCATCCGCTTCAGTTCCAGCGACCGGTGCTGGCTGCGGCAGCCCACCAGGATCAGGAAGCCGACCGCCGCGAAGTCCGACCCGCCCTCGATGATGAAGTGGCGGAAGTCCGGAAAGCGGATCGCCGCCTCGTGCTGCGTGCGTTCCCAGGGCGTGATGAACGGCAGGTTGTCGCCGTCGTTCTCCAGCGAGAGCACGAAATCGAGGTCGCTGCGCATGGTCGGCCGCAGGCGCACCCGGGCCGGTGCGGGCGCGGGGGTCCGGTCGGTCATGGGGGCGGCGGTCACGGCGGCGGGTTCCAGTTCAGATGTCGATTTCGACGGCGTTGCCGTGCAGCTCCATCAATTCGCGGCGCGCGGCGGCCTCGCCCTTGCCCATCAGCTTGGTGATGAGCTCCTGGGTCTGCAGGAAGTCGAGCCGGCTGAGCTGCACCGGCAGGAGCCGCCGGGTGTCCGGATTGAGTGTCGTCTCCCACAATTGTTCCGCGCTCATCTCGCCCAGGCCCTTGAAGCGGCTGATGCTCCAGGCCCCCTCGCGCACGCCTTCCTTGCGCAGCTTGTCCAGGATGGCCGTCAGTTCGCCTTCGTCCAGCGCGTAGTTCTTGGAGGCCGGCTTCTTGCCGCGGGCCGGCGCGTCGACGCGAAACAGCGGCGGCCGGGCCACGAACACATGCCCGGCCTCGATCAGCTTGGGGAAGTGGCGGAAGAACAAGGTCAGCAGCAGCACCTGGATGTGCGAGCCGTCGACGTCGGCGTCCGACAGGATGCAGATCTTGCCGTACCTGAGCCCCGACAGGTCGGGGCTGTCGTCCGGCCCGTGCGGGTCGACCCCGATCGCCACCGCGATGTCGTGGATCTCGTTGTTGGCGAACAGGCGGTCGCGCTCGACCTCCCAGGTGTTGAGCACCTTGCCGCGCAGCGGCAGCACGGCCTGGCATTCCTTGTCGCGCCCCATCTTGGCGCTGCCGCCGGCGGAGTCGCCCGCGACCAGGAACACCTCGTTGTGCGTGACGTCGCGGCTTTCGCAGTCGGTGAGCTTGCCGGGCAGCACGGCCACGCCCGAGCCCTTGCGCTTCTCGACCTTCTGGCCGGCCTTCTGCCGGCTCTGCGCCGCCTTGATCGCCAGCTCGGCCAGCTTGCGGCCGTATTCGACGTGCTGGTTCAGCCACAGCTCCAGCGCCGGGCGCACGAAGCTGGACACCAGCCGCACCGCGTCGCGCGAATTCAGGCGCTCCTTGATCTGGCCCTGGAACTGCGGATCGAGCACCTTGGCCGACAGCACGTAGGAGGCGCGGGCGAAGACGTCCTCGGGCAGCAGCTTCACCCCCTTGGGCAGCAGCGAGTGCAGGTCGACGAAGCTCTTGACCGCGGTGAACAGACCGTCGCGCAGGCCGGCCTCGTGGGTGCCGCCGTTGATGGTGGGAATCAGGTTGACGTAGCTCTCGCGCACCGGCTGGCCGTCCTCGGTGAAGGCGACCGACCACTGCGCGCCCTCGCCCTCCGCGAAGTTGTCGTTGTTCTGCGCGAAGCCTTCGCCTTCGAACAGCGGGATCACCGGCTCGGCCGTCAGCGTCTGCAGCAGGTAGTCGCGCAGGCCGCCCTTGTATTGCCAGGACTGGGTCTCGCGGGTCTTCTCGTTGACCAGCGACACCGTGACGCCCGGCATCAGCACCGCCTTGCTGCGCAGCAGGTGCGCCAGCTCGGCCAGCGGCAGCTGGGTCGACTCGAAGTACTTCGGATCGGGCCAGACCCGCACCGTCGTGCCCGAGCGGCGGTCGCCTTCCTGCGCCTTGCGCAGCTGCAGCGGCTCGACCACGTCGCCGCCGGCGAACACGATCCGCGCCACCTGCCCCTCGCGGTGGGTGGTGGCCTCCAGCCGCCTGGCCAGCGCGTTGGTCACCGACACGCCGACCCCGTGCAGGCCGCCGGAGAAGCTGTAGGCGCCGCCGCTGCCCTTGTCGAACTTGCCGCCGGCGTGCAGGCGGGTGTAGACCAGCTCGATCACCGGCGCCTTTTCTTCCGGGTGCAGGCCGAACGGGATGCCGCGGCCGTCGTCTTCCACGCTGACCGAGCCGTCCGCATGCAGCGTGACCTTGATGCGCTTGCCGTGGCCGGCCAGGGCCTCGTCCGCCGCGTTGTCCAGGACTTCCTGGATCACGTGCAGCGTGTTGTCGGTGCGCGTGTACATGCCGGGCCGCTGCTTGACGGGCTCGAGGCCCTTGAGCACCCGGATGGAACCTTCGGAGTATTCGGGAGGGAGTTTGGTCGCCATGGATGCGGGATTGTATGCCGCAGGACCGCGGAAGCTGTATGGGCATACAGCCGCACGGCGCAAAAAAGCCCTCGCTTCGCTCACGCCGCGAGCACGGCGCCCGGGGACATTCCGGCCGGTTGCCGGCGACGCCGCCGCCGTTTCAGTACAGTCGCCGGATGTCGTCTCCCGCCGCCCGCCACCTTTCCATGACGCAGGTCCTCGCCTGCGGCGCCGCCATCGTCACGCTCTCGATGGGCGTGCGCCACGGCTTCGGGCTCTGGCTGCAGCCGATCACCCAGGCCCAGCAGTGGAGCCGCGAGACCTTCGCCTTCGCGATGGCGATCCAGAACCTGGCCTGGGGCTTGTTCGGCATCTTCGCCGGGATGGCGGCCGACCGGTTCGGCGCCTTCCGCGTGCTCGTCGTCGGCGCCGCCCTGTATGCCGCCGGGCTGGCCGGCATGGCGCTGGCGCCGACCCCGCTGCTGTTCGCGCTGACCGCCGGCGTGCTGATCGGCGCGGCCCAGGCCGGCACCACCTATGCCGTGGTCTACGGCGTGATCGGGCGCCAGGTCGACCCGGCCAAGCGCTCGTGGGCGATGGGCGTCGCGGCGGCAGCGGGCTCCTTCGGCCAGTTCCTGATGGTGCCGGTGGAAGGCCAGCTGATCGTCCACCTGGGCTGGCAGAACGCCCTGCTGGTGCTGGCGGCGGCGACGCTGAT
>NZ_DATMHS010000135.1:0-18484 GCF_035554825.1 Ramlibacter sp. | reverse complement strand
AACAGCGTGTGCAGCATGTGGAAGCCGGTCTTGTCGGCCGCGAACCACGTGCGCTCGATCTTCATGCCGCCGAACGCGCGCACGTTCGCATGCCCGTCGGCCTTGCGGCTCCACGGGCAGCCCCAGTGCTCCATCTGCACCATTTCCTCGTGGGCCTGGCCCACGAAGTACTGCACGACGTCCTGCTCGCACAGCCAGTCGCCACCGGCCACGGTGTCGTGGAAGTGCGCTTCGAGGCTGTCGTGCGCCTGGGTGACCGCGGCGGCCCCGCCCTCGGCAGCCACGGTGTGGCTGCGCATCGGATAGACCTTGGAGATCAATGCGATGCTGAGCGTGGGATCGGCTTCGGCCACCGCGATCGCGGCTCGCAGGCCGGCGCCGCCGGCGCCGACGATCGCGACATCTGCCTTGAATGTTTCCATTGTTGACCTCAACGGATCAGAACCAGCTTCTGGTAGAGCCCGCCGTAAAAGGTTTGCTTGGTGATGGAGGCGGGGCGGACATCGGATGGCAGGAAGGCCTGCACCTCGTTCTCCCACAGGTCCATCGCATAGGGTTCGAGCTTGCGGAACACCCCCGTCATCAGCAGGCGCAGCGGATGCCAGCGCATCGGCAGGTGGTAGTCCACGATCACGATCTTGCCGCCCGGCCGCACCACGCGCATGGCTTCGGCCAAGGTGGCACGGCGCACGGCTTCCGGCTGCTCGTGCAGCAGGAAGAACAGCAGGACCTGGTCATAGGAGCCGTCGGCGCACGCCAGCGACGACGAGTCGCCCTGCAACAGGACGATCCGGTCGTCGGCCGGCAGCTTGGCGGCCAGGTTCTTCAGCTGCACCGGCAGGATGTCCACCACATCGAGGCTGGCGTCGGGGGCGAGACGCTGCGCAAGGCGCGGCGTCAGGTTGCCGTACACGCAGGCGACCTGCAGGGTCTGGCCCGTCACCGTCGCCCCCAGCTCCGCGAGCGCCGCGTCGCGCAGGCGCCCGTAGTTGCCGAAGAGGATCAGGTTGACGAGCCACTCGCGCTCGAACACGTGCACCGCACTGGGATGCACGTAGGCCCACCAGTAGACCTGTTCCAGGTACTTCGGGATGGGCAATGTCCGGGGCGAGGCGGGCGCCGGGACTGCGAACCCGGCGTCGGCGATGGCGGGTGGAGGCATGCCTGCTTCCGCTGCTTGGGACCGGCGCGCTTACTGCGCCAGGATCCACTGCACCAGGTTCTTCACCGTGGCAGCGTCACCCTTGACCACCTTGTGCTCTTCTTCCGTGCCGTCGTCCATCTTCACCTTGGGACCCGTGGTGAGGAACTTCGTCAGCTTGGCTTCGGCGTCGGCCTTGCCCTTCAGGTCGGCGGCGACTTTCTTGAACGCGGGACCCTTCTTGGCCTTGTCCACGGAGTGGCACTTGGTGCAGCCGTTGTCCTTCAGGACCTTGTTGGCGGCATCGGCGTCGGGCGCGGCGTTGGCGGTCGAGAATGCGAAAACGGCAGCGACGGCTGCCACGAGGGGGAGGACTTTCACTTTCTTGCTCCTGTAGTGAAGGGGTTGATGCTGTCCTGTGCGACGCAACTATGGTGCTCCCGGGGGGAACAGCGGGGCTTGACCAAAGTCAAGCGCTCCGGGAACAGATGGGCTCGCTCAACCACGGCGATCACCGCGGTCGAACGTTCCCATCATGGCAAAGTCGCGCCCCGGGCGCAACGGCGGCGAATGGCAGTCATCGAGGCAGCAGGGCCTCGGGAACGGAAAAGCCAGCGCGCATGCGCTGGCTTCCTCGTGGGGCGCGCCGGAGGCCGGCGTCGCGGGCTTACTGCCAGCGGCGGGTGTAGGTCACGCCGACGAAGCTGACGCTTTGCAGCGACTTGTAATTCAGCGTGGTGCCGTCGGAATAGACGAAGGGCCGGCCGTTGGAGTTCCAGGCCCAGTCGTTCCAGCGGGTGCGCCAGTGAATGAACTCGACCCGCACCGACGATTGCTTGTCGAGTGCGTACTTGCCGAAGAGCTTCAGCTGCGTCTGGCGGAACACGATGTCCGGCAGCCCGCCGGTGGCCGCGAGCAGCGCCGCGCTGCCGAGGTCGGCCGTCGCGTCCAGCGACTGGCCGTATTCGCTGCGGTCGTTCAGGAAGCTCAGGTTGCCGCCGACCTCGAGCGCGCTGGACACCTTGCCGTTGACGCCGAGGCCGAACATGGCCGAGGTGTTGTCCAGCGCGATCAAGGCCGCGCCCGGACGTGCCTGGTCGAGCTCCTGCCGGCCATAGGACACGAAGCCGTTCACGTTCCACTTGTCGTTGACGGCGTAGGTCGCGTCGACGCTGAGCTGGTCCATCCCCGAGCGCCGCACGCCGTACGCGCTCGGCGTGTCGTAGCGATCGCGGCCGGCCTCGGCGGCGACCTGCAGCGCGAGCTTCTCGCTCGGCTGCCAGTCGGCGCTGAGGCGTACCTTGTCGCGGCGGCGGTCGGCAAGGTTCACCGGGAAGATCCCGGTGGCGAACACCGTCTGCGCGGCCACCGAACCCGGGTCGCCGACCTCGGTCACGCCGGAGCCGCTGTTGTCCCGCAACCAGTTGGAGCCGTCGCGCTTGCTGCTTTCCACGGCCACCGCGCCGCTCAATCGCTCCGAGAAGCGCTTGCGCAGCTCGGCGCGCAGGGTGGCTTCGTCGGTGCGCTCGCGCAGCGCCGTGACACCCGAGATCGCGGCGCTGGCGTTGAGCACGCCGCGATCGATCGTGTTCCCCGTGACGCCGAGCGTGCCGCGCAGGTCGCCGGTGAACTGGTAGGCCGCCTCGACCTTGCCCTTGATCGTCGTGAGGGGGTACTGGCGGTTGGTGAAACGCGCCGTCTCCATCAGGTTGTACAGGTACAGCGGCGTTCTGTCGTCGCGATCCTCGTAGCGCAGGTTCGCATGCACCGACAGCTTCGGCATGGGCCGCAGGCTGAGGCCCACTTGCGCCAGCGTCGTCGACATCTTGCCGCCGAGGTCGCCGATGCCGACCGGGCCGGCCGTGAAGCCGGCGCCCGCGAAGTTCTGCGTCTGCGTCGCCCGCGTGTACGCCACCTTGAAGTTGACGTTGGTCGTCGGCGAAACCGCGTAGTTGCCGGTCACGTCGAACTGGTGCGCCTGGTTGTCCGGCGGCAGCGCCACCGGGTTGTTCAGGATCGGCTGCAGCCCGTTCGACAGCGGCAGGATCGCGCCCAGCGGGTTGTACAGGCTGCCCGGCACGCTTGGCTGCAGGCTGCCATATTCGTTGCGGTAGAAGGAGCCGTAATAGCCGACCGACAGCGCCAGCTTCTCGCCGCCGAACGTGAAGCGGGCCTCGGCCTGGCTGTGGTTCGAGTCGATCGGCTCCGGCAGCATCAGCACCGCCCAGCCCGCCTGGGCCGCGTTGGTGCCGGCGCAGCCGGGCGCGGCGAAGGTCGGGCAGGTCATGCCGAGGCCGAACAGGCGCGAGCCTTCCTTCTTTTCGGTGCGCAGGCTGGCGTCGAATTGCCACTGGCGCGAGATCACCTTGGAGAACCCCAGGCCGAGGCTGTCGCGCCGCACCTTCAGATCCATGTCGCCGCCGCTGCCGGCGCCGCCCAGCAGCGGCACCACCTGCGGAGTGGCCGACCCGCCTGCCACCAGCCCGGTATTCGGGATGTACGGGTCGTAGCGCAGGAAGCCGCGGTAGTCGGCGGAAAACGCCCAGTCGCCCTGGCGTTTCCAGACGAATTCCAGTTCGCGGTTGCCGGTCAGCAGGTCGCTCGCGCGAAAACGCGTCATTGTGCCGCGCTCGTCGTCGCGGCGGTAGTAATCGCCCCCGAGGATGCCGAAGGCGTTGCCGGTCGTGCCCCGGTACTGGTCGAAGATCGACCGGTCGCCGCGGTCGCCGGTGGCGGCGCCGATGCCGGCGGTGACTGAGCCCTCCACTTCACCGCCTTCGGCCGCGTACGCGGTGCCGAAGGCCGCCAGCAGCGCCAGCGCGATCAGGGTGGGACGGGTCTTGAGGGGCCGGACGTTGGAATGCTTGCTCATGTGCGGGCCTCAGCGGAGGAAGAGCCGCGGCGTCGGATTCGTCGCGGACGGATTGTTCGTGCCGTGCACCTGCGTGTGGCAGTTCATGCAGCTGCGGCCCTGCCACATGTTGATGACGTTCTTGCCGCCGGTGGTGCCGGTGATCGCCGGGGCCACCTGGCCCGCCGCGGCGGGCGGCAGTACCCCCGGCTGGCCGCCGACGGCGCCGACGCCACCGGTCACGTGCGGCGTGTGGCACTGCTGGCACAGCATCGGCGCGCGCGTCTTGAGCATCGCCTGCACCGTGCTGCCGTGCGGGTTGTGGCAGATCGCGCAGTCCTCCATCACCGGCTCGTGCGAGTGCACGAACGGGCCTCGCTTCTCGGCGTGGCAGGTGTAGCAGGTGGCGTTGGTGCTGTCGCGCTTGGCGAGCTTGGGACCGGCCGAGCCATGCACGTTGTGGCAGTCGGAGCAGCTCATCTTGCCCTCCGGGACCGGGTGGTGCGAGGGACGGGCGACCTGGGCCCGCTGCTCCTTGTGGCAGGTGAAACACACCTCGGTCTGCGTCGCGCGCGTCAGGACCCGGTCGTGGTTGGTGTGGATCTTGTGGCAGCTCGAGCAGGCGAGATCGGCCGACTCGTGCTGGCTGCCGCCCCACATGGCGCGCTGCGCGTCCTTCTTGTGGCAGGTCAGGCACGCCGCGTTGCGCTCGCTGACCGGCGTCGGCGAATCCTTCTTGAACATGCGGTCGGGCTTCGGCTGTTCCTTGGCGCCGGCCGGCTTCTTGACGTGCGTGGTGCTGGGACCGTGGCAGGTCACGCAGGTCGGCGTACGCGGATCACTCGCCTGGGCGTGGGCGCTGCGCTGCCACGCCGGCAGGTCCTCTTCGTCGTGGCACTTCACGCATTCGGCGGAAGCTGCGGCATCCACATTGGCTGCCCATGCCGTGGCGCCCCCGAACAGGCCGAGCAGGCCCAGGGCGACGATCGCCAACGCTCGCTTGATTCGCATTCGATCTCCTCAGTCTTGCAGCCCCCCGCGCGCGGGGGTTGCGGCGCCCTACCCTCCCAGGACGGGCGCCGCACCGCGTTTACTTCTGACCGTGGACGATGTCCACGCCCTTGAAGACGCCAGGCGCGTGGCAGTCCATGCAGGTCTCCTGCGTCTGCAGCGATTGCCGTTGCGTGCGGTCGCCGAAGGCAGCATTGCCGAAACTCGTCACGTGCCCGATCGCCTTCGGAGAGTCGTGGCAGGCCGTGCAGCTGGCCGCCTTCGGCGAGATCACCAGCCAGTCCAGCGGATTGGTGGCGCCGGCCGGCTTGGCGACGACGGCGCCGATCTGGCCGCGGTCGATCTGATACGACTTGTTCACGTGGCAGGAGTCGCAGTTGAGGCCCACTTGCGGGTAGGCCACTTCGGCGCCGTAGTTCTCGGCCGCGGCGACGGCCGCCCCGGTGTAGCCGCGGGCGCGCGCCGCCGCCGTGACGATGTCGGCGATGGTCTGGAACGTGTTGCCGGCGGCCACCGGGGTGCCCGCGGTCACCACGACCGTCGACGTGCCGTTGATCGTCACCGACTGGTTCGCCAGGAACGTGCCCTGCGCCAGCAGCTTGCCGGTGTCGTCGAACGGACCCTGCACCACGTTGCCGTGCGTGAACGGATACGTGCGCTTGGAGTTGCCGTGGATGCCGTGGATGAAGCGCTTGAACTGGTAGGACTCGTTGAGCGCCAGGCCGTTGGTCATGACGGTCGACGACATGCGGTTCGGATCGTGGCAGACCACGCAGGCTTCGACCGTGTTGCGCGCGCCGCCGTGGAAGGCGTTGGCCAGCGTGTTCGAGCCCGAGGTGGTGCCGAGCGCGCCGTGGCACACGTTGCACTTCTCGTTGGAAACGATCTGGCGGCGCGGCGTGAGCGGACCGCTCAGGGCGACATCAGCGTAGGTGTGCTGGGCCACGACGTTGACGAGCTCGGCGGGGGTCGCCACCGGCCGCGGATCGGTCGCCGCCTTCACCTCGAGCTTGGGCTCCTTGATCTGCCCGATGCTGACCACGCGGCCCGTGCCTTGCGCGATCGAGACGCCTGCCACGTCGGCCGGCACCGGGATCGCCACCGTGTAGTGGTTGCTGCCGTCGTTGGTGCCCTTGTAGGCGTACGCGTTGGCGCCGCTGCCGCCGTTGTTGTACGACGTGAACTCGGTGACTGCCAGCGGCTGGCCGGCCATGTTCGGGTAGGCCAGATAGAAGCGCAGGTTGCCGAACTTCGTGTTGCTCGAGCAGGTCAGGCTCGCGCCCGTGCCGGTGCAGTCGGACGTCACCAGGTTGTACGGCGCGTTGCCGGCGGTCGGGTCGGACACGAAGTACCTGACGTTCACCACGCGAGCGGCCGCGTCGTAGGTGGCGCTCTCGATGTTCATCTTGTACTTGGCCGCGTTCTCCTCGTTCTGGTTCCAGTGCACGCGCTCCGGCGAGATGGCCGTGCCGGCGGCGTGGCAGCCGGCGCACGCGCTGTTGGGCATCTGCGTCGCCGCGGCGTTGGGATCGCGGTTGCTGTTCAGGACGAAGTGGACGTTGTACCAGTCGGAACCCGGATTCGCCGCGTGGCAGGTCAGGCAGGCTTCGCGGCTGGGCTTGGACTTCCAGTTGTCGCCCTGCGGCGTGTTCGGGTTGGCGGCGGTATGGCACACCGTGCAGTTGCGCAGGTCCTGCGGGAAGCCGACTTCCGCGAAATCGACCTTGGTGTTCTGGTAACCCCAGATCACGTATTCCTCGCCGCCCTTGCCCTGGTCGAGCTTCGCCTTGAGCAGCTTGCCGGCGTGGATCTTGTGGACCATGGTCGACAGCGTCAGCACGTTGCCGCTGTTCGCGTCGGTGGTGCCGGGGTTGTGGCACAGGACGCAATACTGGACGTCGACGCGGCCACCACCGTGCAGGGCCAGTTTCTCGTGACAGCCGTTGCAGTTGTTGATGTCGGCGACCTTCTTCGAACGCGCCGCATCGACCGGCACGGAATTGCCGGCGGCGTCGAACGTGAAGTCAAAGTAGGGATTCACCCGCACCGGCTCGCCGGCGGCATTGGTGTATGCCAGCTGCACCGCGATGCGGTGGGTGCGACCCGGCTCGAATACCACGCCGTTCGTCTGCGCGGGGTTCTTGATGTCGGTCTTGAAGGTGTAGGTGTAGTACCCCTCGGGGTTGTACACCAGCTGCTGCGCCGCCAGGGCCGGGTCGGTCTGCTTGCTGTCGGTCGTCGCCTGCTTCGCGCTGGCGAGCACCGCATGGCCGTTGGGGCCGACCGTGGGCGTCGCGGTTTCGGTACGGTAGACGTAGTTGACCCACTGGTCCGGACTGCCGTTGGTGCCGGGCACCAGCTTGGCGATCGCGAAACTGACATCCGCCAGCTTCACGTCCGACTTCGCCTGTCCGTTCGAGAACACCGCGAAGTTCACTTTTGGTGCGCCGCTGGCCACGCTCACGGCCGGAATGCCGGCCTGCTGCACGACCGCGAACGATGAGTTCGAATTGATCGACGTATCGTTGGCGGCCACGCCGGCCGCCGTCGCGATCGTCTGGTTCAAAGGCGACGGGCCGGTGCCCGTGCCGCCACCGGTCGGCGTCTCGCCGCCGCCGCCACCGCCGCAGCCGGCGATGGTGAGCGCGAACAGGACTGCCGCGCTCGCCTGAACCCACTTCTTAGTCACTTTGATGCTCCTGGATCGGCAGTACCGATCAAAAAGGGAACCGGCCCAGAGGGCCGGTTCCGTTCACTACCTTCCCATGAGGGAATGCTACTTCACGCCATGCACCGTGTCGACCCCGATTGCGCTGCCGGGCGCGTGGCAACCCTCGCAGGACTCGAACACTTTGCCGCCAAACAACAGATCGTTCTGCGTGAAGCTGCCGAACGAGGCGCCGACGGTCTTGACGTGCGTCTGGACCGACTTCGCGTCATGGCAGCCGGTGCAGGTGGCCGCCTTGGGCGACAGCACTTGCCAGTCGAGCATGTTGGTCTTGCCGGTCTGCTTGAACACGACAGTGCCGAGCACGCTCTTGTCCTGCTTCCAGGAGTCGTTCACGTGGCAGTTCGAGCACGCCTTCAGGTCGCCCGGGTAGGCCACTTCGGCGGTGAAGTTGTCGGTCACGCCAGGGTACTGGTTGACGCAGGTCGCGGCGCCCAGGCTCGGGCCGCCGGCCACCTTGTTCGTGCCGTCCTTGTTGTACTCGCCACCGACGTTCATGCAGTGCGTGAACGGATAGTTGCGCTTCTCGCCGTAGTGGATGCCGTGCACGAACCGCTTGGCCTGATAGGACTCATGCAGGAACGCGCTGGTGTTGCCGGCCGCGAGCTGGCTGTCGCCGGTGACCGGGCCGGTGGAACCGTCCGTCATCAGCGTGTAGCCGCCCGCCTGGTTGGCGTTGTGGCAGATCGCGCAGCCGTCGGCGTTGTTGCGGTGGCCCTTGTGGAAGCCGACCGTCTGTGCGCCCATGGGCAGGCCCAGGATCGCATGGCAGTTGTTGCAACCGTCGTTGCTGACGATCTGGCGGCGCGGCGCGCTGGACGTTCCACCGGTGGCGATGTTGACGTTCGTGATGGCGTTCTTCACCGGCACGTAGGCCAGGTCTTCGTTGGTGGTCGGCGGCACGGCGCCAATCGGGTTGCGCGTGACCGGGTCCAGACGACGCTCGGACACCGCACCGATGAGCATCACGCGAGCGTTGCCCTTGGCGCCGGCCGGAATCGTGATGTCGGCGGTGTACTGGTGCGTGGCGCTGTCGACGCCGCGGTAGGCAGGATAGCTGGCCGTCGCGGTCACGTCGTCGGCCGTCACGCCGGCGAGGTTTTCCACGCCGAGGTACACCGTGAACATGCCGAACTTGTCGGTCGGCTTGCCCGGCAGCGCGGGCGGCAGCACGGCGTCCCAGCGGTAGTTGCTGTTGCAACCGACGATGGAGGCGCCGGCGGAGTCCGTCGTGGCGGCGGCCGCGCATCCTTCGCGCAGGTCGTACGCGGCGCCGGTCTTCGGATTGACGACCGAGTACTTCACGGTCAGCAAGCCGGTCGCCGTAGCCGTCGCGGCCTTCTTGAGCGACACGCTGTCGATCTTCGCCTGGTAGTTGCCGGCGTTGGCCAGTTCCTGGACCCAGTGCACCTTGTCCGCGGAAAGCGGGCTGTTGGCACCGTGGCACGAAGCGCAGGTGGAGTTGGAGATGCCGTCCGGCGTCGCACCCAGCTTGAGCGTGGTGATGTGCGTCGTGTAGAAGCCGCTGGTGGCGTTGGTCTGGTGGCAGCTCAGGCAAGCTTGCTTGCTCGGCACGCTCTTCCAGTTGTCGCCCTGCGGGGTCTTCGGGTTCGAACCGTCGTGGCAGACCGCGCAGTTGCGGATCGGCTGCGGGAAGCCGACTTCAGAGTAGTCGTGCTTGCTGTTTCCGTAGCCCCAGATGGTGTAGTGCTCGCCCTTTTCCGCCAGCACCTGGCCGGCGTGGATCTTGTGCACCATCGTCGAGAGCGCAAGGTTGTTGCCGCTGTTCGCGTCGGTCGTCCCGGTGTTGTGGCACAGAACGCAGTACTGCGTGTCCACCCGGCCGCCGCCGTGCAACGCCAGCTTGTCGTGGCAGGTGTTGCAGGTGGCGATGTCGACCATCTTGCGGGTCGCGCTTGCGCCGACCGGAACGGACTTGCCGTTCGCGTCGATCGTGAAATCGAAATACGGGTTCACGCGCACAAGCGTGCCAGCGGCGTTCTTATAGTCCAGCTGGATCGCGATGCGATGCGTGCGGCCGGGCTCGAAGGCGACGCCACCGGTGGAATACTTGGTGGTGCCCACCGTGGCCGTCCAGGCCGGGTCCTTCACATCCGCGCGGAACGTGTAGGTGTAGTAGCCATCCTGGTTGTAGACCAGCTGTCCCGCGGCGAGCGCGGCATCGGTCTGCTTCGGATCGGTGGTCGCCTGCAAGGCGCTGGCAAGCGCCGGCGTGCCGTTCGGGCCGACACCGGCGGTGGCAACCTCGGTGCGGTAGACGTAGTTGACCCACTTGTCCGGCTCGCCATTGGTCCCGGGCACCAGTTTTGCGAGGGCGAAGCTGACGCTGCCCACGGCCACGCTCGGGACCACCTTGCCGTCCGAGAAGACAGCAAAGTTCACCTTGGGCGGGCTGTTGACCGTGACGGCAGGAACGTTGTTCGCCTGCAGCACGCTGAACGCGGCGGTCGAATTGACCGACGTGTCGTTGGCGGCCTGGGCGGCGGCCGCGTTCAACGCCGCCGCGACGTTCGCCGTCGCCGGCGGGGGGTTCCCGCCGTCGGGCGGCGGCGTGACGACTTCGTCACCGCCGCCTCCACCGCAGCCGCTCAAGGCGACGACCAGCGCGGCGAACGTCGCCGCGCTGTAACGGACAAGAAATTTTTTCATACCTGACTCCATGAGAACACGACAAGCCTCTGACTGATACCGCTTCAAGAGCACGCGTTCGCTGTGTCTGCGCCGTGCCCCCGCTCAATTCGCTCCAACTTCGATGGGTTCTCGTTGTGCATGCGCTTCCGTGACCGGAGCGTGATTGAGCTGTGTAGAGAATTCTCCCGATTGAAGTTCGGCGCAGATATCGGAACCGATTCAAAATTCCCCTAGGAATAATCCGAGCCGGCAAGCCGCTGCTCGTCGCCCCGCAAGCGCGTCTTGACCGGCGTCAACAAGAGCCGTTGCGGCGGGCGGGCGCGCCGTCGCCGGTGCCTGCTTTCGGCTTTCCTTGAACCTGCATCAAGCTGGCCGGGCGGCGAACCGGGTGGTGAATGCGCGCGTGCGGGCGGCACCGCCGGCGCGCGAGCGCTCCGCGCGGCCCGGGAGCGATGCGAAATAGCGACAGCCGCCCCCGCTCAGGGCCGCAGCAGCGGGGAGATCAGCCCGCCGATCACGGTGGAGGCCGTGTACAGCACCACCACGGCGGGAACGGCGGCGACTGCCACCTTGATCATGAACCAGAAGATCGTGCCGAACCGCATGTGCAGGTCCGACACCACCACGGGCAGCGAGTGACCGGACTCCAGCGGCACCGCGCCGCAGTGAGGGCAGCTGGCGGCGCTGTCGCTGATCCTCGCCTTGCATTCGAAGCATTCGATGAGCACGTGCGGACTCCTTTCGCGTCGTCTACTTGCTGGCGGCCTGGGCGCCCGCCAGCTCCTGCGGGCCGGGCCCGTCGGGCTCCTTGTGCGCGATGGCGAAATGGCAGTCGATGCAGGTCAGCCCCTCGAGCCTTCCTTTCTCGTGCCGCTTCAGCGCCTTCTCGCTCTGCTTGTCCGGGTCCATCTTCGCGGTGGTATGGCAGTGGCGGCACTCGCGCGAATCGTTCTGCTTCATGTAGACCCAGACCCGCTTGGCCAACTCGTAGCGCTTGGCCTCGAACTTCTGCGGCGTGTCGATCGAGTGGGTCACGTTGTGGCCCCACACGTCCGACAGCAACCCCACCTTGGCCCAATAGTTCGGGATGTACTCGTGCGGCACGTGGCAGTCGTTGCAGGTGGCGCGCACGCCGCTGCGGTTCACGTCGTGCACCGTGCCCTTGTGCTCCTTCTGCAGCTGGTTCATCTCGTGGCAGGCGTTGGCGCAGAACTGCTCCGAGTTCGCGTACACCATGAAGGAGCCGACCGACGCGAACGCCACGGCCCCCACGGCCAGCCCCGCCAGGAGCACCGCCAGGCTGCCGGGTCCCGCGCCCCAGCCCCGGGCCCGCTGCAGCAGCCGCGCGCCTCGGATGCGCTGAATGATCTTCACCATCTGAGCTTCTCCTCGTGTTGGCGTGGCGGCGCTAGAAGATCGCGCTGCGCGGAATCAGGCTGCGATCCACTTCGAGCTCCTGCGGACCCGGCCCCTGGTCGGGCACTTCATGGGTGATCCCGAAGTGGCAATCGACGCAGGTCAGCTTTTCCTTCTTGGCCTTCGCGTGCCGCGCCACGGCGATCGGCGACTGCCGCTCCGGATCCATGTTCGCGGCGTTGTGGCAGTGCCGGCATTCGCGCGAATCGTTGCCCTTCATGTAGGTCCAGACCCGCTGCGCCATCTTCGGACGCTGCGCCACGAACTTCTCGCGGGTGTCCACGGTGTGCGTGACGTGGTGGCTCCACAGGTCGTTCAGCGCGCCCATCTTGGCGATGTACAGCGGAATCGGCGCATGCGGCACGTGGCAGTCGACGCACGTCGCGCGCACCCCCGTTCGGTTGCGGTCGTGCGACGAGCCGGCGTACTCCATGTTGGAGTTGTTCGCCATCTCGTGGCAGCTGGTGGCGCAGAACGGCTCGGTGCTGGTGTACACGAGCGTGCTGGCGAACAGGCTCAGGCCTGCGATGGCGAGTCCGAAGCCGGCCAGCAGCACGACGATCGCGCGCCGTCCTGCCGCCCATTTCGCGAGTCTTGCAAGAGCTCTTGGAGGCATGGTCGTTCCCCTTTCCGGAAAACGTGCATCGAGGGGCCTCATCCAGGCGGCTGGCGCCTGTGGCCGCGCACGCGTGCCGCCGGCTCGCGTGGGCGTGACGGCGGTCGCCGCGGGCCGGCGGATGCCGCAGTCAGTGCGAAGACGCAGCGCGCGCGGGCAGCGGCTGCGCAGGGCTGCGCGCTAGAGCGACAGCATCCACTGGACGGCGTTCTTGATCTCGGCCTGGTCCGTGGTCTTGACGGCCTTGTGCTCTTCCTTCTTGCCGTCGATCTCGATCATGGGCCGGGTCGTGATGTGTTTCACGAGCTTGTCTTCGGCGTCGGCCTTGCCCTTGTATTTCTTGGCCACTTCCTTGAAGGGCGGCCCGTCCTTCTTCTTGTCGATCGCGTGGCACTTGAAGCAATCGCTCTTCTTCAGCAATGCCTGCGCGCTCTCTGCGTCGGGCGCGGCCTGCACGCCCCAGGCGGTCGTCAGCCCGACGGCGAGGGCGAGGGTGGTCAGCAACTTCATACAGCGTCTCCTTTGAAAAGAACAAAAGCACAGACTGCGTTGCCATGCATCCGCCCCTGGCCGCAAGGCCGGCACCTGCGTTGCGCAAGTGCCGGCCGCGGCGGGGCGAACCCCGGATCGACCGTCGACTGTTCGAACTGCCGTTGGCGATCAACCTCCAGTGAAGAACCCGATACCGACCAGCGTCAGCAGCGTGAGACCGATGGCGATCAGCACGAAGCCGAGCAGCTTGGACAGCTTCAATTTCAGCGGCGAGGGCGGCTCGACCAGGTACTTCTCGAGTTCGCCGGTCGCGACCAGGCGCTGGTACTGCAGCGGGTGGTCGGCCTTGAACTCCTCGAGCGGCACGCTGCCGGTGAACATCACAACCTCGACCGGGAACTTGTCGGGCCGGAAGTGGTTGTTGAAGAAGTGCACCGTGAACAGGAACACCACCGCCAGGAACGCTTCCTCACCGTGGAAGATCGACGCCACGTTGAAGATCCAGCCCGGCAGGACGTTGCCGAAGATCCCCGGCAGCCACATCACGAGGCCGCTGAAGCCGATGATCGTCACCCCCCAGAACGGGGCCCAGTAGTCGAACTTCTCCCAGTAGGTCCAGCGGTCGAAGGTCGGGCGCGGGCCCTTGCCGAAGAACCACTTGAACATGCCGATCATGTCTTCCAGGTCCTTCAGGTTCGGCACCATCGAGTTGGGGCCGAAGATCTGGAAGGTCCGCCAGTTGCGGCCGACGCGGATCAGCATGTACACCAGGTGCCAGAAGAACACGCTGGCGAAGATCACGGCCGCGGTGCGGTGGATCAGCCCGGTGACCTTCGGGCCGCCGAAGAACTTCATGATCGCCGGCGCCCAGGGCACGTCCGGATAGAACAGCGGCATGCCGGTGAGCGTCAGCACCATCAGGCTGAGCGCGAACAACAGGTGGGCGATCCGCCAGGTCGGCGTGAAGCGCTGGAACTGCTTGCCGCGCAGCTGGGCCGGGACCTCCTCGACGCGCACGTGCTCGGCGCCGCCGCGGGCCTTGCGCTCCTTGTACTCGCGGTAGAACCACAGCACCGTGTGCAGCCAGAAGAAGGCGAAGGTTCCGACCAGCAGCCCGCTCATGAGCTGCCAGGCGGCCCACACCTGCGGATAGCGGTGGAAGTCGTGCGGATCGGCGTGCGGCTGGAAGCTCGCGAATCCCTTGGGCACTTCCGGCAGGCCCTTCTTCGGGTTGTGGCAGGAGCGGCAGGTCTCCATCCGGTTGTCCGGCGCGACCTTGGACTTGGGATCGTCGACGCGAACGATCTCGTGGCTGCCGTGGCAGTCGAAGCACTTGGCCGTGTAGGCGTAGCCGAGCGTGCTCACCTTGCCGTGGAAGGTGTCCTTGTAGCTCTCGAACTGCTTGGTGTGGCAGGTGCCGCACTGGGCCGTCACGGTGAGCTTGAAGGGATCGCCGGAGGTGTTGGTGATGGCGTGCGCGGTGTGGCAGTCGGAGCACACGGCGGCGTCGGCCAGCAGCTTCTTGGCGTTCTCCTGGCCGTGCACCGAGCCCTGGTAGGCCTCGAGCTGGTCGGTGTGGCACTGCGCGCCGCAGGTGGTCGAGATGCCCAGGCGCCACTGGGTGTATTCGGGCGTGTTCTTGGGCGGAACATTGAAGCCGTGCGTCTCGTGGCAGTTCTCGCAGGTCGCGTTCGGCTTGCTCTTGTCCTCCGAGCTGGGTCGCGCGTGGAACGACTTCTTGTAGGCCTCGATGTTCTTGGCGACCACCCCCAGGCGCGGGCGCTCCTGCTCGCGGCCGCGCTTGACGGTCTGCTCCCACAGCTCCTGGTGGCAGGTCGCGCAATCGACCTTCTTCAGGGCCTGGCTCGGGTCCTTGGCGTGGACATTGCCCTTGTCGGCGTTGTCCTTGATGTCGGTGTGGCAGGCCACGCATTCCATCTGGGCGTGCACGCCCTTCTGGAACTTCGCGGCGTCGAGCGCGCGCACGGCGCGCGGCTTGCCGTCAGGCCCGGCGGCCTCGAGCTTGCCCTTCTTGCCGTCGTGGCAGGTCAGGCACGTGGCGTTGTCAAGCTTGGCTTCGCCCGCTGGCGCGGCCGGCTGCGCGGCTGCCGTGCCGGCGAGACCCGGCAAGCCGAGGCAGGCAAGCACCAGCCCCGCCGAGATCGCCAGTTGGCGCAGGCGTGAAAGTGGACCCTCAAGTCGCATTGTTGGTTTTCCTGACTGCAAAAAAAGGCGAGGCCATGACAGCGCCCCGCACGACACAAAGAGTCCCTGCGCTGCTCCTGCCCCTCGTCCGTCGCCGGACCAGGTTCCCTGGCAGGAATGGCGCGAGACGCCATGGCTACTCGCGAGCTGTGTCGAGCAGCTTGTGCTCGATAGCGTAGCGGACAAGCTCGACCTGGCCACCCAGGGTCATCTTGTCCAGGATGTGAGACTTGTGGGTGCTCACCGTTTTGATGCTCAAAGACAACTCATCCGCGATGTCGGTCAACGTGGCCCCGCTCACGATCCGGCTGAAGATGCCGTATTCGCGATCGGTGAGGCGGTTGTGCGGCAGCGCGTCGCCTTCCTGCGCCGGATGGCTGGCCAGCAGCTCGGTCACCTTCTGGCTGACGAACATGCGGCCGCCGGCCACGCGGCGCATGGCGGCGAGCACGGTTTCGATGTCCGCCTTCTGCGAGAGATAGCCGGAGGCGCCGGCGCGGATGGCGCGCACGGCATAGAGTTCTTCGCGCTGCGCGCTGAACACGAGGATCGGCACGCGGGGGCGCTCGGACTTCAGCAGCTTGATCAGCTCGAGGCCGCTGCGGCCCGGCATGCACAGATCGAGCATCACCAGGCCCCATTCGCGCTGGCGGATCATGTCGAGCGTCGCATGGCCGTCGCCGGCCTCGCCGCACACCCGCATGTCCGGCGATTCGGCGATGAGATACTTCAAGCCGTACCGGACGACCGGATGCTCCTGGGCTATCAGTACCTCGACTCTCACGGACGCCTCCATGCGCTTACCACATCGTTCAAACCCGAGCCGGCGTGTGGGCAGCCCGGGTGATGGATAGTGTCTTGTCAGGGTGGGGGGACCCCGTTGATCTACGTCAACGGGAACGCGACAGTACTGCCGGGCGGTCCCGCGCCCGCTCTGGGATAATGCGCTGCCCGCCGCTGCGACCGACGGGCGCCATGGTCCTTCGCGCGCAGACCCGGCCCCGAGGCGGCCACCGGAACAACAACACCACGGCGCGGTGCCATGCGGAGGCTGCGGCACGCCTTGGGCGCGAGCCTCTTTTCCTGCGATCCGGTGCGTTGACATTCGTCAACGGGGTCGCGAGTGTCCTGTTGGAAACCCCAGTCGGCCACCCCGACAATCGATTCATGTTGAGCGCCCATCAACTCAGTTGCGTCCGCGGTGAACGAACCCTCTTCACCGGGCTCGACCTCGCCGTCGGCGCGGGCGAGTGGCTGCACGTGCGCGGTGCCAACGGCTGCGGCAAGACCAGTCTGCTGCGCCTGCTCGCTGGGCTGGCGACGCCGGCCGCCGGCGAGATCCGCTGGGACGGCCACGCGGTGCGCGAGGACGTGGAGGCGTATCACCAGGCGATGCTCTTTCTCGGCCACCACGGCGCGGTGAAGGAGGAACTGACGGCGCGCGAGAACCTGGAGCTCGCCGCGGAGCTCGACGGCGCGAAGCTCGATCCGGGCGAAGTCGTGGCGGCGCTGCACCGTTTCGGGCTCAAGGGCCGCGAGGACCTGCCGGTGCGGTTCCTGTCGGCGGGCCAGAAGCGGCGCGTGCTGCTGGCGCGGCTGGTCACGCGCAAGGCGAAGCTGTGGATTCTGGATGAACCGTTCACCGCGCTCGACACGCGCGCGGTGGACATGCTCGGCGGCCTGGTCGGCGAGCACCTGGCCCAGGGCGGCATGGCGGTGGTCACGAGCCACCAGGCCATTCCGATTCCGGGCGGCAAGGCGATTGAACTGTGAATTCGGTGTTGGCGGTAGTCCGGCGCGATCTGCTCCTCGCGATGCGCCGCAAGACGGAGGTGCTGACGGCCCTCTTCTTCTTCGTGATCGTGACCAGCCTGTTCCCGCTGGGCATCGGCCCGGAACCGGCCCTGCTGCGCAAGATCGCGCCGGGCGTGCTGTGGGTCGGCGCGCTGCTGGCCACCATGCTGGGGCTGCAGCGGATGTTCGCGGCCGACCACGCCGACGGGACGCTGGAGCAGATGGTGCTCTCCCCGTCCCCGCTGGGGCTGCTCGTGAGCGGCAAGAATCTGGCCCACTGGCTCGTCTCCGGCCTGCCGCTGGTGATCCTGGCGCCGCTGCTGGGGATCCAGTTCGACCTGTCGGCCGGGGAACTGGGAGTGCTGATGCTGAGTCTGTTGCTGGGGACGCCGGTGTTGTCGCTGGTGGGCTCGATCGGCGCCGCGCTGACGCTGGGCGTGCGCGGCGGCGGCGTGCTGCTGAGCCTGCTGGTGCTGCCGCTGTACGTGCCGGCGCTGATCTTCGGCGCCGGCGCCGTGCAGGCCTACAACTCCGGCCTGGGCGCGGCGGGGCACCTGTCGCTGCTGGCGGCCCTGCTGGTCATGGCCCTGTTTTTCGCGCCGTGGGCGACCACGGCGGCTTTGAGGATCGCACTGGAATGAGCCAAATCGCCATCAACGATCGCACCGCGGCCGGCCGCGGGGTCATCCACTGGTTCAAGTTCGCCAGCCCGTACAGCTTCTATCCGGTGGCCGGCAAGCTGCAGCCCTGGTTCTGGGCGCTGGCGGTCGTCTTCGGCCTGGCCGGGCTGTGGGTGAGCTTCTTCGTCGCCCCGACCGACGCCACCCAGGGCGAGGGCTACCGGATCATCTTCGTGCACGTGCCGGCCTCCTGGATGTCGATGTTCATCTACCTCGTCATGGCCGGCTGGGCCGCCATCGGCCTGGCGCTGAACACGCGGCTGGCCGGCATGTGGGCGCAGGCGCTGGCCCCCACCGGCGCGCTGATGGCCTTCCTGTCGCTGTGGACCGGCGCGTTCTGGGGCAAGCCGATGTGGGGCACCTGGTGGGTGTGGGACGCGCGGCTGACCTCCGAGCTGATCCTGTTCTTCCTGTACCTGGGCTTCATCGCGCTGCAGGCGGCGATCGACGATCCGCGCCGCGCCGACAAGGCCGGCGCCATCCTCGCCCTGGTCGGCGCGATCAACGTGCCGGTCATCTATTTCTCGGTCAAGTGGTGGAACACGCTCCACCAGGGCTCGTCGGTCTCGATGACCAAGGCTCCCTCGATGGCGATGACCATGTTCCTGGGCATGGTCCTCATGGCGCTGTGCTTCTGGATGTACTCGATCGCCGTCGCGCTCAAGCGGGTGCGGGCCATCATCCTGGAGCGCGAGGCGCATACCGACTGGGTCCACCAGCTTCCCGAGGTGCAGGCAGCATGATCTGGAATTCCGCCTCCGATTTCTTCGCCATGGGCGGCTACGCCCTGTACGTGTGGGGCAGCTTCGGCGTTTGCGCGCTCGCCCTGGCCCTGGAGCCGCTGCTGGTGGGCCGCCGCCAGACGAACATCATGCAGAGCCTGCGGCACCGCGCGCGC
>NZ_DATMHS010000134.1:0-138949 GCF_035554825.1 Ramlibacter sp. | reverse complement strand
ACGTTGAACTCGCGCTTCATGCGGTCCACGATGATTTCGAGGTGCAGTTCGCCCATGCCGCCGATGATGGTCTGGCCGGACTCCTCGTCGGTGTTCACGCGGAACGACGGATCCTCGGCGGCCAGACGCTGCAGGGCGACGCCCATCTTCTCCTGGTCGGCCTTGGTCTTCGGCTCCACGGCCTGGCGGATCACCGGCTCGGGGAACACCATGCGCTCCAGCGTGACGATCGAGCTCGGATCGCACAGGGTCTCGCCCGTCGTCACGTCCTTCAGGCCGACGCAGGCGGCGATGTCGCCCGCGCGGATCTCTTCGACCTCCAGGCGATTGTTCGCGTGCATCTGCACGATCCGGCCGATGCGCTCCTTCTTGCCGCGCACCGGGTTGTAGACGCTGTCACCCTTGGACAGCACGCCCGAGTAGACGCGCACGAAGGTGAGCTGGCCCACGAACGGGTCGGTCATCAGCTTGAACGCCAGCGCCGAGAACTTCTCGTTGTCGTCGGCCTTGCGGTGCACCGGCTGCTCGTCCTCGTCCATGCCGCTGACCGGAGGAATGTCCACCGGCGAGGGCATCAGTTCGATGACGGCGTCGAGCATGCGCTGCACGCCCTTGTTCTTGAAGGCCGTGCCGCACAGCATCGGCTGGATCTCGCCGGCGATGGTGCGCGTGCGCAGGCCGTGGGTGATCTCGGCCTCGGACAAGTCACCTTCTTCCAGGTACTTGTTCATCAGATCTTCGTTGGCCTCGGCGGCCGCCTCGACCATCTTCTCGCGCCATTCCTTGGCCTGCTCGACGAGCTCGGCCGGAATGTCCTCGAACGTGAACTTCATGCCCTGGGAGGCTTCGTCCCAGATGATCGCCTTCATCTTGCGCAGGTCGACCACGCCCTTGAAGTTTTCCTCGGCCCCGATCGGAATCACGATCGGCACCGGGTTGGCCTTCAGGCGCGCCTTCATCTGGTCGTAGACCTTGAAGAAGTTCGCGCCGGTGCGGTCCATCTTGTTGACGAACGCCAGCCGCGGCACGCGGTACTTGTTCGCCTGGCGCCACACGGTTTCGGACTGCGGCTGCACGCCGCCCACGGCGCAGTAGACCATGCAGGCGCCGTCCAGCACGCGCATGGAACGCTCCACCTCGATGGTGAAGTCCACGTGGCCGGGGGTGTCGATGATGTTGATGCGGTGCTCGGGGAAGGACAGGTCCATGCCTTTCCAGAAGCAGGTGGTCGCCGCGGACGTGATCGTGATGCCGCGCTCCTGCTCCTGCTCCATCCAGTCCATCGTGGCGGCGCCGTCGTGCACTTCGCCGATCTTGTGGTTCACACCGGTATAGAACAGGATGCGCTCGGTCGTGGTGGTCTTGCCGGCGTCGATGTGAGCGGAGATACCGATGTTGCGGTACCGCTCGATGGGCGTTTTTCGGGCCATGATGCTCTTTCGTTGGTGGACGCAGGCCCGCTCGTGGCGGGCCCGCTCCAGGGAGATGGGACGGAGGTTAGAAGCGGAAGTGGCTGAACGCCTTGTTCGCTTCCGCCATGCGATGGACCTCATCGCGCTTCTTCATTGCGCCGCCACGGCCTTCCGTGGCTTCCATCAGTTCGTTGGCCAGCCGCATGGCCATCGACTTCTCGCCGCGCTTCTTGGCGGCTTCCTTCAGCCAGCGCATCGACAGCGCCAGCCGGCGCACCGGGCGCACTTCGACCGGCACCTGGTAGTTCGCGCCGCCGACGCGGCGGGACTTCACCTCGACCATCGGCTTGACGTTGTTGATGGCGATGGTGAACGCTTCCAGGGGGTCCTTGCCCGGATTCTTCTTCTCGATCTGCTCGAGCGCGCCATAGACGATGCGCTCGGCGATCGCCTTCTTGCCGCCTTGCATGATGACGTTCATGAACTTGGCGAGCTCGATGTTGCCGTACTTGGGATCCGGCAGGATTTCACGCTTAGGGACTTCGCGACGACGTGGCATTTCAATTCTCCAATTTGCTTCAGTTGGCCGTCCCTTGCGGGGGCCGCGAGAGCCAGCGGACTCTCACTTACTCGACCCACAGGCACCATTGCCTGCTTCGGGTCACTCCGCTCCGATTCAGCCTGCCAGGGCCGAACGAGCACCGACAAACACACACTGCTTTCGGGCCTTGGGGCCCCGGGCCGTCAGGCCTTCTTCGGCCGCTTGGCGCCGTACTTGGACCGCGACTGCTTGCGGTCCTTGACGCCCTGCAGGTCGAGCGAGCCGCGGACGATGTGGTAGCGCACGCCCGGCAGGTCCTTGACCCGGCCGCCGCGCACCAGCACCACCGAGTGCTCCTGCAGGTTGTGGCCTTCGCCGCCGATGTACGAGATCACTTCGAAGCCGTTGGTCAGGCGGACCTTGGCGACCTTCCGCAGCGCGGAGTTCGGCTTCTTCGGCGTCGTGGTGTACACACGGGTGCACACACCCCGGCGCTGGGGGCTGTTCTGCATCGCGGGGCTCTTGGACTTGGTCTTTTCGACCTCCCGGCCCTGACGCACGAGTTGATTGATGGTTGGCATGAAAGAAAACGTCCCTAAACGTTTGGTGTCGAAAGGCCGGCAACCGGGGCAATTCCCGCCGGAAGACGGCATGCGCTCTCCCGCCCCAATTGCGGGAAAGCCCTCCAGTATAGCCCGATCAGGGTCAACCCTCAATAGTTGGGCTGCGTCTGGGGGCCGGGAAGGCCTGGCAAGGCCGGCTGGCGACGCCAGATGAAGCCAATAGTTCCACCCGCCGGCGCGCCGGCGGTCGGGGTCATCCGTTTCGGCGGGCTGCGCTGGTGCGGTGCCGTCCGGGGCCGCTAGCGCCTGCCGCGCGCGGTCACTTGATCCACAGCCGCACGGCATCCCAGGCACGGCTCAGCACGCCGGCCTGCTCGACGCCTTCCAGCGCCAGCAGCGGCACTTCCAGCAGCGGCTGGTCGCCCGAGGTGACCTTGAGGGTGCCGATCTGCTGGCCCTTGGTGATCGGCGCCAGCAGCGGGTCCGGCCGCGCCACCTGGGTCTTGACCTTGCTGGCGCTGCCCGCGGGCACGGCCACGACGATCGGCTGCGGGCGGCCGAGCTTGGCGGTCTTGGCGGTCCCCTTCCACACTTCGGGCGTGACCACCGGCTGGTTGGCGTCGAACAGCTTGATGCCTTCGAACGCCGTATAGCCCCAGTTCAGCAGTTTCTGGGCCTCGTTGGCGCGGGCCACCTCGCTGGTGGTCCCGAGCACGACGGCCAGCACCCGGCGCGGGCCGACGTTCGGGAAGTCGCGCTTGGCCGTGGCGATCAGGCAATAGCCGGCCGCTTCGGTGTGCCCGGTCTTGAGCCCGTCGACGGTCGGGTCGCGGAACAGCAGCATGTTCCGGTTGGTGTCGTTGGCCGTCGGCGTGCCTTCGTAGCGGTACTTCTTGATGGCGTAGTAGTGCGTGTACTCGGGAAAGTCGCGCAGCAGCCGGGTGGCCAGGATGCTCAGGTCGCGCGCCGTCGTCGTGTGGCCGGCCTCGGTCAGGCCTTCCGGGTTCTTGTAGGCCGTGTTCTTCATGCCGAGCGCCTTGGCCTGCTCGTTCATCAGCTGCACGAAGCGCTCGACGGTGCCGCCGACGCCTTCCGCCAGCGCCACCGTGGCGTCGTTGCCCGACTGCACGATCATTCCCTTGATCAGGTCATCCACCGGCACCTGCATGGTCGGGTCGATGAACATCCGCGAGCCGGGCATCTTCCAGGCCCGCTTGCTGACCGGCAGCGTCTGCTTCAGGTCGAGCTTCTTGCTGCGCAACGCGTCGAACACGAGGTACTGCGTCATCAGCTTGGTGAGCGACGCCGGCTCCACCGGCGCGTCGATGTCGCGGCCGGCCAGCATCTGGTCCGCCGTCACGTCCATCACCAGGAAGGCGCGGGCGGCCACCTCCGGCGGTTGCGGCGTTTGCGCGGCGGCAACCAGGCAGAACAACGCGAGGAATGCGGCGGCAAGCGCCTGCTGGGCGGTTTTCATGGGCACGTGGGGGTCAGGAACGAAGGTGGCGAAGAACGAGGCTCTTCAGCAGCGGCAATTGTCCGTGAAAGAAATGGCCGCCCCCGGGGACGACCGTAACCGGAAGTGTCTGGGGACGCGCCCAGTCGAGCACCGCCGCCAGCGGCACCGTGTCGTCGTGCTCGCCGTGGACCACCAGCGTCGCGTCGTGCGCCTGCGGCGGCAGGACGGCGACGTCGAAGCGCGAGGCGGCGGTGCCGACCAGCACGATCTTCTGCGCCGGGCGGGCCGGCCACAGCGCGGCGACGGCGCGGCTCGCCACGAACGAGCCGAAGGAAAAACCGGCCAGTGCCAGCGGGCCGTCGGGCGCCTCGGCGGCCACCAGGGCCAGCATGTCGTCGAGCTCGCCGCGCCCCTCGTCGTGGGCGCCCTCGCTCGCCCCGACGCCGCGGAAGTTGAAGCGCAGCGCCACCCAGCCGGATTGCACGAAGGCGCGGGCCAGCGTCTGCACCACCTTGTTTTCCATCGTGCCGCCGAACAGCGGGTGCGGATGCGCGATCACCGCCGTGCCGCGGGCCGGCGTGCCTGGCCCGGGCTCGTCGCGCAAGCCCTCGATCACGCCGGCCGGACCGGCGACGTGGAAGCGCCGGGTGTGCACGTTCATCGGTTCAGCGGCCCAGGTGCGGCGGCGTGAGCAGGCGCTCCACCACCTTGCCGTTCTTCAGGTGCGACTCCACGATCTCGTCGATGTCCTGCCGGTCGACGTAGGTGTACCAGACCGCTTCCGGGTAGACGACGCACACCGGGCCGGCCGCGCAGCGATCGAGACAGCCGGCCTTGTTGACGCGCACCTTGCCGGGACCGTTCAGGCCGGCCGCCTTCACCTGCGTCTTGCAGCGCTCGAAGGCTTCCTGCGCATGATGGTCGGCGCAGCAGGCCTCGCCGTTCGGGCGCTGGTTCAGGCAGAAGAAGATGTGGCGCTCGTAATAGGAAGGGGAGCCGGTCATGCGGGCATTCTATTTTGCCGGTCCGGCGCCGAAAGGCGCAGCAGCACATACAGCAGCACCGCGTAAGGCCAGACCCAGCCGAGCCACTGGGCGAGGCCGTGGAAGCGGATGAAGCGGCCCTGCTCCCAGGTCTGCAGCGTGTGGGCGAAGTAGGCGCTGGCCGGCGCCTGATTCAACAGCGTCAGGTGCAGCATCAGCGCCAGCAGCACCAGGGCCGCGCAGCCGCGGCGCGGCATCACGATCAGCACCAGTGCCAGCACCAGCCCGATGCCCAGCCCGAGCCGCACCGGCAGGCTGAGCCAGGCCCAGGCGTGCGACGGGCCCCAGCTCAGGGCCGCCGACAGCGCCGTCGCCCCGATGCCGATCAGCACCGTGAACACCGCGAACACCGCGCGCCGACCGAAGGTGCGAACCACCGAATATCCGAGCAGGCAGGGCACCAGCGCGCCCAGGGCCACGCACACCAGTTCCGCGCCCGGCACCAGCGGCTGCAATTCGATGTCGCGCACTGGCAGCCACTCGAGAAACGGCGTGTCCATCAGCCACTCGGTGAGCGCGCCCTCCAGCCGCTCGAACACCTGCCCCAGCCCCAGCGGCACCGCGGCAGGGAACAGCAGCGCGAACGGCCACAACGCGAGCAGCACCAGCGCACCGCGGGCGTCCTCCACGAACCAGCGCACCCGAAATCGGCTCCACCGGTCGATCGCGCCGAGCCGCTCCAGTCCGGCTGCCAGCAGCGCCCCGGCCAGCGCCCCGGCGCCGTTGAGGCCGAAATCGAGGTTGGACGCGACACGCGAAGGCAGGTACGTCTGCAATGCCTCCATCAGCAGCGACAGCACGGCCGCCGCGACGACGGCAACGACGATCGCCATCGTCCGGTTGGACGGCGCGAAGCGCGGACTGCCGCGGCGCAGGAAGCTCAGGGCCAGCAGAAATCCGAGCGGTGCGTAGCCCATCGCATTGGCGGCCACGTCGAAGCCGGTCCAGTACTTGGGCCAGGGACTGCGCAGAAACTCCCACGGCGCGATCCCCTGGTCGCGCCAGCCGGCGAACGGATACAGGCTGGCGTAGACGATGAGCGCGACGTAGGCCTGCGACAGCGGCCACGCGGAGGTCTTGTGCTTGGGCACCGGCGTCAGCCGCAAAAACGCCGCTGTTTGCGGAAGATCAAATGCGGCCGTTGCCCAGCGGCCACGAACAGCCCGAGCGCAAGCCCAGATCCGGTGCGCACGCCGGCGCCGCGGGCCCTCGCGCCCAGCGCCGCGGCGGCCAGCCGCGATGAACAAGTTGAGGCCTCAAACATGGCGCGAGTGTAGGGACAAACCTGCAACCGGGGGCCGATTTCCCCCTCTGGCGGACCTGTGGCGACCGCAAAAAAAACCCCGGCCACGAGCCGGGGTGGGAAGCCTTTTTGCTGTCACACATCAAGGCACCCGCTCAGGGAGGAAAAGCGGGGAGCGGCAAACCGCCCGCAGCTAATTTAACAAAGCACCCGTCGAGTTTCAACAAAGCCGCCGCGCTGCTCGGGCTTTGCCGACCGCCCGGTTCGGCCGTGATCGGCCGCCATCTGACGCGGCGCAAGCCGGCGCCGCGGCGGGCCTCGCCGGCGCGGCAGATCGGGGACAATTTGCGGCATGAGCCTGCATGCCCCCTATCCCCAAGGCCGTCCGCGGCGCCTGCGCCGCGACGATTTCACGCGCAACCTGGTGCGGGAACACCGCGTCACGGCGCATGACCTGATCTACCCCGTGTTCGTGCAGGACGGGCAGCGCCGCCGCGATGCCGTGGCCTCGATGCCGGGCGTCGAGCGCCTGAGCCTGGACCTGCTGCTGCCGGTCGCCGAGCAGTGCGTGGCGCTGGGCATCCCGGTGATGGCGCTGTTCCCGGTGATCGACGCCTCGCTCAAGACGCCGGACGGCCGGGAGGCGTGGAACCCCGAGGGCCTGGTGCCGCGCGTCGTGCGCGAGCTGAAGAAGCGCTTCCCGCAGCTCGGCGTGATGACCGACGTCGCGCTCGACCCGTTCACCAGCCACGGCCAGGACGGGCTGCTGGACGAGACCGGCTACATCATGAACGACGAGACCGTCGAGGTCCTCGTGAAGCAGGCGCTGACGCAGGCGCAGGCCGGCGTCGACATCGTCGCGCCCTCGGACATGATGGACGGCAGGATCGGAGCGATCCGATCGGCGCTCGAGGAGCGGCGCCTGATCCACACGCGGATCATGGCGTACAGCGCCAAGTACGCCAGCGCCTTCTACGGCCCGTTCCGGGACGCCGTCGGTTCCGCGTCCAACCTGGGCAAGAGCAACAAGAAGGTCTACCAGATGGACCCCGGCAACACCGACGAGGCGCTGCGCGAAGTGGCGATGGACATCGCCGAAGGCGCGGACATGGTGATGGTCAAGCCCGGCATGCCCTACCTGGACATCGTGCGCCGGGTGAAGGACGAGTTCCACGTGCCCACCTTCGCCTACCAGGTCAGCGGCGAGTACGCGATGCTGAAGGCGGCGGCGCAGAACGGCTGGCTCGATCACGACGCCGTCATGCTGGAGAGCCTGCTCGGCTTCAAGCGCGCCGGCGCCGACGGCGTGCTGACGTATTTCGCGATCGACGCCGCGAAACTGCTGCGCAGCTGACGCGCCACGCATGCAGATCGTCGAGTTCGCGCACGGCACGTTCAGGTTCCTGGAGCAGCCGCCGAGCCGCGCGCCGTCGGCGGGTTTCGTCTGGATCAATCTGGAACGCGAAAACCTGGCCGCCGAACTCGCCGCCCTGCAGCACGCCGCGCAGCACCTGGGCGGATCGCCGCTCCTGGACCTGCACGTCAAGGACCTGGGCAACCGCTCGCACCCCTCGCACTACGACTACACCTCGATCTACGACCTGGTGATCTTCCGCCGGCTGGCGACCGAACCGGAGGTGCGCGCCTCCGAGCCTTCGCCGCCGGCCGAAGCGATCACGAACCTGGCGAGCTTCGGCCGCATCCAGACCCGCGCCGTCGGCTTCGTGGTGTTCGACCGGCTGTTGATCACGGTTCACCCGGCCGGGTGCCTGGCCGCCACGACCTTCATCGAGCGCTTCCTGGGCGACGCGATGCAGACCAACGGCGGCGGTGCCTCGGCGCGCAGCCGGCTGCCGCTCGGACCCGCCGACCTGATGCTGCGCATGCTGAACATGATGGTCGACAGCTACCTCGACCTGCGCAAGCAGCTCGCCACCGAACTCGATCGCTGGCAGCATGCGCTGCTGCAGCCGCGCTCGCGCGGCGCCGACTGGGCCGCACTGATGACCGCGCGCCAGGCGCTGCACACGCTCGAGGAGCTCTGCGAGGAGCAGCACGACGCCATGCAGGAGTGGCTCGACACCCAGCAGGAGCAGCCCTCCGGCGGCATGCGGCCGGCCGAACTCGATGGCCTGCTGGCCCGCGCGCGCGACGTCATCGAGCACATCGAGCGCGTGGTGCATCACGTACGGCGCATGGAACAAGGCGCCGAAACCGCGGTGCAGATCCACTTCTCGGCCCAGGGCCAGCGCACCAACGAGACCATGCGCGTGCTCACGGCGCTGACCGCCGTGTTCCTGCCGCTGAACCTGATCACCGGTTTCTTCGGCATGAACTTCGAGTTCCTGCCGCTGATCCATTCGGTCGAGGCGATGTGGGTGATGCTGGGCCTGATGGGGCTGGTCGGCCTGGGGCTGCTGGCGGTGTTCTGGCGCAAACGCTACCTGGCGCGTTCCGGCGGATGAGCAGCGCCGGTGCGTCGGCGAAGCTGCGGGCGCCCTGCTTCGTCGGCTGCGCCAGCTGGAGCCTGCCGCGCGATGCGCAGCAGCTCTTTCCCGGCGAGGGCAGCCACCTGCAGCGCTACGCCAGGCAGCTTGCGGCGGCCGAGATCAATTCCTCGTTCCACCGCGCCCACAGCCATGCCACCTACGCCCGCTGGGCCGCCAGCGTGCCGCCGGGCTTCCGCTTCGCGGCCAAGCTGCCCAAGACCATCACGCACGAGCGCAAGCTGCGCGACTGCGGCGCGCTCCTGCACGAATTCCTCGGCCAGGCCAGCGGGCTCGGCGACCGGCTCGGCTGCCTGCTGGTGCAGCTGCCACCCAGCCTCGCCTTCGACCAGCCGCTGGCGAGCGAGTTCTTCGCGCAGCTGCGCGAGGCCTGGGCCGGCCCGGTGTGCGCGGAACCGCGGCACGGCTCCTGGTTCGGCGAGGACGCCCAGCAGTTCCTCGAGTCGCAGCAGGTGGCCCGGGTGCTGGCCGACCCGGTGCGGCACGCGGGCGGCGAGCGCCCCGGCGGTTGGGCCGGCCTCGTGTACCTGCGGCTGCATGGCGCGCCGCGCACCTACTACTCCAGCTATCCGGCCGAACAGCTGGCGGCGCTGGCGCGACGGATGGCGCTCGCCCTGAGCGAGCAGCGGCCGGTGTGGTGCATCTTCGACAACACGGCGGCGGGCGCCGCCACGCATAATGCGCTCGTCCTGCAACAGTGGCTCGACAAGGAACCCGCATGACCAACCACCGGCGGCCGCCGCGCGAGGAGACGCCGTACCGCAAATCGGACACCGGCGACGACGTCACCCGGCAGAACGTCGAGGCGATGCGCAAGCTCGAGGAAGCGGCGATGGCCAAGCGCACCGGCGCCGACCGGGCCGCGGCGGCGATCGCACGCTTTTGCGGCAGCATGACCTTCGTCTGGATCCACGCCGTGGTGTTCGCGGCCTGGCTCGGCTACAACAGCCTGCCGTGGTTCGACGCGTTCGACCCCTACCCCTTCACGTTCCTGACGCTGGTGGTCTCGCTCGAGGCGATCTTTCTGTCCACGTTCATCCTGATCAGCCAGAACTACGACATGCGCGTGGCCGAGCGGCGCAACCAGCTGGACCTGCAGATCAACCTGCTGGCGGAGCAGGAGAACACCAAGGCCCTGCAGATCCTCGAGCGCATCGCCAAGAAGGTTGGCGCGCACCTGAGCGACGACCCGCAGGTGCGGGCGCTGGAGGAGGCGACCCGCCCCGAGGCGCTGGTCGAGCAGATCGAGGAGGCCTACCGCGCCGACAACGGGCAGCACCCGACCCCGCCCGACGGGCCGCGGCCCGACTCAGACAAAGGGCGGTGACAGCCGTTCGTTGGCGAGCACCCGCTGCACCGCCGGACGCGCGAGCATCCGCTGCAGGTACGGGCCGAGGTGTTGGTACTCGCGCGCCGGGCGCGACTGGCGGAAATTGCGGGTCCAGCGGCACAAGGTGAAGACGTAGGGGTCGAGCACGCTGTAGTCGGCGCCACCGAACCACGCCTGGCCATGCCGCGCCAGTTCGCCATCGAGCTGCGCCAGCAGCCCGGCGATCCGCTGCTCCGCGTGCGCCTTGACTTGGGCTGCGCCCGCGGCATTGCCTTCGTCGACCCAGCGCTCCGGATAGAAGTACGCCAGCAGCGTGGCCTGCAGTGTGTTCGTCAGCCACGCCAGCCACTTGTAGCAGTGCGCCCGCTGCGGCGTGCCGAGCGCCGGGGCCAGCCCCGCCTGCGGGTGGGTGTCGACCAGATGGAGCACGATCGCGGCCGTCTCGTACAGCACCAGCTCGCCGTCGACCAGCACCGGGATCAGCCCGTTGGGGTTGAGCCGCAGGTAGGCGGGCTGCTTGTGCTCGTTGGTCGCGCGCGAGACGCTGACGCGTTCGTAGGGCACGCCCAGTTCCTCCAGCACGATGTGCGGAATCATGGCGGCCGTGCCGGGGTCGAAGTGCAGTTGGATCATCGTTGGAGTCCGAAAAGACGCGCGCCATTGTTCCACGCGATGCCGGCGGCGCCCTCGGCCGGCAGGTCCCCGAGCCAGGCCCGGTAGCCCTGCATCAGCTGGTCGTAGTACAGCCAGCGCTGGTTGATCCAGGTGTCCGAGCCGATCATGAACCGGTCCGGATATTTCAGCAGCAGCTGCCGCCACTCGGGACACAGCCTGCCGCCGTCGCAGGTGAGGCCGGGCCGGTACGACAGCTCGCCCATGAGCAGCGGATAACGCGCCAGCAGCTGCTCCACCCGCGCCGGCGGCACGCCGCCGATGCCCGTGTGGGCCCAGATCAGCCGCACCGTCGCGCCGTGCGACGGCGTGTTGGCCATCAGCAGCTCGATCGCGACGTCGTCGACGTGGGCCAGCACGGCCAGCTGCCGCTGCTCCGCCAGCACCATCAGCTTCCTGGCCACCGGCCCGTTCGCGTTGGCGCTGTCGTACAGGTGGAACTCGCCGATGCCGCGGAACGGGCCCGCCGCGGTGCCCTGGGCCAGCTCGGCTCGCACCAGCTCGTAGATCGTCTCGTCGCGATGCCAGTGCTCGTAGTCGGCGCGGCTGCGGTACAGGCGCACGAACGGCACCACGGTCACGCCGGCCTGGGCCGTCCTCGGCGAGGCGGCGAGCGCCTTGCTGCCATCGTTGGGACGCGAGTTGGCGAGGATCGCGCGCACGCCGTTGCGCTGCAGTCGCGCCAGCACGTCCTCCAGCGGATGCGGCGTCTGCGCCTCGTCGTTGTAGTGCAGGTGCGCGTCGAACAGCGGCCCGGCGTAGTCGGCCGCGTGCGCGGCCACCGCCAGCAGCAGCGCCGCGGCTGCGGCCGCCGCCCCCGCCCCGCACCGCCGCACGCCCATTTCAGCCCAGGTGCTCGGCGAAGAAGGCCAGGGTGCGCTCGCGCGCCAGCCGCGCCGCGGCCGCGTCGTACGAGCCGCGCTGGTCGCAGTTGAAGCCGTGGTTGGCGTGGTAGACCTGCACCTGCACTTCCGGATGCGCCTTGCGGAACGCCTCCACGCTGTTCAACGGGATCCAGTGGTCCTGGTCGCCGAAGTGCGCCAGCACCGGCACCTTCGGCCGGCGCGCGACCTCGTCCGGGGTGGTCATGCCGCCGCCGTAGTACGGTACCGCCGCCGACAGGCCGTCCAGCGTGCAGGCCGCGCGCCAGGTGAGCAGCCCGCCCCAGCAGTAGCCGACGATGCCGACCTTGCCGGCGCCGGCGCCATGGCCGATGGCCGCCTGGATGTCCTGCAGCACGCCGGGCGCCGGCAAGGCTTCGACCGCCGCCTTGAGCGCCATGCCGGCGGCCATGTCGTCCTGCTGGTAGCCGAGTTCGACCCCCGGCCGCACCCGATGGAACGTCGACGGCGCGACCGCCAGATAGCCCGCCTGCGCGTAGCCGTCGGCCACCGCGCGGATGTGCGAGTTCACGCCGAAGATTTCCTGCAGGACGACGATGGCGCCCTTGCACTGCCCGGCCGGTTGCGCCACGTAGGCGGGAAAGACAAAGCCGTCGGCGGCCTTGAGGTCGATGAATGCTCCCATGGTGTCTCCTTTCCTGGTCACGCCTGCAGCCGTCGCTGCACGAAATCGAGCCGGTCCTGGCCCCAGAACAGTTCGCCGTCGATGGCGTAGGTCGGCGCGCCGAACACGCCCCGCTCCATCGCTTCTCGGGTGTTCGCCTCGTAGCGCTCCTGCACCGGCGCGCCGCGCGATTGCGCCAGCCGCTGCGCCGGCAGGCCCTGCTCGGCCAGCAGTTGCGCCAGCAGCTGCGTGTCGGCGATGTTGCGCTCCTGCGCCCACACCGCCTTCAGGATGGCGCCGGCGATCTTCATGCCGGCCGCCGGCCCGTCGGCGAGGTCGACCGCGACGATCAGCCGCGCCGCGTCGTCGCCGGCCACCGGGAAGAACTTCGGCTGCACGTTCATCGGGATGGCCAGGTGCTCGGAGAAGCGCTTGAGCTCGACCAGTCGGTAGGCCTGGCGCTGCGGTGCGCGCTTGGCCAGCGGCAGTCCGCCCGACATCGGGAACACCTTTCCGAGGTCGACCGGCAGCAGCCGCACCGTGGCGCCGGCCGCGGCGGCCATGGCCGCCAGGCGCTCGTGGCCGAGGTAGGTCCAGGGGCTCTGGGGCGCGAGGTAGTAGTCGACGTGGCGGTTCAAGAAGGTCTCCCGGCGCGGTCTGCGCCGCAGGTTTGCTCTAATGGCGAGTCCGCTTTGTAGCGCACCCACGGCTTTTTTGCAGGAGACGGTCTTGAAGCAGGTCCTACTGGTCACGGGCGGCAGCCGCGGCATCGGCGCCGCCACTGCCGTCCTCGCGGCGGCGCATGGGTATGCGGTCGCGATCAACTACGTCGCCAACGAGGCGGCGGCGCGGGAGGTCGTGCAGCGCATCGAAGGCGCCGGCGGCGAAGCGATGGCCGTGGCCGGCGACGTCGCCCGCGAAAGCGACGTGCTGCGCATGTTCGGCGAGGTCGACGCGCGGCTCGGGCGGCTCACGGCCCTGGTCAACAACGCCGGCGTGGTCGACGTGCCGTCGCGGGTGGCGGACATGAGCGCCGCGCGCTTCCAGCGCATGTTCGACATCAACGTGATGGGGACGATGCTGTGCGCCCGTGAGGCCGTGAGGCGCATGAGCACCCGTGCCGGCGGCAGCGGCGGCGCGATCGTGAACGTCTCGAGCGCGGCCGCGCGCCTGGGCTCGCCCGGGCAGTACGTCGACTACGCGGCCGCCAAGGGCGCGGTGGATGCCTTCACGATCGGGCTGGCCAAGGAGGTGGCGGCCGAAGGCATTCGCGTCAACGCCGTGCGGCCGGGGCTGATCGACACCGACATCCACGCCTCGGGCGGCCTGCCCAACCGCGTGCGCGACCTGGCGCACCAGGTGCCGATGGAGCGCGGCGGCACGGCGCAGGAGGTGGCGCAGGCCATCCTGTGGCTGCTCTCGCCGGCCGCCAGCTACACCACCATGTCGCTGGTCGAAGTGTCGGGGGGGCGCTGATGGCGCAGTTCAAGTACTACTGGGAAGACCTCGCGCCCGGCTCGGTGCGCGACCTCGGCACCGCGACCCTGACGGCGCAGGAGATCAAGGAGTTCGCCGGCAAGTTCGACCCGCAGCCGTTCCACCTCGACGAGGAGGCCGGGCGGCACTCGATCTTCGGCGGTCTGTGCGCGAGCGGCTGGCACACCTGCTCGGTCGCGATGGGCCTGACGGTGCGCAACTTCCTGCACCAGTCCGCCAGCCTGGGCTCGCCCGGGCTGGAAAACCTCAAGTGGCTCAAGCCGGTCTATCCCGGCGACACCCTGCGCCTGCAGCACGTGATCCTCGAGTCGCGGCCGCTGCGCACGCGGCCCGAGGTCGGCTTGGTGCGTTCGCGCTGGGAGATGTTCAACCAGCGCGGCGAGCAGGTGCTGCAGATGGAAGGCTACGGCATGTTCCGGCGCCGCCATCCGGCCACGGCCGACGAGATCGACCGTTCCGAGACCAACGGCGACAGGGATTGAACGTGGACCTCAAGCCGCTGGTGACGCTGCTGGCGATCGTCAATCCGCTGGCGATCGTCCCCTTCTTCATCCACTACACGCAGGGGTTCACGCCGGAGCAGCGCCGGCGCACCGTGACGACGGCCTCGATCACGGCGTTCCTGGTGATCGCGACCAGCGCCCTGCTGGGATTGAAGGTGCTGGAGTTCTTCAGCATCTCGCTGGCGAGCTTCCAGGTCGGCGGCGGCATGCTGCTGCTGATCAGCTCGATGAACATGCTCAACGCCCAGCCGGCCGAGGCGAAATCGAACAGCGGCGAACTGGAGGACGGCGCGCAGAAGGCGGCGATGGGCGCCAGCATCGCCGTGGTGCCGCTGACGATTCCGCTGCTGACCGGGCCGGCGACCATTTCGACCGTGGTGATCTACGCCGACCAGGCGCGGACCTGGCTGCAGCTGATGGCCCTGGTGGGCTACGGTGTCGTGATCGGGCTGGCCACCGCCTTGTGCCTGGCGCTGGCCGATCCGATCTCGCGCGTGCTGGGCCGCACCGGAATCAACGTGATGACCCGCCTGATGGGCCTGATCCTGGCGGCGCTGGCGGTGGAAGTCATGACGCTCGGTCTGCAGAAGCTGTTTCCGGGCCTGGGCCGCTAGCGGCTCGGCCGGGACCGCGGCCGGGACCGGCGCTGTGCTGCGCGCTACGCCGCCGCGTTCTTGCGCAGCACCTTCACCAGGGTGTTGCTGGTGTTGCGCAGGCGTTGGGCCAGCAACTGCGTCAGCTTCACCAGCAGCTTGGCGCCAACGGCCGGATGCGCGCCGATCAGGCGCCCGACGGCGGCGCGGGTCATCACGGCCGCTTCCACTTCACTCAGCGCCCAGCAGCTCGCGTAGCGCGGCTCGCCGTCGAGCATCGACATCTCGCCCAGCACGGCGCCGGCGCGCACCACGCCCAGCCGGGTGGTGTCGCCCGGCTCCTGGCTGTCGGCCTGCGCGCCGACCTTGCGCTTGCCGATGTCCACCGTGCCGCGCAGCAGGATCATCATCCAGTCGCTGGCGTCGCCCTCGGCGATGAGCAGCTGGCCCGGTTGCGCGCCGATGCGCAACATGTGCGCGCCCAGCAGCTCCGTTTCCTCCGGCGTGAAGTCGCGCAACAGCGCCGATTCGGCCCGCAACTCGGTGCGCTGCGACAGGTGCTCGCACGGGCCCAGCACCTGCAGCCCGCGCTGGCGCAACTGCGCTTCGATCGTGCGATTGGGCATGGCGCGGCCGGCGTCAGGGCTGCTGCCGCAGCCACTGGGCGATTTCTTCGGACGCCGCATCGACGGCGGCGGCGAGCGCGCGCACGCCCCCCGCGGCGTCCGGCGTCGGCGCGGGCCGCCGCACGACGACGCTGCGCTGCGCCAGCAGCCGCTCGCCGGCCGGCATGTTGTCGGTGAGCGTGGCCCGCAGGCGCAGCAGCCCTTCGCTCTGTGCCGGCGAGCCGAACACCTGCGAAAACTCCTCGAGCTGCAGCCGCAGCGTGCGCGGCAGGGTGCCGCGGCTGCGGGCCAGGCCCGAGCTGTCGCCGAGGTCGAGAACCGGCCGCTCCTGCGCCAGGCGCTCGCGCAGCCGCTGGCGAATCAGCTGCGGCACCGGCGCGCTCCAACGGGCGTGGGCGTACGGCCGCACCTGGTGGTCGTCCGCATAGCCGAGGCGGTACAGCAGCGGCGTGCCGTCCAGCGCGCTGTTCGCGTCGATGTCGGACAGCGCGATCGGCGCCTGGCTTCCGGCCGGCGCCGCCGCCGCCAACGCCACGGCCGGGCCGGGCCCGAAGTCGTACTGCGTGGCGCGCTGCGGCTTGTCGGGCGCGACCGCGCAGCCCGCGAGGGCGGCCGCGGCCGCCAGCAAGGCGATTCGAAGCAGGTTCTTCATTTGGCGGCTCCCGGTGCGGTGAAGCCCTGTTCGCCGGGGCCGGGCGGAACGCGGCCGGTACCGTAGATCAGCGATTGCGGGCTGTCGCCGATCGCGTTGGCGGTGCGCCCCAGCTGGCGCACGGCGCGCGAGGTTTCCTCGGTGACGCGGTTGATCCGCGGCAAGGTGGAGGCATTGAACGAATCGGCGGCGTGCGACAGCGCCTCGGTGCCCTGGGCCAGGCGGTCGACGGGCCCGTCCTTCTCGTTCAGCCGCCGGGCGGTGGCCCCGAAGTCGGCGGCGGTGCGGCCGATCTCGTCGGCACTGCGCTGCACCGAGCGCATGGTGCGGGTGGCTTCGGCCAGGGCCGGATCGACCTGCTTCGTGACCGTGGTGTCCAGCCGCCGGGCGAGCTGGCTGGCGCTGGCCGCCGCGCTGTCCAGATTCTCGAGCGCGCTGGCGAAGCGCTTCTGGTTCGGGTCGGACAGCAGCTGGTTGAAGCGCTTGGTGGTTTCCTCCACCTGCTCGAGGATCACCTCGCCGCGCTCGGTGAGTTTGGCCAGCAGGCCGGGCTTGAGCGGGATGCGCGGCGGATGTGCGTCGTTGGGCGGCAGCGGCGGCGCCGGCTTGCCGCTGTCGTCGAGCTGCACGAACGCCAGCCCGGTCACGCCCTGGAAGCTGAGGGTGGCGAAGGTGTCGCGGTTCATCGGCGCCTCCTCGTCCACCTGCAGCCGGATCAGCACGTTGCCTTGCGCCTGCGGATCGAAGCCGATCGACGCCACCTTGCCGACATCCACCCCGCGGTAGCGCACCGTCGCCTGCGACTGCAGGCCGGTGACGGTTTCGCGGGTGGAGATCTCGTAGACGTGGCGCACTCCGGTTTCACGGGTCAGCCACGCCGCCAGGCCGATCAACAGCGCGGTGACCACCACGACGAAGATGCCGGCAGCGAGGGCATGGGCTTTGTTTTCCATAGGCCTGGCTCTTTCTAGACCGCGAACGGGTATTCGCGCAACAACTCCATCGCGCGCTGGCCGCGCTCGCCGAGGAAGAAGTCGTGGATGAAGGGATGCTGGAACGCGATGACCTCGCGGGGCGGGCCGCTCACGATCACGCGCCGGTCGGCGAGCACCGCGATGCGGGTCGACAGCTCGAACAGGGTGTCCAGGTCGTGCGTCACCATCACCACGGTGAGCGCCAAGTCGCGGTGCAGCGAGCGCAGCAGCGTGACGAAGCCGTCGGAGCTCTCCGGATCGAGGCCCGCCGTCGGCTCGTCCAGCAGCAGCAGCGGCGGATCCATCACCAGGGCGCGCGCCAGCGCCGCCCGCTTGATCATGCCGCCCGACAGGTCGGCCGGCATCTTGTCGCCGTCTTCGGGTTTCAGGCCGACCATCTGCAGCTTGACCATCGCCGCCTCGCGCACCAGGGCGGGGGGCAGCGTCTTCAGCTCGCGCAGCGGGAAGGCGATGTTCTCCAGCACGCTGAAGGCCGAGAACAGCGCGCCGTGCTGGAACAGCATGCCGATGCGGCTGGCCATGCCGCGCCGGCCGAGCGCCGACACCGGCTGGCCGAGGACGCGGATCTGGCCCTTGTCCGGCGTCTCCAGGCCCAGCATCTGGCGCAGCAGCACGGTCTTGCCGGTGCCGGAGCCGCCGACGATCGACAGCACCTCGCCCGGATAGACGTCCAGGTCGAGGTTCTCGTGGACCACGAAGCGCCGCTCGGGGGTCGTGAAGACGCTGGAGAGGCCGTGGATTTCCACCAGCGGCGGCGCGGCGGCGGATGCTTCCATCGTCAGATTCCGTAGTCCTTGAACAGCACCGCGAACAGCGCGTCGACCAGGATCACGATGGTGATCGACGACACCACCGAGGCCGTGGTGCCTTCGCCCAGGCTTTGCGTGTTGGGCTTCACGCGCAGGCCGAAGTGGCACCCCACCAGCGCGATGAGCACGCCGAAGACCACCGACTTCGCGCTCGCCAGCACCAGGTTGTCGACGTTCACCGCCTCGGGCAGCGCGCGCAGGAAATAGGCCGGGGTGATGTCCAGCGACACGTCGGCGGCGATCATGCCGCCGACCAGCGCGCAGGTGGTGGTCCAGACGCTGATCAAGGGCATGGCGACGGCCAGCGCCATGGCGCGCGGCATGACCAGCCGGAACGCATGCGAGATGCCCATCACGCTCATCGCGTCGAGCTCGTCGGTGACCCGCATCACGCCGATCTGCGCCGTGATCGCGGAGCCCGACCGGCCCGCGATGAGGATGGCCGCCAGCAGCGGCCCGAGCTCGCGGATCACGGCGATGCCCAGGATGTTGACGATGTAGGAATCGGCGCCGAACTGCTTGAGCTGCTGCGAAGTGAGGTACGCCAGCACCACGCCGATCAGGAAACCGACCAGCGCGGTGATCGGCAGCGAGGTGCCGCCGATTCGATAGAGGTGGCCCGAGAAATCGCGCCACGGGCCCAGGTGCGGAGCCGTCGCGAGCCGCACCAGGTTGAGCGCGAGTTCGCCGATCAGCAGCACGAAGGCCCTGACGTGGCTGCCGCCGCGCAGCACGGCGCCGCCGAACGCCAGCCAGGCGTCGCGCAGGCCGGCGCGGCGCCGCACCGGCGGCGCCACCGTGAAGCGGGCGACGCGCTCCAGCACCGCGCGTTGCGGCGGCAGCAGCTCCAGCTGCTGCGGCCATTCGCGGCCCCAGTGGTCCCAGAGCCACTGCGCGCCGATATGGTCGAGCTGTTCGGCCCCGGTCAGGTCCCAGCCGGGCGCCGGCCTGAGGCTGGCCTCGAGCGAACGCAACAGGCGCGGCCGCGCGAATTGCGCCGCCGTCCACTGCCCGGCGACGAGCAGGCGGCCGCCCTCGGCAGCAGGCTGCTGATGAATGCGGGGAGTGTGGTCCGACACGGCAGCATCGTAATGGCAGAGTCAGGCCGGGCCCTGTAGGACGCCGGCGTGGGGTGCCGCCGGAGCGACATGGATGGGCTGGCGGGGCGGGTACAACCGCAAATCCCCGCCGTCGGGGCCGGCCGGGTCGAAGGTCTAGACTTGACGCTTCCTGCCCCCATCACGGAAAACCGCCTGCCATGAACGCACCCGATCAGCTCGCCCGCCAGACCAGCGCCACCGCCATCGACCACTGGATCGGCGGGCGCGCGGTGCCGGGCCGCAGCGGCCGCCACGCCGACGTCTTCAACCCGGCCACCGGCGCCGTCAGCGGCCAGGTCGCGCTCGCCGATGCCAAGGAGGTCGACAGCGCCGTGGCCGCGGCGCGGGCGGCCTTTCCCGCCTGGGCCGACACGCCGCCGATCCGGCGCGCGCGGATCATGTTCAAGTTCCTCGAGCTGCTCAATCGGCACCGCGACGAGCTGGCGCGCGCGATCACCGCCGAACACGGCAAGGTGTTCACCGACGCGCAGGGCGAGGTCACGCGCGGCATCGACATCGTCGAATTCGCCTGCGGCATCCCGCAGCTGCTCAAGGGCCAGTACACCGACCAGGTGTCCACCGGCATCGACAACTGGACGATGCGCCAGCCGCTGGGCGTGGTGGCCGGCATCACGCCGTTCAACTTCCCGGTGATGGTGCCGATGTGGATGTACCCGGTGGCGATCGCCGCGGGCAACACCTTCATCCTCAAGCCCAGCCCGCTCGATCCGTCGCCGTCGCTGCTGATGGCGCGCCTGCTGCAGGAAGCCGGCCTGCCCGACGGCGTGTTCAACGTGGTGCAGGGCGACAAGGATTCGGTCGATGCCTTGCTCGAGCATCCGGAGGTCAAGGCGGTTTCGTTCGTCGGCTCGACGGCCATCGCCCAGAAGATCTACGAGACCGGGGCGCGCCACGGCAAGCGCGTGCAGGCGCTGGGAGGCGCCAAGAACCACATGGTCGTGATGCCCGACGCGGACATGAACCAGGCCGTCGACGCCCTCATCGGCGCGGCCTTCGGCTCGGCCGGCGAGCGCTGCATGGCGATCTCGGTCGGCGTGCTGGTGGGCGACGCCGCCGACCGGATCATGCCGCTGCTGGCCGAGCGCACCAGGGCGCTCAAGATCAAGGACGGCATGGAGCTCGATGCCGAGATGGGCCCCATCGTCAGCAGCGCGGCGCACGGCCGCATCGCCGGCTACATCGGCCAGGGCGCGGCCGAAGGCGCGAAGCTGGTGGTCGACGGGCGCAAGTTCCATGCGGCCAAGGCCGGCGCCGGCTGCGACAACGGCTTCTGGATCGGCGGCACGCTGTTCGACGACGTGAAGCCCGACATGAAGATCTACCAGGAGGAAATCTTCGGACCGGTGCTCGGCTGCATCCGCGTGCCGGACCTGGCGGCCGCGGTCGACCTGATCAACTCGCACGAGTACGGCAACGGCGTCGCCTGCTTCACCCGCGACGGCAACGTGGCGCGCGAGTTCAGCCGCCGGGTCCAGGTGGGCATGGTCGGCATCAACGTGCCGATCCCCGTGCCGATGGCCTGGCACGGCTTCGGCGGCTGGAAGAAGAGCCTGTTCGGCGACATGCACGCCTACGGCGAGGAAGGCGTGCGCTTCTACACCAAGCAGAAGTCGATCATGCAGCGCTGGCCCGAGAGCATCGGCAAGGGCGCCGAGTTCGTGATGCCGACGGCCAAATAGAAGAAGGAACCCAGCAGCCGAACGCAGAGGGCGCAAGAGGACGCAGAACACGCAGAAGAAAACCTCCTGATGGATTTTTCTGCGTCCTCTGCGCACTTCGCGCCCTCTGCGTTCGGCTGTTGGGTTTTCCGCATACCGGCAACGAGGAGCAGGCGACATGAGTGACAGCACGTTCGACTACATCATCATCGGGGCCGGCACGGCGGGCTGCCTGCTGGCCAACCGCCTCAGCGCCGATCCGTCCAAGCGGGTGCTGCTGATCGAGGCCGGGCGCCGGGACGATTACCACTGGATCCACATCCCGGTCGGCTATCTGTATTGCATCGGCAACCCGCGCACCGACTGGATGTACCAGACCGAGGCCGACGCCGGCCTCAACGGCCGCAAGCTGCGCTACCCGCGCGGCAAGACGCTGGGCGGCTGCTCCAGCATCAACGGGATGATCTACATGCGCGGCCAGGCGCGCGACTACGACAGCTGGGCCCAGGCCACCGGTGACGCCGGCTGGACCTGGCAGCAGTGCCTGCCCTACTTCAAGAAACACGAGGACCACTACCGCGGCGCGGACGCGGCGCATGGCGCCGGCGGCGAGTGGCGGGTGGAGCGGCAGCGCCTGCGCTGGGACATCCTCGATGCGTTCGCCCAGGCGGCGCAGCAGGCCGGCATCCCCGCGACCGACGACTTCAACCGCGGCGACAACGAGGGCGTCGGCTACTTCCTGGTCAATCAGAAAAAGGGCCTGCGCTGGAGCGCGGCGCGCGCCTTCCTGCGGCCGGTGTGCTACGGCCGCCGCAACTTCGAGATGTGGACGTCGGCCCAGGTCACCCGCCTGCAGCTGGAAACCCAGCCCGACGGCAGCAAGCGCTGCACCGGCGTGCAGGTGTGGACCGGCCAGGAAATGGCGGTCGCGCATGCCAGCGGCGAAGTGATCCTGAGCGCCGGCAGCATCGGCTCGCCGCAGCTGCTGCAGCTCTCTGGCATCGGCCCGGCCAGCCTGCTGCGGGCCAACGGCGTGCCGGTCGTGCACGACTTGCCGGGCGTCGGGGCCAACCTGCAGGACCACCTGCAGATCCGCGCCGTCTTCAAGGTGGACGGCGTGCGCACCCTCAACACGATGGCCAACAGCCTGCTCGGCAAGGCGCAGATCGCGCTGCAGTACGCGCTGATGCGCAGCGGTCCCATGAGCATGGCGCCATCGCAGCTGGGGGCCTTCACGCGCAGTTCGCCCGACCGGCCGTACCCGAACGTCGAGTACCACGTGCAGCCGCTGAGCCTGGACGCCTTCGGCGAACCGCTGCACGACTTCAATGCGTTCACGGCCAGCGTGTGCAACCTCAACCCCACCAGCCGCGGCAGCGTGCGCATTCGCAGCAACAAGTTCGAGGAGGCGCCGCTGATCGCGCCCAACTACCTGAGCACCGCCGAGGACCGCCAGGTCGCGGCCGAGTCGCTGCGGCTGACGCGCAGGATCGTCGCGCAGCCGGCGCTGGCGAAATTCCAGCCGCGCGAATGGAAGCCCGGCGCGCAGTACCAGAGCGACGAGGAGCTGGCACGGCTGGCCGGCGACATCGCCACCACGATCTTCCATCCGGTGGGCACCACCAGGATGGGCCGCGACGACGATCCGATGGCGGTGCTCGACTCGCGGCTGCGGGTGCGCGGCGTTGCCGGACTGCGGGTGGTCGACGCCGGCGCCATGCCGACGATCACCAGCGGCAACACCAATTCGCCCGTGCTGATGATGGCCGAGAAGGCCGCCGAGTGGATCCTCGGCGAGGCCGCCGGCGCCCGCCCGGCGCCGTCCGCGATCTCGCTCGCGCCGCAACAGGAAGACACGGAGAAGAGCACGGTCGTACTTTTTTCGACCCATTCCCCAGGGCGGGAAAGTCCCGATGCTGCGGCTGGGTCGCAGGGCTAGAGTGGCCTCACTCGCAAGCGGGCAGTCAGGGGCCCGCGGGGGCGAGGGACCGAGGAGACAAGCCCAGAACACGCACAAGATCTGTTGCAGGCAAACAGAGAACATGCCGCTTCGACAGGCGCCGCTCAAACCAGCGGCGCTTTTTTTTGCGCCGTGCCAACCCGTCCTGTCCCTTCCGGCCACATGGGCATTGCCCTGCACCCGGCCCAGCCCGCAACCGGCCGCCGCCGCTCATAATCGTCGGCACCATGGATGACATCGTCCGGCAGGCCCTCGCGAAATGGCCCAACGTCCCCCACTGCTACGGCTGGCTCGGGCTCGACCGCCGCGGCCAGTGGTACATGCGGGACGACCGGGTGCAGGCCGCCGGGCCGTTTCCGGTCAGCAAGGGCGCGCTGCTGCGCCACGAGAAGCTGATCGACTTCATCCAGCGCAACTACGAGCACGACGAGCGGGGCCAATGGTTCTTCCAGAACGGCCCGCAACGCGTGTACGTGGAACTGGAGATCACGCCCTACGTGTGGCGCATCGAATCGGACTTCCGGGTGATCGCGCATACCGGCCAGCCGGCCCGGCCGCGGCGCGCGGTGGTGGACGAAGGCGGCCGGCTGTACTTGGAGACCGATCTCGGTTTCGGCCTGGTGCATTCCCTCGATATGGGCACGGCGGCCGACGCGATCGAGCAGGGTCGCTGGACGCCGGAGACGATGCGCGCGGCCGAAGTGCCCCAGCACTTCGGCTTCGTCTGCAGCCCCGCGACGCTGCGCCAGTCGGCCGGCGCGCCGCAGCCTTCGCCGCGCCCATGAAAAAAGGCCGGTCGTGCGACCGGCCTTCCTGCTTCGCGTGCGGCTGTTACTTGGCCGCGTTCGCCATGTATTCGACCGCCGCCTGGATCTCCGCGTCGCTGGCGGACGTGCCGCCCTTGGGCGGCATGGCGTTCTTGCCCTTGATCGCGTTCTGCACCAGCGCCGGCATGCCTTGCTGCACGCGCGGTGCCCAGGCGGCCTTGTCGCCGAACTTGGGCGCGCCGGCGATGCCCGCACCGTGGCAGGTCACGCAGGCCTTGTCGTAGAGGGCCTTGCCGCCACCCGCGCTCGCTGCGGCGGGCGCAGCAGCGACGGCGGGCGCAGCCGGGGCGGCGGCAGCGGCGGGCGCAGCCGCCACCGTGGCCGAAGCCGGCGCCGACGCGGCAGCGGCCGGCGCGGACGCGCCCGCCGCGGGCCGCTCCGGCACCGGGAACTTGGCGCCGGCGGCATTGGCCATGTAGGCCACGCCGCGCGCGATCTCGGTGTCGTCGAAATCGCCGCCGCCTTGCGCCGGCATCGCGCCCTTGCCCTTCAGGGCCGACTGCACCAGGGCGTCGAACCCGGTGGGGATGCGCGCGGCCCAGGCCGACGCGTCGCCGAACTTCGGTGCGCCGGCGACGCCGGCGGTGTGGCACGCCGTGCATTGCGCCTTGAACACGTCCTCGCCGCTGCGAAGCGGACGGTTGGCATCGCGGATTTCGACCATGCCGACCTTGCGGATGCGCTCGGCCATGCCGCGCTCGAGGTCCTGCGGGGTGATGCCGCCGAGCGCCTGCTTTTCCGCCTGGAGGCTGCCGGCCGGCTTGTGGTCGGACACGACGTAGGTGACGAGCCCGATGATCACGAACACCGGCACGACGAATGAAAGGAGCACCGTCATCAGCAGCTGCTTGGGTGTCCTGATCGGGCCGGTGTGGGCTTCTTCGTGCATGGGATCGCTCATGTTGTCTCGTGAGTGGGGCCGTGAGAGGGAACCTTCGATTATAGCCAGCGGGTCCTCGCCGCCCGGGTCGGTCGCGGGGCCAGCCACGGCGGGCCGCCCGATCGACGATAATGCGCGCTCGCTTGGTCAAGATGCGGCTGCGGCTCGGTGGAAAAGCCCCGGCGTGGGCAGCCCCGCGGCGCCGCGTGCGACAATGCGAATATTGGCCCAGCGCCCAAAAGCGGCTGTAGCTCAGTGGATAGAGTATCGGCCTCCGAAGCCGAGGGTCGTGGGTTCGATCCCCGCCAGCCGCGCCAATTCCAGTTTCTGCAGGGAGTAGCGACTCACCGACATGGTGAAAGACGCGTCGCTCCTTCTTCGTTCCGTTCTGCGAACGCCGATCGAGACCGGTGGTCAGGGTCTCGATCTTTCTTCCATGGGCCACGGGTAGCCCCCTGCCCTCGCGGCTCGCGTTCCGGGGCCCACACCCGCTTGCTGCGCCCGTGCCCCTATCGCACACTCGCCGGATGCACACGTCCGACGAAGCCGCAGAATTCCAACGCAGGCACGATGCGCTGATCGCCGCCATCCGCGCTGCGGGCGTGGACCGCCATGTGCTGGCCACGACCGAGAGCATCTACTACTTCACCGGCGCGACGTATGAACCGCTGGAGCGGCCGGTGTTCCTCGTCGTCGGCGCCGACGGCTCGCGGCGTCTGCTGGCGCCGCTGCTCGAGGCCGAGCACCTGGCCAAGGCCTGGGGCGTCGAGAGCCGGATCAGTTCCTACCGCGAATTCCCCGCTCCCGCGGGCCAGGGCTGGGCCGACGTGTTGTTCGGCGATGGCCTGGTCGGCGCCGCCTTCGGATTCGAGCCCGGCGCGGGCTGGGCCATCGGCGAGCGGCTGCGCGCGGGCGGCGGCACGGCACTCGAACTCGTCGAGCCGCTGCGACTGGTCAAGTCGCCTTGGGAAATCGAACGGATCGAACGCGCCGCCTCGTATGCCGACTGGGGTGTCGCACGCGTGCTGCGAGCCGCCTGGGCTGGCGCGACGGTGGCCGACACCTACGCGGTGACGCAGGCGCTCACGCGCAAGATCGTGCGCGAGCTCCCGGACTGGGATGCATTGGCGACCAAGGTCCTTGCGGCGGCCTGGCCCGCGCCGCACAGCGCCAAGCCGCACTCGGTTCCGCGGCTGCACGACCGCCTCGGGCCCGGCCCGCACGTCGCCCTGGTGCTGACCCGCGTGAACGGCTATGCCGCCGAATGCGAGCGCACCTTCTTCACCACGCCTCCAGGCCCCGCGGAACGCGAGACATTCGGCGCCATGACCCGTGCGCGGGAGATCGCCTTCGGATTGATCCGGCCCGGGATGCACTGCGCGGAAATCGACGCGACCGTCACCGAATTCTTGCGCGACTGCGGGTACGGCGATTTCCGCACCCGCCTGCATCGCTGCGGACACGGCTTCGGGCTGGGGAACCACGAGGCGCCGTGGATCGCCGAGGGCAGCGATCACGTGCTGGCTTCCAACATGGTCATCTCGATCGAGCCGGGGCTCTACGTCCCGGGCGTGGGCGGCTACCGGCACAGCGACACCGTCCTGGTCACGGAAGGCGGGTGCCGCCGGCTGACCAGCGCCCCGTCGGGCCTGGGCGAGCTCGTGCTGCCGAGCGGCAGCTTGCGCCAACGACTCGCCACCTGGGCGATCGGCCGGGCCCTCGGTTTGCCGGCGACGGCCGACTGAGGCGAACCCGCCAGCCGGGCGGCTGCTCGCCCGGCGCCGTCCCCACTGGGGCCTCGCGGCCGGGCGCATCTGTCCCGCCATCCGTTCAGCCTTCGTTCACGCAAGCGCCTGCACCATATGTTCACCCCAACCAAGGAGCGAACCATGAACCGCCTCTTTTCCGCCAAGTCCCTCGTCGTCGCCGCCGCCGCGCTGGGCGCCGTCGCGGTCGCATCGGCGGCTCACGCCGGCTCGGACGTCATCTTTTCCATCGGCGTCAATGCGCCCTACGGCTACGTCCAACCGGCGCCGCGGTACGTCGATCCGCAGCCTGTGTACGTGCAGCCGCAGCCGGTGTACGTGCAGCCGCAGCCGGTGTACGTGGAGCCGCAGCCCGTGTACGTGCAGCCGCGGCCGGTGTACGTGCAGCCCCAAGCCGTGTACTACGGCCATGACCGCCGCTGGCAGCGCACCGGCCCCTACGGTGACTGGGACCGTGACGGTATCCCCAACCGTTTCGATCGCGATTCGCGCTTCTACGAGCAGCGTGCTTCCTACGGGCGCGGCCCCTGGGGCGACGCCGACCACGATGGCGTGCCCAATCGCTACGACCGCGCGCCGTTCAACCCGCGCCTGCGCTGATCGCACGGCGTCGCCGCCGCCTCGGCGTGCGGCGCCGGGCTGCGGGCCCGCGTGCCGCGCCATTGGCACTTGACGCCGCACCCAGGGCGCGATGGCTCCAACGGCGCGGCCGTGGCCCGCATGTGAACCGGGCCATGCCGCGCCTACCGCCTTTCGGCCTCCGCCGCGCCGGCGCGGGCGAAACGCCGGCGCAGCAGCAACCATTCAAGGCCATCGAAGGCCCACTGGGTCAGCAGCGCGAGGATCGCCGCCGGAATCGCGCCGGCGAGCATGAAGGCCGTGTCGTTGATGGCCAGCCCGGCGACGATGCGCTCGCCCAGCCCGCCCGCGCCGATGAAGGTGGCGACCGTGGCGACGCCGACGTTCAGCACCGCGGCGGTCTGGATGCCGGCGAAGATGGTGGGCGCGGCCAGCGGCAGCTCGATGTCGCGCAGCACCTGGCCGCCGCGCAGGCCGAGCGCCAGCCCCGCCAGCCGCATGCCGGCCGGCACCGAAGCCAGCCCCGCGTGCGTGTTGCGCACGATCGGCAGCAGCGCATAGAGCGACAGGGCCAGCAGCGCCGGCAGGAATCCGATGGTGCCCACCAGCGCGATCAGGAACGCCAGCAGCGCCAGCGACGGCACCGTCTGCAGCATGCCGACCAATGCCAGCAGTGGCCGGCCGAGCCCGGGGCGGCGCGAGGCCAGCACGCCCGCCGGAATGCCGATGGCGGCCGCGATCGCGACCGAGGCGAACACCAGCGTCAGGTGCTCGCGCAGCAGCCGCGGCAGGTCGGGGGCCAGCAGGCGATCCAGGAAGCCCTGGCCCTGGGTGGCCCGGGCTGCCGTCGCGGCGGCCGCGCGGGATGCGCCGGCCGCCTGATGGCGGGCCAGGAAATCGTGCGCCACCTGCTCGAAGGTCCTGCCGTCGATCTCGGCTTCGGCGTTCATCGCCTGCATCGCGCGATCGTCGATGCGTCCGGTGAGCGCCGCGGCCAGCGCACGTTCGTCCAGCGTCGAGCGCATCAGCAGCACCGCGTCGTAGCGCGGAAAGAAGTTGCGGTCATCGCGCAGCACGCGCAGCCGCAGGCGCGCGATCTGGGCATCGGTGGTGTAGGCGTCGACCACGTCCACCTGCTTGCGGGCGAGCGCCTGGTACGCCAGGCCGTGGTCCAGCCCGCTGCCGGGGGTGAACGCGAGCCCATACGCCGCCTTGAGCGCGTTCCAGCCGTCGGCGCGCGCCAGGAACTCGTGCGACAGGCCGAGACGCAGCGATCCGCCGCTCTTCGCCAGATCCGACAGCGTCGCGATGCCCAGGCGGGCGGCGTCATCCTCGCGCATGGCCAGCGCATAGCTGTTGTTGAAGCCGAGCGGCACCGCCGCCTTCAGTCCTTTCGGGGCGAGCCAGCGGTTGATCTGCTCCAGGGAAGGGGCGCCGGCCTCGGCCCCCTCCTTCTTCAGCAGCTCGCGCACGATGGTGCCCGTGTATTCGGGATACACGGCGATGGATCCAGTGGCCAGCGCCTGCTCCATCACCGCCGTGTTGCCCAGTCCCTGGCGGTGCACCGCAGGCACGCCGGCATCGACCAGCACCTGGCGCGTGATCTCGCCCAGCACGTAGCTTTCGGTGAAACGCTTGGAGCCGACCACGACCGGGTCGGCCGCCTGCGCCGGCATGGCCGTCCCCAGCAGGCCGAGGACTGTGACGAAGGTCGCGAGGATCATCTCAGCCGCAGAGTATCGGTCAAGCGCGCCGGCGGCACGAGGGCGACATGCCCGGCGCCAAGGCGCAGAGCGCGGTGGACCGGGCGCCTCCCCGGCAGCGCCGCGGCGGCACCCGGCGCCGGGGTGCCGCGCCGCGGGGCTTCAAGGCGCGGGGTCGTGCCCCTCCAGCCGGATCTCGCCCTGGAACGCCGCGTTCAGGTGCAGGCCCGCGATCTCCAGCGTCATCCGGGCGGGAAAGGTTTCCGTTCCGGCGATCGCACCGTCCTGCAGCGCCCGGGCGACCGCGTGCTCGATCTCTCGCTGCGAGCTCACGCCGACCATCTTCAGGAACTTGCGGATGCTGATGTTCAGCTCTTCGTCGTTCATGGCTCTCTCCTTGGGCTGCGCCGGATGTGCTGATTGCGGACGGCACAGGAAGCTCGCGGTCGCTTGCTCGACCGGGTGCTGCCGCCGGCCGGGATCAATGCAATCTACCCGGAACTCGCACCACTTCCAATCACCCCGGCGCGAACAGCCCGCGCGCCGCCCCGCGAAGCCGCGCCACGTGCTCCGTCGCTCCCGCGCGTGCGCTGCGACAGCACCGTCACGGGAACGCATGGACGGCACGCGCTGGGGCGCCTGCTGATGGGCTCGGTGGCGAGCAAGGTGATTCATTTCAGCCAGCTGCCGGTCACCTTGGTCAAGTGAAGCGCTCGGCCTGTCGCGGCCGCCGCGCGCCGGTCAGAGCAGCATGAACGCGGCCAGCGCCACCAGCGTCGGCACCGACGCTCCCAGCAACAGGCCGGCTGCTCCGATCGACTGGTCTTCGAAACCGCGCCGCAGCAAGGCGACGCCTGCCGGATTCGGCGCATTCGCGATCACCGTCAGGCCGCCGCCGGTCACCGCCCCCGCGACCAGGCTGTACTTCGCGTCATCGGAAATGCCCTCGATCAGCGATCCGAGATAGGTGAGCGCCGCGTTGTCGGCGATGGCGGTCAGCGCGGTCGTGCCGAAGAACAGCTCGCCCGGCGACATCCGCGCCACCAACGGCTGCAGCCACCATTCCTGCATGCCTCCGAGAACGACGAGGCCCGCCAGGAAGAACGCGACCAGGAGGGCCTCGCGCAGGATCAGCGTGCTGTGGTGTCGTTCGTAGGCATGCGCGAATCCCAGAAACATGAGAAAGACGGCCAGGAAGGCGACCGGATGGTGCGCCAGGGCGACCACGGCAGCCAGGAAGCCGAAGTGCAGCAGCGCAAGCGCCGGCGGGACACGATGGCGGGTCCCTTGCTGCGCCTGCATCACGCCGTCGCGCAAGTGTCGGCGCAGCAGCGCCGTCGCGAGTGTCGCGTTCACCAGGACGGCGACCGCCGCCTTCCACCCGAAGGTCATGAACATGAACCCCGAAGTCCAGCCCCACGTACCCGCCACCATCAGCACCGGGGGCGCCGCGAAGGAGGTCATGGTGCCACCGATCGAGATGTTCACGAACAGCACGCCGAGCGCGAAATATTTCAGCCGCTCTGGAATGCCCTGCCGGAAGACCTGCGGACCCAGCATCAAGGCGCCGATCGTCATTGCCGCCGGCTCCGTGATCAATGACCCGACCAGCGGAATGACGGCGAGACCGAGCCAGGCAAGCGCCAGCGGCGCCGGCAGGGGCAGCCTGCGTGCAAGCGCCTGGGTCGCCCGGAAGACCGTGTGCACGACCGGCCGCGAGGCGGCGATGACCATCACCACGAACACGAAAAGGGGTTCGGTGTACTGCCGGGATTCGGCATAAGCCAGCGCCTGCGCCCCGCCACCGAGCACGGCCATGGCAATGACCAGCAACATTGACCAGAAGCCGAACACCACTTCCACTTCGCCCAGCAGGTGAAGCAATCCGGCGTGGCGGGGGAAGCGCAGGGCGAGCCGCTCGAACTGCTTGGCCGCGAAGGTATGGAGCAGGGCAGCGGCAAAAAGCGCCGCCGCGAGGATTTGAATCGAGTGTTGGGCTTGCTGGTTCATAGGGTCGCGCATCAGCCGCGTGGCGGCCCGACCAGCGCGAGGAACCTGCCCTGTCGCCGATTGTCCGGCGCGGGCACCCACGGGACCAGTCTACCAAAGGGCAGCGCCCGGCGTGGCGAACCTGCAGCTGGACCACTGGGTTCCCCGACTAGGGATGTTTCCCTATCCCGATCGCTTCTTCCGACGATTTCTCCGAACCGGCGGCAGACCTACGCTCAGCTCACATCCACGGAGCTTTGCGATGAAAGACCACCCACAGCCCAGCCGCCGCAGCTTCCTGGCCGCGCTGCCAGTCGTGACCGCGGGACTGGCGGCCCCGACCGCGCGCGCCGGGCAGGACGCGCCGCCGCACTGGGGCATGCTGATCGACACCCGCCGCTGCATCGGCTGCCAGGCATGCACCATCAGCTGCGCCATGGAGAACGCGTTGCCGGAAGGCCAGTTCCGCACCACGGTCGCGACGTACGCGGTTCGCACCGGCAATGGCGCGGCTGCAGTTTCCATGGTCCCGCGCACCTGCAACCATTGCGACGAGCCGCCATGCATCCCCGTGTGCCCGGTCGGTGCCACCTTCAAGCGCGCCGACGGCATGGTGCTGGTCGACGGCGAACGGTGCGTCGGCTGCGCGTATTGCGTCCAGGCCTGCCCGTACGATGCCCGCTTCATCAACCACGAAACCGGCAAGGCCGACAAGTGCACGTTCTGCAGCCACCGGGTGGAGGCCGGGCTGCTGCCGGCCTGCGTCGAGACGTGCGTCGGCGGTGCCCGCATCTTCGGCGACCTGAACGACCCGGCCAGCGAAATCAGCCGCCGCATCAAGGCCGCCGCGGGCCGTACGAGCGTGCTCAAACCGGAAGCCGCCAGCAAGCCGAACGTCTTCTACATCGGACTGGACCGGGACCTCGATGGTCGCGTGAGCGGCGAATCCGCACTCGAAATGACCTGGCGCCCGGGCCACCCGACCCAGCACGGAGCGTGACCATGTACAACACCGTCGAAATCCTTGGCTCCGCGCGGGAAGCAGCCTGGCTGCCCTGGGCGGTCCAGTACTTCTTCCTGATCGGCACCTCGGCCGCCGCGTTCTTCCTGACGCTTCCCGGGCTGGTGTTCGGCCGGGCGCGCTGGTCGCGCGTGTCGCGCCAGGCGCTGCTCGTCGCGCTGGTGTGCGGCCTCACGGCACCGGTCGCACTGCTGTCGGACCTGCACCAACCCGGGCGTTTCCTGAATTTCTATCTCCATCCGAATCTGCGCTCCTGGATGGCCTGGGGCTCGTTCTTCATCCCGCTCTACGTGGCGGGGCTGCTCCTGTATGCCTGGCTGTGCCTGCGCCCGCAACTGGCGGCCCTGGCACGCGCGGAGCGCGGCGTCCGGCTCGCGGCGGTCTACCGCGCGCTCGCTTACGGCGGCCATGACAACCGCGCGGCGGTCAGGCTCGCCGCCGTCGTCACCGCGCTCGGTGCGGTCTTGATCCTGCTCTACACCGGCGTCGAGGTGATGGTGATCCAGGCCCGTGCGCTGTGGAACACGCCCTTGGTGCCGCCGCTGTTGGCGGCCACGGCTTTCGCCGGCGCCCTGGGGATGACGGCGCTGTTCGCGGCGGCGATGCGGCAATTCGACACTGCCCCGCTGCTCACTCGCTGGATCGCCGGCAGCCAGTGGCTCGTGCTTGCGCTGCTGGCCGCATGGCTGGCCTCCGGCGTGGCCGGATGGTCGAGCGCCGCAGCCGAGGTGCTGGACGCCGTGAACGGCTCCGCCGGCTGGGCGATGACATTCGCCTGGCTGGTGGGGAGCTCGCTGCTGACGCTGTGGCTGGCAAGCCGCAGCCCGCGGCGACTGCTGCTGGCGGCCGTGCTGGCATTGCATGGCGCCTGGGCCTTCCGCTGGATCCTGTTCATGGGCGGCCAGGCGATCCCGAAGATGGGCGCGGCGTTCCGCACCTACGCGCTCACGGCGACGCCAGACGGGCTGCTCGGCATCGTCGGCACCGCCGGCCTGTTCCTCGCCATCTACATCGGCCTGACCAGCTTCATCCAGTGGGATGAGCCGGCAGGGTCTGAAGGAGCTTCCTCATGAAAATCAGCAGACGTCGCCAGGTGCTCGCCCTCGGAGGAGTGGCCGCCTTCACCGCCGGCTTTTCGGAAACCGCGGGCCGCATGGTCGGCAAGCTGACGGGAAAGGACCAGCCGAAACACCGGACGGCGGGCAACGCGCCGCAGCCCGAATTCACGGTCGATCGCAACGGCAACCTGTCACTGAACACGGCGCAGCAGGTCAGTTACACGACCTGCCTGGGCTGCACGACGATGTGCGGCGTACGGGTGCGCACCGATCGCGCCACCGGCAAGGTGCTGCGCGTGGCCGGCAACCCCTACAGCCCGCTCTCGACGGATCCGCACCTGCCGATGAAGGCGAGCGTGCGCGAAAGCTTCCTGGCGCTGTCGGCGTTCGAAGGCAAGGGCCTGGCCGGCCGCTCCACGGCCTGCGGCCGCGGCAATGCGGTCGCCCAGCAAATCGACTCGCCTTACCGCGTCCTGACGCCGCTCAAGCGCGTGGGTCCGCGCAACGGCGGCCGCTGGCAACCGATTTCCTTCGAGCAACTGGTCCAGGAGGTGGTCGATGGCGGCGACCTGTTCGGCGAGGGCCAGGTGGCCGGTCTCGCCGCGCTGCGCGACCTGGAGACGCCGATCGACAGCGCGCAGCCCGAGTTCGGCCCGCGGGTCAACCAGGTCGCCGTGATCTCCAGCGTCAACGACGGGCGGGAGAGCTTCGCGCGACGCTTCTTCAACAAGGCGTACGGCACGATGAACTTCTTCGGGCACGGCTCGTATTGCGGCGGCGCCTACCGCTCGGGCTCGGCGGCGCTGTTCGGCGACCTGAAGGGGATGCCGCATGCGAAGCCGGACTTCGCGAATGCCGAGTTCGTTCTGTTCGTCGGCACGGCGCCCGGACAGGCCGGCAATCCGTTCAAGCGCCAGGGCACCCTGGTGGCCAAGGCGCGCACGGAGGGCAAGCTGTCCTATCTCGTGATCGACCCGGTCCTCACCCATGCCAGCAGCCGTGCCAGCGGCGACCGCGGCCGCTGGGTGCCGATCCGTCCCGGGACCGACGGGGCCATGGCGATGGCGATCATGCGCTGGATGTTCGAGAACGAGCGCTTCGACCGGCGCTTCCTCGCTTTCCCCAACGAGCAGCTGGCCAGGGCCGGGGGCGAGCCTTCCTGCTCCAACGCCACGCACCTCGTCGTCGTCGAGCCGAAGCACCCGCGCGAAGGCCGGATGCTGCGCGCCTCCGACCTGGGCGCGGCGCTGGCCGAGGATCAGCGCTACAAGGACGAAGACGGCTTCGTCTGCCTCGACGAGACCGGCACGCCGGTCGTTCACGCGCTCGCCAAGGGCCCGGCGCGGCTGTTCGTCGACACGACACTGGCCGTCGACGGCAAGCAGGTCCGGGTGAAATCCGCGCTGCAATTGCTGAAGGACGAAGCAATGCGGCTTGACCTGCCCGCCTATTCCCGGGCCTGCGGCATCGCGGTCGCGACGCTGGAGGGCATCGCGCGCGAATTGACGTCGCACGGCAAGAAGGCGTCGGTCATCGCCCATGGCGGGATGATGAGCGGCAGCGGCTTCTACAACGCCTATGCGGTCATGACGATCAACGCGCTGCTGGGCAACGTCAACTGGAAAGGCGGACTCGTGGCCAACGGCGGCGGCTTCAAGCCGGACGGCGATGGGCCGCGCTACAACCTCGACACCTTCCCGGGCATGGTCAAGACCAGGGGCACGCCGATCGGGCGCAACGTGCCCTACGAACGATCGAGCGAGTTCGCCGCCGGCAAGGCGGCCGGCAAGCCCTACCCGGCGAAGGCCCCCTGGTTCCCCAACGCGCCGGGGCTGACGACCGAGGCGCTGCCCGCCGCCGTCAATGGCTATCCCTACGGATTGAAAGCGCTGGTCCTGTGGTCGTCCAACCCGATGTACGGCATTCCGGGCCTGCGCGAGCGCATCGGCCGCGACCTGGCCGATCCCGGGAAGCTGCCCCTGATCGTCTCCATCGACCCGTTCATCAACGAGAGCAACGCCTATGCGGACTACATCGTGCCGGACTCGCTGATGTACGAGAGCTGGGGCTGGGTCGCACCCTGGAATGGCGTGCCGACCAAATCGATGGGCGCGCGCTGGCCGGTGATCGAGCCGAAGGCACAGAAGACCGCCGATGGCCAGCCGATCGGCATGGAAACCTTCTTCATCGCCATCGCCAAGGCCATGAAGCTGCCCGGCTTCGGCGCGGGCGCCCTGACCGACGCCCAGGGCACGGCCTTGCCGCTGGACCGGCCGGAGGATTGGTATCTGCGGGCGGGCGCGAACATCGCCTGGCTGGGCAAGGAGCCCGTGGGCGACGCCACCGAGGAGGACATGCTGCTGTCGGGGGTGGACCGGATCCGTCCGGCCCTGCTGCGCACGCTCCAGCCGGAGGAAGCGGCCAAGGTGGCGTTCCTGCTCACGCGCGGAGGCCGATACCAGCCCGCGAAGGACGCCTTCGACGAAGAGAACCAGGAGTGGATGAGAAACATGTTCAAGCCCATGTGCCATCTGTGGAACGAAACCCTGGGCACCTCGAGGAACAGCCTGTCGGGCAAGCGCAACAGCGGTTGCGCCACGTGGCAGGAAGCGAGCTTCGCGGACGGCACGCCGATGCGCAGGGTCTACCCCGCGCACCAGTGGCCCATGGAGCTCGTGAGCTACAAGTCGGCGCTGCAAAACCCCTACTCGATCGGCGCGACCCGGCTGCTGGCGGTGCACCCGGAGAACCCGGTGCTGCTGCACCCCGACGACGCAGCGCGACTGGGGCTGGCGATGGGCGACCTGGCGGAGATCGCGACGCCCAGCGGCAGCCTGCGGGCCCGCATCATGGTGCACGCGGGCATCGCGCCGGGCGTGGCAGCGTTCGAGCATGGCTTCGGCCACCGCGAGCTCGGCGCACGCGCGCACCGCATCGGCAAGCTCAGCCAACCGGACGACGGGCGGCTGGCCGCCGGCGTCAACCTCAACGACATCGGCCTGCTGGACCCGACCCGGGGCGACCGCGCACCGTGGGTCGACGCCGTGTCGGGCACCTCCGTGCGCAACGGACTGCCCGCACGGATCAGGCGGGTGTAGTCGGCTCGTCCAGGGCCGTCGGGTTGGCCCGCAGCATGAGGCGCGCCAGTTCGGCGGCCGACGACACGCGGGCCTTCTCCATCACGTGCTGGCGGTGGATGTGGACTGTCTTCTCGCTGATGCCCAGGCCCGCGGCGATCAATTTGTTCGGCTGGCCTCGCGCCACCAGTCGCGCCACTTCCCGTTCCCTGGGCGACAAGGTCTCCAGCAGGCGCAACGCGTCGTCGCGGATATGCTGCTCGTGCAGCGCCTCGACGCTGCGCCGCATCGCGGCGGCGACGGCGTCGAGCACCACCTGGTCCTTGAAGGGCTTCTCGATGAAATCGGTGGCGCCCGACTTCATGGCTTGAACCGCCATCGACACATCGGCATGGCCGGTCATGAACACGATCGGGATGGCGTTGCGGTGCTGCTGCAGCACCTGCTGCAGCTCGAGCCCGCTCATGGCCGGCATCCGAATGTCCAGGAGCACGCAAGCGGGCTGGGCCGGCTGCCTCAGCGCCTCCAGAAACTCTTCCGCGGACGCGTGCAGCTGGACCCGCCATTCGACCGATTCGAGCAGGAAGCGAAGCGAGCGCCGCAGTGCGGGGTCGTCGTCGACGACATGAACGATGCACTGCTCAGGTTGGTAGTTCATGGCAAGGAAGCGAAAAGGTGAAGCGCATGCCGACGCCATCGGCATTTGGTTCGGCCCACAGCCGGCCGCCGTGGGCCTCGACGATGGTCTTGCAGATCGGCAGGCCGAGGCCCAGCCCCTCCGGCTTGGTCGTGAAGAAGGGTTCGAACAGGCGCGCGCGCTGCGACTCGTCGAGACCGACCCCGCGGTCGATCACGTGGACCAGCGCGCGCCGCTGGGCGCCCTCGACGACCACCTCGATGCGCTGCCGCGGCGGCGCCAGGCTGCGACCGGAATCGATCGCGTTCTTGATCAGGTTCAGCAGGACCTGCTGGATCTGCTGGCGATCAGCGAGCACCTCGCAGGTCGCGCGGCCGCCGTCGCGGATGGCGATCTCCGGCGCCTGCGCCAGCATGCCGGCAACCAGGCGCCGCGCTTCGTCGGCGATGGCTGCCAGGTCCACCGGCTCGCGCACGGCTGCGCGTTTCCGGGCGAAATGACGGATGCGCTGGACGATGCCGCCGGCTCGCTCGGCCTCGTTGGCGATCTCGGTGCACGCCTGCGCCAACGCCTCGGGCGTCAGCGTCCTGCTGGCCTGGCGCCGCAACAGCGTGCGGGCGTAGGTGCCGATCGTGGTCAGCGGCTGGTTGATCTCGTGGGCCAGGTTGCCCGAGAGCTCGCCGAGCACCGACAGGCGCGAAAGATGCTCCATCTGTTCCTGGTGCTCGCGCATGCGGTCTTCGGCCGTCTTGCGCGCCTGCAGCGATTCGCGCAGTTCGGCCGTCCGCCGGTGCACCTGGTACTCGACCCGCACGCTGTGGACGATCCCGGCGATCAACAGCGACACGAGCCCCAGCAGCCAGGGCCAGAAGCGGCGCGCCAATGCTTGCGGTGTCAGCCGGTGCAGGTCCTGGTAAGGCCCCACGCCGAGCTCCTGGTACAGGTCATGAACCGGGCGGTAATCGGCCGGAACGGTCCAGCTCACCCGGTTCTTGCCCTCCGGTATCGCGAGCAACGCCCGCGCCACCGCCTTCGCCAGCGCCGGTTCGGTCTGGCGCGTCACCGCGATGGGCCAGTCGGGATAGAGCCGCGTCGACGTCGCGCACGGGAAGCCCGGCTCCGGCTGCGGGGAGATCACGCGCAACTCGCCCTGTCCCAGATACCCCTCGGCGGCCAGCTGCTCCAGCACGCAGGTGCGCACGATGCCTGCGTCGACCTGGCCCCGCCGCACGGCCTCCACCACGTTGGTCATCGGCAAGCCCACGAAGCGCAGGCCCTGGAGGTCGGAGCCGGGGTTCACTCCCCGCTGCTTCAATTCGCCGGCGGCGATCAGATACCCCCCGAATGCGTCGGGCGCCACCGCTGCAACGCGCTTGCCGGCGAGGACTCCGAGGTCCCCCAGATCGGTGCGATCGCCTCGTGTGAAGACCGTCGAGCCGAGCGCGCGCGCCGGCGATCGCGCCGGCCCCGACGCCAGGGTGGCGATCCGGCTCAGGCCGAACTCGGCTTCCATGGTCACGTAGTAGCCGGGATTCGTGATCACCAGATCGACGGCTTGCGCGGCGATGGCCCGGCGCAGGCCTTCGGCGTCGTAGTGCACGAGACGAAACTGGTGTTCCGGCAAGGCTGCGCTCAGGTCCTGAAGCAGCGGCGCCCAGTCGGTCACGGCCGCGCGTTCGCCCTGCCAGGCGAACACGCCTATGGAGACCGTCCTGGCCGCGGCCGGGCTGTTGGCAAGGACGGCGGCGGCGCACAACGCGACGCCCGCAGCCAGCCGCCACCAGTGGGAGACGCGGAAATGGGCCCTGGCTCGGCCCACTGGATCCCGCCCGCAGGGTGCGTGGTTCGCCCAGGCGAGCGAAAGCGATCGGCGACGGCCCGCGCGCTGGAAATTCATCGCCGCGTGCATGAAGCACTGTCCGCCCGGAAGTCCCCCGGCGGAACACCCGCGCCCCGACCGTCAATAACGCGCATCCGCCGGCTTCGGATCCTTGGGCCAGTCCTTCGCCTTGGGAGCGAAATCCGGACGTGGCTGGTGGGAGAAATATTCGGCCACGTCCACTGCGTCCTGGTCGGACAGGCCGCCCTGGCCCAGCGGGAACTTCTCGTGCATGCCGATCGGCATGTTGCGCTTGACGAAGGCCGCCGCGGTATAGGTCCGTGCCATCCCGGCCCCGATGTTGAAAGACTGCTCGCCCCAGAGCGGCGGATAGATGAACCTGCCCCCGGCTGCCGTGAGCCCCTCGCCGTCCTTGCCATGGCAGACGGCGCATTGTTCCGCGTAGACCTTCTTGCCGTTCTCGACGTTCGGCTTGATCTTGGGGTCGATCTTGCCGACCCCGCGGCCCGCCACCTTGTCCTCGGGCTTGGTCTGGCCTTTCATCCAGTCGAAGTACGCCACCATCGCCTGCATGTCGCCGGAGGCCACGGGGATGGGCTTGCCATTCATGGACCGCAGGAAGCAGCCGTTGATCCGGTCCTCCAGCGTGATCACCCTGCCGGCCCGCGCGGCGTAGCCCGGGAAGAAGGCGGAGACCCCGACGAAGGGCGAACCGTCGGCGACGGTGCCCGCGTTGAGGTGACAGCTGGTGCAATTGAGCTGGTTGCCCACGTTCTGCGGCAGCAAATCCTTGGTCTCCAGATGCAGCCGCATCCCGCGCACCAGCTGGTCCGAATTCGGGCGCTCCAGCATCGCGGCCAGGCGCGGCGTCTCGAATGGCGAAGCGTCCACCTTCGGCGTCAATTCGGCACGCACCTTCTTCACTTCGGAGGCGGTGATGGGTCCCGCATTGTTGCCCCAGCCCTGGCGCACGAAGCTCAGGATCTCTGCAATCTCCTGATCGGACAGGCGCGCGAAGGCGGGCATCGTATACACGCGCGGGTGCGCTGCCGTCTGCGCGGTCTTCCACCCCGTCAGTGTCACGTGCAGGAGGGTCGCAGGGTTTGCCGACGCCACCGACGCGTTGTTCGCCAGCGGCGGGAAGATCCCCGGCACGCCGCTGCCATCCTGCCGGTGGCAATCGACGCAGAACTGCACATAGCCGAGGCCACCGCGCGTGGTGAAGAGCTTGGCCGGGACGGCCGCCGCCGTGCCGCCGGCCTCGCCGCCGGGCGCCGCCGGCATGGGCACCTCATCCGCGCCGGGCGGCAGCGACTTCAGGTAAGTGGCCACCGCGGTCAGGTCGGCGTCGCTGAAGTACTGGGTGCTGTGGTGGATGACCTCCACCATGTTCCCCGAGACGCTGCCGAACCGGTTCTGCCCGGTCTTGAGCATCTGCACCGTGTCCGGGACGGTCCACAAATTGCGCAGGCTCGGCGCACGCCACACCTCCACCGTCTCTCCGGCAAGGTAGAACTTGCCTCCCGTACCCGCCTGCGACATCGCCTTTTCCTGGAAACCGAGTCCCCGTGGCGTGTGGCAGGCTCCGCAATGGCCGGCGCCTTGCACCAGGTAGGCCCCGCGGTTCCATGCGGCGTCCTTGCTCTGGTCGGGCTGGAACGGCGTCTTGTCCAGGAATGCCCAGTTCCAGAGCGCCAGGCCCCAGCGCATGCTGAAGGGCCATTTCATCTCGGAAGGCTTGTTCGCCGCGCGCACCGGGGCCTGGCCCTCCATCAGGTACACGTACAGGTCACGCATGTCCTGGTCGGTCAGCTTGGCGTAGGACGGATAGGGCATCGCCGAGTAGAGGTTGTGGCCATCCGCGGCCACCCCTTCGCGCACGGCACGGTCGAACTGCTCGAACGAGTAGTTGCCGATACCGGTTTCGCGATCCGGCGTGATGTTCGTCGAGTACAGCGCGCCGAACGGCGTCTTGAGTTCGAGCCCGCCCGCCATCGGCTGGCCCTGCGGCGCGGTATGGCAGGCGACACAGTCGCCCAGCCGGGCGACGTACTCGCCCCGCTTGATCTGGGCCGCCTTGGCACCGGTCGCGTCGGCCGCCGAAGCGACCGCGCCGGCGGCGCCAGGCGCCTGCGCCGTGGCCCCGGTCTGCCACAGCAGCAGCCAGGCGCCGACCAGCGCGGAGAGGAAAACATTCCGGGATGTCATGACGGATTCGTTGAGTGAGGGTGATCAGTGGGGGGCGGCCCGGCAGCGCCGCCGGGGCATCAGGTCCAGTCGCACAGGATGGCAGCGGGGTCGTCGACCTGCCTGGCGCGACCTGCCTGCGTCGGGGTGCCCGCGACGACCCAGGCGACCAGCGTCTCGCCCGCCTCGCAGAACGCTGCCTGGATGGTGGGGCTGCACACCGAGGCGCCGCTGAGCACCTTGGCCCCATAGCCGAGCATGTGCAGGCCGTTGAGAAAATTCATGACGGCCGCGCCGACGCAGATCCACTGCTCGTGCACCGGCACATCCGCCGCACCTTCGCCGACCCTGGCCACCACCGCGAGCAGCGCCGGTCCATTGTGCGCACGGTCCCGTGCCCGCTCGACTTCGGCCGGGCCGTGCCCGCGCCGCGCGGCATCGGCGGCGAACAAGCTGCCGAGCCGCTCGCGCTGGTGGTCGGGCACGTTCACGAACCGGAACGGGCGCAACTGGCGATGGTCGGGGGCGCGCAGCGCGAGTTGCGCTGCCTGCAGCAACTCGTGCGCCGACGGCCCCGGCGGCACCAGGTACTTCGGCCCGAGCGAATAGCGTCCGGCAAGAAACGCGATCAGGCTGCTCACGTCCTCGCCAGCCGCGGGCAGGGACATGACGGCCGCAGGCGTCGCGCGCGCCTGAACCGGACCGAGCGTCTTCGTGCAGCCCGACTCCCTCATGGCGCCGCCCGGACCGCTTCTGCGATGCCGACGCTGGGCACCAGCTCGCACTCGCCATTCAAGGAGTTGGTGATGAGACAGGCGCGCTTGGCCTTCTCCAGGGCAGCGCGGGCCAGCGTCTCCTGTTCGGCCGCCACGATCGACAGCCGCGGCCTCACGATGTATCGAGCGAAGCGCATGACGCCATCGACGCGGTCGAGGACGCCTTCGACATCGACTTCGAGCTGCGCCCACTCCAGTTTCGAAGCTCTTGCGACGGCGCGGAACGACAGGATGTAGCAGTCCGCGATGGAAGCCACCAGCAGGGATTCCGGCGACCAGGCGCCGCCCGGCCCGCCGAACTCCGGCGGTGCATGGGTGTCGAGCGCCGGCGCGTCCGTCGTGGTCACGGCAACGCTGCCGCTGAGGCCGCCGCGGGCTTGGGCGTGGTAGTGATGAGGCAAGGGATGCATGGAACGCCGGCTGGACTATCTTATAAGTGACAGCTTATTGATTGAGCGCCGCTTGCGCCTTGACAAAAACCAAGCTTTTGCTTTTTCCATAAGCCGACGACCATGTAAGAACATGTGTTGGCCCCCGCTGCGGCCGCGGTCGCCACGCGTCGAGCCGGCGCCTTGGGAAGACGCGAGCAGCGGCCCGGGGAGCCAACGTCGCACAGCCTATTCGGCAAGGCTGCGCTGGAACATCCGCGGAACCGGGCAGCCGGCTAGGGAAGATTTCCTATTGCGGCCGCCCGCCGTCATCGGCGGGGGGAGGCGCCCTCAGGCCCGGATGTAGGACCAACCTTCCCGCTGCATCCTCGCCAGCCCGAGCACCGCCCCTTCCTCGAGGATGGCCAGTGGCGCCGGCGCGCTGCGCCCGAGCTTGTTCAAGGTGTTGCGGCACACGAGCGTGATGGCGTCCGCGGCCGGGCTCGGCTCGTCCAGGGCCGCGGCGACCGCCTCGGCATTGACCACGATTCGCACCAGCGGCCGCGGCTGGGCGGCCTGCAGGTTGCCGGCGTTGCTGCGGGCGCGCTTCAGCGCCGCCGCCGTCGGCGCATGCAGCACGATCCGGATGGTCTGGTCTTCGTTCATTTCGGCACTCCGTCGGGCCTGTCAGGCAAGCTGCGATGCAACGTCCTTGAGCGCTGACTGCAGCATCTCCTCGGTCGTGGGGTGGTAGTACGGCATTTCCAGCAGGCTGGCCGCCGATTCGCGGCGCTGCACGGCCCAGGCCAGCAGGTGCGCCAGGTGTTCGCCGCGCGCGGCCATGAGGCTGGCGCCGAGCAGCGTACCGCTGCCGCGCTGTGCGTAGATGCGCACCAGGTTGTCGGTCGCGGCGAGGATTCGCGAGCGACCATTGCCGCTGCCCTCGGCCGTGCCGACCACCGTGGTCGTCAGGTCCAGCTGATCGAAAGCCATTCCCACGGCCGCGACGTCGGGATCGCTGAACACGATCGACATCCGGGCGCGCCGCTCCGCTGCTGCCGGCGGCCGGCCGTCGAGCAACGCCAGCGCGCCGCGCGCCGCGATCACGCCTTCATCCGCGGCTTCGTGCAGCAGCGGCCGGTCCGGATGGACATCGCCTGCGAGGAACACGGCCGCCTCGCCGGCGCGCAGCGTGGCCGGGTCCACGCGCGGCTGGCCCCTGTCGTCCAACGCGACGCCGCCGCCTTGCAGATCGAGCTTGTCGACGTTCGGTCGCCGCCCGACGGCGGCGAGCACCATGTCGACGGTCTCGCTGCGTTCGCCCGACGACACGCTGACGCCGGCCGGTACGGCCTGCGCCTGCATCGGCTGGCCCAGCCACAGCGGCAGTTCGCGGCCGAAGCGCCGCAGCGCCCGCTCGCGCACGGCCGGATCGACGATCCCCGCCACCGTGTCCAGCTGGTCGCCGGCGACAACGCGCACACCCAGGCGAGACAGCGCCAGCCCCATCTCCAGCCCGATCGCGCCCAATCCGACAATGCCGATGCTGCCCGGCAGCCTTTCCAATTCGAACAGGGTGTCGGTGGTCAGCAAGCGGTCGCCCAGGGCGGCCAAGGACGGGGGAACGACGGGCCGCGAGCCGGTCGCGATCACGAAGGCGCGGGCCCGCACGCGCCGGCCATCGACGTCGAGCTCGCCCGGCGCCACGAACCGCGCCGTTCCCATCAGCAACCGGTCGCCGGCGGCCGTGCGCGTGCGCTGGGCGGCGCCGGCGGCCAGCGCATCCCGGGTGGCGCGGGCGCGCGCCCAGAGCGAATCGGCCGACACGGCCGTCATCGGGGAGTCGCCTGCAAGCTCGCGCAACAGCGCCCATTCGTGCGCCGCGTGCAGCACGGCCTTCGACGGCATGCAGCCGACACGCGCGCACGTCGTGCCCAGCGGGCCGTGGTCGATCCAGACGGCAGTGCGGCCGGCACGGGTGATTTCCCGAAAGGCGGTGCTGCCGGCGGTGCCGGCACCGATCACCGCGACGTCGGTGGTAAGGACGGGACTCACTTCTCTGTTCTCCAGCGCGATCAGCGCGGTCCGAGAATCTGCGCCATGGCCGCCGGCGGCGCGCCGGTGCGGGTCTGCACGGCGCCCGTGGCATCGCGCCAGGCGAAGGCCGGAGTGGCCTGCAGCCGCAGGCTGGCCATCAGCTTCTCGTTCGCGTCCAACTGCGCTCCGATCGCCGGCGGGATGCTGGCCAGCGGCTTCAGACTGCCGTCGCCCAGCGGCTTGGGCCGGCCGGCACCCAGCACCTTGGCATTTTCAGCCACGTGGCCGCGCTCGTAAGCCGACAAGGCAGCCGCCGGATCCTTGCTGGCCAGCAGGGCGGCCGCTTTCCCCGCGCTGGTCGGCGTGAGAATTCCGACCATGATGTGGCGCAGCACGACTTTGCCGCTGTCGACCCATGGCCGCGCATCGGCCCAGAACTTGTTGCAGTAAGGACAGTTGGGGTCCGTGAACACGTAGACCACGCGCGGCGCGTCGGCCTTGCCGTCGCCGATCCAGTGGCTGCGCTCGAGCTCCTTCCACACCCCCGCCGTCATCGGTGCGCGCACCGCCTTCTCCAACGCTGCCTGGGTGACATCCTTGCCTTGCGCGTCGAGCATGGTGCCCAGGATCAGGTGCTTGCCGTCGGGCGTGGCATAGAACGCGAGCGGCTGCTGGCCCGCATAGCCGGCCCAGGCGGTCAATCCGCCCGGCGCCGGAAAGGTGCCGACGATCGTCACGCCTTGCGACTGCAGCGCCTGCAGCGCCTCGGGACGCTCCTGGGCGGAGGCAGCAGCCGCACATGCGGCGAGCGCCAGGGCGGCCCATGCGGGTCGGCCGGGTGCCGGCAGCTGCCTGCCAGCGGAATCGAACGGAGAGATGGTCATCAGCGGGACTCGGGTTGAATGGAAAGCGTGCCGAGCCGCTGGCTCAGCGTTGCGTGCGACAGTTCGCCGACGCGCGTGTCGACCAGGCGGCCGGCGGCGTCGTAGAACAGCGTGGTGGGCAAGGCGCGGTGCCCCAGTTCGACGCCGGCCTGCCCGTGCAGGTCGAGCAACACGTTGCGCAAGGGAAGCTGCTCGGCGGCGAGGAAGGCGCGGACGCGATCGGGCGCTTCGCCCTGATTCAGGAAGACGAAATTCACATCCGGCCGCTTCGCCTGCGCCTGCTGCAGCACGGGCATTTCGCGGCGGCACGGCGGGCACCAGGTGGCCCACAGGTTGACGACCGTGGGCTTGCCCCGGAAGCTCGCGAGCGGCACCACCGGGCCCTCGATGGACTGCACCGCCAGCGGCGGGAGCCGATCGCCGTCCTTCGGCATCATCGACCAGGAGAGCGCGCCCAACAGCCACACCGCACCCGCGGTGCCGATGGCCGCCGCCAGCGGCTGGCGCCACGGCGGCCGGCGCAGCGCGGCGAAGAGGGCATAGGCGCTCGCGGCCAGCAGGCCGGCAAGCGGCGACCAACCGCCGTCCCGGATGTCGAGGAGGCCCAGCGGCTGCTGCCGGTAGCCATCGAAGAACTGCACGACGAACGCAGCCCGCGCCGCGACCAGCCCTGTCACCAGGATGCGAAAGAGCAGCGGCTCGATATCGACACCGCCGGCGCGCCCCGCCAGCTTGCCGGCCAAGGACCCCAGCACGGCGCCGGCCAACGCCAGCAACAGGCCGTAGGTGAAGGTGAGCGGCCCGAGTGCCAGTGTCGCGCTCATGATGGCTCCCCCGCCGCAAGCCGCGCCAGCAGGTCGCGCGCCGAGAATTCGCCCACCAGTCGCTGCGCGCGCCGCTCCCGGCCTTGCGCGTCGAACAGCATCACCGTGGGCGGACCCATGACCTGGTGCCGGCGCATCAGCGCCCGCTGAGCCGCATCGCTCGCGGTGACGTCCGCGCGCAGCACCGCGACGCCGGCCAGGGCTTTGCCTACCTGCGGATCGCCGAACACTTCGCGATCGATGGTCTGGCACGACGCGCACCACGCGGCCGAAAAGTCGACCAGCGCCGGCTGCCCCGCCGTCCGGGCGGCGTCCAGGCGCGCCTGCAGCGCCAGCGGATCGGTGAACGTCTCGAACGCCGCGACCCCCTGGCCTTCCGGCGCTGGCGCAGCCGCCGGCGCGCGCACGAGCGGTGCCAGCGGGCGCAGCGGATCGGCGCCCCCGGCGGCCGCGCCGAAGACCATCGCGCCGGCCCACAGCGCCCCCAACATGGCCGCGCTGCGCACTGCCAACCCGGCGCGGCCCCCGCCGGCCGCCAGCTGCCATGCGGTCACCGCCAAGGAGCCCAGCAGTGCGCCCGACAGCAGGAGGGTCGCGTGCGGTGCCAGCACCCGTGCCACCAACCAGGCCGCCGTCCCCAGCAGCACGAACCCGAAGGCGCCCTTGACGCGGTTCATCCACGGCCCCGGGCGCGGCAGGAACCGCGCGCCCAGCGTGCCGACCACGAGCAGGGGCAGCCCCATGCCCAGTCCCATGGCGAACAGCAGGAGCGCACCTTCCAGCACGTTGCCGCTCTGGGCGATGTACAGCAGCGTGCCGGCGAGGGGCGCCGTCATGCAGGGACTGACCATGAGCGCGGACAGCACCCCCATGGCGGCCGCGCCGGCCGCACTGCCGCCCTTCGGCTGAGCGCCTGCGAGGCGGTCGCGCAGCGCGACGGGCAGCTGCAGCTCGAAGAAGCCGAACATCGAGAGCGCGAGCGCGACGAACACCCCGGCGAACGCCAGGATGGCCCACTGGTTCTGCAGCAGCGCCTGCAGCCCGGCGCCGGCGAGCGCGGCGGCCACGCCCAGGGCGGCGTACACAAGGGCCATCGGCAGGACGAAGGAAAGGGTCAGCACGAATGCGCGGCGCGGCTCGGCCTGGCTGCCGGCCACCATGCTGGACACGATCGGAACCATCGGCAAGACGCACGGCGTGAACGCCATGGCGATGCCGAGCAGCAGAAACACGGGCACCGACCACCACAAGGTGCGCCGGCCGAGCCACTGCGTGATGCCGCTTTCGCTCCAAGGCGGGTCCGCCTGCGCCGGCACTGCGGCGCCGGTGGTGCCGGTGGGGGTGCTGGCGGTCGTGGCGGACCGGCCGGCACTCGCACCGCCGATTCCCGCCAGCGAGACCGTGCGTTGCTGCGGCGGGTAGCACAGGCCAGCTTCGGCGCACCCCTGCCACCCGACCTGCAACGCGGTGGCCTTGCTTGCATCGGCCACCACCGTGACGCCTTCGTGATAAACCTCGACCACACCGAAGTTGGGGTCGTGCTTGCGCTCGCCACCCGGGCGCGTGACCTTCCCTACAATTCCGCCGGGCGTGGCCGAGACCGTCATGCGATCGCGATACAGGTAGTAGCCCGGTGCGATACGCCATGAGAGCTGCACCTCCCCGGCCCGGCCGCCCGCCGCCACCGTCAGCTGGAACGCCTGTTCCGGCTCCAGGAACGGCTGCTCGGCGCGGGCCACTGCGGCGCCCACCGCCAGCCAGGCGGCCAGCGCCACCCCGCCGCACAGGCGCAGGAACTGTCCGGGGCAAAAGCGATTCTTCATGGAGGACGGTGCGGTTCGTTCGCGCCAGTGTGCGCGGCAGCGATTACGTGGGCGTTAAGGCCCCCGGCCTCCAGCCGCGCGGCCGCCAAACCTCTTCCCGGGAGCTGTTGCTTGCATGTTCTGTTGATCGAAGACGATGCGCTGGTGGCCCGCGGGGTGGCAAGCGGGTTGCGGCTGCATGGATTCACCGTGGACCATGTCGACACCGCGCGCCTGGCCGACGCCGCGCTGGCTGCCTCGCAGTTCGATGTCGCCGTGCTCGACCTCGGCCTGCCGGACGAAGACGGCATGAGCCTCCTGGTGCGCTGGCGCGCCCGCGGGCTGCACATGCCGGTGCTGATCCTGACGGCCCGCGATGCGGTCGCCCACCGCGTCGCGGGCCTGCGCAGCGGCGCCGACGACTACCTCCTCAAGCCGTTCGATCTCGACGAACTCGTGGCACGCCTGCACGCGCTGACGCGACGCGCCGCCGGCCGCAGCGTCGACCGGATCGAGCACGGCCAACTGAGCTTCGAAGCCGCCACCGGCGAGGTGCGGCTGCGGGGCGAACCGGTCGATCTGTCCCGCCGCGAGACGACGTTGCTGCACACGCTGCTGCGGCATCCGCGGCAGATCCTCAGCGCCGACCAGCTGCGCGATCGGCTCTATGGGCTGGGCCAGGACGTCGAGAGCAACGCGGTGAACGTGCACATCCACCATCTCAGACGCAAGCTCGGCCCGGAGATCGTCGAAACCGTCCGCGGCCTCGGCTACCGCCTGGGAGCTGCCGCGTGAAGAGCCTGCGACGGCGCCTGCTGGTCATCATCGGCGGCTCGCTCCTGGTCCTGTGGTCGTTGGTCGCTGCCTGGATGCTGGCCGACCTGCGCAGCGAGCTGCGCGCGGCGCTGGACGATCGCCTGGCCGCGTCGGCACGCATGGTGGCCGGCCTGACGCTGCAGTTCCCGCAATCACCGGCTCCGGCCGCCAATGCCGCGCAGCCACTGATGGACGTGGTCGGACGCGACGGCGTGGCGTGCGAAGTCAGCCTGCTGCGCGGCGAAGTCAGCCGGCACACGATCGCCCGCACGGCCAGCAGCCCCGGCCTGGCGGACGTGCCATCGGGTTACAGCACCCGGGTCTTCGGCGGCAAGGTGTGGCGCACCTACGTTCTGCAGCAAGGAAACATCCGTGTCGCCACGGCCGACCGCGTCGACATGCGCGAGCTGCTGCTGCGCGACGTCGCGCTGGCGGCCGGCGTCCCCTTCGCGGTGGCGCTCTCGGGCAGCCTGCTGATGCTGTGGTTCGGGATCGGCGGGGGCCTCGCGCCGCTGGAACGGGTGCGCAAGCTGCTGGAGCAGCGTCGCCCCGAGGACAACACGCCACTGGCCCGCATGGCAGTGCCGCGGGAGCTGGCGCCGCTGGTCGGCACCATCACCCATCTTCTGGAACGGGTGCGCGGCGCCATCGCACGCGAGCGCCGGTTCACCGACGACGCAGCCCACGAATTGCGCACGCCGCTGACCGCCATCAAGACCCACTTGCAGGTGCTGCGGCTGGCCGCGGGGCCATGCCCGCTGCCGCAGCCGGCGCAGGAGGCGCTGAGCAGCGCGGACGACGGCGTGCTGCGGATGGAGCGCACGCTCGAGCAACTGCTGCAGCTTGCCCGGCTGGAGGGTCCGGACGGATTCGGCGCGGCGATGGCGTGCGATGCCGGCGATGCCGCGCGCGAAGCGATTCGGGACGCGGAGGCGGCGCACGGCCGGCCCGGGCAGGTGCGGCTGGAACAGCCGCATGCACCGCTGGCCGTCGCCGCGCCGTGCGGCCTGCTGGCCGCTGCGCTGCGCAACCTGTTGGACAATGCCTTGCGGGCGTCGCCGATGGCCAGTTCGGTCACCTTGCGCGCCGAGCTGGGTGCAAGCGAGCGCGTCGTCTTCAGCGTGCTCGACCGGGGGCCCGGGCTGACCCGGGACGAATGCGCGCAAGCTGTGCAGCGGTTCTGGCGGCGCAGCCCGGCGGGACGCGGCAGCGGACTGGGCTTGTCGATCGTCGCGACCATTGCCGAACGGTGTGGCGGCACCCTGGCCTTGCGTCCGCGGGATGGCGGCGGCCTGGCGGCCGAGCTTTCGATCCCGCAGGCCTCCCGCTGACCATCGGCTGGTCTGCTTTCGCTTCGTTGCCATCGTCGAGCACACAGCGGCGCAGAGAACACGTATGCTAGGCCGCAACAGGCGCATCGCACCGGCAGCGCGCAGCCAACGACCCCAGTCGGTCGCATGTGCTTCGGTGCTGGGCCGGGTCGACCGGATGGTCCTTCGCATCGGAGCTGGCTGGACGGGGCACGCAGCGTCCTGAGCCTTGGCGCGGAACAACGCGGCAGACGCTGGCGAGATCCCATGCGCCCGAATTGAAAGCCAGCCACGAGACCATGACGCGACCATCTTTCCTTGCCCGAGCCACCGCCCTGCTGCTCGTCGCCGCGGCCAGCAGCGCCGGCTGGGCTTCACCGCCGCCAGCGGACAGCGCCGGCGCTCGCATCGCGACCGCCGGCACGCCGAACGGGGCGCCCGCCTGCGCCGGGTGCCACGGCGCGCGCGGCGAAGGAACCGGTGCCTTTCCGCATCTGGCGGGGACGGGCGCGGCCTACTTGCGCGAGCAACTGGAAGCCTTTGCCGGCGGCACGCGCAAGAACGAGATCATGGCGCCCATCGCACGGGCGCTTTCACCGGAACAAAGAACCCAGGTCGCGGATCACTACGCCGGACTGAGCCGGCCCGCCGCGGCACCCGACCGGGAGGCGCGCGGTCCGGCCGACCTCGGTGCCTGGATCGCGACCCGCGGGCGCTGGGACGACGGATTGCCCGCCTGCGCCCAGTGCCACGGCCCCGGCGGCAGCGGCGTCGGCACCAGTTTCCCGCCGCTCGCCGGACAGCCGGCCGCCTACCTCGCCCAGCAGCTCAAAGCGTGGCAGGCAGGAGCCCGGCCGGCCGGGCCGCTCGGTCTCATGGAAGCCGTCGCGCGCAAGTTGAAGGACCCTGACATCCAGGCCGTCAGCGACTACTACGCCGGGCTGGCGGCCGCCAGCGCCGCCGCGCCCATGGCGGCGGGGACGAAAGGCACGCCATGAGCCCACCTCGTCATTTCGAAGCGGGCCGGGTGTCCTGGCGGCTGATCGTCATCGTCGGTCTGGCCGCATTGCTGCTGCTGGGGATGTTCCTGGCATCCAGCGTCCTGTTCCAGCGCTCCATCCGCCAGCCGATCGAAGGCGCCTACACCGCCGCGCCTGCCCCTGCCGCTTCATCCGCGCCCGCGCCCACCGCGGCGTCGGCGGCCGCCCCCACGACGGCGACCGCGCCCGAAGCCGTGCGCGCCGACGCGCCGCCCTCGCCTGCGGCCGCAACCGTGGCGTCCGCTTCGGTCGCGTCCAGGACCTTTCGGCCGCCCTCCGAAGACAGCATCCCCAACGACGAATACGGAAAGATGATCCGGCTGGGGCAGAAGGTGTTCACGGAGACCGGGAAATACGCAGCGAACTATGTCGGCAACGATCTGACCTGTGCGAACTGCCACCTCGACGCCGGACGCAAGCCCGACTCCGCGCCCTTGTGGGCGTCGTTCATCCACTATCCGGCCTTTCGCAGCAAGACCGGGCAGGTCGACACCCTGGCCGCGCGGCTGCAGGGCTGCTTCCAGTACAGCATGAACGGCAAGGCGCCGCCGCAGGACGACGAGGTGATGACCGCGCTGCAGACCTACGCCTTCTTCCTGGCCAAGGGCGCGCCGGTCGGCATGCCCGTGCAAGGAGGCGGCTATCCGAAACTGGCCAAGCCCGGGCAGCCGCCCAGCTATGCGCGGGGTGAAGCGGTCTACGCGCAGAACTGCGCCCTGTGCCATGGCGCCGATGGCCAGGGCCAGCGCGCCGGCGACCGGCAGGTCTTCCCGCCCTTGTGGGGACCGCGCTCGTTCAACTGGGGCGCCGGCATGCACCAGGTCAACAACGCCGCCGGTTTCATCTACGCCAACATGCCGCTGGGCAAGGGCAGGAGCTTGACCGAGCAGGAAGCATGGGACGTGGCGCTGTTCATGGACAGCCATGAGCGGCCGCAAGACCCCCGCTTCGCCGGTTCGGTGGCCGAGACGCGCAAGAAGTACCACGACAGCGAGCATTCGCTCTACGGGCTGGCGGTCAACGGTCGCGTGCTCGGAACGGGTGCCAGGGCAGCCGGCCGGACCGAGAGGAAATCACGCTGACCGGACGGCGTTTCGGCCAAGCTGCCGGCAGCGCCTCCATCTCCGCTATGCCAGCACCTTGCCCGGGTTCATCAGGCCCAGCGGATCCAGGGCCTGCTTCACGCGCCGCAGCAGCGCCAGCTTGACCGGGTCCTCGAAGCGCTCCAGGTCAGCGGTGCGCAGGCCGCCGATGCCCTGCTCCGCACTGATGGAACCGCCGGCGGCGGCGACGCGCTCGTGGACCAGCGCTGAGAGCCGCTCCTGCGCCGCCGCGAACTCGTCGGCCCGCTGTCCCGCGGGCTGCAGGATGTTGTAGTGCAGATTACCGTCGCCCAGGTGGCCGAAGGTCGCGCTGCGCACCCCGGGGAAGTTGGCCTGCAGCGCCGCGTCGGTGGCGGTCACGAACTCGCCGAGCCGGGAGGTTGGCATGGAAATGTCGTGCTTGGCGCACTTTCCCTCCGCGGCAACGGCCAGCGTGATGCTCTCGCGCAGGTGCCAGAACGCGTTCGACTGGGCCACGCTCTGGGCAAGCGCGGCATCGTCGATCTCGCCGGCCTCCAGCGCCGCGGCCAACAGCGCATCGAACCGTGCGCCGGCCCTGGCCTCGCTTTCGGTGTCCGAAGTCTCCATCAGCACGTACCAGGGCGCCTGCGCTGGCAGCGGCAGGCGCTGCTGCGGGAAATGGGCCGGCACCAGGCGCAGCGCCACCGCCGACATCAGTTCGAAGGCCGTGAGTTCGGCGCCCAGCATGGCCCGCGCGCGCGCGAGCAGGGCCACGGCCCGAGCGATCGAGCCGGTCGCCGCCAGCGCCGTGCGCTGCGCCACCGGCAGCGGGAACAGCTTGAGGGCGGCCGCCGTGATGATGCCCAGGGTCCCTTCGGAGCCGATGTACAGGTCACGCAGGTCGTAGCCGGTGTTGTCCTTGCGCAGGGCGCGCAGCCCGTTCCACACCTCGCCCTCGGCGGTGACCACCTCCAGGCCAAGCGCCAGCTCGCGCGCATTCCCATAACGCAGCACCTGGGTGCCGCCGGCATTGGTCGCCAGATTGCCGCCGATCTGACAGGTGCCCTCGGCGCCCAGCGACAGCGGGAACAGGCGCCCGGCCGCATGCGCAGCCTGCTGCACCTGCTGCAGCACGCATCCGGCCTCCGCCACCAGCGTGTCGTTCTCGACATCGATGCTGCGCACGCGGTTCATGCGTCCGAGCTGCACCACCACGGAGCGACCCGACGCATCGGGCGTGGCCCCCGCCACCTGCCCGGTGTTGCCGCCCTGGGGAACGACCGGCGCCCCGGCCGCGACGCAGGCGCGCACCACGTCGCGCACCTGCCCGGTCGAGCCGGGCCGGACCACCGCGAGGGCACGCCCCGTCGCGACCTTGCGCCAGTCGGTGAGATACGGGGCGGCGTCCGTGCCGGTCAGGACATGTGGTTCGCCGGCAATGGCGCGCAGCGCGCGCAGCAGGTCCGCACTCATTTCAGCCGACGTGAACGGGCGTCAGCAGCCCGCGCCCGGCCAGGAACGAATCGACGTTGTCCAGCACCAGTTGCTCCATCGCGCGCCTCGTCTCGCGCGTGGCGCTGCCGACGTGGGGCATCAGCACGACCTGGTCCATGGACAGCAGTTCGGGCGGCACCGCCGGCTCCTTTTCCAGCACATCGAGGCCGGCCCCACCAAGCCGGCCTTCGGCCAGCGCCCGCACCATCGCTTCCTGGTCCACCACGGTGCCGCGGGCGATGTTCACCAGGATCCCCTTCGCGCCGAGTGCGTCGATCACGGCCTGGGAGACGAGGTGCCGGGTCGACGCCCCGCCTTCGCAGGCCACCACCAGAAAGTCGGCCCAGCGGGCGAGTTGGACCAGCGACGACTCGTATCCGTAGGGCACGCCAGGGCGTTCGCGGCGGTTGTGATAGCGCACGTCCATCGCGAAGCCGGCGCCGCGCCGGGCGATGGCCTCGCCGATGCGGCCGAGACCAAGAATGCCCAGGCGCTTGCCGCTCACGCGCGTCGTCAGCGGGAACTGGCCGATGGCACGCCACTGCCCGTCCTTGACATACCGGTCGCCGGCTGCCGTGCGCCGCGCCGCCGCGATCAGCAGGCCCCATGCCAGGTCCGCGACGCAGTCGTCCAGGACGTCGGGGGTATTGCTCACGGCGATGCCGCGCGCCTTCGCGGCCGCGACGTCTATCGTCTCGTAGCCGACGCCCCAGCTGCAGATCGCGCGCAGCCGCGGCAGCCGCTCGATGAGGGGCGCCGGGCAGCCCAGGCGCACCGAAGTCACCACGACGCGGACGCCGGCGGCCGCGCCATCGAGTGCCGCGTCGCGGTCGGCCGCCTCCCACAACCGCAAGACCTTGCCGCGCTGGCCCAGCTGCTGGTCGAGATGCGGCCCGATCGGCCCCATCTGGAGGATGGCGGCAGGCTCAGGCATCGGCGCGGACGGCGGACTTCTTCAGCGGAATGTAGTTCGCGTCGGCGGCCGCCTCGGCGAAGCTCTTGCCGGCGCGCACGCCTTGCTCGACGGCGTGATCCACGGCCAGGATGCGCTCGGCTTCCGCCAGCACGCGGGCCAGCTCCTGGCGCGGCACCACCGCGATCCCCGTGTCGTCCACCACCACCAGGTCGCCTTCGCTCACGGTGACGCCGCCCAGGGTCACGGGTTCGCCCATGGACTGCAGTCGCAGCCGGGTCTTGCCGGTGGTCGGCGTCACCCAGCGCGCCGCCAGGGTCAGTCCCGTCGCCCGGATCTCATCGGTGTCGCGACAGCCGCCGTCGATCACGACGGCGGTGGCCTTCCTGCCGGCCGCCGCGAGCGACGCGATGCCGCCGAACGTGGAGATGGCGGCGCCGCCGACGTCGACCATCAGGACGCGACCGGGCCCGGTGGCCGCCACGAGCCGGCCGACGGCGAAGTCGGCGCGGTCGAAGTCGCCCAGCGGTCCCCACTCGTGCCGCGCCGTCGCCGCGAAACCGACCGCCACGCCTTCACCGGCGCGCCGCGGGATGCCCTGCACCACGCCGGCGATGCCGCACGCGTCCAGCGCGTCCGACCACGTGCTGCTGCCCATCCTGGCACAGCGGGCCAGCAGCGCCTTGTCTTCGGAATTCATCTGGTGGTCCCGTCCATCAATCGATCTGGGCGCCGGACAGGCGTACGGCCTCGGCCCAGCGCTTCAGTTCGGCCTGGATGTGCGCCTGGAACGCCTGCGGCGTGCTGTTGTCGACGTCGCCGCCCATTTCCTTCAGCTTGGCCGTGAACTCGGGCACGGCGACGATCTTCGACACGTCGCGGTAGATGCGGTTGGCCAACTCGGGCTGCAGGGTTCCCGGTCCGAACAGGCCGAACCAGGTGGCCGCCACGAAGCCGGGCATGCCGGCCTCCGCGAAGGTCGGCACCGAGGCAATGCCCTCGACGCGCTTGCTGTGCGCCAGGGCGATGGCGCGCAGCTTGCCGGCCTTGATGTGGGGCATCGCCGCCGAGAGCGTGACGAACGCCATCGGCACCTGGCCGCCGATCAGGTCCGTGAGCATGGGCGAATCGCCCTTGTACGGCACATGGGTGAGCGCCAGCTTGTTCTGCGCCTTGAACAGCTCCATCGTCAGGTGCTGCGGCGTGCCGTTGCCGGTGGAGGCGAACGACATGCCCGGGTCGGCCTTGGCCCGCGCGATCAGTTCCGACAGGCTCTTGACCGGCAGCGAAGGAGTGGTCACGAGCACCAGCGGGATGGTCGACGTCAGCGTGATCGGCGTGAAGTCCTTGACCGCGTCGTACGGAATCTTCTTGTACAGGCTGGCGCCGATGGTATGGGCGGCGGTGGTCATGTACAGCGTGTAGCCGTCCCCCGGCGCCCGCGCGACCTGTTCGGCGGCGATCAGCGTGCCGGCCCCCGGCTTGTTGACGACGACGACCGGCTGGCCCCAGACCGGCGTGAGCTTGTCGGCGATCATGCGGGCGATCACGTCCGTGGCGCCGCCCGCCGGGTACGGAACCACCAGATTGACGGGCTTGGTGGGATAGGCTTGGGCTGCGGCCAGCAGCGGAACGGCGGCGGCCAGCGCCAGCAGTGCCTTGGCGATCAGATGTCTGCGGTTCATCTCGTCTCCTCGTGATGATGTTGTCGATGGATGAAGAAGCCGGGGGTCACTCGGTCCAGCGCTTCTGGGCCCACATCCGGCGGAAATTGGATTCGGCTGCTTCCAGGCGCTTCTTCCACTCGGCGCCGGGCAGGTAGTCCATCTCGGTGAACTGCTGCTTCATCTGCGCCTGGAACTCGGGACTGGCCGCGATCTGGCGCAGTGCGGTGGCGATCTTCTGCTCGACGTCGGCCGGCAAGCCCTTGGGCGCGACGATCCCGCGCTCGGAAGCGAAGACCAGGTCGACACCCTGCTGCCTGAAGGTGGGGACATCGGTGGCCAGCGTGGAAGGTTTGGCGCTGGCCTGCGCGAGCGGCCGCATGGTCTTGCCGGCCTGGGGCATCACCTCGCCCAGGTTCAGGCCGCCGATCGCCACGTGGCCGCCGAGCATCGCGGTCTTCAGCGGGCCCGCGCCCTGGAACGGCACGTGCAGCAACTTGGTGCCCGTGAGTTCCTCGAACATGACCATCTGCAGGTGATCGTCGGTGCCGGCGCCGGTCGAGCCGTAGCTGATCGTGCCCGGCGCCTTCCTGGCGGCCGCGACGACGTCGGCGACCGTCTTGTAGGGGCTGTCGATGGCCACGCTGAACGCGCTCGGATCGCGCACGAGGTTGCCCAGATAGGTGAAGTCGGCCGTCGTGAAGCCGGCATCGCGCTCGATGGGCAAGGTGAGCAGACCCGGGAAGTTGGTCATGCCCAGCGTGTGCCCGTCCGGCTTGGCGCGGGCGACATACGCCATGCCGATCGCGCCGGAGGCGCCCGGCTTGTTGTTGACGACGACCTGCCCGCCGAGTGCCTTGCCCAGGTGCTGGGCCAGCGTGCGCGCGGTGATGTCGGTGCCGCCACCGGCGGCAAAGCCGACGACGATCTCGATCGGGCGGTCGGGCCACGCGAAGGCGGGCGCCGAGGCCGCCAGCGCAGCGGCCAGCACGACGCTGCCGCACAGCAGGGACTTCAGGGATTTCATGGTTGGTCTCCTCGTTGTTCGGACCTCAGCGGGTCCCGTGTTCCTGGGCTTCGCGCCAGGCCAGCAGGCGGCGGATGCCTTCCTTCATGGTCACTTCGGGCCGCCAGCCGATCACCGCTCCCGCCAGGTCGTGCGGGATGTGGAAAGCGCCCCCCGAGGTCAGGCGCACCGTGCCGGGCGGATCGGGTTTGATCTCGGGCTCCAGCGTGCTGCCGCAATACTCGAGCACCAGGCGAACGAGTTCGCCGGTGGTGACCGGCTCGGGGCCCGAGATGTTCATCGCCACATCGGTCGCCGCGCTGCGGAACGCAGCGACGTTGGCCCGGGCCACGTCGGCGACATTCACGAAGTGCTTGGTGTCCTTGCCGTCACCCGGCAGCACCGGCCGTTCACCTCGCCGCACGCGGTCGTAGGTCTCCATGATGTAGAGGGCGTTAGCGGCGCGGTAATGCTGGCGCTCGCCGTAGACCGTGGAATAGCGCAGCACGAGGTAGTCCTGGCCGTACTTCTGGTGGTACTGGCGGCACAGCTGCTCGCCCATGATCTTGGACGCCCCGTACAGGATCGCGGCCGGAGGCGCGCCGGTCGAATGGAACGGGCCGCCCTCGGCCAGCGCGCCGACGATGCCGGTGCCGTAGCCGTACACGGCGTTCGAGGAGGCGAAGACGACCTTCTTCACCTTGTTGATGCGGCAGGCCTCCAGCATGTTCTGCGCGCCGCGGACGTTGACGTCGACCGCCTCCCAGGGGGTCTGCGAGAAACCCAGCGTCATGTAGGCCGCCAGGTGCAGCACGCCGTCCATTCCCTCGGAGGCGGCCACCAGTTCGTGCAGCCGCATCAGGTCACCCTTCACGATGCGAACGCGAGGGTTGTCCTTGAGGTGGGCGACGGCCTCCGGCGTGCCGAAGGCGAAGTTGTCCAGCAGCACCACTTCCTTGACGCCGGCCTCCAGCAGCCGGTCCGCCGTGTGCGAACCGACCAGGCTGGCGGCGCCGGCGATGAGGATGCGCGAGCCGTCGAGATCGAGGGCCGCGCCCTGTTTTGCGTTTGTCATGTTCAGAGTCCCAGGGGTTTTTCGTGCATGCCGAAGAAGACGCTCTTGACCTGCGAGTACAGGCGCAGGCCGTGCAGGCCCTTCTCGCGGCCGATGCCGCTCGCCTTGAATCCGCCGAAGGCGGTGGCGATGTGCGATTGCTTGTAGGTGTTGATCCAGACCGAGCCCGCCTCGAGTTCGCGGGCCACGCGCCAAGCGCGGGCGTAGTCGCCGGTCCACATGCCGGCCGCCAGGCCGTACATGGTCCCGTTGCCTTGCGCGATCACGTCCGCCTCGTCCTCGAACGGCAGGCACACCAGCACCGGCCCGAAGATCTCCTCCTGGCAGGCGCGGGCGGTGTTGGGCAGCCCCTCGATCATGGTCGGCTGGTAGAACCAGCCCTTGGCCAGCGCGGGCTCGTCGGGGATGCCGCCGCCGGTCAGCACGCGGCCGCCCTCGCTGCGTGCCAGGTCGACGTAGCCGGCGACCCGGTCGCGGTGCGCGCGCGAGACCAGCGGCCCCATCTGGGTGTTCGGGTCGTCGGGCAGCCCGACGCGCACCGTGCGGCTGCGCTCGACCAGCGCGTCGATGAACCGCCCGTACAGCGATTTCTGCACGAACAGGCGGGTGCCGGCCACGCAGCTTTGCCCGGCGGAGCCGTAGATGCCGGACGCCACCCCCGCCACCGCCTTGTCGAAGTCGGCATCCTCGAAGACGATGTGCGGCGACTTGCCGCCCAGTTCGAGCCCGACCGGGATCAGCCGCTGCCCCGCGATCGTCGCGATGGCGCGGCCGGTGTCGGTGCCGCCGGTGAACGAGACCATGCGCACGCCCGGGTGCTTCACCAGCGCGGCGCCGACGTCCTCGCCGTAGCCGGGCAGGACCGTGAGCAGGCCTTGCGGCAAGCCGGCTTCGTCGCAGATGCGCGCCAGCTCCAGCGCGAGCTGCGGCGTTTCTTCCGAGGGCTTGAGGATCACGGCGTTGCCGGCGGCCAGCGCCGGCGCCACCTTCTGCGCCTCGGCCATGATCGGGGAGTTCCATGGCGTGATCGCGGCGACGACGCCATAGGGCTCGGCCAGCGACATCGAGAAATACTCGCCGCGCGGGCTGGTCACCTCGTTTTGCCAGGTTTCGCACAGCGCGGCGTAGTAGCGGAAAAAGTACGCCGCGTTGTCGACCATGTTCTGGCATTCCTTGAGGGGCTTGCCGCTGTCGAGCATCTGCAGGCGCGCCAGCGCCTCGCGTTCGGCCGTGATGCGCCGGCCGACCTCGTACAGCGTGGTCGCCCGCTGGTCCGGGCGCAGCTTGCGCCAGGGCGCCCGACGGAAGGCGCTGTCGGCCACCGCGACGGCGGCGTCGACATCGCGCGGCGTCGCGCGCGCCACGACGCCGGCCAGCGAGCCGTCGCCGGCATAGATCGAGCGGATGGTCTCGCCGCCGCCGTCGCGCCACTCGGCGCCAATGCGGAAGCGTTTCACGTTCTCTGCGTTCATGAAGGTCCCTTGTTCGAGCCCCAGGGGCAACGGGGGCCATCATCTGGCGCGGACCGCCATAACACAAATCAGAAATCGTGGCCTATTATTAGCCGGTGGCTATAAGCATCAAATACCGGCCGCTCAAGGCGTTCCTGCTGGCGGTGCAGACCGGCTCGTTCACCCATGCCGCCGATCGTCTCGGCGTGACCCAGCCGTCGTTCACCGCCCTGATCCGCGACCTCGAGGAGATCCTCGGCGTGCGGCTGTTCGACCGCAACACGCGGGGCATCGCGCTCACGGCGGCCGGCAGGGACTTTCTCGCGCGTGTCGACCGGCCGATCGCCGACCTCGAGGAGGCCTACCGCAGCATCCTTGACCTGGCGGCGGTGCGGCGCGGCTCGGTGGTGGTCGGCTCGCTGCCGTCGACGTCGCTCACGCTCGTGCCGCCGGCGTTGCGGATGCTGCGCGCGGCGCACCCCACCTTGCGCATCCGGGTGGTCGAGGCGCACAACGACGACCTCGTCACCATGGTGCGCACCAACCAGATCGAATTCGCGATCGCGGCGATGCTTGCGCCCGCGCCGGACCTTACGTTCCGGCCCCTGCTGGAAGACGCGTTCGCGGCGGTGTTCCCGGCCGGTCACGAACTCGCGGCGCGCCCGCGCCTGCACTGGCGCGACATCGCCGCGCACGACCTGATCCTGCTGTCGCGCGGATCGAGCGTGCGCGAGCTCTACGACGACGCGATGCAGGATCGCCCCGAAACCACGGCCGCCGCGTCGCGCTACGACGTCACGCACATGACCACCGCGATCCGCCTGGTGCGCCAGGGCCTCGGAATCACGGTCTTGCCTTCGCTGGCGCTGCCGGAACTGGATCTCAACGGGCTGGTGGCGTGCCGGCTCGCCGACGCCTCGGCCCGACGAACCATCGGCGTGCTGCATCGGCGGGACCGCAGCCTCTCGGCTGCCGCCGACGCGTTCACGACCCAGCTGGCGGCAGTCGCGGCCACCGCCAGTTCCGATCCGGCAGCGGCCGCTCGGGCCGGCAGGAAGCCGCAGCCGGGCAAGCGGTCCACCCGCGTTCGATAGCGGCGCGCCGGCACCGTCGGTCGCCGCCATCGGCGGGCCGGCCCGACGCCGCTCACTGGCAGCTCGAGGAGAGGTCCGGCGCCGCTGCGCAGCGGTCCGCCGGCAGCGACGCCCCGTCCGCGAACAGGGACAGCGCCCGGTCGATTTCGTCCGGCGGGACCGGTTTGGTCAGATGGGCATCGCAGCCGGCCGCGTACGAATGCTTCCTGTCGTCCTGGCTGCCCCACCCGGTCAATGCCACCAAGGTCGGCCGCCTCGGCAGCAGCCCGCGCAGCTGGCGGGCCAGTTCCAGGCCGTGCATGTCCGGCAGGCCGAGATCGAGGAACACCAGGTCGGGCCGCTCGCGTGCCGCCACGGCCAGCGCCTGCCGGCCATCGCCGGCCGTGAAGGCCACGTGTCCCTTGAGGCGAAGCAACAGGGCCAGCGTGGCCGCCGCGTCCTCGCTGTCGTCGACGACCAGGACCCGGCGCGCTGCTTGGCGCGGCGCTTCGCCGCCGGTGGCGGCCGGCTCGGTCGTGCCCTGCTCCTGCGGCTCGCCGTCCGGGGCGTGCGGCAACGCCCGCGGCAGCACCACCAGGAATTCCGCCCCGCGGCCGGGTCCGGCGCTGAAGGCGCGCACGGTTCCTCCATGCAACTGCACCAGTTCCCGCGTCAGCGGCAGGCCCAGGCCCAGGCCATGGCTTTCCTCGCCGTTCGATTCGAGCTGCACGAAGGGCTCGAAGATCCGGTGCAGTTCCGACGGCGCGATGCCGATGCCGCTGTCCTTGACCACGATTTCCACGGAGTGGACGCGGCCGGCCAGCGTGATCTCGATCTCGCCGCCCTCCGGCGAGAACTTCGAGGCGTTGTGAATGAGGTTGATCAGGATCTGGTGCAGCCGCAGCGGGTCGGCGTAGATGCGACCGACCGGCTGCGGCTGCAGCAAGGTGATCCGCTGCCGCTTGGCGGAGGCGTCGGCCATGGCGTCCTGGATCGCCGTTTGGACGCTGACGAACAGGTCCACCACCTCGGGCGCCAGGGAAAGCTTGCCGGTCTGGATCCTCTTGACGTCCATGAGGTCTCCGATCAGCTTGTTCATGCGCTCGGTCTGGCGCAGCAGCATGTCGAGCGTTCCCTGCGCGGCCAGGGGATCGAGGCCGCCCGCCCTGAGCAACTTGCCGCCCATGGCGATCGTGGCCAACGGCGTGCGCAGTTCGTGTCCGAGCAGCGCCATGAAGTCCGACTTGCGCTGGGCCGCTTCCCGCAGCTCCACGGCGCCCGCCGCCGCCTCCTGCCGCTCACGCTGCAACCATTCGGCCATGGAAATGACGAGCGCGCTGGTTCCGATGTACGCCATGTAGGCCATCGCGATATGGCGCGGCGTCGAATCCAGGTAGGTGACCGAATCGAACAGCTCGCCGGCGGCCAGGCTGGCGAGCGCGGTGAGCGCTCCGGCGCGCCAGCCGGCGCGCCATGTGGCCACGGCGATGGCGGCGTAGGCGGGAACGAACTGGTGCTTGTCCCCGATGAAGGGGTCGATGCTCCAGCGCACCAGCAGCGCCAGCAACGAGAGGGCTGCGGCCACCCGCAGCGGCGAATACTTGCTGGGCTGCTTGGCGGGGGTGATCGCACATGCCACGTCGTTCTCCTTGGCTCATTGCTGTCGGATCACATGGACTCGGGGCGCTCGCCGAGGCGAAGCGGACCGGTCGAACTCGCATCAAGCCGTCGCGGCGGAGCGGGTGCGCGACGTCGCGTCGCGTGCGGGTTGACGCCTGGGCGCAGGCGCCTCAGGCGGCCGCGCGGCCGGATGCACGATCTCCCGGCGCGATCACCCGATGCAGCAGGAATTGCGTGGAGCGGCCAACCCGGCACGACCTCGAGCGAGGCGAAGGGAGCAATCTGGACGTCGGGTGCGGACGCATGGTCAGACTCCTGCAGCGACCGGATGCCCTCGTCGTCGCAGGGGCGCGAAGTATGGTCTCGGTCCGCGCAGTGAACCATTGATCTGTCTCAAGCTCGGTCCATGGACCGGGGTTTGCACCTAGGAGGAACGTCCCGCGCGGCCCGGCCGATTCACCGGCTCGCGGCCTGCCAGCGTGGTACCGGTGCGGTGGCGCGGCGGCCCGTCCCGTCACTTCGGTCGCGGCCGGGCCAGATCCCGGCCCGGCGCGCTGAGGCGGCCGGCCCGCAGCTCGCCGACCGCCTGCAGCAGCGCGCGCGCCGCATTGCGTGCCTCTTCCTGCACCGCTTCGTCGCGGTCAAGCGCGGCGTGGCTGGTGGCATAGGGCTCGTAGTAGCCGATGTAGCGATCCAGCCGGCTGGTCGGCCCGGCGTCGATCAGGCCCATCCAGTCCAGCCAGTCGCACAGGGCGCGCCGGTTGCCTTCGACGCCCGCCACGTCGCCATGCACGATCACGCCGTAGGCCCGGCCGGCCAGGTGCTGCGGATAGGGCCAGCCGGCCAGCTCCAGCGCCTTGGCCTGCTTCGGGTCCTTGCCGCCGGTGGTCGTGGGGTCGGGGTTGCCGCCATCGGCGCAGACCAGGCGATCCATCATCAGCTTGAGCGGGCTGCTGGTCGTATACCAGTGGGTCGGCGTCACCAGCAGCACGCCGTGCGCGGCCACCCAGCGCTCGTAGATCTCGGCCATCCAGTCGTTCACCTGGCTCAGCTCGTGATTCGGATAGCAGCTGCACGGCCAGTGGCACAAGGGCATCGCCGTGGACACGCAGCCCTTGCACGGATGGATGTGGCGGTCGTAGTCGGAGGCGAGCCGGCTCAGGTCCAGCAGGTCGACTTCCACATCGCCGCCGTCCAGCGTCGCGCGCGCGATCTGCGCCAGCCGGAAGCTCTTGGCCATCTCGCCCGGGCAGGTGCCGTCGTTGCGGGTGGCGCCGTTGATGACCAGGATGCGCGAGCGGGTCGCCGGCTCGCTCCAGCGGCGTTGCGCCGCGAGCAGCCGGTCGCGCGTGTCGAGCCACTCGACCGAGAGCTCGAATCCGGGGTCCGCGAAGCCGGCACCGGCCTGGCGCTTGACCGGCGACTTGCGGGCACCGCAGTACCCCTGCCAGGCGATCTCCTCCAGGCGCGCGATCGCCTCGTCTTCGGCGCGGAAGGCCGGATCGAAGAAGCGCGCGCGAAAGCGCTGGCTGAACGCCTCGCGCGTATGCGCCGGCGGCGCCTGGCCGGTGCGGACCTCGATGTCGGACATGGCAGCTCCTGCAGGAAGGCGCAGCGTAGCGGGGAACCGGCGGCGGCAGGGTCCGCTGTAACAGAGAGGCCTCAGCGCGCCATCAGGCGCCGGGCGGCATAGCTCAGGGCGTCGACGATGCCCACCAGCACGATCATCGCGATCAGCACGGACCCGGTCTCGCTCATCTGGAACAGCCCCAGATGGAATGCCAGCATCTGCCCCAGGCCGCCGGCGCCGACCACGCCCAGCACGGCCGCGGCCCGGATGTTGTTCTCCCAGCGGTACAAGACATAGCTGAGCAGTTGCGGCAGCACCTGCGGCAGGGTCGCGTACAGGAACACCCGCCCTTCGGGCACGCCGCGCAGGCGCAGGGCGAAGGCCGGGCCTTGCGGCGCGTTCTCGATGCTTTCGGCGAACAGGCGTCCCAGCACGCCGCAGGTATGGGCCGCCAGCGCCAGCGTGCCCGCCAGCGGCCCCAGGCCGGCGGCGATCAGCAGCAGCGCCGCCCACATCAGTTCCGGCACGCTGCGCAGGGCGTTGAGCAGCAGCCGGGTCGGCGCGCGCCAGCGCGCCGGATCGGCGGCGTGCAACTTGCTCGCCGGCAGCGCGAGCAGCAGGCCGCCGGCCACGGCCAGCAGCGTCCCCACCACCGACATCGCCATCGTCTCCAGCGCCGCCGGCAGCAGCTTGCGCAGGAAGGCCGGCTCCAGCGCCGGGGTCGCGACCTCGGCCGCGAACCGACCCATGCGGCGCAGCGACTCCAGCGACAGGAAGCGCGCCCACTGCAGGTCGAGCGACCAGAAGCTCAGGGCGACCAGCGCCAGGATGGAAGCGACCATCCAGCAGGCGCGGCAGCGCGCGTCGAACAGCCGCGGCGGCAGCCGGTAGACCTCGTTGGCGGCGGTTTGCGGCGTGATCCTGGCCATGGCGCTCAGGCCAGCGCGCGCCGCAGCCAGGCGCTCAGGCGGTCGGTGGCCGCGACCAGCAGCACGAACACCAGCAGCATGGTGCTCACCTCGCCGCCGTTGAACATCTTCATCGACGAGTCCAGCTGCTGGCCCAGCCCGCCCGCGCCGACGAAGCCGAGCACCGCCGACGAGCGGACCGCGCATTCCCAGCGGTACACGGTGTAGCTGGTGAGTTCGCCGGCGTTCTGCGGCAGCGAGCCGTAGAAGAAGGCCTGCAGGCGCCCGGCGCCGTTGCGCAGCAGGGTCTCGGTCGGGTGCGCCTCGCCGCTTTCCAGGATCTCCGCATAGACCTTGCCCAGCATGCCGCCGTAGGTGAGCGCGATCGCCAGCACGCCGGCGGTGGCGCCCAGGCCGACCACCCGCACGAACACCAGCGCCCAGACCAGCTCGGGCACGCTGCGCAGCACCACCAGCAGGCCGCGCACCGCCAGCCGCAGCGCCGCCGGCAGCGGCGCCATGCGGCCGGCCAGGCCCGAGATCGACAGCGAACGCACCGACAGCAAGGTGAGCGGCAGCGCCAGCACCAGCGCCAGCGCGAGGCCCGCGGTGGCGATGGCGACGGTGCGCCAGGTTTCGCGCGCCACCAGCGCCAGGAAGCCGGCGTCCAGGCGCGGCGGCACGAAGCCGGCGAGAAAGGCGAGGGTCGGCTGCAGGCTGTCCGGCGCCAGCAGCAGCCAGGGCCTGAACTCGGCCAGCACCAGCAGCGGCCACAGCACGACGCCGGCCGCCAGCAGCCAGAACAGGCGGCCGGCCCAGGCCGGATCGCGCCGTGCGGCAGGGTGTGGCAGCACCGCGCTCATGCTGCGCCCACGCTCCCCGCTCGGTGTGAGGCGGCCCTCGGACGTGTGGGCGGCAGGGCGACGCTCATGCTCAACGGCAGTGCATCACGACCGGGCGCGGCGCCACCGGGGCGGCGTCGGCCGGGGCCGGCTCCAGCGCCGCCTGCTCGTGCGCGTACAGCTCGGCCAGCAGGGCCGGCGTCACCGCGGCCGGCGGCAGGTCGAACGCGAGCCGGCCCTCGCGCAGGCCGACGATGCGCGGAAAGTGCTGCAGCGCCAGCGGCACGTCGTGCAGGGTCGCCACCAGCGTTGCGCCGCTGTCCCGCGCCCACTGCGTCAGGGTGGCCAGGGCCTGGCTGGCACGCGCCGGGTCGAGCGCGGACAAGGGCTCGTCCACCAGCACCAGCCGGGCCTGCGACAGCAGCGCCCGCGCCAGCCCCACCCGCTGGCGCTCGCCGCCGGAGAGGCGGTCGACGCGCGCGAACAGCTTGTCGGCCAGGTCGAAGCGCGCCAGCGCGGCATCGGCCTGCGCGATGCCGGTCGGGTAGAACAGGCTGCGCAGGGCATGCCACAGCCCGATGCGCGGCAGGCGGCCGGCCAGCACCGCGGTCACGACCCGCTGGCGCGGCGGCAGCGGCGGCACCTGCGGCGCCAGGAACAGCTGGCCGCGCAGCTGCTGCCGCTGCCGGCTGGACAGCCGCCACGGGTCGCGGCCGTCGAGTTCGAGGCTGCCGGCCGCCGGCGCCAGGGCGCAGGCCAGCAGGTGCAGCAGCGTGGTCTTGCCGGCGCCCGACGGGCCGATGACGGCGAGCTGCTCGCCCGCCTCCACCTTCAGCTCGAGCGGCTGCAACGCGGGCGCCGCCGCGGTGCTGGCAGCGGGGTGGCGGCCGGACACCGACCTCAGCTCGATCTTCACGGCCGGCGCCCGCTCGCGGCGGCCCTCACTTCAGCAGGCCGGCGCCGCGCGCCGCCGCCTCGATGCCGCGGTAGTGCTCGGCCCGGGTGGGAATGAAGCGGGTGGCGCGTTGCAGACCCAGGATCTCGCGGCCTTCGGCCGTGGCCGGGCTCAGCTCGGTGAAGGCCCGCACCAGCTGCTCGCGCCGCGCCGCCGGCATGTCCGCATGCACGCTCCAGTTGTAGTCGTAGTAGGTGGGCGTCGTATGGAAGACCCGCACCTTGGCCGGGTCGACCTTGCGATCGGCCAGCAGTTTCTCCCAGACCGAGATGTTCAGGGCCCCCGCATCGACCTTGCCCGAGGCGACGGCGGCCACCGTGGCGTCGTGCGCGCCCGAATAGGCCACGCGCTTGAGGTCGCGGTCCGGATCGATCCCGGCGCCCATCAGGAAGCTGCGCGGCATCAGGTGGCCGGAGGTACTGGACTGCGAGCCGAAACTCAGCGTGCGCCCCTTCAGGTCGGCCAGCGACCGGATGGCCGGATTGGTGGTGACGAACACCGAGCGGAAGCGCTCGTCCTCGGCCCGCTGCACCAGCGGCACCACCTTGCCGCCCGAGCGCTGGTTGGCCTGCACGAAGGTGAAGCCGCCCAGCCAGGCCAGGTCGACCTGCTTGTTGGCCAGCGCCTCGACGGCCGCGGCGTAGTCGGTGACCGGCGTGAATTCGACCGGCACGCCCAGCCTGGCGGCGAGATAGCTGGCCAGCGGCGCCGTCTTGCGGGCCAGTTCGGTGGGCGACTCGTCGGGGATCGCCGTGATGCGAAAGACCGGCTGTGCGTGCGAGCCGGCGGCGCCGGCGAGCAGGAGGAACGCCAGCAACAGGCGTCGCGTGAAGAAGATGGGCATCGGGACCGCGGGCAGCCAAGGAAGCCGCGATTACACCCCAGGATCGGATGGCGCGCCGGCAGCGCGGCTACTGCGGAAACCGGCGAAGATGTCGCTGCGCTGCGGCTCGAAGAAATTGCGGTAGCGCGCATGAGCCAGCGCGGGCGACGTGGCCGGGCTGGCGCCGCGCAGCACCCGGCGGCTGCCGAACCACGGCGCCGAATAGTCGCGGTAGGGGTGCGGCGCAAAGCCCGGATACGGCTCGAAGGTGCTCGCCGTCCATTCCCAGACCTGGCCCCAGCGAAAACCCGGCAGCACATGCGCCGCGCATTCCCATTCCGCTTCGGTCGGCAGGCGGCGTCCGGCCCAGCGGCACCAGGCATCGGCTTCGTGGGCGGTCAGGTGCACCGCGGCGCGGGCCGGCTCGACCGGAACCCAGCGCGCGCCCCGCCGCTGCTGCCAGCCGGTGCCGGCCGCCCGCCACGGTGCCGCCTGGCCGCCCAGCCACTCGCGGCCGGCGTTCGACCACCACTGCGGCTGCCGGTAGCCGCCGGCTTCCACGAACGGCAGGAAACGCGCCCAGGTGACCGGCTGGGCGTCGATGCCAGTCGCCGCCAGCGTCACCTCCCGGCACTGCAGTTCGTTGTCGAAGGCGAAACCGGCGCCCTTGCTGCCCAGGCCGAAGCGCTGGGGCGGCAGTTCCAGTTCGACCGGCGCGTCCAGCGCCGGCCCCGGGTCGGTCCGCACCGGCAGCCCCAGGTTCGCTGCCATGTAGATCGCCGCCTCGGCGTGCATTTCTTCGTGCAGCGCGGCCAGCCGGAAGAAGTACAGCAGCTCGTCGTCCGCGGCCGCCGGCAGGGCGTCGAGCAGCTCGAGCGTCTGCCCCAGCGTGCGCGCCAGGTAGTCGCGGGTGGCCTGCCCGTCCGGCAGCGGCAGCGCCCAGCGTGTGCGATGCGCCACGCGGCTCGAGTCGTACCAGTCGTCGGCCTGCGCCAGCAACGAGGGCGGCCTCGCGTGGGCCGGGTCGCAGGCGACGCCGCGCGCGCGCTGCCGGTTGCGGGCGATCCACCACTCCTGGAACCAGGCCACATGGCCGAGCTCCCAGAGCGGCGGATTGAGCTCCGGCGCATAGGGAATGCGGGGAGCGGCCGCGCCCAGGCCGGCCGCCACTTCGTCCGCCAGCTCGAGCGTGCGGCGCCGGGCGGCCAGCAGCGCGGCGCGCACGGCCGCGGCGCCGCCGGTGCGCAAGGCCTGCGCCTCGGGCGGCGTCGGCAAGCTATAAACGCGTGGTGCGCCATCCATCGGTCGTCATCGTAAGCCCCGCGCTGGCCGCAGCCAACAACGGCAACTGGCGAACGGCGCGGCGCTGGCAGTTGCTGCTGGCACCCGAGTTCCGGGCGCGCGTGGTGCAGGCCTGGCCGGACGCGCAGGCCGCCAGCGACACCCACATGCTGGCGCTGCATGCGCGCCGCTCGGCCGCCTCGATCGCGGCCTGGGCCCGCAGCCGCCCCGGCCGCGGCCTGGCCGTGGTGCTGACGGGCACCGACCTGTACCAGGACATCGGCACCGATGCGCAGGCCCAGCGCTCGCTGGACCTGGCGCAGCGGCTGGTGGTGCTGCAGGAACTGGGCGGACAAGCCCTGCCGGCCGGCCTGCGCGACAAGGCGCGCGTCGTGTTCCAGTCGACGCCGTCGCGCGCCGCCCTGCCCAAGTCGGCCCGGCTGCTGCGCGCCGTGATGGTCGGCCACCTGCGGCCGGTCAAGTCGCCGCAGACGCTGTTCGAGGCGGCGCTGCTGCTGCGCGAACGCAAGGACATCCGCATCGACCACATCGGCAGCGCCGACGACGAGGCCCTGGCCGCGCAGGCGCGCGCGACGGCGCTGGCCTGTCCGCAGTACCGCTGGCTGGGCGCCCTGCCGCACGGCCGGACCCGGCAGGCGATCCAGCGCGCCCATGTGCTGGTGCACACCAGCGCCCTGGAAGGCGGCGCCCACGTGATCATGGAGGCGATGCGCAGCGGCACGCCGGTGCTGGCTTCGCGCGTGCCGGGCAACGTCGGCATGCTCGGGGCCGACTATGAAGGCTACTTTCCACACGGCGACGCGCCTGCCCTGGTCCGGCTGCTGGAGGAATGCCGCGTCGGCCAGGGGGCGAACGACCCCGCCGCCAGCCTGCTGGCCCGCCTGGGCAGACAATGCGCGATTCGCTCGCCGCTGTTCGATCCCACGACCGAGCGCGCCGCGCTGATCCAACTCCTGCACGAACTCGACCCACCATGAACGCTGCCGTCCCGCTCGCTTCCGCCGAACCCCGCCTCACCTCGCTGTCGCACGGCGGCGGCTGCGGCTGCAAGATCGCTCCCGGCGTGCTGTCGGAGATCCTCAAGGGCACGGCCCGGCTGCCGGTCCCGCCCGAGCTGCTGGTCGGCATCGAAACCGCCGACGACGCCGCCGTCTACCAGCTCAACGACGAGCAGGCGCTGATCGCCACCACCGACTTCTTCATGCCGATCGTCGACGATCCGTTCGACTTCGGCCGGATCGCGGCGACCAATGCGATCTCCGACGTCTATGCCATGGGCGGCAAGCCGATCATGGCGCTGGCGCTGGTCGGCATGCCCATCAGCGTGCTCGGCACGGCGACCATCGCGCGCATTCTCGAAGGCGGCGAGTCGGTCTGCCGGGCGGCTGGCATCCCGATCGCCGGCGGCCACACCATCGACTCGGTCGAACCGATCTACGGGCTGGTGGCCCTGGGGCTGGTCCATCCCAAGCGCGTCAAGCGCAACGCCGACGCCCGCGCCGGCGACGTGCTGGTGCTGGGCAAGCCGCTGGGCGTGGGCGTGCTGTCGGCCGCACTCAAGAAAGAGCAGCTGGACGCCGCCGGCTATGCCCGCATGATCGCCACCACCACCCGGCTGAACACCCCTGGCCCCGAGCTGGCGGCGCTGGACGGCGTGCACGCGCTGACCGACGTGACCGGCTTCGGCCTGGCCGGCCACGCACTGGAACTGGCGCGCGGCGCCCGGGCCGCGGTGGAAATCGCCTGGGGCCAGGTGCCAGTCCTCGAAGGCGTGCGCGATCTGGCGCGGGCCGGACATGTCACCGGCGCGTCGGGCCGCAACTGGGCCGGCTATGGCGCCGACGTGGCCCTGCCGGACGGCTTCGACGAGCGCGAGCGCGCGCTGCTGACCGATCCGCAGACCAGCGGCGGGCTGCTGGTCTCGTGCACGCCCGCGGCGGTGGACGAAGTCCTCGCCGTGTTCCAGCGCCACGGCTTCGGCTCGGCCGCCGTGATCGGCCGCGTCACCGCCGGCGGCGATGGCCCGGCGCTGGTGATCCGCTGAGGCGACGGCGCGCGGCGCACGCCGCCATGTCGGCCGCCCTGGCCGGGCCGCGGGGGCCGATGCGTCAAGGGCGACCGTGGCATGAACGAGCGCCTTGAACGCCCGCGCGTCGGCCGCCCCCTTCATGGATGTCGATCGCGCGCCTCGCGTTGCCGTCCAGGCGCGCGTTGAAGCGCTTGGGGGGTCCGCCAGCGAAGCCCCCTTGGCGAAGGTGGCTTCACTGTGCGCGATCCGCCAGAAATGCCATGGCGCTGTTGCCGATGCCCTTGGAATGCGCCTTGTTACTTCGGCCGCGCTGCCGCGGTTCGGCCCGCATTTGTAGAATCGCGCCCCGTGCGCCCTCTTCGTGTGCTTGTCGCCTGCCTGCTGATGCTGGTTCTGCCAGTGCACAGCTTCGCCGCGGCTGCGCTGGTGTTGTGTTCCGGCGATGGCGCGCATCACAGCGCGGCTGCCGACAAGGTGCACGGCCAACACGCGGCCGCTGACCACGAGCTGGCGCAGGATGCGGGGCCCGGTCATGCCGAGCCCGGGCAGCCGGCGGGCGAGCACCGCTGCGGCGCATGCGCCGCTTGCTGTCACGGCGTCGCCATCGCCGACTGGCGGACCAGCCCACCGGACCTTGGCCCGGCAGCATCCGACCTGGCCGAACCGCTGGTGCGCATCACCGGCGAACCGCTTCCCCTGCCCGAACGTCCGCCTCGAGCCTGAGACTGCGGGCACCTCCAGCTTCGGCTGCGCAGGCTGCCTTCGCGCCAGCTCGCCTGGCCCATCCATCTCGCGACGCGAGATGGCTCGGTGATTCTTCCGGAGGACTTCCATGCCAACACGCGGGCCAGCGCGCCCACTCTTGCTGTTGCTCGCCCTGGCCGCATCGGCTGCCTGGGCCCAGCCCCGACCCGATGGCGGCGAAGCAGTCGCGCCCACCGCGGCGGGACCGGTCGCGGCCGGCAGCTACCGCTCGACATTCGAGGGGTACCGGGCCTTCGAGGACGTCAAGCCCACCCCCTGGCGGCAGGCCAACGAAACCGCCCGCGCTCGCGGCGGCTGGCGTGCCTATGCCCAGGAGGCGCAGGCGCCGGCTGCCAGCGAGCCGGCCAAGCCGGCAGCCGGCCATCACCACCACGACGGAGGCGGGCGATGAACCGGTCGACCGTTGCCCTGGCGGCCGCCGCCGTCGCGCTGGCCGGCTGCGCCGCGCCCGACATCGATCAGGCCGTGCGGGACACCGACCGCTCGGTGCACGCGTTCACCGGCGGCAGCCTGCAACTCAGTCGCACCCAGCAGGAGCGCAGTGCGCGCGAGGCCATCGCCGCGCGCTTGTTATCCGGGCCGCTGGGCATGGACGACGCGGTCCGGCTGGCGCTGTCGAACAGTCCGGCGGTGCAGGCGACGCTCGCGCAACGCTGGAACGACATGGCGCTGGCCGGCCAGTCGGCCCGGATCGCCAACCCGGTCTTCACCTTCGACCGGCTGCGTGATGCGGGCGGCCTCTCGCTCGACCGGCTGCTTTCGGTCGGCCTGCTGGACCTGCTGACGCTGCCGAGACGGCAGGCGATCGCGCGCAATGCGCAGGCGCAGGCACGCACCCAGCTGGCGATCGACGTGGTCGACCAGGTGAACCGGGTGCGGGCCGCCTGGGTTCGTGCGGTCGCCTCGCAGCAGCGCGCAGCCTACGCGCTGCAAGTGAAAGAGGCCGCCGCGGCCGGCGCCGAGCTCGCGCGCCGCATGCAGGAGGTCGGCAACTTCAGCAAGCTGCAGCGGGCGCGCGAGCAGGCTTTCTACGCCGACGCGGCCACCCAGGTCGCCGCTTCCGTGCAGTCGGCGACCGCGGCCCGGGAGGAACTGGTCCGCCTCCTGGGCTTGACCGAGGCACAGGCGGCAGCCCTGCAGCTTCCCGATCGGCTCCCGGAGCTGCCGGCAGCGCCACGCGCGATCGGCGAGGTCACGGCGGCAGCGATCGCCCAACGCCTGGACGTGCAACTGGCGCGCCAGCAGCTCGAAACCGCCGGCCAGGCGCAGGGCCTGGCGCTCCTGGATGCGATCGTCGACACGGAAGTCGGCGTGCAGCACAACACGCTGATCGGCTCCGATGGCCGCCGCGAAACGCAGCACGGCTATGAGCTTGCCGTCCGGGTGCCCCTGTTCGACTGGGGACAGGCACAGCGGGCTGCCATGAACGCGCAGTCCCTGGCCGCCGCGAACCGCTACGACAACACCGTGCGCGCCGCCGGATCGCACGTGCGCCAGAGCTATGGCGCCTACCGCAGCGCGTACGACATCGCCAAGCACTACCGCGACGAGGTCGTGCCGCTGCGCAAGACCATCTCCGAGGAGAACATGCTGCGCTACAACGGCATGCTCATCGGGGTGTTCGACCTGCTCGCGGACGCCCGCAACCAGATCGCGGCCGTGTCGGCCGCGATCGAGGCGCAGCAGCAGTTCTGGCTGGCCGAGGCCGCCCTCTCGTCGACGCTGGTCGGCAAGCCCGCCCCGGTGGACGCGCCGCCGCTCGCCAACGGGCCGTCGGCCGGCGCCGATCCCGCGGCTCACTGACGGCCGATGCAAAGGAACGAAACAGAGATGAGCAACCGACGAACCTTCCTGGCCGGCGCGAGCGCGATCACGGGCGCGGTCGCCGCGGCGGCCGTGAGCCGGGTCGCGATGGCCGCCCTGCCGGAGCCGGTGACCCAGACCACGCCGGACACCATGGCGCCGCTGCGGCCGAGCACCGGCCGCCCTTACGACCCGGTGGTCACCCTCAACGGCTGGAGCCTGCCCTGGCGCATGAACGATGGGGTGAAGGAGTTCCACCTCGTTGCCGAACCGGTCGTGCGCGAGATGACGCCCGGCTTCAAGGCGCACCTGTGGGGCTACAACGGCCAGTCGCCCGGTCCCACCATTGAGGTGGTGGAGGGCGACCGGGTGCGGATCTTCGTGACCAACAAGCTTCCCGAGCACACCACCGTCCATTGGCACGGACAACGGCTGCCCAACGGGATGGACGGCGTCGGCGGTCTGACGCAGCGGCACATCCCGCCGGGCAAGACCTTCGTCTACGAGTTCGTCGCCCGGCGCCCCGGCACCTTCATGTACCACCCGCACGCGGACGAGATGGTGCAGATGGCGATGGGCATGATGGGATTCTGGGTGACGCATCCGCGCGAGCGCCACCCGCTGATCGCGCGGGTGGACCGCGACTTCGTGTTCCTGCTCAACGCGTACGACGTCGAGCCGGGCGCCTCCACGCCGAAGGTGAACACGATGCTCGACTTCAACCTGTGGACGTTCAACAGCCGCATCTTCCCGGGCATCGCCTCGATGAACGTGCGCCGTGGCGACCGCGTCCGCATCCGCATCGGCAACCTGAGCATGACCAACCACCCGATGCACCTGCACGGCCACGAGTTCACGGTCACGGGCACCGACGGCGGACCGACGCCGACGTCGGCGCGCTGGCCGGAGGTCACGACGGACGTCGCCGTCGGCCAGATGCGACAGATCGAATTCGTCGCCGACGCCGAAGGCGACTGGGCGTTCCACTGCCACAAGAGCCACCACACCATGAACGCCATGGGCCATGACGTGCCCACGATGATCGGCGTGGACCACCGCGGACTGGTCAAGAAGATCACCAGCGTGATCCCGGACTACATGGTGATGGGCGAGCGCGGCATGGCCGACATGGCCGAGATGGAGATGCCGATCCCGGACAACACGGCGCCGATGATGGCCGGGGCCGGTCCGTTCGGCGCCATGGAGATGGGCGGCATGTTCACGGTGGTCAAGGTGCGGCGAGACCAGCCGCGCGGCGATCACCGCGACCCCGGCTGGTACCGCCACCCCGCCGGCAGCCTCGCCACGGAGTTCGGCGGAACGCCGCCCGATGCGCCGCGCGCTCCTTCCGCGGCGCGAGGCGTCGGCCCGGGCGCCGCGCCGACACCGGAAGTCGAAGTTCAGATCCGCAAACCGGCCGGGCACTCCGGCCATTGACAACGATGGGAAAGCGATGATGAGAGCAATGAAGGGCCTGCTGGGCGCGGCCCTGGTGGCGACGGCGGTCGCAGCCGGCGCGCACGGTGCGCGCGAACACAATGGCCAGCCGGTGCGCAAGGAGCAGACGGCATGGGGGATCGCGGCGGAGGCGCCGGCGGCCGTGCGCACCGTCAAGGTCACGATGACCGACGACATGCGCTTCACGCCGAACCGCCTGCAGGTCCGGCAGGGGGAAACCGTGAGAATCGTCGTCAGCAATGCGGGCGCGATGCTGCACGAATTCGTCATGGGCGACCGCAAGACGCTGGACGAGCATGCCGCCCTGATGCTCAAGTTTCCCGGCATGGAGCACGACGAGCCCTACATGGCGCACGTGAAGCCCGGCGGCACGGAGCAGATCGTGTGGACCTTCAACCGGCCCGGCGGATTCGAATTCGCCTGCCTGGTGGCAGGCCATTACCAGGCAGGCATGGTCGGCTCGATCAGCGTCGCCCCCCGCAGCAGCGGCCGCCCCGCCGCCCGGTCCGTCAAGTTCTGAACACCAACCCCACTCACCCGATCGAGGAACACCCCATGCAAATCGTCCGAGCCATTGCCTGCGCTGCGCTGCTCGGCTGCGCGACCTGTGTCGCGGCCCTGGCGCAATCGGCCGCGCCCGCCGCGGCCAAGACCGAGGCGGACGCCGCGGCCCTGACCCAAGGCGAGGTGCGCAAGATCGATCAGGAGAACCGGAAAATCACGCTCAAGCACGAGGCGATCAAGAACCTCGACATGCCGCCCATGACGATGGTGTTCCAGGTCCGTGACCCGGCCCTGCTCGGCAAGGTGCAGGTGGGCGACGTGATTCGGTTCGCCGCGATATCGGAGGGCGGCAAGCTCACCGTCACTCGCATCGAGCCGGCACGATAAGCCCGTTCGCCGTGCCCGGCGCGAACGGCGGCCGGGCACGGGGCGTGCCCACGCGCGAGCGGGCCTCTTACCGGCGCGCCCCTTTTCTGAGCCGAAGCGCGTTCGTGATGACGGACACGGAGCTCAGGCTCATGGCCAGCGCGGCGACCATCGGCGACAGCAGCTGGCCGGTGAAGGGATACAGCAGCCCTGCGGCCAGCGGAATGCCGAGCGCGTTGTAGACGAAGGCGAAGCCGAGGTTCTGCCACATGTTGCGCACCGTTTCCAGCGACAGCAGGCGGGCCCGCGCGATCGCGCGCAAGTCGCCCTTGACCAATGTGACGTGCGCTGCGTTGATGGCCACGTCGGTGCCGGTCCCCATGGCGATCCCCACGTTGGCGGCCGCCAGGCTGGGGCTGTCGTTGATGCCGTCGCCTGCCATGGCGACGGTCTTGCCCTCGCGCTTGAACCGCTCGACGAGGGCGAGCTTGTCCTGCGGCTTGACTTCACCGTAGACCTGCTCGATGCCCAGGCGCGCTGCCACCGAGCGTGCGGTGGTCCATCCGTCGCCGGTCGCCATGACGACCGCGATGCCGGCCTCGCGCAGGCTCGCCAGCGCTTCGGGTGTGCTGCTCTTGACCGGGTCCGAGACCGCCAGCAGCCCGAGCAGCCGGCCGTCCGCGGCCAGGTACATCACGCTGGCGCCCTCGGCGCGGAGGGTTTCGGCGGCTTGCTGCAGGATCTCCCAGTCGACCTTCTCGGCCTCCATCAGCGCGGTGTTGCCGAAGGCGATGCGGCGGCCGCCGAGCACGCCGCGCACGCCGATGCCACTGGAGGACTCGAATGCGTCCGGCTTGTCCAATGCCACGCCGCGGCCTCGGGCCTCGTCCACGATCGCCCGCGCGAGCGGGTGCTCGCTGCCCTGATCGATGCTGGCGGCGATCTGCAAGACTTCCTGCTCGCTGCGTCCGGGCGCAGGCACCACGCGGTCGAACGCCGGCCGGCCCTCGGTGAGGGTGCCCGTCTTGTCGACGATGAGCGTGTCCACCTTGCGCAGCGCTTCGATCGCGGCCGCGTCCCGGAACAGGATGCCCTGCGTCGCGGCGCGGCCGGTGGCGGCCATGACGGACATCGGCGTGGCCAGGCCAAGCGCGCAGGGACACGCGATGATGAGGACCGCGACCGCGTTGACGAACCCGTACACCCAGCTCGGCTGCGGGCCGAACAATCCCCACACGAGCAGCGTGAGGATCGCGATGGCAACGACCGCGACCACGAAATAGCCGGCGACGATGTCCGCCAGGCGCTGCATCGGCGCGCGCGAGCGCTGCGCCTGCGCGACCATCTGCACGATCTGCGAGAGCATGGTCTGGGCGCCGACCTTCTCCGAGCGCATCACCAGGCTGCCGCTGGTGTTGAGCGTGGCACCCACGACCTTGTCGCCGGCGCGCTTGGTGACCGGCAGCGGCTCGCCCGTGAGCATGGACTCGTCCACCGCGCTCTCGCCTTCCAGCACGACGCCGTCGACGGGCACCTTCTCGCCCGGGCGCACCCGCAGCGTGTCGCCGGCGTGAACATGCGTGAGCGGCACATCCTCTTCGCTGCCGTCGCCGCGAATGCGGCGCGCCGTCTTCGGGGCCAGGCCGAGCAGGGCCTTGATGGCGGCCGATGTCTCGGAGCGAGCCTTCAGCTCGAGGATCTGGCCAAGAAGCGTGAGCGACACGATGACCGCCGCGGCCTCGAAGTAGACGCCGATCCGCCCGTCAACAAAAAAGCTGGGCGGGAACAATGCCGGCGCGACGGTCGCCACGACGCTGTAGCCATAGGCCGCCATCACGCCGGTCCCGATGAGCGTCCACATGTTGGGGCTGCGGTTGGCGATCGACCGCGCCCAGCGCACGAAGAACGGCCAGCCGGCCCACAGCACGACGGGGGTGGTCAGGGCGAACTCCAGCCAGCTTTGCGCCGGCAGCCCGCCGTGCACCAGCCGGTGCGCGACCATGGCCATCGCGGTGGCGATGACGGTCAGCGGCAGCGTCCACCAGAAGCGCCGGCGGAAGTCCACGAGTTCCGGATTGGGGCCATCGTCGAGCGACGGCAGCACCGGCTCCAGCGCCATCCCGCAGATCGGGCAACTGCCCGGCGCGCTCTGGCGCACTTGCGGATGCATCGGGCAGGTGTAGACCGTCCCTTCCATCCCTTCGGCCGCTTCCGGGGCGGCTGCGGGCGTGCCCGGGTGATGATGGTGCGCCGGGCCAGCATGATGGCGAGGGTGCCTGATGTCGTTCATCGCCGGTCCCAGTGGTGCTGCAGCTGGTATCGGCCCAGGTGGGGGACGAACGCAGGCACGCGCCTCCGATACTCCTCGTATTCGGCGCCGAACGCTGCGACGGCATCCCGCTCCTCGGACCTGGCGAGCCGTGCGTACATGGTCACCAGCACGGGGAACATCGCCAGGGTGACGATGGTCGGCCACTGCAACAGGAAACCCAGCATGATGAGGATGAAGGCGGCGTACTGCGGATGCCGCACGTGGGCATACGGACCGGTCACCGCGAGTGCCCCGCTCTGCTGCGCCTTGTACAAGACGCGCCAGGCGGAAGACAGCATGACGAAGCCGAAGAAGATGAGCATGTTGCTGGCCAGGTGGAACGGCCCCAGGTGCGGATTGGTCTTCCAGCCGAACATCATTTCCAGCAGATGGCCGGCGTCATGCGACAGGAAGTCGACGCCGGGGAACGTCTTCGACAGCCATGGCAGCAGCAGGTAGATGGTCAGCGGAAAGCCGTACATTTCCGTGAACAGCGCCACGACGAACGCCGAGAAGGCGCCGAACGAGCGCCAGTCGCGCGCATTCTTCGGCTTGCTGAAGCTGAACGCGAAGATGATGAACACCAGCGAGTTCAACACGACCAGCGACCACAGGCCGTAGGCAGGCGCCTCGTTCATGGTTGCGCTCCCGTTTTGTCTTCGCCCGGCCGGCCTGACGGCGATCCGTGCCGGCCCGTTCCATGGCCATGGCCGTGGTGGAACAGGTGCATCAGGGGACAGGCCGCGACCAGCAGGTACGGCAACAAGCCCAGCAGGTGCGCCTTGTGTTCCGTCCAGAGGAAGAACCCCGCGACGGCCAGGAACCCGATCAGCGCCCACTTCCAGCGGCCTGCACCGCTGTCACTCCCGTCGGAGTCGTGCATGTGATCCATGGTTGGCCTCCAATGCCCGCGCCACACCCGGGCTGTGAATGAAGAATAGGCCGGAGCACGCGAACTTCGACCGCGTCGTGGGCAAGCGGCGGCCGCGGCGACTCGCGGCAATCAGCGCGATGCCGGCGCACCGGCCTGGCCCGCCGGCTCAGCGCGTGGCTGGCGTTTCGCGACGACCATGAAATTGGTCGCGCGATCGACCTTCACCATGCCGAGCCTGGGGTGCAGCCAGTCATACGTTCCGCTGGGCTTGCCGTCCCTCGCCTGTTGGGTCGGTGCGGCCGCCAACGCGGCCCCACTTGCCAGGGATGCCCCCAGGAGCGTCAGCAGCAGCTTGTTCATGGTCATCCCTTTCGTGCCGCCGGACACCGGGCAGGCAAGCGCCGCTCGAAGCAGCGTCCAGGCGTGAAGACCATTCTGGTCCGTGACCACCAACGCCGGCATGACGGCCACATTACGCCGGCGACAGTGCCGGGGCCTGGTCCTGCGCCCCCGCGGCTGGGCTTGCGGCGCGAGCCAGAGGAAACCACAGCGTGAATGTCGTGCGGCCGGAATCGCTTCGCACGGTCACCTTGCCGCCGTGCAGGGTCGCGATCGAACGGACGATGGCCAGCCCGAGCCCGGTGCCGCCGTCGCCGCGCGCACGGGCGCGGTCGACCCGATAGAAGCGGTCGAAGATGCGCTCGATGTTGTCCGGGGGAATGCATTCGCCGCGGTTGGTGACGGACACGGTGGCGAATCCATCCTGGGCGCCGACCTCGATGTCCACGGTGGACGCCTCGTTGGCATGGCGCACGGCGTTGGTCAGCAAGTTGGTGATGGCCCGCTGCACCATCGACCGTTCAGCCTGGAGCGGCGGCGCCTGACCGCTGACTTCGAGCCGAAGTCGCTTCTCGTCGGTGCCCAGCGAAATGAACTCGGCCAGCCGATGCGCCTCCTGCACCAGGTCCACGGTCTCCGCCTGCACCGACAGCACCTGGTGATCCGCCCGGGCAATGAACAGCATGTCGCTGATCAAGGCCACCAGCCGGTCGAGTTCCTCGACGTTGCCTTCGAGCACCTCCCGCAGCTGTTCGACCGGGCGCGGCTGCGAGAGGGCGACCTGCGTGCGCCCCAGCAAGGTGGCCACGGGCGTGCGCACCTCATGCGCCAGGTCGCCGGCAAAGTCCTCCAGCTGCCGGTAGCTGGCGTCGATGCGCGCCAGCATGGCATTGAATTCGTTGGCCAGATCCGCCAGTTCACCCGGCAGTCCCGCCATGGAGACGCGCTGGTCGAGCGTCTTGGCGCCCACCGAAGCGGCCAGCTGGTTGAACCGGCGCAGCGGCGCCAGGCCCGTCCGCGCGATCAGCCCAGCACCGGCGCCGACGATCAGCAGCAGCAGCGGCAAGGACAACAGCGTCGACTCGAGGGTTCCCGCGAGCAGCTTCGCGTCCCGGTGCCGGTCCACGGCCAGGTAGAACTCGACCTTCCCGCCGTCGCCGACCGAGGTCATGCCCTTCAGCCCGCTGAAGCGTTCGTCGCCCGCGTGCCAGGTCGACAGGCCGTGGGCACCGATCGAGGCCTTGCGCAGCGCCGCGACGGACTGGATGGCGACGTCCGAGAAGCCGGCGATCACCGGCCCGCCGCTGGGCAGGGCCAGCGCCAGGTGCAGGTCGTCATGGCCGAAAAAGAGTTCGCTGAACCGCGGGTTGGCCTTCGCGATGGCGCCGACGGTCTGGACGTCCGCCAGGATGTGCGCCAGCAGCTGCGCCCGGCCTTCGAGATCGGCGGCCAGCCGCTCGTCGAGCTGGCGCGACAAGGTCCAGTAGCCGACGGCCATGGCACCGCACACCACGATCAGCCCGAACAGGGCGCTCGCCAATGCGAGCCGGACCGCCAGCGAGCGGCGCCCGAGCGCGTGGAGCATCCGCTTCATGGCGCCGGCCGAAGTTCGAGCACGTATCCGACGCCGCGCACCGTGTGGATCAACTTGTCGGCAAAGGGATCGTCGACCTTCGCCCGCAGCCGGCGCATGGCCACGTCGATCAGGTTGGTGTTGGAGTCGAAGTGGATGTCCCACACGAGCGAGGCGATCTGGGTGCGCGACAGCACGTCGCCGCTGCGCTGGGCCAGCAGCGTCAACAAGGCGAACTCCTTGGCCGTGAGGTCGATGCGCTGGCCGCCCCGGGTCGCCCGGTGCCGCACCGGATCGATCTCCAGGTCCGCGACCCGGAGGCCCAGGTCGGCGGGGGCCGACTGGCCGCGCTTGAGCAAGGCGCGGACACGCGCCAGCAGCTCGGGGAAATGGAACGGCTTGACGAGGTAGTCGTCCGCGCCCAGATCGAATCCGTGCACCCGGTCGTCGGCCTTGCCGCGCGCGGTGAGCATCAGCACCGGCGTCTGTTTCGAGGTGCGCAGCGCCGAAAGGACGGCGAACCCGTCGACGCCCGGAAGCATCACGTCGAGGATGACCAGGTCATGGTCGCCGGTGGCGGCCGCATGCAGGCCGTCCAGGCCGGTCAGGGCCACTTCCACGGTATAGCCGCTCTCGGCCAGGCCCTGGCGCACGTATTCGGCCGCCTTGGGTTCGTCTTCCACCACCAGAATCTTCACGGTGTCTCCTGCCGGCGTTGCCCCGGGAATGCTCGTCGACGCAGAGGCGGCACCGCCCGGGTCGCGCTCAGCGCGCCGCCTGCATCTCGGTGATCGTCATTGTCCCGCCGGCCGTCGCGGCGCTGAATCGAACCCGATCGCCGACCTTGACTTTGCGCAGCATCGCGGCGTCGGAAACACCGTAGACCATGGTCATGGCCGGCATGCCGAGGTCCTTGCTCGCCTGGTGGCGGAGCGTGACCTTGCGGTTGCGCGCGTCGATCTTGCGCACCTCGCCCTCGCCCGAGGCGTGCTGCGGCATCGAGGGCATCGCCATGCCGGCCTGGTCATGCCCGTGCGGGCTTTGCGCGGCTGCGGGAAGTGCGGACAGTGCGAGCAGGCCCATGACGGCCGCGGTCGCGAAGGCGTGGATCGTTTTCAAGTCGGTTTCTCCGGTGGGCAGGAGGAGCCGCCTCGGCTGGGACGGATCCTCCTTCGGTCATGGCTGGCGGGCGGCTGCTCGCTCAGGCGGGGTACTGCTGCTGGAAGCGCTGTGCTTCCGCCGGCGACTTGATGGCGGCGGGCGCCGGGTTGTGGGCGATCTTGTCGGTGCAGACCAGCCGTCCGTCGCGCACCGCGTAGGTATGCGCGGGGAAGGCGTACCCTTCCTCGCCGCCGACATAGCGGCCGCCGTCCGGCGCGACCGGATTGCCGCGGAACCGCAGGAACTCGCTGCGGACCTGCTGCGGCGTGAGCGAGGTCTGGACGGGACGATCGATCCAGCCGGCCTCTCCGCCGACGAAGACCGCGGTGGTTTGCGCGAACGCTGCGGGCAGACCCAGGGTGGCGATGGCCAGCGCGGTGACATGGTGGCGAACTGACATGATGAAGCTCCTTCAAAAGAGTGGACGGCGGTCTTTCGGGCCGCTGGATGCAACGCCTGCATCACGGTTCCCACTGTAGGAACGCACCCGGGACGTGCCCGTGACGGGTTCATTACAGGTTCGACAGTCGTCCGGCGCCCGGGGTGCTGCCGGCCCAGGTGAGTGCGAGTTGATGGTCGTCAAGGCACGCGGGCAGGAACAGGTTCGCAATAGCGTGCGTCGCCAGCTCGGGGCCGTGCAACCGGTATCGGCCTGGAGCGCGTCACGGCAAGCACGCGACCGGCAAGCCCCGCGCCGGCTCGCATCCACCAATCAACTTCTGCGAATCACTCGAATGAAACGAAAGACGATCTTCGTCGTGGCCGGCGTTCTCCTAGCGGCCCTGTTCTCCGGCGCGGCCACGATGTACGTGCGAAACGGCGATCAACAAAACGTCCAGGCCGCCGCGCACAACCGCAAGTCGCTCGTTCGATTCCATTCGCCGACGATCGGCAATGCGCAGGCGCCGGTGCATATCGTCGAGTTCCTGGACCCGGCGTGCGGCACCTGCGCCGCGTTCTACCCGCTGGTCAAGAAGATGCTGGCGGAGCAGCCCGAGAAGATCCGTCTTTCCGTCCGCTACGCGCCCTTCCACGCCGGGTCGCAAGAGGTGGTGAAGGCGCTGGAGGCCAGTCGCAAACAGGGCAAGTTCTGGCAGACGCTGGAAACGCTGCTGGCCAATCAGTCGGGATGGGTGCAGAACCACACGGCGCACGTCGAACGGATCTGGCCGTATCTGGTGAACGTCGGGCTCGACACGGACCGGGTCAAGGAAGACATGAAGTCGCCGGAGATCGCCCGCGCGATCGAGCAGGACATCCAGGACGCGAACACGCTGGAGGTGACGGCCACCCCGGAGTATTTCGTCAACGGCCGTCCGCTGCCTTCCTTTGGCCAGCAGCAACTGGTTCAGCTGGTACGCGAGGAAGTGGACCGGTCGCTGACGGCGAAGTAGCGTTTCGCATCCCGCCCTGCGAAGCCGGTAGCGGCCCGCGCCCCGGGGCCCGCCAAGGGGTGAAGCGCTCCTGCGGGGCGCCACCGGTTGCTTGCGCTTCATCAACGTCACCCGCCGATGCCCGCCTATCTTGATGGCAGGCGCAACCCCGCGGGAGGACACATGGTGGCCACGTTCAAGCGCATCCTGGTGCCGGTCGACGGCAGTCCCACCTCCGACAAGGCGCTGGCCGCCGCGCTGCAGCTGGCGGGCGACACGGGGGCGTCGCTCAGGCTGTTCCATTCGGTCGAGCTGACCTACGCGACCGGGCTCGATTTCGACGGGCAGGCCACGCTCTTTCTTCGCGCGGCCGGCGAGGAGATCCTGGCCAAGGCGCTGGCGGCGGCACAGGCGGCCGGCGTCGCGGCCGATTCCCAGCTCCTCGACCATCCCGGCGAGCGCCTGGGCGAGGCCGTGGCCGACGCCGCGCGGCACTGGCAAGCCGATCTGATCGTGGTCGGAACGCACGGCCGCCATGGCGTCGGGCGGGTGCTGCTTGGAAGCGGCGCCGAGCAGATCGTGCGCCTGGCGCCGGTGCCGGTGCTCGTCATCCGCGGCGAATCGGCCACCTGAGGGCGCCGCAGGACCGAGTCGCCATGGACATCGCGCCCGCCGTGCACCGGATCGCCAAGCATCCGGCCGCCCTGGTCCCCACGCCGCACCTGCTCGACTACGAAGCCACCTGCGCCGCGTTCAGCTGGGACCGCGCCGCCGCCGCGCTGGACGGCTTGCCCGCGGGCGGCATCAACATCGCGCACGAGTGCCTCGACCGGCACGTGCGCCGCGGCCAGGGCGGCAAGATCGCGATCCGCTGGCGGGGCAAGGCCGGACAGCGCATCGATGTGAGCTACCAGCAGCTGGCGCTGGCGACCAACCGCTTCGCCAACGCCTTGGCCGCCCTCGGCGTCCTGCCCGGCGAGCGCGTGTTCGTCCTGATGGGGCGCCAGCCGCAGCTGTACGTCGCCGTGCTCGGCGCGCTCAAGGCCGGCTGCGTCGCCGCGCCGCTGTTCTCGGCGTTCGGCCCGGAACCGATCGCCACCCGGGCGCAGCTCGGCGACGCCCGGGTGCTGGTCACGACCGCCGATCTCTACCGCCGCAAGGTCGAGCCGCTGCGCCAGCGCCTGCCCGGCCTGCGCCACGCCATCCTGGTCGGCGCCGGCGAGGACCTGCGCGGCCCCGGCGTGCACGGCTGGGACGAGACCGTCGAGCGCGCCAGCGCCGAGTACGCCATCGCCGCCACCGACCCGGAGTCGCCCGCCCTGCTGCACTTCACCAGCGGCACCACCGGCCGGCCCAAGGGCGCGGTCCACGTCCACCGGGCCGTGGTCGCCCACCTCGCGACCGCCCGCTACGCGCTCGACCTGCACGAACAGGACGTCTTCTGGTGCACCGCCGACCCGGGCTGGGTGACGGGCACCAGCTACGGGATCATCGCCCCGCTGTGCTGCGGCGTGACCTCGGTCGTGCTCGAGCCGGAGTTCGACGCGCAGCTGTGGTACTCGGTGCTGGCCGGCGAGCGGGTGAGCGTCTGGTACACGACGCCGACGGCGATCCGCATGATGATGAAGCTCGGCAGCGCTGCGCTGCGGGGCCTGGACCTGTCGGCCTTGCGCTTCATGGCGAGCGTGGGCGAGCCGCTCAATCCGGAGGGCGTGGTCTGGGGCGTCGAGGCCTTCGGCCTGCCGTTCCACGACAACTGGTGGCAGACCGAGACCGGCGGCATCATGATCGCCAACTACGTCGCCGTCGACGTCAAGCCGGGCTCCATGGGCCGGCCGCTGCCGGGCATCACGGCCGCCATCGTGCGCCGGACCGAAGGCGGCGGCCTGCAGCTGCTCGACGAGCCGATGGCGCAGGGCGAACTGGCGCTGGCGGCGCCCTGGCCGTCGATGATGCGCGGCTACCTGCACGAGGAGGAGCGCTATCGCAAATGCTTCGCCGACGGCTGGTACCTCACGGGCGACCTCGCCAGGCGCGATGCCGATGGCTATTTCTGGTTCGTCGGCCGCGCCGACGACGTGATCAAGTCGGCGGGACACCTGATCGGACCGTTCGAGGTCGAAAGCGCGCTGATGGAGCATCCGGCCGTGGCCGAGGCCGGCGTCATCGGCACGCCGGACCCCACCATCGGCGAGACCGTCAAGGCCTTCGTCGTGCTCAAGGCCGGCTTCACGGCCGACGAGGCGCTGCGGCGCGAGTTGCTGGGCCACGCGCGCCGCCGCCTCGGCGCCAGCGTCGCGCCCCGCGAGATCGAGTTCCGCGCCGGGCTGCCGCGCACGCGCAGCGGCAAGATCATGCGCCGCCTGCTCAAGGCGCGCGAGCTCGGCCTGCCCGAGGGCGATCTGTCCACGCTCGAGAGCGACGAACGCTGACGCCGCCATGAGCACCAAGATCCACCTCGACCGCGCGCACGCGCAGCACCTGTACCGCGAGATGCTGCGCATCCGCCGGTTCGAGGCCAGGTGCGTCGAGCTCTACCAGGCGCAGAAGATCCGGGGCTTCCTGCACCTGTACGACGGCGAGGAGGCGGTGGCGGTGGGACTGATGGCGGCGCTCGGCGCCGGCGACGCCGTGGTCGCGACCTATCGCGAACATGGCCACGCGCTGGCCCGCGGCCTGCCCATGCAGGCGCTGATGGCCGAAATGCTGGGCAAGCTCGAAGGCTGCAGCCGCGGGCGCGGCGGCTCGATGCACATCTTCGACCGCGAGCGGCGCTTCTTCGGCGGCAACGCGATCGTCGGCGGCGGGCTGCCGCTGGCCGCCGGCATCGCGCTGGCCGACCAGCGGCTGGGCCGGGCCGCGATCACCGCCTGCTTCTTCGGCGAGGGCGCCGTCGGCGAAGGCGCGTTCCACGAGACCATGAATCTGGCCATGCTGTGGCGGCTGCCGCTGCTGCTGGTCTGCGAAAACAACCTGTATGCCATGGGCGTGCCGCTGGCCGACGGCGAGATCGAAACCGACATCTTCCGCAAGGCCCAGGCCTACCGCATGCCCGCCGCCCAGGCCGACGGCATGGAGCCGGTGGCGATGGAGGCGGCGGCCCGCGCTGCGGCCGCGCATGTGCGCAGCGGCGCCGGCCCCTTCCTGCTGGAGTGCCGCACCTACCGGTTCCGGGCGCACTCGATGTTCGACACCCAGGCCTACCGCTCGCGCGGCGAGATCGAGCAGTGGAAGCAGCGCGACCCGATCGAGCGGCTGCGCGCCTGGATGCAGGACAGCCATCTCCTGGCGGAGTCGGACAGCGCGCGGATCGACGCCGAGATCGGGGCCGAGATCGACGCGGCGGTCGCCTTCGCCGAGGCCGGCACGCTCGAACCCGCGGCCGACCTCGAGCGGTTCGTCCTGATGGACAGCGTGGTGCAGGACGCGCCGGCGCGGGTGCCGCCATGAACGCGGCGCCGCTGCGCATCACCTACCGGGAGGCCTGCCGGCAGGCGATCCGCGCCGCCCTCCTGGCCGATCCGCGCTGCTTCGTGCTGGGCGAGGACGTCGGCAAGTACGGCGGCTGCTACGCGGTCACCAAGGGCTTGCTGGAGGAATTCGGCCCCGAGCGCATCCTCGACACGCCGCTGGCGGAAAACGGCTTCGTCGGCGCGGCCATCGGCGCCGCCATCGCCGGGCTGCGGCCGATCGCCGAGATCATGACCTGCAACTTCAGCCTGCTGGCGCTGGACCAGATCCTCAACAACGCGGCGACGCTGTCGCACATGTCGGGCGGCCAGTTCGCCGTGCCGCTGGTGATCCGCCTGGCGACCGGCGCGGGCCGGCAGCTGGCGGCCCAGCATTCGCACAGCCTGGAAGGCTGGTTCGCGCACATTCCGGGGCTGAAGGTGCTGGCGCCCGCGACGGTGGAGGATGCCCGGCACATGCTGGCGGCCGCGCTGGCCGACCCCAACCCGGTGCTGATCTTCGAGCACATCGTGCTGTACAACGCCGAGGGCGAATTGGACCCGGCGATCGCGGCGGTGGACATCGAACACGCGCGGGTGCGCCGCGCCGGCCGCGACGTGAGCCTGCTGACCTACGGCAACAGCCTGCCCAAGTGCCTGGCAGCGGCCGAGCAACTGGCGGCCGAGGGCATCGAGGCGGAGGTGGTCGACCTGCGGGTGCTGCGGCCGCTCGACGACGCCACGATCCTCGCATCGGTCGCCCGCACCCACCGCTGCGTGATCGTCGACGAGGGCTGGCGCAGCGGCTCGCTGTCGGCCGAGATCGCCGCGCGCCTGGCGGAGCAGGCCCTCTATGAACTGGACGGACCGGTGCGGCGCGTCTGCAGCGCCGAGGTGCCGATCCCCTACGCGGCGCAGCTGGAGGAGGCGGCCCTGCCCGGCACCGGCGCGATCCTCGCGGCGGCGCGCGCGCTGGTGCGGCCGCGCTGACACGCCATGCGCGACTTCGTGATGCCCGCGCTGGGCGCCGACATGGAAACCGGCAAGGTGGTGCAGTGGCTGGTGCGGCCCGGTGACCGGGTCAAGCGCGGCGACGTGGTGGCGGTGGTGGAGACCCACAAGGGCGCCATCGACGTCGAGATCTTCCTCGATGGCTTGATCGAAGACCTGGCGCCGCCCGGCACCGAGTTGCCGGTCGGTGCGGTGCTGGCGCATGTGCGCGAGGAAGGGACGGCGGCGGCTGGCGCCGGTTCGCTCGTCCCGGCGCGGCCGCGAGCCAGCCCGGCGGCGCGCCAACGCGCGCAGGCGCTGGGCCTGGACATCGACCAGCTGCACGGCACCGGTGACGAGGGCGCCGTCACCCTGGCCGACGTCGAGCGCGCCGCGGCCACGCCGGCAGCAGCGCCGGCAGCCGCCGCAGCGCCGCCCCGGTTCGACCCGTCCTCGATGCGGCGGGCCATCGCCGTGGCGATGGGGCGATCCAAGCGCGAGATCCCGCACTACTACCTCACGCGGGCGATCGACTGCGGCGCGGCGGTCGCCTGGCTCGACGCGTACAACCGCGAGCACGCCCCGGCCGACCGGCTGCTGGCCGCCGCGCTGCTGCTCAAGGCGGCGGCGCTGGCGCTGCGCGAAGTGCCGCAGCTCAACGGCTTTTACGAGCACGAGGCCTTCCGGCCGGGCGCCGGCATCCACCCCGGCTGGGCGATCGCGCTGCGCGGCGGCGGCCTGGTGGCGCCGGCGATCCACGACGCCGACCGGGCGAGCCTGCCGGCCCTGATGGCCGCGATGCGCGAGCTGGTCGAGCGTGCCCGCACCGGCCGGCTGCGCAGTTCGGAAATCGCGGATCCGACCGTCACCGTGACCAGCCTGGGCGAACGCGGCGCCGATGCGGTGCTGGGCGTGATCTATCCGCCGCAGGTGGCGATCGTCGGGTTCGGGCGCATCGTGCCGCGGCCCTGGGTCGTCGACGGGCGGCTCGAAGCGCGACCGGTGCTGGCGGCGACGCTCGCGGCCGACCACCGCGCCAGCGACGGCCATGTCGGCGGCCTGCTGCTGGCCGCGATCGACCGCGCCTTGCAGGATCCGCCGGCGCTGGCCGGAGCGCAGCCATGACCGAGCAGCAGATCCGCGCCCTGGTCGCCGAGGTCCTGGCCGGCATCGCGCCCGAGGCCGACCTCGGCGCCGTGGCCGACGACGCCGACCTGCGCGAGGCGCTGGACCTCGACTCCATGGATTTCCTCAATGTCGTGATCGGGCTGTCGCAGCGCAGCGGCGTCAATGTCCCCGACGCCGATGCACCGCGCCTGGCGACGCTGGCCGGCATCGTGCGCTACTTCGCGCCGCACTGACGCCGGCGGGAGCGGCCCCTGCCCCGCCCGGCCCGGTGGTGGTTCCAGCGCCGCCGCCTATAGTGGAAAGAGCGGCTGTCGTCGCAGCCGCCGCGGTCGGCCGTCCCCGGGGGCGCGCCGCCACTCGCTCATCCGGAGGTGCCCCATGACCGGTGCAACCACGTCAACGGAACAGGACCTTGTTTCCTGCGAAATGTGCTTCAGGGAAGTGCCCAGGTCGGAAGCCGCGGTGCCCGAGGCAACCGACTACGTGCTGTATTTCTGCGGCCTGCAGTGCTACCAGAAATGGAAGGAGCAGCAGCCCGGAGCGGCCGAGCCGCCGGCGATCGCCCACCAATGACGCCGCCGCGGGCGCGGCAGCGCGGCCGCCACGGTCCTGGCGTGCCTGCGTTGAAGGCGATGGCGTAGCCCGCCGTCATGGCGCGTGTCGACCGGGAACCCAGGGCATGGACGAATTCATCCACGAGCCGCGGATCGCCTACTTCTCGATGGAGATCGCGCTGCGCAACGAGATCAAGACCTACACCGGCGGCCTGGGCGTGCTGGCGGGCGACACCATGCGTTCGGCGGCCGACCTGCGGCTGCCGCTGGTCGCCGTCAGCCTGGTCTCGCGCGCCGGCCACTTCCGGCAGGCGCTCGACCCATCGGCCGGTCAAGTCGAGCAGCCGGCGCCATGGGAGCCGCGCCAGTGGATGCGGGCGCTGGACGCGAAGATCGCCGTCTCGATCGAAGGGCGTCCGGTCTGGATCGGCGCCTGGCTGTACGTGCTGGAAAGCCAGCTCGGCGGCCGCGCGCCGGTGATCCTGCTGGACACCGCGCTCGACGAGAACGCGCCGCAGGATCGCGAGATCACGCACTACCTGTACGGCGGCGACAGCCGATACCGGCTCAAGCAGGAGATCGTGCTCGGCGTCGGCGGGGTGCGGATGCTGCAGGCGCTCGGGTTCGAGATCCGGCAGTTCCACATGAACGAGGGGCACTCGGCGATGCTCGGCCTCGAGTTGCTGCGGCGCTATTCGTATCCGGCGGCCGACGTCCAGCCGGGCGAACCGCCCTACGACCTGCCGCGCGTGCGGGCGCTCTGCAGCTTCACCACCCACACGCCGGTCGAGGCCGGCCATGACCGCTTCCCGTATCCGCTGGTTGAGCCGCTGCTGGGCGGCATGGTCGACCTGTCCGTGCTGAAGCACCTGGCCGGCGACGAGGACCTGAACATGACCCGCCTCGCCTTGAACCTGAGCGAGTTCGTCAACGGCGTCGCCAAGCGCCACGCGGAACTCTCGACCAGGATGTTCCCCGGCTATCACGTGCAGGCGATCACGAACGGGGTGCACCCCTACACCTGGACCGCCGGCCCGTTCCGCCAGCTGTACGACGCGCATCTGCCCGGCTGGTGCCATGAGCCGGAACTGCTGGTGCGGTCCGAGAGCTGCCTGCCCGACGCGAAAGTCTGGGAAGCGCACGTCGCCTGCAAGCGCGAACTGCTGGACGCCGTGCGCGCGCTCACCCGCACGGCGCTCGACCCGGCGCTGCCCACGATCGGCTTCGCGCGCCGGATGACCTCGTACAAGCGGCCGGACCTGCTGTTCACCGACATCGGCCGCCTGGCCGCGATCGCGGCCAGGCGCCCGTTCCAGGTCCTGCTCGCCGGCAAGGCCCATCCGCTGGACGCCGAGGGCAAGGCCCTGATCCGGCAGCTGCTGGCGCACGCGCGCGAGCTGGCCGGGCGCGTGCCGGTCGTCTACCTGCCCGACTACGACCTGGCGCTTGCCCGCCTGATGGTGGCCGGCGTCGACGTCTGGCTGAACACGCCGCTGCCGCCGTTCGAGGCCTCCGGCACCAGCGGCATGAAGGCCGCCTTCAACGGCGTGCCCAGCCTGTCGGTGCTGGACGGCTGGTGGATCGAGGGCTGCATCGAGGGCGTGACGGGCTGGGCCGTGGGCGCCCCGGACGCGAGCAGCGACGCCGGGCCGCTCTACGAGAAGCTGGAACAGGTGGTGCTGCCGCTGTACGACGTCGGTGCGCCCGCGCCCTGGATCAGGCTGATGAAGGGTGCGATCAGCAAGACCGCGCCGTACTTCAACAGCCACCGGATGATGCGCCGCTATGCGACCGAGGCCTACATCCGGTGAGGCGCTGTCCGCCGGCCTTGAGGCAGGTCATGGTCTTGCGCCCCGGCCGCCGCAGTATTGGGAACGCAGGGCACGGGCGCGCCGGCAGGAGCAGACATCATGAAGGCTGCGCGAAGCGACGAAGCATTGGTCCAGGCGCTCAAGGGCGTGGCGCTGGACACCCAGGCGCTGGCCGATCTGCGCCAGCTCTACGACACGCCCGCCGGCGTCGAGTACGCCCCGGAGGCGACCAAGCCGAACCGGCGGATCGTGCGCCGCTGCCGGGCCTTGGGCCGCCGGATCGGCCAGAGCATGGGACGCGCCCCGCGCGGCGGCAGGGATCTCATCGGGTACTGCGATCCGGACACCGCGACCTGGCGCATGCGGCCGGCGTTCCGCGCGCTGATGCGCGAGCTGGGCTGGGTCGACGACGTCGCCGGCAAGACGCTGGTCGATGAGCTCGATGCCTGCGACGATTCGCGCGAGCTCGACGCACTGGCGGCCCTGATCGCGCAGCAGGAGGAAGCGATCCGCAGCAGCGAGTGCCTGGCCGAGGCGGACCGCGAGGAACTGCTGAAGGCCAGGTTCGGCCAGGGACGATTCCGCGTCGCCGTCGCCGCCTTCGAAAGCGGCTGCCGCGCCACCGGCGTCACCGAACCGGGGCTGCTGCAGGCCGCGCACATCAAGCCGTGGGCGACCTGCTCCAACCGCGAGCGGCTGGACGGCGCCAACGGGCTGCTGCTGACGCCGAGTTACCACCTGCTGTTCAGCAAGGGCTACATTTCCTTCGACCCGGCCGGCCGTCTGCTCGTCAGCGCGGCGCTGCCCGATCGCGTCGTGCAGGGCTGGTCGGTCGCACAGAGCGCCTCGCCGCGCGGATTCGCGCGGCGCCAGCTGGACTATCTCGAGCATCACCGGACCAGGTTGTTCAAGCGCTAGCGGCGGCGTGCGCGTGCTCACGGTGCTGCCGCGCACGCCGTCCCACCCTCGCGCGCGAAAGCGCCGCGATCGACGGCCGGCGGCCCCGCTCGCTGAGCCGTGTCCACCTCGCCAGCCGGGGATCGCCGTGCCTACTTGCGCGTGTAGATCTGGTCGAAGCTGGCGCCGTCGGCGAAATGGTCCCTGTCCGCCCTGGCCCAGCCACCGAATGCCTGGTCGACGGTGAACAGGTTGAGTCTCGGGAACTGGCCCGCGTACTTCGCCTGGGCCCTCGGCGAGGCGGCGGGACGGTAGAAGTTGCGGCCGATCAGGTCCTGGCCTTCCTCGCTGTACAGGTAGCGCAGGTAGGCCTCGGCCACCGCGCGCGTGCCCTTGCGGTCGACATTCTTGTCCACCACGGCGACGGCGGGTTCCGCCAGGATGCTGAGCGACGGCGCGACGACGTCGAACTTCGCACCGAACTCCTTGCCCAGCAGGTAGGCTTCGTTCTCCCAGGCGATCAGCACGTCGCCCTGGCCGCGCTGCGCGAAGCTGCTGGTCGAACCGCGGGCGCCGGTATCGAGCACCACGACGTTGCCATAGAGCCTGGCGACGAACTCCTTCGCCCTGGCGTCGCCGCCATACCTGCGCCGCGCGAACTCCCAGGCCGCGAGGTAGTTCCAGCGTGCCCCGCCCGAGGTTTTGGGATTGGGCGTGATCACGGCGACGCCCGGCTTCACCAGGTCGTCCCAGTCCTTGATGCCCCTGGGATTGCCCTTGCGAACCACCAGCACGATCGTCGAGGTGTAGGGCGACGAGTTGTGCGGCAGGCGCTTTTGCCAGTCCGCTTTCACCCAGCCCCCGTGCGTCGCGAGGGCGTCGGTGTCGCCGGCCAGCCCGAGCGTCGCCACGTCGGCATCGAGTCCGTCGATGATGGATCGGGCCTGCTTGCCGGAGCCGCCATGCGACTGCTTGATCGCCACCTCCTGCCCGGTCTGGCCCTTCCAGTGGCTCGCGAATGCCTTGTTGAAGTCGACATACAGCTCGCGCGTGGGGTCGTACGAGACGTTCAGGATCTCGACCTTCTGCTGGGCGGCGGCCGTCGAGGTGACAAGGCCGGAGGCCGCGGCGCCCAGGAGCGCGGACGCGGAAGTCTTCAGGAAATGGCGGCGATGCTGCATCGGAATTCCAGGTGCGTGGATTGGTCGGGAACCGATTCTGGAAGCGGCGCGCGCCGATGGGAACGAACGAAATTTCAGATGCTTATTGGAATATGCAAATGCGGTACAGCAATTGGATCGCGCGGGACTGCTGCCGCGATTGAACTCGGGTGGCCTGGTTCCTATAGTGAGCCGGCTGGGCGGCCGCGCTTGCCCGTGCGCTTCGATGTCACGAGCTGTGCGCGGCCTGCGCGGCAACGCTGCCGGATCGATCCGCGGCGTTCCTCGGCTTTAGGAGGCAACCATGGCAACTCCCGTTTCGGTCAGCAGGTTCGAAGTCAAGTCGCACGGCACGCCCGACGAGGTCCGCGCCCCCGACAAGACGCGCGTCGAGGTGGTCAAGCTCGAGGGGTACACCATCGGCCGATTCAACTTCCAGCCGGGCTGGCGCTGGTCGGAATGCGTGAAGCCGGTGGTCAAGACCGACCTGTGCCAGCTCTCGCATGTGGGCCATGCCGTGTCCGGCCGGATCCACGTGCGGCTGGCCGACGGCTCCGAAAAGACGATCGGCCCGGGCGAGTCGTACACCATTCCGCCGGGTCACGACGCCTGGGTCGAAGGCAACGAGCCGTTCGTGGGCATCGAAGTGCTGAGCGCCGACGTGTACGCCAAGGCCGGCTGACGGCTGCGCCTGGTTGCGTGCGAGCCGCGGGCGCGGGGGGTGTGCGCTCGCGGCGCTTGCCGTCGGACCGGCGCCGGGAGCGGGGCGCCGAAAGCGCAGCGTCGCGCCCGACAATCGGTGCATGTCGAATCCGCCCCTGCTGTCCTGGCTGCTCACGGTGGTCGAGGTTGCCGCGACCGTGGCCTTTGCCCTGTCGGGCCTGCTGGAGGCCGCCCGCAAACGCCTGGACGCGGTCGGCGTGTGCCTGGTGGCCGGCCTCGCCGCCTTCGGTGGCGGCACGCTGCGCGACGTCCTGCTGGATCGCCGCCCGTTCTTCTGGGTGGCGCATTCCGAGTGGCTGTGGGCCTTGCTGGCGCTGTGCATCGGCGCCATGGCCGTGCTGAGGGCGCGCCACTTCGCCCCGACCGAACGGGCGATGCAATGGCCGGACGCGCTCGGCCTGGGCCTGTTCAGCGCCAGCGGCACCCAGCTGGCGCTGGCCCAGGAGCTGCCCGGCATCGTCGCCGTCTTGATGGGGGTGATCACCGCCACCTTCGGCGGCGTGCTGCGGGACATCGTCTGCAACGAGATCCCGACGGCGCTGCGCGACCACCGTCCCTACGCCGTCTGCGCCTTCGCGGGCGGCTGGGTGCTGGTGCTGGCGCAGCATGGCGGCCTGCCGGCGAGCCTGGGGCTGGTGCTCGCCGCCGCCAGCGCCAGTGGCCTGCGCATCCTGGCGCTCCTGACCGGCTTTACCCTGCCGCGATGGTCTTCGGGCGGCGACCCGCCGTGAAGGGCGGTCCGCGAACCGAGGCAGGCTGCCAAGCATCCGAGCGCAAAGGCGGCACAGCCCGAAGGGTGCCCCAGTGCGTCCGTGTCGAAGGTGCTCACATCTCAAGAAGCATCTGCGGGCGAGAGTGCGTCGTAGACTGCCGCGACCACGACGCTCATGCCAGTCCACAGCACCCAGGAAATTCCGTCCTGCACCGCAACGACAGGCAAAGGATTGCCGATGACCAGATTCATCGCCGGCTGCCGAAATAGTCGGCCCATGACGGCCAGAAGGAGGACGCCCAGGACGACGCCGCGCAGCAGCGACGACCTTCGAGGCAACGCCGGCCGGATCAGCGCGTAGAGAACGACGAGGCCGATGCCGGTTTCGAGCGAGGTCAGCAACGCGACACACCGCACATCCCAGGACGGAATGACCGCGCGCCCCTGCATGTGCGCGGAGACCCAGGATCGGACCCACTCCTGGCTGCCGACATGGATCAAGAAGCCAATAACCGCGGCAGTGAATGCGCTCAGTGAGCCGGCCAGGTACTTATTCATGCGTTGAATCTCGGGAAGGGTCTTGAGACTTGCACTTGACCAGCGCCAGGGCCAGCACGCACTGCGCGGCGGTGTCGAAGGCGCCGTCGACCGTCATTGCGTAAACGCCCGCATTGGGCAGCTGCCAATCGAAGAAGTCGTCAAAACCGGCGTGCCCGATCGCGCGCAGCACTTTGGCGACAAAACCGTGGCAGACCAGCGCCACGCGCCTGCCTGGGCACGAGGCGGCAAGTTCAGCGAGGCCCTCGCGCACGCGCTGAACCACCTGTTCGATCGATTCGCCGCCGGGCGGCGCAGCAGCCCAGTGACGGGTGATGTTGCGCGCCCACAGTTCCGGAAACCGCGCCTGGGCCTCGCTGCGGGTGAGCCCTTCGAACACGCCGACATGGCGCTCGCGCAGCCACTCCACCGGTACCGGGCTGAGCGCGCGTCCGGCGCAGATCAGTTCAGCCGTCTGGCGCGCCCGCCGCAGCGGGGAACAGAGCACGACATCGATGTCCGCCAGCAAGGGCCGGAGCGCGATCGCCTGCTCTTTGCCTCGATCCGTCAGCTCGGGGTCGAGTGCGCCGAGATACCGGCCCGCCCGATTGAACTCGGTCTCTCCGTGCCGGATGACGAGCAACTCCACGACGCTAACGCAATGGCCAGGGGCGGACCCGGGGGAGACGGCCCGCCATCTCAGGCCGCGTCCCGATAGATCTGCGGGAAGTAGCGCTCCATGAGCGACTCCGGTTTCGCGGGGGCGTCGAATCCGAACTGGCGATACAGGCCGTGGGCATCGGCCGTGGCCAGCGTGAAGCGGCGCAGCCCCTGCAGGTCCGGATGCGACAGCACCGCGCGCAGCATCGCCTTGCCGTGGCCCCGGCCCCGGTGGGCGGGCAGGACGAACACGTCCACCAGGTTGGCGAACGTCGCGCAGTCGGAGACGACGCGGGCGAACGCCACCTGGGACTGGCCGAGGAAGCCGCCGAAGCAGAGCGAGTGCTCGATCGCGCGCTGCACGGTCGCCAGCGGGATGCCGCGCGCCCAGGTCGAATGCTGGCTGAGGAAGGCGTGGATCAGAGGCACATCGAGCTGCGACGTGTCGGTGGTGATTCGCAAGGTATCCATGCGCTTGACGTTGGTGATGGCCGGCCTGGTTCAGGTGCGATCGAGCAGCGGTGCGGCCCTCACACCAGGACCTTCTTCTCGAGTGCCTTGTTCCAGTGCAGGACTTCGACCTCCTGGCGCAGCCCGCAGCGGTGGAACGGGTCCGACTTCATGAGTTCGAGGACGGCCTCCTTGGAGGGCGCCTCGACCACCCACAAGCCGCCTTTCGGCACCGCCTCCGGCTGCGTGCGCAGGGAGCCTGCGACCAGGACCGTCTCCTGGTGCCGCGCCACCCACTCGACATGGGCCTGCAAGTGCTCGGCCCTGAGCGGTCCGTGGCCCGGCTTGTCAGTGAAGATGACCGCAAACAGCATGTTCAGTCCCCTGTCCGAAGTAAGGTGTCGCGGTCCCGCCCCGGCGCGACAGCGGCTGCCCGAAGGCTCCTACAACCCGGTGCGCCATTGCGCGACAGCCGGTTTGGCGCCGCGGGACCAGGCTCTCGAGGAGATCGTTTCCCCGGAGCATCCCATGAGCGCCACCGACCCCACCAGCACTGACCTGGCCACCGGCGTGACCGGCAAGATCATACGGTTCTCGTGGACGGACGGCCCGACCAAGGGCGCCGCCCACGTCCACGTGTTTCACGAAGACGGAACGGTGGAATGGCACAGCGCGGACCAGGCAGCCACGCACGACAGCGGCCGTGCCGGCGTGGACCGACCCGCTTTCGCCGACGAAGCCGTCGCCAGCGGCGTGCGCCTGATCTCGTACCTCTCGAGCTCCGGCTTCACGCTGACCGTCGTGTTGAACTCCCTCACCGGCCGGATCGCAGGGATCGCCTCGAACGAGAAGACCTGGGTGCCGGTCCATGGGTTCTTCGAGCTGGTGCCGACACCCGGGCCTTGATCGCCGCGCGCAAGCATGTCCAAGGCCCGGCTCGGCACGGCACGGCACGTCGGCCGGGAACCCGGGCGCTTCCGATGTGCGGACCGTCGCGCCGCCTTTCGGGTCGATCGAGGCCCGGGAGCGGGCCGCGTCATGAACGCCTGGCTGCGTCCTGCTGCAGACAGGACCAGAACACCATCCCCATCAGCTGGCGCAGGTCCGGTGCGTCGGCGCCGTCATAGACCGCCTGGGCCACCGCCCCAATGAGCGCGGGCGGGTACAGCTCGCGATTCTTCAGGCGCGCCGCGGTCTTTTCTTCGGCTGCCGGCCGGTCCAGCCCGGCTTGGCGGTCCGCGTGCAGGAAGAACGGGATGTCGGCCCGGGCGTAGCAGATCTTCGCTTTCGCCACCGGCTCCGGCAGCGCCATGTTCTGCCGCCGGGCGCAGTCGTACAGTTTCTCCGCCGCGAAATCGGCGTAGTGCTTCACCTCGCCCTTGTCGACGCGATCGAACAACTCGAGCGCCAGCTTCTGTCCGAACTCGTCGCCACGCACGTACGGCAGCACGCTCTCACGATCGCGCCGGCCCAGCATGTAGTTGCGCCCCATGTTCAGGGCCATGAAGCCTTCCGCATCGCACAACCGGAAGGCCGCCCTCCCGGCTGAGGCCGCGCCGCCGGACGGCGCCTGCGCGTTGGCCTGCGGCGGCAGCAGCAGCGCAGCCGCGATCAGGAAGCCGAAGCGGCGAAGGAGGAAAAGCATGGACGGACTTTCAAGTGACAAGGTCGGCGCGGGCCGACGGAGGATTCCGAGTGTGCCAGCGCCCGCGGGCTACGCCCCTGCCCCGGCGCGACGGCGGCCGCTCGGCGCAGCGCCGTCGGCGGGCCGCGTCGCCAGCGCCAACGTGAACGTCAGCGCCAGCGAAGGAAGTGCCGCGCCCCAGGAAGGCGCGTAGAGCCGGCACAGGTGGTAGGCGGCGATGCCGGCGATCCAGATGGCGATGGGCGCCGCCTCGGCCCGTTTGGCGCGCGCGAGCCGCGCCACCGTGTCGGCGCCCGCCAGGCGTCCGATGATCACGCCGAACAAGGGAACGAAGATCGAGCTGAGCATCAGCAGAAAGGGTTCCAGGCTGTGCATCGGCAGCGCCAGCGCCAGCACCGTGCAGGCCGCCACCATGGCCAGCCCCCAGCGGCGGACGGTCCAGCGCGGCATCAGGCTGTGGCTGGAAACGGCGCCCGAATAGCAGTCGCCGTAGGCGTTGTCGACCTCGTCGACCAGGATCAGCGACAAGGCGATCACGCCGCCTTGCGCCAGCAGCAGGGCCGTGACCAGATCCTGGCTCGGCAGGGTGATCGCCACCAGCACGCCCAGGGCATAGCACCAGGTGTTGGCGACCGCGTAGCCGAGCCAGGTGCCGCGCAGCGCGGCGCGGCCGTCGCGGCCGTGGCGCGCGTAGTCGGCGACCAGCGGCAGCCAGGAGACCGGCATGGCGATCACCAGGTCCAGCGCCGGCAGCAGGCCCATCCCGCCGGCGCCGGGCCGGCTCCAGATGGTGGACCAGCCCTGCGCCAGCGCCATGGCCGCGAACTGCCAGGTCAGCCACAGCAGCGACAGGATCACCAGCGGCAGCGCCAGGCGCGAGACCAGGCGGCGCACCAGCCGCACCATGGAGCCGGCCACCAGCAGTGCGAGCAGCGCGCCCCACAGCACGGTCGCCGCCACGGCCCAGGCCGGCGCCGCCATCACGCCGGCCTGGCGGCCGACGGCGATGGTGGCGTCGCGCATCACGACCAGCTCGAAGGCGCCCCAGCCGAGCAACTGGACGATGTTGAGGACGATGGGCAGGCGGGCGAAGCCGGTCCCGTAGACGGCCTGCATCAGCCCGGCGCTGGCGAGCCCGCTGTCGCAGCCGATCTTCGCGACCCAGGCGAGCAGGCCGGCGCCGATGACCGAGCCGCCGACGATCGCGAGCAGCGCCTGCTGCGGCCCGAGCGCCGGCACCAGGTAGGCGCCGACCTGCATCACCAGCAGGCCCACGCCCAGGCTGAACCAGAGCGAGGCGTGATGGCGCCAGTCGAAGGCGCGCTCGGCGGACGGGACGGGGGTCAGGGCCTCGTTCGAAGAACGGGTCCCGGGGACGGTGGCGGACGGCGTACTGGCCATGTGCTCTTGCTCCAGGCGGCGCGTCAGGGCGCGGCGGCGCGGGAGCGGCGGAGCAGAACGGGCCCGCCTCCTGCGGTCGACGACTTCCCTGCGCGAGGATTACCTCAATCAGGTTCAGAGGGACTCTCTCAGTCGCCGCCCCGGACGGGCGGCAACACCCCTAGCGGATGTGCCGGCTGGCACGGCCCACGATTCTAGCCAGCGGCGTGCCCGGGGGGCTCGGCCGTGGCGCGCGCCGCGTTCCTGGATCCGGGGTGCCGATGGCGCGCCGAGGTAGGGCAAAGGCTGGGCGCCTAGCCGTTCCGGATCGAACGACAATGGCCTCGTCACACGAACCCGGGGGTGAAGTATGAGCATCACCGTTGCTGATCTGCGGGCCTTCGCCGATGCCTGGAACAGGCACGACGTCGAGGCGCTGATGCGGTTCATGACGCACGACTGCGTATTCGAGGCGTCGGCCGGGCCTCAAGCCTGCGGCACGCGATCGGTCGGCGCCGTGGCCGTGCGAGCCGCGTTCCAGGAGGTCTGGCAGACCTTCCCGGACGCCCAATGGTCGCGCGCCCGCCACTTCATCTGCGGCGACCGCGGCGTCTCCGAGTGGACATTTACCGGGACGCGGTCGGATGGCGGCCGGGTCGAGGTCAACGGCTGCGACCTGTTCACCTTCAGGGACGGAAAGATCGCCGTCAAGAACTCCTACCGCAAGAACCGCCCGCCGCTCCCCGGGTGAGCCGGGCGGTCGCCTGCGAACGGCGAGCGGGACAGCCGCCTCTGCGCGTGGCGCCGGAGCGCGGCAGCGACCGCGCCCTGCGCACGCCGGCGCGTGTCGTGCGGGCCGGCTCCTACATCCGTGGACTTCCCGTCCGACATGCGGCGCGGGTCAGCGCCACTAGATTGGGTCGTGCGCCGCATCCGGTGCACAACCCCAAGGAGTACCTCATGAGGCCCCAGCCTGCCTACGAAGACGCGATCGATCTGCTGGACGCGGACCACAAGCTCGTCAAGAAACTGTTCATCGACTTCAATGCCCTGGTGGAGGACGACGCGCCGCCGCAATTCAAGCAGCAAGTCGCCGTCAAGATCTGCCAGGAGCTCACGGTCCATGCGCAGATCGAGGAAGAGATCTTCTATCCTGCCGTGCGCAAGGCCATCGACAACGACGGCCTGCTCGACGAAGCCGAGCAGGAGCATGCCCAGGCCAAGGAGCTGATCGCCAAGATCGGGGCCATGGCCGCCGGCGACGCGGGCTACGACGAGGCGGTGCAATCGCTGGGCCAGCTGATCGACCATCACGTGCTGGAAGAGCGCGAACAGCTGTTCCTCCAGGCCCGGTACGCCGACCTCGACCTGCGCGGCATGGTGCCGGCGCTGGCCGCCCGCAAGAAGCAACTGCAGCAGCCCGCGCCGGCGGGCGCCGCCAAGACGCCGAAGAAGCAGAGCAGCGCCACGGCGAAGAAGGAGCACGCATGAGAGCGCTCGTCTACAACGGCCCGCGGCAGGTGGTGGTCAAGAACATGCCCGACGCGAAGATCGAGCGCGCGACCGACGTGCTGGTCCGCATCACCACCACCAACATCTGCGGCTCCGACCTGCACATGTACGAAGGGCGCACCGCCATGGAACCCGGCCGCATCCTCGGCCACGAGAACCTCGGTGAAGTGATCGAAATCGGCGCCGCCGTCGACCGGGTCAAGGTCGGCGACCGGGTCTGCCTGCCGTTCAACATCGGCTGCGGCTTCTGCGAAAACTGCGAGAAGGGCCTCAGCGGCTTTTGCCTGACCTGTAATCCGGGGATGGCCGGCGCCGCCTACGGCTTTGCCGGCATGGGTCCGTATGCCGGCGGGCAGGCCGAGCTGCTGCGCGTGCCCTACGGCGACTTCAACTGCCTGGTGTTGCCGCGCGGCGCCGAGGAAAAGGAAAACGACTACGTCATGCTGGCGGACATCTTTCCGACCGGCTACCACGCCACCGAGCTGGCCCAGGTGCAGCCGGGGGACAACGTGGTCATCTACGGCGCCGGTCCGGTGGGGCTGATGGCGGCGTACGCGTCGATGATCCGGGGCGCCGCGTTGGTGATGGTGGTCGACACCCACAAGGACCGGCTGGCCCTGGCCGAGAAGGTCGGGGCGGTGGCCATCGACGACACCGAAGGCGGCGGCATCGAGCGGATCATGGAGCTGACCGGTGGCAAGGGCGCCGACAAGGGGTGCGAATGCGTAGGCTACCAGTGCTGCAACATGCACCGGGAGGAAGTGCCGAACCTGACCATGAACAACCTGGTGGCGACCGTGAAGGCGACCGGCCGCATCGGCGTGGTGGGCGTGTTCGTGCCCGAGGACCCCAACGCCGACAACAAGCTGGAAAAGCGCGGCCAGCTGGCCTTCGACTTCGGCCAGTTCTGGTTCAAGGGCCAGACCATCGGCACCGGGCAGGCCAACGTCAAGGCCTACAACCGCTTCCTGAGCCGCCTCATCGAGAAGGACAAGGTCAAGCCGTCATGGATCGTCTCGCACGAACTGCCGCTGGAGCAGGCGCCCGAGGCCTACCAGAAGTTCGACGAGCGCCGCAACGGCTGGACCAAGGTGGTGCTCAAGCCGGGCACCTGAGGCCGGGCGGCGGGTCGCCCCTCGGAACGCGAGCTCACCGGGCTGGCCGGCCACCGCGCCGTCGACCGGCGCGCCCTGCCCCGCGCGCGCCGAGCGGCAAAGGTGGAGGCTACCCGGCGTGCCACAACACGCCGGCGACGACGGCGCCATCGAGCAGCACCCAGCCGACGCAGGCGACATAGATCGTCTTGTCACGCTTGTGCAGCCCGTAGAAGAACCACAGGCAGGCCGACAACAGGTAGGCGCCCCAGGACAGCAGCGACACGCCTTCCGTCCGGCCCTGCGCCCAGACGGACCAGACCTGCGGCACCGTCATGACCATGGTGAACACCGACAGCACCGGCAGCACCCGCTCCAGCGGGCTGCGGTGGCCGGCGGCCGGCGGCGTATGTCGCGACGATTCCGATTGCCACATGGAACGACTCCGGAGGTGATCCACCCGGCGGGTGGACCGGCACGGGCCGAGGATAGCGGCAAGGCTGATCGTAAGCATCGGTAAGGCAGGCCGATCGCTCCTGACCGGCACACGCTACAGTCGGCCCATCCCTGCTCATGGACCTGTCCCGCCTGCACCACCTCGCCGTCGAAGCCATGCGTTCGCGCGGCCTGCTGCCGGCCTTCGCGCCGACAGCGCTGCAGGAAGCGGAGGCGGCGCGCCACGCCGGGCCGCAGCGGCCGGGCGACATCCGCGACCTGCGCCACCTCACCTGGTTTTCCATCGACAACGACGACACGCGCGACCTCGATCAGCTGAGCGTGGCCGAGCCGCTGGCCGGCGGCGCGGCGCGCCTGCTGGTGGCCGTGGCGGACGTCGACGCGATGGTGCGTCCCGGCGGCGCGGTGGATGCCCACGCGAGCATCAACACGACGTCGGTGTACACCGCCGCCGGCGTGTTTCCCATGCTGCCGGAGGCGCTGTCCACCGACCTCACGTCCCTGCACGAGGGGCAGGAACGGCTGGCGGTGGTCGTGGAGATGGTGGTGCAGCCCGATGGCGGCGTCGCCGCGTCGGAACTGTACCGGGCAGCGGTGCTCAATCGCGCCAGGTTGACGTACGAGCGCGTTTCGCAATGGCTGGACGGCGCCGATGCGGCGCTGCCGCAACTGCCGCAGGTGCCGGGCCTGGCGCAGCAGCTTCGCCTGCACGATGCGCTGGCGGCGCAGCTGCGGCAGTGGCGCCATCAGCGCGGCGCGCTCAACGTCAGCACCGTCTCCGCCCGTCCGGTGTTCGAGGACGGCCAGCTGGTGGACCTGCGCGCGGACGAGAAGAATCGCGCCAAGGACCTGATCGCCGACCTGATGATCGCCGCCAATGGCGCGACGGCGCGGTTCCTCTCGCATCGGGGCTTCCCGTCGCTGCGCCGTTTCCTGCAGTCGCCGCGGCGCTGGGACCGCATCGAGGCGCTGGCGGCGAGCTACGGCACCACGCTGCCGACCGAGCCTGATGCAGTCGCGCTCGACCACTTCCTGACCCGCCGCCGCGAAGCCGACCCGCAGGGATTCGCCGACTTGTCGCTGCGCATCGTGAAGATGCTCGGCCCCGGCGAGTACGCCGCCGCGGCGCCGGCCGCGACCCACCTCGGTCACTTCGGGCTGGCGGTCAGCGACTATGCGCATTCCACGGCCCCGAACCGGCGTTTTCCCGACCTCGTGACGCAACGCCTGGTCAAGGCCGCGCTCGCCGGCGATCCGCCGGCCTATGCGTTCGAGGCGCTGCTGGAGATCGCGCGCCACTGCACGCTGCAGGAGGACAACGCCAACCGGGTGGAGCGGCAGGTGCTCAAGGCCGCCGCCGGCTGGCTGATGCAGGATCGCATCGGCGAGACGTTTGCCGCCATCGTCACGGGCGCGGCGCCCAAGGGCACCTTCGTTCGCACGGCGCGGCCGCTGCTGGAAGGCCGCCTGGTGCGCGGCTTCGAAGGCGCCGATGTCGGCGACGCGCTGCAGGTGCGCCTGCTGGCGGTCGATCCCGAACAGGGTTTCATCGATTTCGAGCGCGCGTGAGCGCGCGGTCCGGTCTGGCGAGAAGTCGCCTGCGATGCGTAGCCCCGTGCGCGCTCGGTGAAATGCCACGTTCGGCCCGCAAGCGGGCTGTCCCGAAGCACAATGCGGCATGCTCATCGTCCTTTCGGGATTGCCGGGGACGGGCAAGACGACCATTGCCCGTCTATTGGCGCAGCGCCTGGCGGCCGTTCATCTGCGGATCGACACCATCGAGCAGGCGCTGTCGGCCGCCGGGGCGGCCGCCTCGGTCGGCCCCGAAGGCTATCTGGTCGCCTACGGCATCGCTTCGGACAATCTCCGCCTCGGGCTGAGCGTGATCGCGGATGCGGTGAACGCGACGCGCACGACCCGAGCGACCTGGGAGTCCGTAGCGCGCGCATGCGGCTCGGGCTTCCTGCATGTCCGTCTCTCGTGCTCGGATTCGCTGGAGCACCAGCGTCGAGTGCGGGAGCGTCGAAGCGACATCGCCGGCCACGTGCTCCCCACATGGGAAGCGATCGCGCAGATGCGCCTGGAACCCGTCTCGACCGGCACGTTGTCACTCGACACCTGCGCTTGTACGCCGGCGCACGCAGCGGAATCGATCGCCCGTGCGCTGGCATGAGGCTGTCGCCGGCCGGCGGCAGCCAACGAAGACGAAGCAGACGATCCGCCGGTCCCGGTGACCTGGGCCGGCGCGGCAATGCTCAGCTGCGGTCCTCGCGCGGGGGCAAGGCGATCTGGTTGTCGACGCTGAACTGGTAGTCCTTGAACACATGCTCCGCCGTGAGCAGCTGGTACGTCCCGTCGGCCTTCTTGTGCGTGGTGTCCTTGAGGCGGTACGTGTAGTGGCCGCAGGTCCAGACATTGAAGTTGCGCATGTGGGTGCACAGGCAGGTCTTGTCCATCACCACGACCGTCTTCTGGTCGGGATGGGCCAGCACCTCGCGGTTGTAGGAATCGATATAGGCGCAGTTGCCGTTGGCGTCGAGCAGGTAGCCATAGGATTCGCAACCCGGACGGATGCCCGAACCGATCGCCGGCGTGTTCCGCAACATGCGCATCGGGTAGCCGGTGGGCGAAATGCCGTTGACGATGATGTCGTCTTCGGTGGCCTTCAGGTATTCCTGCTTCACGTCGGCGGGCAAGCCACACTCGTGCGTGATGGTGAAGCGCGTCGCCACCTGCACGCCGCCGGCGCCCTTTTCCAGGAAACCCACGGCATCGGTCCCGGTGAATATCCCGCCCGCGGCAATCACCGGAATGGCCAGTTGCTCGTCCCTCAGGAATGCATGGATCTCGTCCATGATGGCGTGCAAGTCGTATTCGGCCCAATCCATGCCGAAGCCGAGGTGGCCGCCGGCCAGTGGTCCTTCGACGATGACGTAGTCAGGCAACCGGTCCAGCCTGGCGTTCTTGCGCAGGAACAATTGCAGCGCGCGCGCGGACGACACGATGATGCCCAGCTTGGCATCGCGGAAGCGCGGATGGTCGGCGATCAGGCCGAAGGAACCCAGGTGCAAGCCGGCCGACAGGGTGATGCCGTCGATGCCGCCGTCCAATGCCGCCGACAGGCGCGTGCGCAAGGTTTCGCGCGGCGCATTCATGGTCAGCTTTTCCATGCAATTGACGAACACCAGGCCGTCGCCTCTCTTCGCCTCCATGGTCGAGCGCACGTGATTGATCGTCGCTTCGGCCAGGCGGCCCATGTCGAACTGGACGACGGCCTTGTTCAGGTTGTTGATATTGAACTTGTAGGTCCTGGTCTTGTCCTTGACGAAGGTGGTGTCGAACTTGCGGTCCGACACGTCGTGGATCATCGCATCGGAAATGTGCCCGATGCCGCCCAGGCGCGCAGCTTCCAGCGCCAGCTCCGAGGTCGAAATATCGACACCCATGCCGCCGATCATGATCGGGACGTACTCCCGGTTGCCCAGTTTCAGGCGGAAATCATCAACACGTTTCATCGCTCATCTTGCTTGGAGGGTCCTCGTCCCGGCCCGGCACCTTCGTCTGTCGTCGCGGAAGCCTCGGCTCGCCAGCGTCACACGGTCCCGGTACGCTCATTCCCGGCCCGCCGAACGACGGCCAAGGCGCGGCTCGGGTTCAGGGGAGATTGTCACCCCTGGATCGCCGAAATGGTGGACAGCCTCATTCCCGTGGTTCACGTCCGGTGGCTGGCCAGACCATTTCCTTGCCTCTGCCGGGAGCGATCTCCCAGGGCCGGCATTCACGAAGCACGGTCCAGGTGTCCTGCCGCGCTGGCCGGGATTGTCCGCCTTCGACCAGCGTCGCGGAGCCTGACTTGCCGCCTCGACCTGGTCATGCGCCAACGCTGAAGACGCTCTGCGTGAGGGGGCGAGTATCAATGAATCCGAGGCCAGCTCCGTGTCCGCGTCGAACGACCTGTTGGACCGCATAGCGCCCTGGTACTCACAACGAGCCACTCGCACGAAGCGCTTCAAGTCGAAGAGCGATCTTCTGCTCTAGTTCGCTGAGCTGCCGCATCAACGAGCTCTTCTCTGCTGCCGTGGGAGCGCCTTCAATCAGATGACGAAGGCGTGCTCGTTCGTGGAACAGAGCGACCTCGGGAGGCGCAAACCCGGCGTCCTTCAAGATCTTGAACGCCTGCCTGAACTCGTCAGGCGTTTCTTCCCAACCCTCAGGGCGGACGAGGGGCTTGCCATAGCTGGGCGCCGATTGGAGTTCACCTGACGCGGCCGCGGCCTCCAAGTGGCGTCGGATGTCGTCGTCTAATGTTCCCACACGTTCCCCCTATGCGGTCCAACCTACGAGCCGAGCGGCTGGCCGCGGCAGGACGCCTGGGCCGCGAGATGCAGCATACACAGTGAGCCCCTCGCGGCCTAGGCGGCCCCCCGTGACCGTCCGCTCTCGAGCGAGGGGTTAGGCCGCCTGCGCAGTGCCGCCGCTTCACACGATCGACTACTGTGAAGAGAACTTCAAGCTACTGAGAAGCGCCTCGCCTTCCGCGACCAGCTTTGTGATGTCATAGTCGGGTGAGCTCCGAATGGAGTAGTACAGATCAACGGCGTTCCTTCGATCTTGAGGATGAAGGCAGAACCGCCCCACGCTCAAGAGCGGTAGGAACGGCTGCGCTCCTCGACTCCTGGCCTGCGTGTCTTCCGCCGCCATCTTGTATCGGACGCAGGTGACCAGCCCCGCCTCGACTTCGAACGACTCTCTGATGTTTCGATAGCGGCCATCAGAACCCCACCGAGACTTCAGACCCCTCACCTTTGCCACAAGCTCCTCGCCGGTGCCGTAGAGGCTCGCTGTCCGGCCCTCTATTGCTCCTGCGTGCATCGTCGCCCGACTGGGATCGAGTACGCGTTGAAACTGAATGACGCTGCTACCGAACTCGGTCCTCCATGCCGGCTCAACTGGCGCCTCGAAGCTGAACCCGAGCGTGCTACAGATCCTTTCGGCCGGACAAGGCACCTGCGCCGACACAAAGCCAGGTGCGACGGCAAGGGAGATGATGATCGCGGGGAACTTGATCATGCTGCCTGACGAATGAAAGGGACTTCCCCGTCCCGAGGCGACCGTGCATTTGCGGTGACCGGCATCAAAGCGCCACGATGGGATTGTCGAAGTCTCATCAACGCGCTCGAAAGGAGAAGTCCATGGCAATTGTCACCGTGAGAATCGATCTCGCCAAGAACGTGTTTGCCCTGCATGGCGCCGATGCAACGGGCGCGCAGCGCTCGAACCGCTGCGCCAATGACCGTTTGTAGTCTCGCTGTCCGCACCCTTCGCTTGCAGCTGGCATACACGTTGAAGGTTGGCTCTAGCCGACCGCCCTGTCGCGATCGGCCCCTATTTGCTTGACAGGTGGGAAAGCCCTTGTAGTTGGCGTGGACCGGCGCCCAAGGAATTGGAGCGCGGAACGCGCGGACGCCCCTGGGCGTGCGTGTCGAACAACTTGTCAGGCAGCATATTCACTCCGTTCCAACCATTGGTTCAGTTTGCGAGGGCTCTTGAACTCAAGCCACGTGAGGTGTGGAAACTCAGCCGAACGCATGAGCCGCTGAAACTCCGCCTGACGCCGACCATGTGTGCTGAGTATCCAAAACAGAATGGAATCTCGCGAGAGCAATGTGCGAGACAGCGACTCACGATTGCCATGCCAAAGGCGCTCGCGCCGGACGTACCTGAGGAACGTCCTTCGCGCCCCGCGCCAAAACACGACGGGCAGCGAGTAGTTAAGCCAAATGATGGTGTTCGCGCGAGGCCACAGGGTGTTGCGAATGGCCGAGTAATTGCCTGCGACGACCCACGCGGGCGCCTGGGCGCTTTCAAGAAGTAGGCGCTCAAATTCCGAATGCGCTTTCGGCGTCCAGTTGGGCCCCCAATAGAGCTCGTCCAACTCCACGAACGGAGCGCGAACGCGATCGGCGAGTTGACGTGCAAGAGAGGTCTTACCGGCGGCGCTCGTGCCAATCACAACGATGCGAGCATCTGACCGAAGCGCTGGCTCCATGCTGCCTAACGTCCGAGATGACCGGCGCACAAGAAGTGACTGCGCAACGCGCACGGACGCACTTGTGGGTCCGTATCGAAGGACTTGTTAGGCAGCTCTGCGCTCTTCATTTTGGCCTTCCGTGCCACGGATTCTGAAAGAGCGCCTCGTCCGCCCGCATCACGACGAGGCGGCCGCCCACGTACATAAACAACACACCCATCGCAACCAAAAGCAGCAACAGCGCCGCCGCTTCGATCGGATGTGGGGCGGAACTGAGATTCGGGCCCGAGACAAGCAACGCGCCAAACGCCACGAACAGGAGGCCACCCAAGAAAATGACGATTCCAAAGAGCGCCCGAATCGGTCGCGGCACGGAGATACGCTGCGGCTTACCTTTCGGAAGGAACAGATACGATAAGTACGGAGGTGCTTGCCTCCCCTCACTCTCAAGCCGCCGCTTCGTGAATACGTATGCAAGCGATCCATTCAAGAAGAGAAACAACAGATAGCTCGGGACCGCCGCATGCCACCAAGAAAAACCATGGCTGACAGCAAAATAGATCGCAGCGGCAGCTATGACCACCCACACACCAACGTACGCCACAAGAAACAGCCGCGCCTTCATGCTGCCTAACGTCGGAGGTAACCGGCGCCCGAGGAAAGTGAGCGCCGCAAGCGGCGCTGACGCCATTGGGCGTCCGTGTCGAACAACCTGTTAGGTGACAAGCGCATCGATTGCCCTCCAGGGATGCTGCGGCGCGCCTCGCGGCAAGTCGAATGAAAAGTAGTTTCCACCCCCGTTCGCCGGTTGGTCCTGCCGGCGGGAGATGGGCGCGCCGAGCAAATGGCAGTAGAGCAGAGTGCCAACGGCACCTTGTGAAATGATGGCAAGTGAGCCTGGCGAGGTATCGGCCGCGATGATGCGTGCCACGGCGGCGACGATGCGTTGCTGCGCGTGGGAAGCGGTCTCCCAGCCCTTGATGGATTGCTCCGGCTGCGCAAAGAACGCGTCTGCCATCGCTTCGAACTCCGGTGGCGGCAGATATCCTGTAGCCGACCGGTCGTTCTCCCCAAGTTCCTCGATAACGACGTACGGCAGGCTGAGATGGGTTGCTAGAACCTCCGCAGCGTCACGTGCCTTGCGTTCCGAGCTGCTATACAAGGCAGTCAAGTCACTTATCCAAGGCTGCCGCACGCCAGCCCGCATGCGCTCTTTGCCACGGTCTGACAGCGGCCATTGCGGGACGGGCAACGTCGGATCGATGACGACGTTGGGGTGTGTGATGACATACGCGCGCCTCACCTCTGCCCACCTAACGTCGGAGGTAACCGGCGATGGGCGCGGGTTGAACGGCGAGGCCGCGGAACGGCGCCCGGCGTCCGCGGTCGACCAACTTGTTAGGCCTCATCACCTCCCTCTCCTTTGGCAAGAAGATCTTGGCAGCATACTCCTTGACTCGCGTCCACAAAACATCGCTCCTCACTATGTGAAGCCACGGGTTACGGGTACGCTACGTCGAGAACGAATAACCCTAGCGCAATCAACAAGAGCCCATATCCGATGAGTATTAGGAAGAGATCCACGACTCTGATCTCACCGCGATGCGTGAGACGAAACTCTAGGGGATGACGAAGCGCTTTGAACGAAATGGGCAACCTCTACCAAATTGGCGCCAAGACGAAGAAGCCAGCGGCCCCCACTAGGTAGGCTGTCCTGCCGGTTGCATCCCAAGAAATAAGCAATCCTGCAGCGAGAGCGACGCACAGTGCAAGACTAACCACAGACTCCGCGATCGAAGGATTAGAGTCATGCACCACCATGTTGACGCCTAACGTCGGACTTGACCGGCGCACACGAAGCGCGTGCGCAACGCGCACGGGCGCACTTGTGCGCGCGTGTCGAAGGACTTGTTAAGCGGCCCGGCGTTCGTCAAGGGCGGCATAGGTTCCATTGGAACAGGTCTTGAAAATCGCCTCGACATTCGTCGCATATCCACCTATACCCGTCTTCGGTGGACCACCCTTCGTGCAGCGTGTCGGGTTCGGACACCATGAACTTGGTGGAGCAGAACTCACAATGGTCGTGATCGTTCTTCGGATTCGCCGGCGCGTACAAGCGCCAGATCAGCGTTGCCCCGCGGAGGTAGCGCTCCTGGTTCGTAAGACGCCAGTCGTTCGGCGTACGCATCTTTGTCGTTAACGTCGTGGTGAACGGCGGGCCGCAACGCCGGTCTTTGCGTTGGCACGGTGGTTCGCGGCCCGTCCGTTCCACCTGAAGTTAGAGCGCAAAGGGCTCAATGCGCCTCCTTGGCGAGACGGTCATCACGCTCGCGTAGTAGCCAGTAGACCACACCGAGCACGAGGGTTGCTCCAGCCAGCGCCGCAATGGTGCTTGCGCCGGGGGCGCTGGAATCGAGAATGACGAACTTGCGACTCAACGCAATGAGCGCGATGAGCACCACGGTCTTGACCTGGATGATGCTCGAGCGCCGAAGAGCAACGCGAACAATCGAATGCTTGAATTCCATGGCGATGAGCAGCGTCATGATCATGCCAAAGAGCGCCTGAAAGACCTCATGTTCCAGTGAATCTATCGCGCCGCTAAGCAACAGCGACACAATGCCGACGACCAGCTGCACGAGCGCCAGGGCGATGACCACCGAGTTCAGGAGACTCAGAACGATCGCAACAATCTGCTCGAAGCGCTCGTAAACGGACATGATCGGCCAATTCTTTCCGCGAAGAACTTCCGCGGCGCACGGCGTTTGTTTTCCATTTGTCGCTCCTTTGTTACCTTGCACTCTAACGTCGGAAATGACCGACCGCACATAGGCAGGCGAAGCCTGCCGCGTTGGCGTCCGCGTCGATTGACCTGTTAGGCATCGCGGCCTCCCGCGTGGTTGAAGGCCCAGTCGGCTCTTGATGCAATGAACCACTTTCCCACATGAGGCACCGCTTCGTCGAGTGAGCTGAGAACGTATAAGCTGCGACAAACAACTTCTGGTGAAGGTTGAACTAGATCTGGAACAATGACCAGCGCAGCTCCAGAGGCGAGCGCGGCACAAGCACCATTGTGGCTGTCCTCGAACGCAACGCAGGTCTCAGCGCGAACGTCGAGTCGGCTCGCGGCCAGATGATAGATGGCTGGATCTGGCTTACCCCTTGGGACCTCATCGCCTCCGGCAACGGCCAGAAAGCGGTCCAGTACACCTACCGCGGCCAAACGACTCTCAATCTCTTCCATCGAGCTGGATGAAGCAATTGCGCACGGGATTCCTTCAGCAGCCATCGCGTCGAGCAGTGCCTTTGCACCACTTTTCAGCGCAAAGCCGCCGGAAGACATTTGCACTTCGAGCTTGCGCTGCACCTTGGCCCGAGCGAGCTCAAAGCTACTCAGTCCACCGAATGCCTCAATGAGAATCTTGTCAGATTCGCGTGCCTCTCGACCGATGACCCGACCGTATTCTCGCTCTGACAGAACCACTTCCATTTCGCGCGCGGCTTCTAACCAAGCCGTCATGATCGACCGTTCAGAGTCGATCAGCAGGCCATCCATATCGAAGAGTGCGGCATGGTGCATTCCGTGACGCCTAACGTTGGAAGTAAGCGGACGCGCTTAGGCAGGCAGCGCCTGCCGTGACGTGGTCCGTCTTGACTGACTTGTTAGGCTGCGATCGCGACATAGACCAAAAAGCAGGCAACAAAGATCAAGAGGCCGATCCACAGTGGCTTGAGCCCCGATGGCGCCACTGCCTCAATTTGAGCGAGTTCCTTGGCCGCAAATGCTTCGTTAGCCGCATCTTTCGGTTGAGCGGCGCCGCGCAGGAGCCGTAAGGTGTACCAGATGCACACGACGCCGAACAACGAGTAAAGAGCCAATATTGAAAAGAACCCCACTTCGCTCTGCTCTCGGGAAACAGAGACGAGGATGACGTTGCGCCTTAAGCCCAGTTCCGCTGTGCCAGAGAGGAAAGAAGACCAAACCTCCATGAAACTAGCTCCGGTCAAGAGAACACCTCCTGCCGCAAGGACTAGTAGACGAAGCCTCACGCTCATCGGCATCATTGTTCTAGCAGCCTAACGCGGAAGTGACTGGCGACTTGCGGCCGAAAGCGGCGACGCCGCGGAATGCCGCGAGGCGTCCGTGTCGACTGCCAAGTTAGACATCATGTCTGCCCCAGCGGAAAACATGGAAGTGGAAAAGGACGACGAGAACAGACGGCCACACGATGGTATTCACAACGTCATGCAAACTTGCCGCCCAGCGCCAGTGACCAAGGCTTGCCACGTCATCCCTCAAGTCCAAAGCCTCTCCGACGAGCGCGGCAAGTAGCACCACGCCCCATGGCCTTGCCAAGGAAGGGCGATCTCGCATAACAAGAGCCGCGAGCAGGAAGATCGCGAGGCCAAGGTAAATGTGCAGCGCGTCTTTGGACAGGCCAGTCGCGGAAACGATCGCCAACTTTACCGCCTGGACGAGCGAGGTTTCCATGAGGTTTAACGTCGGACTTGACCGGGGCGCACGACGCGAGTGCGCAACGCGCACGGAAGCACTTGTGCGTCCGTGTCGAAGGACCTGTTATGTCTCATGACGCAGCAACCCCATGAACAATGAATCGAAGTACTCGCCATTGACGCGGAAGGCGTGGCGCAGGGTCCCTTCGAGGGTGAAGCCTAGCCGTTCATAGAGCCGCTTTGCTCTAACGTTGTCTGCGCGCACTGTAAGTTCGATTCGCGTGAACCCTTTCGCCCACGCCCGCTCGAGCGCTGCCCTCATCAGCGCAGCTCCTATACCGCGGCCTCGATACTCTGGCATTAGTCCGAGACCGATGATGCCCACATGTGCGCGAGACTCGCCATGCGTAGGCAAAACGTCGCACCACCCGACTACCCTTCCGTTCGCAACAGCGACGACGGCCGGGCAGTCGCGCTCAAGGATGTTGCGGTAGAACGCAAACGCCTCCTCCATCGGAGGTGCCTGGAGGAATGCCAAATACCGGCCCTCGCGCGCCACCACATCAAGCACCTCGCGCAGCTGCGAAAAGTGCTCATCTCGCAGTGGAGCAATGTCAGCTCTCATGAGTCATAACGTCGGACTTGACCGGCGCACAAGCCAGGTGCGACCGAAGGGAGCGGACACGCTTGTGCGTCCGTGTCGAAGGACCTGTTATGCCTCATACATTGCCAACAGCACCACCCTTGAGGAAATCCTCAAGTGACTGACTGCTGTACCCGCTACTGAAACCCGGCCTGCTATACGGGCTGTACCTGCTGTATTTTGAGTACTTGCTGTACTTCGAATACTTTGATGGAGCCGAATACACGGAGTAAGGGCACTTCGCTGCGATCGATCCGACACGCTGTCCTCGGACGTCGTACACCACCCCATCTGCAAACCATCCTAGATGCTGGCCGTTCCAGCCGTACACATGCTCCCCGTTCAGATAGGCCACGGCATGACCGCTCCACAGGTATATCGAGTGCTCTTGGTCGTCAGCAATATAGGCTACCGGGTGGCCCGTGCCGTCATATAGCGTCACTTCCATGGCGATCTCCTAAATGAGGCATAACGTGGAGTTGAGGCGCCTGCGCGGCTTTTCGCGCAGGTCGCCTCGAACGCAGGGTTAGGAGTCTTTTCCGTCATGGCCGAGGCATCTTGCTTTGCAGGGCAGCGACAAACCTTGGGTCAAGCTCAGCGCCGCGCGGTGTTGCCTCAGCCAGCTTAACTTTCTTCCATGCCTCGGCGAAGTTGCCAACGTAGAACAACGTAATGGCCCAGTTTTGAAGGTTCGGCGTGTGTTGCGGAGCCTTTTCGTGAACGCGCGCGAAACGGAAGAATGCGTTGTTCAACATGGATTGACTTCTTGTTTGAGCACCGGCGATGCCGAGCGCTTTGGCATAGTCGGCTGCGAAATCTATGTCGCCACCAACAATGCGGTCTGCCTCAGCGAAGAGCGCTAATGACTCGTTTAGCTTTCCCGCCCCAGCTTCAAATGCAGCCATGCCCCAAAGAGCGCTGCCGTTTGAGCTATCGAGCAGCCACGCTTGGTTGAAGCGTCTCATCGCATCCGGCGCATTGCCTTGCCGGAGAAACTGCCAACCACGGGCAGCGGCGTCCTCGGCCGCCTTCTTTCGGTCGCCCTTGTAGTAGCTGTCAATGCTCGCAAGGAATTTTTTATCGGCGGCCTTCTCCGCCTCATTCTTCGGTTGCGCACCGTACTTCGGCAGAAGGTTGGTGTCCTGCGCAAAGGCGTTCGACGTCAGCAGACTTAGAGCAACGAGAAGGGTGCGGAGGATCAGCATAAAGACTCCTAACGTTGGAGTTGACCGGCACGCAGTGGCATTGAGCCGCGGGGCGTACGCTCACCAGCACGCCTTGCGGCGCAATGCCGGTGCGTGTGCGTGTCGAACGACCTGTTAGCGCTCATGCGCTCCGTCCTCGGCTCATTGACTGGATATCGTAGTAGACACCCCCGAGTTGCAGTACTCCTGGCTCACGTCCGGTTGCAGTGAAACCGAGCGACTCGTACAAGCGGATGGCGGACTCGTTCGGCAGAAAGACGTACAGGTAAACGCGTTCCGCCCACGACGAAAACGCACGTTCAATCGCGAGCTCCGACAGTCTGCGCGCGAGTGATCGGCGGCGGTAGGTGGGCGCGGTAAACACACCCCACAGGACTGCTTTGTGGGCGCCCGAAGGTCGCGTAGTCGGCTTGGAGATACCCGCCGTCGCCACAAGCGACTCGCCGTCGAAGGCGCCGAAGACCACACTAGGCGCAGGAGCCGAGAGCTGTTCCCGGAATTCCTCGAGTGAGCGTTGCAACTCCTCTTCAAGAGAGAGGCCCATCTGCACTGGGCAGTCTGCGACTACTGACTTTCGAAGATCAGCGAAGACCTCTGCGTCAGCGCCGGAAAGCTCACGGATGGAAATCATGAGGGCTAACGTAAAGGTGACCGGCACGTTGCGGCAAGGGGCCGCACGGTGCAGGATTTCCAGCGGCGCTGTGGGGCCCCTTGCCGCAACGTGTCCGAGTCGAGCGACAAGTTAGGGAGCACCGCGCAGCCTCCGAGCGGCCTCTTTCGCACTGAGCGGACGCAGAAACTCCTTCGCAATGACGCGAAGACCGAGAAGAAAGCTGGTGTAGCCAGCCATGATGTACAGAAGTGGCAGCGAGTAGATCAGCACCCAAGCGTTCTTCGCTCCCCCATCTTTCTGCACGCTGAGTCCGAACCAATACGCCCAGCCAAAGATCACCGCGCCAATAGCCGCTCCGACTACCGTGAAGAGCGCTGCTTGAACCGCGCGCTCGGCTGCATACAACGAGCGCACCTTGCTCGGTCCCTTGCGAAGAGCTCGGCCCCGGTTGTACATGAGGGCGGCGACCGCAATGTAGGTGGCCAGGATCGGAACGATCACCTTCGCAAAGGCTTCAAATTGCTGCAGAAGGACAACCAATAAGAAGGCAACAAACAGCGTGAATCCGCCGCCAAGGTGGAGCATCCACTGCACCCACTTATACAGGGGCCACTCAAGATGCGGGGGTCTCATCATCGTCCCACAGTGCTCTCTAACGTTGGACTTGACCGGCGCAGGAGAGGCGAGCGCCCAGGCGGGAACGCACTCGTGGCTCCGTGTCGAAGGACTTGTTAGCTCTCATTGCAGCGAAAATGCAAATTCCTGTTCCACTGGCACTCGCACAGGCTTGCCACCCCGAATCGGAGGTTCGAAACGCCACAGCATGATTGCATGCAGAGAGAGTGCAGCCAAGGCAGGCGGCGGTGAACCCACGATGCTCGGATTGCTCACGGTGCCGTCTGCCTCGACGAAGAAGCGAACACGCACAGAACCTACAAGGTTGTAGTTGCGTAGACTTGGCGGGTACTCGGGAAAAGAGGTCGAAACTGCCCTAAGCGGGGAGTCCAAGCCCACGCCATCTCTGACAGGTAGGCTCATCCTGTGCGTCTTCTCTGCATCTGCTCGGGTCTGACTGGTACCAGACTCGCCGACGACATACCGCGTGGTGTCTGTCGCACAGCCACAAAGGAGGGCGAGAGCACAAACGAAAGCTGCGCGGAATTTCATGGCTAACTTTGTTGTAAGCCGCAGGATGCGGAATAACACGGCTTTGCGCTCACTGCTTCAACTCCATCCGATCCTGCAAGTCATTGATTTATAAGCCAATGCTGCGCCAACGACCAGCCTTCCGCACCTGTGCACCGTTCGACGAAACCCGCGTGATGCGAAATAGCATCAGCGGTCCCGTTCCTCGCCAGCGCCTCGCCACTCCGCCAGGCTTGTCCAGTGCGTGCCTTCTCGGCATGCTGGATAGATGAACAGCCGTGCTGCTGTCCACGAAATACCGCGCACCCGGCACATGCCCGCCGCTGAAGGCCACGCGCCTTCGAGCGCAGTTGCCCAAGCGCCTGCGCTACCTGCACTACAGCTATCGCACGGAGCAAAGCACGTCTACTGGACCAAGTTCTTCGTGCACTTCCATGGCGCATCGGGTCAGAATGTGAGCCTTGCCTATTCATCGAAAGATGCCGGATGGCTCTCATAGCGCTCTCACGCCACATCGCCATTGCGTTTGCGGCTGGTATCACATCGATCCTCGCGGGCTGCGGCGGCGGCTCGTCCAGCCCGTCTCCGGAGCCCTCGCCGCCGCCGTCGGGAGTGATTCGCTTCGAGGTGAACTACCAACCGTCTGGAACCCTGCCAGGCAATACCGCTGCGGCGCGTTATCTAACGGTGCGGCCGCTCACCGGCCAAACCTCCTTCGGCACGCGCGCTGTGAGTCAAGTGCAACTGGCGTTCGCGCAGGAGGAGTCCCGCACGCTCACCGCCCCGACCTACGTTGACGCTCAGGGACGTCCCAACTATGTTTTCGAGATCTCGAACTCATACACGGCAAAGTGGCCGGGTCTGCAATGCACAGGTGAGCCGGCACGCGTGACGGTCACGGCCACGGCAGGTTATTCGTTTACCCGCAACACGGGCGTGTGCGTCGCCTATGACCAGACCTTCGCGGCCGCTTCGGACTACGGGGACCGGGTTGCCACGTTCACGGCAAGCGGACCGGACGGTCTGATGGGTTGTGCACTCTTGCGCACCGAGCCTGCTGCATACGCTGAGAGCAGCATCGGCTGCAACGACGGCGGGCAGGGCAACAGCTTGACCCTTCGCGCGGCGGACGGCGACAAACTCGTGTCCGTCATCGAGTTGCGGCCGGAGAGTTCCGCAGGCCTCGCGGCCACTGCGCGGCTCTCGCTGGAAGACGGCGCGCTGGCCCAGTCTGCGGCCATTCGGCACGATCAGGGCTACTCCAGTTCGCAGAACGCCAACCTGCGATGCTGCCGGCCGGCACCGGACCCATCCGCGCCGCTGCAGACGGTGTCGTTCGTGTTGAACGCGGAGTTGTACGTGACACCGCCGGTGCCCCGGGACGTCACCGTTCCCGTCGACCTGCAGTACCGGCTCATCGACGGGACGACAGGACAGGCTCGCGTCGACTTCAACGAGAGGGTCTCGTTCCGCGGCAGTCTCGTCAGGACGTTTCAGGCGCGACAGGGAGCCCAGATGTTCGTCCAGGCCAGTTCTCCCACTGCCTACAGCTACGTCTCCGTTCAGATCACTCCTGATGTGCTGGCCGACTGGAGCCGTGAGTTCGGGTGGGCGGCCACCTCGGCTGCGGGCGTCCCAGCGATCCTGAATGTGTTCGTGCCCGCGGCGAAGTAGTGGGAGCGCAAGAGCAACCGTTCTACTCGTTAGCCTTGAAGACCACCGCGTCCGTAGGGACCACCTGCTTGCGCGAGACACTGCCTTCCTCCAAAGAGCGTTCCGTCCGACGCCCCGAGCTCGGCCTGTGCCGCCATGATGCCGAAAAGTCATCTCCAGGAGCCCGACATGTCGCGAAGGGACAAGTCCGCCGACACCGACAAGCAAAAGCGTCAGGCGCGCGCTGCCGAGAAAGCCCACGAGCAAAAAGGAGTGGCCCGCCCTGAGGCCGAGACGCGCGCATGGGCCGCTGCCAACAAGCTCCACGGCGGAAGCAAGAAGATCGCCTCGAGACGGAAACTCCCCTCCGGCCCTCTCGGCGGCTCGGGTCGCAAGACCAACCTGGCGCGCTCCTCCTGAGCCGCTCGTTTCTGAAGACTGCCGGCCGCCGCCGTTGTGCCGGGCGACCGTACAAACGACGCGGTTGGTGGTCGTGGGCACGAACTGAAGCGCGCAATCGGCCGGCGATCCTCTTCATGATCGCTCCCCACTGCCAGTGCGGTGCGCGTCGGTGGCTCCCTGCCCTCTGCCACTTGCCAAAGCTTGCCCCTGCTTCATCACTTATGCTTCAATTCCCAGATGATCAGTGATCAACGCGTGCCGGCGCCGGCAAAGTGGCATCGCCGTGAATTCCTCTTCGCCGTCGCTGCGCTCACCGGTTGCGGCGGAGGCGGCGGCGGGGTTGCAGAGGGCGGAGGTCCCGCAGGAAGCCCTGGCGGCAGCGGCGACTCTGGCCTGCTGGCTCCAGGCACGACGTTCTTCGACTTGCAGTTTGTCGACGTCCAGACAGCTTATGGTGTCGGCAAGCAGGGCCTGGTGGCACGAACCGACAACGGTGGACAGACGTGGCGCAGACTCCCCGTCGATTCGACCGCCAACCTGACCAGCGTTCTCCCAGTCAACCGGCAGCTCGTCATCGTCAGTTCGGATGACGAGGCTGTGCTGCGCACCGTCGATGGTGGGTCGAGCTGGCAGCCGATGCGGCAGGGTTACGGCGCCCCGGTCGATACCGCGCGGGTGGCATTCGCGCCCGATGCCAATCGCGTGGCGTTGCGCGTCACGGGGAATGTACGGTGGGGAGGCGTGGACCACCTCAAGATCACCACCAACGGTGGGCTCGATTGGCTGACAACGCGCCCACCGTATTCGCAGATTCCGTGGGCGCTTCAATTCACGCGCTCGGGCTTGCTGTTCGACCTGAAGTGGCCGGTCTCAGGGGACGCAGTAGTGCTCTGGGTGTCCGACGACTTTGGGCGATCGTATCGGCAGGTCCCCTTGTCTGGTGTGGCCTGCGGTACGTTCGGCGAGCAGGGCATCTGGGTACAGACGTCGCCCGGCGGCGCCGGCAGCCCGGCCACCATCGCATTGAGTCAGGACGGTTTTCTCACCTGGACCGCACTGCAGATGCAGGTCGATGGGCTTGCGGCCGATGCGCAGCCGAGCATCGAACTGAGAGCGCTGGACGAAGCTGGCCGCGGCTGGGCCATCAGCTACGCAGCTGACTCGGGGACCAGAGGCTTGCTTCACAGTAACGATGGCGGCCGCCACTGGACTGCGGTGGCTGCGCCGGAAGTGCCGCGCGTCTGGAACGGTCGCCCGCTCGATGGGCTGGGGTGGGTCACCATGGGGGACAGCGGCATGTTCACGAATAACGTGGCGGAATGGTTCACCACCGACGCAGGTGCCGGTTGGCGCCGGTTGGATGCCGCGCCGGCAGACGGCACTGCAGTATTCATGCGGCGGGACGCCGCTGGTGGACTGCTGACCATGGTCGGCTCGCGCCAGGAGGGCTACACCTGGCGGCGCTCGACGGACGACGGCCGCACCTGGCGCACGCTGCTGTAGGGACAGCTCCGCGCGCAAGGTGACGGGCCCGAAGGCCGGGCCGCGCCCACCCGCCAGTTCCCTCATGGCCGGTTCTTGGACCACGCGCTGTCTGCGCGAACCAATGAAACCCGCTGACGCCGCTCAGGAGCCCGGTCACTCGTCCCGGTGTCTGGTGAGATCCTTGCCGAGCCCTTGCGTATTTGAGCTTCTGTCGCGGCGCGCTTTCGGCAGATCACCTGTACCGGATGCGTACGGCCTTCCTCGATGTTCAGCGCCGCATTGCGCGTCTTCTCCCGGGCGTTCGCCCCCAGAAGAATGTGGACACCCAGCGGCGGAAGGGCGCCTGCCTCCGCGAGCGCCAGAACCTTCCTGTACGCGGCAAGGTATTTCTCGCCCGTGTCCTCTACGGCAATTTCCGTGAAGCCTGCTTGGTCGAGCAACGCGCGCGTCTCGGCTGGCGGCACCAAATGGGCACCGCTGCCGTCTTCCGACCAAGGCAGGGGGTAATGCGGCGCGCCGGTGGGCCCGAGCCCATGTTCCGTCAGCGCAAACCAGGCGCCGGGCTTCAGGACCCGCGCGGCTTCTGCAAAGAATTGGCTGCGGTCCGGAACGTTCATGGTCACATGCTGCGCGTACGCACCATCGAAACTGGCGTCGGCATAGGGCAGATGCTGGCCGTCACCCTGCTCGATGGTGACCTGGTCCTGCAGTGACAGCAAGGCGGTGAGCTTTCGGCCAGCATCGACGAATGTCGGCGTGATGTCGATGCCGGTCACACGGCAGCGAAATCGCGTTGCGATATAGCGGGCCGGACCACCGATTCCGCAGCCGATATCCAGAACGTGATCGCCAGGTTCGATGGGGAGCCGGTCCGCGAGATCCACGGTCGCGGGAAAGCCCCGCGCATGAAAGTGATCCACTGGCGCCAGGTCATCGACGGTGAGGCCGTCGAGGGGTTTTCCTGCCTTCTCCAGCGCGGAGATGACCAACGCGTAGACGTCGCCCTTGGCCCAGTGCTCTGCAATCGCGTGCTGCTCCATGCTTTGCCTCCTTGCGCGTGACAGGTCGAGGGAGCTGTCGGCTCCGAAGCGGAGCGCGCATTCTGCACCGTCGGCTCTTCGTTCGCCACCGTCTCTCGCGGCCGGGCGACGCGATGCCGCTCGCCAACGTGCTCATCGACAAGTTCGCCCACGGAAGGTGCCTCGCGGCCGAGCAGCCGCCAGTCGCTCAGCCGAAGATTCCAGGGATTGAGGCGGCCCCCACATGGCCGGCGGGCGCCCGCCGTGCGATCAACCGGCGCGCGACTGCACTTGCTTGCGCAACCGCTCCTCCTGCTCGCGCAGCTCGGGCGTCAGGGCGGCGCCGAAATCCTCCGCCGAGTAGATCTGCCGGATCTCGATCTCGGAATCGGTGCGCATCGGGTTGGGGCACTTCTTCACCCATTCGATCGCCTCCTCCAGCGAAGCGCAGTTCCAGATCCAGAAGCCGGCCACCAGTTCGTTGGTCTCGGAGAATGGCCCATCGATGACACGCCGGTCCTCGCCCGAGAATGCGACCCGGACGCCACGCGAGCTCGGGTGCAGGCCCTCGCCTGCCTCCATCACGCCGGCGCGGACCAGTTCCTCGTTGAAGGCGCCCATGGTGGCGAACTCGGCCTGCGTGGGCATCACGCCCGCTTCACTGTCCTTCGTCGCTTTCACCATCACCATGAATCGCATGTCGTCTCCTTGATTGGTCAGGGACCGGGACGGCGCAGATCGCCGCGGGTGCGCGCAGCTGCGGGCGGCGGCACCTTGGTCATGAACGAACAGTATGAACCAGCGGACCTGGCCGACAAAGCACTCCGCGAGAGCGACCACACGCTCCTGCGACGCGCGCACCTTCGCCCGACAAGCCACCGGATAAGCTCGGCAGCAAGGAGAGAGACCTGAACGTGCAGTACCTGAACAGGACAATGGCCGCGGCTGCCTCGTGGCTCGCGGCCGCATCCCTGCTGGCCGGGTGCGGCGGCGGAGCCGAGTCGGCATCCGGCGCGCATCCCATGGCGGCCCTCAGGGCGACGGCCTCGCTGGCGCCGGCCGAGATTGCCGCCCTGATGGACTGGGCCGAATGGGCCTTTCCGCAGTACTTCCCGGTGGGAACCGGGAGCGCAGGCACGGCCGATCCGTTCACCTATCGTCACTACGGTGCCACCGGCAACTACGTCGGGATCTCCGACAGCGGCCAGGTGGCGCTCTACGGACCGGTGAGCGGCGGCGCGCTGCAGGTCGTCGGCACCACCGCCGACTTCGGCTGCAAGGCCGCGCCCGAGGCCTGCGGTGCAGGCACGTGGCGCCGGGTGAGCACCACCACGTTCCCGATCGACGGCGGCATCCTGGCCAGCGCCATCGCCAATCGCGGGGACGAGTCGCTGCTGGTGCTCAACGGCGTCGGCAGCGACCGCTGCGAGACCCTTCCCTTCCGGGCGATACGGCTCACCCCGCAGGGGGTCTTCGACGCCTCTCAGCGACTCGCACAGGCGACGCCGGCGACGCACGCGCGCGAAATCGTCGCCGCGGATTTCGACGGCGACGGCCTGGAAGACATCTTCAGCGCCAATCACGGCTGTGACTACCAGAGCAACCCGATGGCGGGCAGCGGCGAACGCAACGCCTTGTTCCTCGGCACGGCCACCGGGTTCAGCGACCGTTCCGCGACCCTGCCCGCTGCCGCCGCGTTCACGCACAGCGCAGCGGCAGCGGACGTGGACGGCGACGGCGACGCGGACATCCTGGTGGCCGACCTCCACCTGGCCTCGTACCTGCTGGTCAACGACGGCCATGGCAGCTTCACCCCGCGTGCCGACCTGCTGCCGGCCGCGATGCTGGACAACACCACGCAGTACACGGCGGTGCTGTTCGCCGACGTCGACGGCGACGGTGCGCCGGACCTGGTCACCGGCACCATGCCCGAGTCGGACGACGTCGCGGAGCGCGCGGGCCATGTGTACCTGAACCGCGGCGGCAGTTTCCGCGGCACGCCGCGCGGCGCGCTGCCACCCGGCCTGTTCGGCCCGCGCACGACGGTGCTGGACATCAAGGCCCTGCGACTCGGCGGGCGCCAGCACCTGGTGCTGCTGGAAACGGCCGACTACCAGAACTTCAAGCTGCAGATCGTCGCCAACCGCGGCCTGGGCCTGTTCGAGGACCAGACCGAGGCCCTGCTCCCCGCACAGAAAACGGGCGCGAGCTGGCCTGCCTTCGTCCATGTGGCCGACATCAACGGCGACGGCCTGGACGATCTGGTGCTGCAGCACGCCAACTTCGCGCCGAACCCCGACGACCCGGTGGCCTACGTGTTCACGGTCGCGGGCCGCTATCGCGAACTGACCCGTGCCGAACTGCCGGCGGATGTGCGCGGCCTGATGCCGGCGCGCATCGGCGGGCAACCGTATCTGCTGAGCGTGCGCAATGGCGACCTTGCAGGGCTGGGCGTGGTCGAGCTGTACACCAACCGGTGATGGCGGTCCCAGCCGGCGGGCATGCCGGCTGACCTACCAGCCGGCGCCGAACCGCAGCGCCAACATCACCCCGGTGCCGCACACGATCGTGCCGAACAGGCTCTGTTTCCACGCATAGAACGCCAGGCCGGCCAGGGCCCCGAAGATGCGCGGATCCCGCCAGGTGTCGATCAGGTGGCCCTGGGTCAGGACCAGTTCCGGCGCCACGACCGCGGCCAGGGCGGCGATGGGCGCGTAGCGCAGCCCCTCGCGCAGCCACTGCGGCATCGGCAGGTCCTGGTCCGGCAGCATGAAGAAGGCGCGGCAAAGCAGGGTGATCAAGGCCATGCCGAGCGAAGTGAGGAAGATTTCCAGCGGGCTCACTTGTCCACCTTTGCAGGCGCGGGACGCGCACGGTCGGCCAGCACGCCGAACGCGACGGCCGCCGCGATGGCGACCACGATATTCAGCTTCATGGGAAGGGCGTAGGCCGCAACCGCGGCGCACGCGGCAACCACGGCCGCCACCCAGGTGGACGGACTGCGCAACTGGGTGCAGGTCAGCGCCAGCAGCGCCATGGTGCCGGCGAAACCGAGGCCCCACGACGCGGGGATTCCGTGCCCGGCGACGATGCCGGTGATGATGGCCAGCTGCCAGACCCCGAACGTCACGACGGCGCATCCGAGGAAGTAGTCCTCGTGCCTGTCCCCCGGCGCGAACTGGGGAAAGCGGCGAATGAACAGCGCGAAGTTGGTGTCGCCCATCAGGAAGCTGAGCGCGATGCGCCGCCTCCGCGGCAGGTGCGCGAAGTACGGGCGGTAATGAAAGCTGAAGGCCACGAAGCGCAGGCTGACGCAGAGCGTGGTGGCCCAGACCACCCACATTGGCGCGCCGGCGGCGATCAGCGGCAATGCCGCGATCTGCGCGGAGCCGGCGTACACGAGCACCGACATGAAGATGGCCAGTGCCACGCCCATCCCGCTTTTTGCCATCGCGACGCCGGCGACCAGTCCCCAGGCGGCGATGCCGATCGCCATCGGCATGCCCTCGCGCGCGCCCTCTTGGAAAGCCGGCCGGCGGGACAGCGCCAGCGCGGCGGCGCGCAGCGCGGCAAAACGGGATCTCAGAGGCACGTTTTCTCCTGAAAGGAGCGATTCTCCTCTGTGATTCGGCTGCGACGCAGCTACACCTGCGAAGCGGGCACTCGCACGAACCCCTCCATCAGCCGGCGCGCGCTGCGGCTCATCACGGCCTTGGTCACGCTCCATTCGCCGCCCACCTGCACCGCTTCGGCGCCGACCGCCAGCGTGCCCGACGGATGGCCGAACCGGAGCCGGTTGCGCGGGCCGCCCGGGAAGCGGCGGCTGACCAGCGTCTGCGGGATCGCCGCGGCCACGGCGAGCGCCACCGCGCCGGTGCCGGTCATCGCGTGGTGCAGCGGGCCCATCGAGAAGATGCGCGCCAGCAGGTCGATGTCGGCGGCCGCGATCGCCTTGCCGGAGGACGCGCTGTACGGCGCCGGGTCGGCGACGAAAGCCAGCTTCGGCGTGTGCAGGCGCAACGCGGACGCCTCCTGCGCCGTCGCGGCGAGCCCCATCGCCACCGCGCCGGCGGCGCGGATCGCTTCGGCGCGCTGCAGCAGTGCGGCATCGCCGTTGACCCGGGCCTGCAGCTCGGTGCCGGACAGCCCCAGCGTCGCGGCATCGATGAAGATCGTCGGATTGCCGGCGTTGATCAGCGTTGCCTCGACGGTGCCACCCGCCACGTCCAGGCGGTCGATGCGGCGGCCGGTGGGGAACATGGGACCGCTCTCGCCGTCGTCCCCGCCGCCCGGCGCGAGGAACTCCAGGGCGATCTCCGCGGCCGGAAAGGTGACGCCGTCGAGCTCGAAGCTGCCCTCCTCCAGCACTTCGCCGCCGCGCATCGGCACGTGCGCGACGATGCGCTTGCCGATGTTGGCCTGCCAGATGCGCACGGTCGCCAGGCCCTCGCGCGGTGCATCGACCAGCCCTTCGCTGATGGCGAACGGCCCGACCGCCGAGGTGAGGTTGCCGCAGTTGCCGGACCAGTCCAGCACCGGCTTGTCGATCGCGACGGCGCCGAACAGGTAATCGACGTCGCAATCGGCACGCTGCGACGGCGAGATCACCACCACCTTGCTGGTGCTGGAGGTCGCGCCGCCCATGCCGTCGATCTGCTTGCCGTACGGATCCGGGCTGCCGGTCACGCGCAACAGCAGCCGGTCGCGCGCGGCCGGGTCCTGCGGCAGGTCGCGCCCGTGGAAGAACACGCCCTTGCTGGTGCCGCCGCGCATGTACACGGCCGGAATGCGAAGCTGTCCCATGATGCCTCCTCAGTCGTGCAGCCGGAAGCCCGCCAGGCCGGCCTCGCCCGCGACCCGCCGCAGGTCGGCCAGCGTGTCCTCCGGCAGCAGCAGGCCCTCGCGCCTGTGCCTGGCGTCGTTGCGCGCCTCGATCTCGCCCGGGTAGAACACCTCCTCGTGGCCCGGCGCGACCGGCACCGCCTTCAGCCGCGCGATGTACTCCTCCATGCGCGCGTCGAACTGCGCGCGCGGCTGGAACTTCTCCACGTCGAAGGCGGCGAAGAAGTGGCCCGCGCCGCTGCGGTTGACCGGATCGTAGGGGCCGTGCACGTCGTCGAGAAACGAGCTGCCGGAAAGCACACCCGAGAGCAGGTCGACGATCACGCCGATGGCGTACCCTTTGTGGCCGGCCATCGGCAGGATGAAGCCCTCCAGCGCGGCACGCGGATCGGTGGTGGGAAAGCCGTCGCGGTCGATGGCCCACGTGTCCGGGATCGGCTCGCGCCGCTGCTGCGCGAGGAAGATCTTGCCGCGGGCGACACCGGACACCGCCACGTCCATGATCATCGTCGGATGGCGCCCCGCCGGCGCGGCGATCGACCACGGATTGGTGCCGATCATCTTCTTCATGCCGCCCCAGGGGGCCATGTTGGGGCCGCCGTTGGTGGCGAGCAGCGTGATGCAGCCGGCCTTCGCCCCGATGCCGGTGTAGTACATGCAGGCGCCGAAGTGGTTGGAGTTGCGCACCGACACCACGCCCACGCCGTGCAGCCGGGCGCGCCGCACCGCCTCCTCGACGGCGTGCTTCGCCACCAGCTGGCCGACGCCATCCTCGCCGTCGATCACGGCGATCGCGCCGGCATCGACGACCGTGCGCGGGCCGGTCACCGGGCGCATCGCGCCCGAGCGCAGCCGCGCGTAGTACCAGCCCACCCGCAGCACGCCGTGCGATTGGTGGCCCCACAGGTCGGCCTGCACCAGGGTGTCGGCCGCGAACGCGGCGTCGGCCGCCGGCACCCCGGCGCTGCGGTACACCGCCGCGACGAACTCCCGCAGCCGGTCCGGCGACACGCGCTTGGCTGAGTCGGTCATCAATCGATCTTGAGCTTGTTGTCCTTGACGAACTTCTGCCAGGAGGCCATCTCGTCGCGCACCGTCCTGTCGAACTGCGCCGGCGACATGCTGCGCACCTTGAAGCCGTCCTTGACCAGGCGCGCCGACACCTCCGGATTGGCCAGCGCGCGGCTGACGGATTGGTACAGGCGCTCGACGATCGGCGCCGGCGTGCCGGGCGGCGCGAAGATGCCGAACCAGTTGACCAGGTCGTAGCCGGGCAGCGATTCGGCCACGGTCGGCACGTCGGGCAGGGCGTCGATGCGCTCGGCGCCCGAGACCGCCAGCGGAACCAGCTTGCCGTTCTTGATGTGCTGGATGAAGCCCGGCGCGGTGCCGAACGACATCTGGATCTGTCCGGCCATCAGGTCGCCCTGCGAGTTGCCGCTGCCCTTGTAGTGGACCACCGTCAGCCGGGTGCCGCTCATGCGCTGGAGCTGTTCGGCGGCCAGGTGCGAGAGCTGGCCCGCGCCGGCGGTGCCCACGGTCGCCTTCTCCGGATTGGCCTTCGCATACGCGAGCAGTTCCTTCAGCGTCTTGAACGGCGCCGAGGGATGTGCCACCAGCAGCTGCGGCGCCGAGGCGATCATCGTGACCGGCACCAGCGCGGCGGTGTCGAACGGCAGCTTGAACAGCCAGGGGTTGCTGGTGATCGCGCTGTTGGTCATCAGGATCGTGTAGCCGTCCGGCGCGGCCCGCGCGACCGCGTCGGTCCCGATGATGCTGGACGCGCCAGGCTTGTTGTCCACGATCACCGCGGCGCCCAGATCGGCCGCCATCTTGTCCGCCATGAGCCGGGTGACCACGTCGGAGCCGCCGCCGGGCGCGAACGGAACGACGATCCTGATCGTCCGGTTGGGATAGTCCGCCGCGCTCGCGGCGGGAAGCGCGGCCACCGCGCCGATCGAAAGCGCGAGCTGGGCGAGCAGTCGTTGCACGTTCATGCTGTCTCCTTCAGACCGGTGCCACGGGCGCGACCAGCGCGCCCTCGATGCGATGCCGCTTCATCGCCTCCGCGACGAAACCGCTTCGCTTCATGTCCTCGACGAAGCTCGCCAGGAACGCCGTGGCGTCGGGGCTGCGGCCGCGCGGCGTGCCCATCGCCTGCTCGATCACCATGAAGCGGCCGGGCAGCAGGCGCAGGCCGGGATGGCGGGCCGCGTCGGCTTCGAGCTGCTGGCGCACGCCGGCGGCGACGTCCGCGCCCTGCGCCACGAACTCGGCGACCACGGTGGGCGAGGTGGCGGCGCGCACGATGGTGGCGCGCTTGAGCTCGCGCGTGAGGTACAGGTCGTAGGCGCTGCCCTTGCCGACCATCACCGTCGTGCCCGCGGCATCGACCTGCGCGTTGTCCCACACCGGCGAGGCCTCGCGCACGAGGTAGGCGCCTTCGATCAGGATGTAGGGGCGGGTGAAGGCCAGGCCGGCGCCGCGCAGCGGATCGATCGCGAAGAAGCCGACGTCGGCCTGCTCCTGCGTGACCGCCGCGACGGACTGGCCGGCCGCGTCGAAGACGACCAGTTCCAGCCGGGCGCCGAGCCGCGCCGCGAGTTCGCCGGCCAGATCGACCGAGACGCCGGCCGGCGCGCCGGCGGCATCGCGCCCCGCCAGGATCGGGTTGCCGAGGTTGATGGCGGCGCGCAGCACGCCCGTCGGCGTGAACGCGGCGCGGATGGCGTCGGTGGGTTGCATGGCTTCAGGCGCGCCCAGCGTATTGCTGCAGCAGGCGGTAGGTGGTGGCATCCAGCGTGATCCCCTCGCTGCGCTGGCGGCGCATTTTGGCCAGTTCGATCTCGCCGGGCACGATCACCGGCCGCGCCGCATCGGCGGCCGGGCTGTCGTGCAGGATCGCCGCGAAGTCGCGCATGCGCGCCTCCAGCCAGTCGCTCGAGCCGAGGCGGCGGGTGTCGATCAGGATGAAGAAGTGGCCCAGGTTCTGCGGCTGCTCGGGCGCGTCGGACCATGACTTCACGTGCGTCAGGTAGGCGGCGTCGGACAGCAGGCCCGCGAACAGGTCCACCATCAGCGCCAGCCCGTAGCCCTTGTGGCCGCCGATCGGCAGCAAGAAGCCGTCGAGCGCGGCTCCCGCGTCGGTCGTGGGCCGGCCGGCGCGGTCGGTGGCCCAGGTGTCCGGGATCGACTCGCCGCGCTTGAAGGCGTTGCGGATCTTGGCGCGGGCGACCACGCTCATCGCCATGTCCAGCAGGAACGGATCGCCGCCCGGATGCGGCACGCCGAAGCCGATCGGGCTGTTGCCCAGCCGCGCGTCGCTGCCGCCCCACGGCGCGATGGTGGTGGTGGCGTTGCTGCCGATGATGCTGGCGAAGCCCTCCTCGGCCGCGATCAGCGAATACGGCGAGATCGGGCCGAAGTGGTTGCTGCCGCGCGCCAGCGCGAGGCCGATGCCGCACTGGCGCGCCGCCTCCATCGCGGCTTGCAGCGCATGCATGCCCACCAGCGGGCCGACGCCGTTGGCGCCGTCGACCTTCACCAGCGCCGGCGCGACCTTCTCGACCGTGATGTCCGGCCTGGCGGCGATGCCGCCGACCGTCAGCCGCTCGCCGTAGGATTCGATGCGGCTCAGGCCATGGGTGGCGAGGCCGAAGAGGTCGGCCAGCATGAGGATGCGCGCCACCTGTCGGGCGTCGCCGGCGCGCAGTCCGAGCCCCTGGAAGGCGCGGGCGCCGAGCGCCAGCAGGTCGGCTTCGGACATCGGCGGCACGGTGTCGAGTCTGGCGTTCATGGTCAGTCCACCTTCAGCTTGGCCTTGCGCACGACATCGCCCCAGCGCTCGCGTTCGGCCTTGATGAAGGCCGCGAACTGCGCGCCGTTCAGCGGCGCCGCGACGCTGGCGTCGGCTTTCAGCCGCTCCTGCACCGAAGGCACCTGCAGCGCCTTCTCGGCGGCGTCGTGGAGGCGCGCGATCACCGCCGGCGGGGTTTTCGCCGGCGCGAGCAGGCCGAACCACTGCGAGCTGTCGAACCCGGGGTAGCCCTGCTCCGCGACGGTCGGCACCTCGGGCAGCGCGGCCAGCCGCTGCGCCGAGCCGCTCGCGATGATCCGGATGCGGCCGGTCTTGACGTGCTGCATGAAGCCGGGCGGCCCGGCCGAGGCCGCGTCGATGGTGCCGGCCAGCAGGTCATTGAGCTGCGCGCCGGTCCCCTTGTACGGCACGTGGACGACGTCGATGCCGGTCGCCACCTTGAGCATCTCGAAGGCGAGGTGGCCGGCGCTGCCGTTGCCGGCCGAACCGTAGGACAGCTTGCCCGGCTGCGCCTTGGCCAGCGCGAGGAATTCGGCGAAGCTCTTCGCCGGCACCTTCGCACCGGTGGCGAACACCATCGGCACCTTGGCCAGCAGGCCGATCGGCTCGAAATCCTTGTCGGCGTACGGCAGCTTGTCCAGCATCGCCGGGTTGACGGCCAGCGTGCCCACGTGGCCGAGCACGATGGTGTACCCGTCCGGCGCGGCGCGGGCGGCTTCCTGCATCGCGATGGTGCCGGAGGCGCCGCCCTTGTTGTCGACGATCACCGACTGGCCCAGCGTCTTCGCCATCTCGCCGGCCAGCAGGCGCGCGATCACGTCCGAACTGCCGCCGGGACCGTAGGGCACGACCAGCCGGATGGGCCGCTCGGGCTGCCAGGGCGCGGGCTGCGCCTGCGCGCCGGCGACCAGGCCGGCCGCGCCAGCGGCGCCGAGCAGCGCGCGCAGGGCGCGGCGGCGGGGAAGGGAAATCGGGGAAGGAGTGCTGCGGGGCATGGTCTGCGTTGCCTTTGTTCTGCATCGCCGGCTGCAGGGCGAAGCGCCGATCTTGGCAGCGGGGCATTCGCCGGTAAAGTGCAAAGATCCGAACGATCCTTGCGCGCCACACATGAATTTCGACCTCGCCGATCTGCGCGGCTTCCTCGCCGTCGCGGACCTCGGTTCCTTCCGCGCCGCGGCCGAGAGCCTGCACCTTTCCCAATCGGCGGTGTCGCGCCGGGTCGACAAGCTGGAGGAAGCGCTCGGCGTGGACCTGTTCGTGCGCACCACGCGCCGCGTGGAACTGACCACGATCGGCCGCACCTTCGTGCACAAGGCGCGGGCCGTGATGCACGAGCTGGAGAACGCGTTGCTGGGGATCAGCGACTTCGCCGAACGCATCTCCGGCGAAGTGACGGTCGCCTGCGTGCCGTCGGCGGTCGGCTACTTCCTGCCGTCCGTGATCCGCGAATTCCACCGGCTGCATCCGCGCATCCGCGTGCGCCTGATCGACGAATCGTCGGCCGACATCCTGCTCGCGGTCGCCAACAGCGAGGCGGACCTCGGGCTCACCTACATCGGGACCCAGGAACCCGACATCGAGTTCGAGCCGCTCCTGGACGACCCGTTCGTGCTGGCCTGTCCGCTGGACCACGCGCTCGCCAGGCGGCGCAGGATCACCTGGGCCGAGCTCGCGCACCACGACTACGTCTCGCTCGCGCTCGGCAGCGGCAACCGCTTCCTGCTCGACCAGGCACTCGCGCACGTCGAGCACAAGCCGGAGTGGTTCTGCGAGGTCCGCCACGTGCCCGCCCTGGTGAGCCTGGTCGAGGCAGGGCTGGGCGTCGGCGTCGTGCCGCGGCTGGCGATGCCGCCGCGCGCGCGCCTCGTGAGCGTCCCGCTGGAGGGGCCGACCGTGAGCCGCACCATCGGGATCATCCGGCGCCGTGGACGCCCGTTGCGCGCCGCGCCCGACGTGTTCCGGCAGATCCTGCTGGCGCTGAGGGCGCGAGCGAACGGGTGACGGCGCCCGCCGTTCCGCCGCCGCGAGCTCGCGGCGGCAGCGGACATGGCAAGTCCGCCCCGTTTTTTACCCGGGTCATATTGACGACTGATTTTGACCCGGGTAATATTCATGGCATGGAATCCACCGACCACAGCTACACCGCCTTCGCAGGGCAGCGCCGTCTTGCCTCGGGGGCGCTGGAGGATGTCGCCGCGGCCGCCGCGCGGGCGGGCGATGGCTCCGGCCCCCTGCTTGTCTTCAGTGACCTGACGGGCAGCCCCGCGGAGCTCGATCTGCGCGGCGGCGAGGAGCAGGTGCGCGCGAGGTACCGGCCCGCGCCGGAGAGCCGGTCGGCGCCTCCGCGCGGCCGCGGCCGCCCGCGCCTTGGCGTCGTGGCGCGCGAGGTCACGCTGCTTCCCGAGCAGTGGGAATGGCTCGGGTCGCAACCGGGCGGGGCCTCGGTCGTGCTGCGCAGGCTGGTGCAGGAAGCGCGACGGACGGGGTCGGCGCGAGACCGCATGCGGCGCGCCCAGGAGCGCAGCTACAAGGTCATGGTCGCGATGGCCGGCGACCGGGCCGGTTTCGAGGAGGCGGCGCGCGCCCTGTTCGCGGCCGACCTCGACGCGTTTCGCCGGCACACCGAGCGCTGGCCGGCCGACATCCGCGAGTACCTGCTTCGGCTCGCGGATCCCGGCCATGAAGCCACCATCAGGAGTCCGGAATGAACGCAGCCAGCCACCAGCCGGACAGCGCGCAGCGGCGCAGGCGCGCGCGCCAGGCGCGCGATGCCTTCCCGCCAATGGGGGTCTACGCCGTCCGCGAGCGCGCCGCCGGGCTTGTTCGCGTGGGTTCCAGCCGTGATGTCCACGCGCGCCTGACGCGCATCCAGTTCGAGCTGCGCCTGGGCACGCACCCGGACAAGGAGCTGCAGGCCGCGTGGCGGCACGACCCCGCGCGCTTCTCGTTCGAGGTGCTGGAGCTCGTGCAGCAACGCAGCGACCCCGCCTTCGATTACGCGGAGGAACTGCGGGTGCTGGAGCAGTTGTACCGCGAGGAGCTGGCCGACGGCGGTGTGCGATGAGCCAGGCCGCCCTTGCTGCCTGCCTGGAGCGTGAACATGCGCGCGCGGCGGCCTCGTTCCGGCTCGATGACGAGCTGGGCACGCACCACGGCCTGTCCTGGGCCGACTTCGTGCTGCTTCAGTCGCTGGACGAGGCGGCCGGCGCGATGGCGGAGGCGGCCCTGGCCGCGCGGCTGGGGGTGCTCCGCTCGCACTTGCTGATGCGCGTGCGGCCGCTGGAGAAACTCGGGCTGCTCTCGCGCCGGACCGACGATGCGGCCCGGCGTGTGGTGGCGCTCACCGCCGCCGGCCGCAGGTCGGTTCGGGAAGCGCGCGAGACCGCCGCGGCCGTCTGCGGCCAGCTCGCGAACCTCAAGGCGCAGCGGCAACTGCCCTGAGCTGCGCCTGGGCCCTCAGTTGGAGATGACGAGGGGCGACATGCTTGCCCCAAACCACTGCGCCGGATCAGTGGGGTTCGCTCCGGAACGCACCAGCACCACGAAGACGGAATGGAGTCCGGGCGGATGGCCCCAGGTGAAGAGGTGCTGCGGATCACTCCCCAGCAGCGATGCGCCGGAGAGCGTCGCGGCGGTGATGCCCCGCCCAGCCGGGGACCAGCCTCCCACCAACACCGGCGCATTCGCGGGCCCGGGGATCCACGAGACGACGCTTCCGCCGGGCAGCAACACGCCGAGATACACATCGATTGGCGACAGGTCGCTGCGAGAGACGGTGGCGACGACCTGCAGCGGCCGGCCGATCGTCGTCTTCCAGGAGAAGACCGGCGCTGCAACGAGTGGCGCCATCGCGGCGTCGAACGTCGTGATGGCGATCACCGGCGGGGGGATCGTGCTTCCATGCCCGATCGCCGGCGCGAGGCCGAACGCAAGCACGATCGGTGCGATGCCGACCGTGCGGAGAGAAGACCAGCGGCGGACCAACACGCCGATGATCGACTTCACCGAAATTTCAGACGATGCGTTCATGGCAGCCTCCACGTTGAAGGTCGAAATGGCCCCCGGAGCGCGCGAAAAGGTGCGCTTTCAATCGCCATTTCTTGGCAGAAAGACGCGGCAGCGTCGATCACCCGAATGATCGATGGCGGGGGCGCCCGCCGCTTGGCAGCATGCCGACTCCACCATTTCCGCGCTCCGCGGATGACTCAAGGAGAAACGTATGCGCAGCAACTGCATCCTGTTCGGATGGAATCGACCGATCCCGGGCCGCGAAGCCACCAGCGGCCAGCTGTTCCAGACCTTCGTCGAGTTCCTCACGGTGCAGCAGCGCGCCGGCACCGTCGAATCGTTCGAGGCCGTGTTCCTCGAGCCGCGTGGAAGCGGCTTGAACGGGTTCTTCATCATTCGCGGCGAACCGGACAAGCTGAATGCGATGACCAGCAGCGACCAGTGGGCTCGCCAGCAGACCAAGGCCATCATCAACCTGGAGGACGTCGTCGTCGGCCACGGCGCCACCGGTCCGCTGGTCGGCGAGCGCATGAAGATGTGGCTGGAGGAGATCCCGCGCGCCTGACACAGCGGCGCCGCGGCAGCGAACCGTTCGCGCAGCGCCCCGATCACCCCGCTGAACTGCCGGGCTTGCGGGCGACGACGGTGGCGAAGCACTTGACGGCTCCGTTGGGCGCCGGGAAGTCCTGCTGCTCGAAGTGCAGCAGTTCCCACCCGGCAAAGACGGCCTTGAGTTCATCCCGCCCGAAGAGGCAGTAACCCTGCGGATCGAACATCCCGAGGTAGGTCGTGCCCTCGACCAGCACGTTGACAACGGCGATGCCCGAGGGCCGCACGTGGGCCATCAGGCTCTGCAGCTGCGCGTGCGCGAGCGCGCACTCGAAGAACATCAGCAGTCCGATGCAGACGACGGCGTCGTACTCTTCCCCGATGGCGTGGGTCCGCAGGTCTGCCTGCTCGGCGCGGATCGCCAGCCCATCGGCCCGGGCGACGCCGCGCAGGTGCCCGATGGCCGTCGGGCTCGCGTCGAGGGCGTGCACGCTGCAGCCACGGCGCGCGGCGGCGACCGCCAGATTGCCCAGTCCACAACCGTAGTCGAGCACGCTGTCGCGCAGGTACGGCAAGGCCAGCTGCTCGAAGGGGTTGAGATGCAGGTCTTGTTCGCGCAGCTGCCGCTGGAACTGGTCGTCGAAGAACCGGACGCTTCCACTCGGCTGCATCCGGCTACTGTAGCCGTCACGCGGGCAGGCAATTTGCGTGAGCGCAAAGCACCTTTGCTGCGAGGCTGCAACGGTGCCCTCAGCCGGCGCTGGCGCCGGCCAGGACGACGTCCCTCACCCCCGCCGTGCCGCTTCGATGGCGGCGATGTCGATCTTGCCCATCCGCATCATCGCCTCGAAGGCCCGCTTGGCCGCCGCGCGATCGGGATCGGCGATGGCCTGGGTCAGGGCCCGCGGCGTGATCTGCCAGGACAGGCCCCACCTGTCCTTGCACCAGCCGCATGCGCTTTCCTGGCCGCCGTTGCCGACAATGGCATTCCACAGGCGATCCGTTTCGGCCTGGTCGTCGGTCGCGACCTGGAACGAGAAGGCCTCGCTGGGCCTGAATTCGGGGCCGCCGTTCAGGCCGAGGCAAGGGATGCCGATGACGGTGAACTCGACCGTCAGGACATCGCCTTGCTTGCCGGCGGGATAGTCGGCCGGCGCGCGGTAGATGGCGCCCACGGCGCTGTCCGGAAACGTCGCGGCGTAGAACTGCGCGGCGTCCAACGCGGTGCCGTCGTACCACAGACAGATCGTGTTCTTGTGCATCGCTTCCGTACCTCCAATGCGTGATCAGGTCCGCGCCATCGCGCGCTGAACGCCGGCCCGCTCCGGCAGGCGGTGGTCCAGGCTGGCGGCGCTGCGAAGCAGTCTGCCACGGATCGCGAGCGACCGCTTCCGAGCGATCGTGGGGCCGGGCAGGGTCGGTCAAGGCTCAGTGCCCCGGCCCGGCAAGAGACAGCCGAACAGGAGTTGATCCACATACCGGCCCCCTCTGAACTCGTGTTTCGGCAGTCGACCTTCAGGGCTCATCCCGGCCTTGGCCATCACCGCGGCCGACGCCAGGTTCGACGCGACGCAACGGCCCACGAACCTCGTGATGCCGAGTGAGGCGGCGGCGAAGTCCATGAGCGCGCGAACCGCCTCGGTGCAATAGCCACGGCCCCAGTAGGCCGTTCCGATCCAGAAGCCGACCTCTGCGCGAGCGTGGGTTTCGGACACGCTCAACAGGCTCACGGCCCCGACCAGCCGCCCGCCTTCGCGCTGCGTCACGGCATACACCACTTCCCGGCCGGCCCGATAAGAGGGTCCGTGGCCGTCGATCCACGACTCGGCGAGCCCATCGGGGTACGGGTGCGGCACGAGCGTGCTTTCGGCAATGCGGCTGTCGCCCGCCAGCCGTTGGACCTCGCGCGCGTCTTCGCGCACGAACGGCCGGAGCACCAGGCGCGCCGTCGTGAGCGAGGGTTGCACCGGGGCCGTCATGCGGTGCCGCCGCCGGACCGGGTGCGCGCCGATCCGGCCTGGTGCCGGTTGTGCGTGATGAACCGCAGGCTGCGCTCGCAGCGCAGCTGCGCCAGCACCGGGGCAGGCAGGTCAGCCGCGAACCCGGTCGCGCTCACGGCCGTTGCGGCGAACCCGTACCTGGCCTGCAAGCGCCCCGTCTCGGCCACCCCCTCCACGCCCGGCTGGTAGCCCATCACGTAGGCCGGTGCGTCCGGCAGCAGTTGCGGGTCCACCGCGCCGGCGACCGGCAGCGGTCGCCAGCAGCCATTGACCTGGACGAACTGCACGGAGTCGACCGGCTGAGCGACGGCGACGAACGCCACCTGCGGCACCACGATCGCCGTGCACGCGATCATCGGCGGGTTCCAGGATTTGCCCCAGAGCAGCCGCAGGTCGCCGCCCTGGCGCAGCACCCGCAGCGCGCCGAAGCCGCCGCAGCTGCCGCCCCAGCCGTTGGTGCCGCCCACGACCACTTCGGCGCTGAAGTCCACGGCCGGCGGCGCCGAGGTCGGTCCATTCAATTGCTGCCACAGCGCGGTCCAGTCCTGGGCATTGCGGATCACGTAGGCGCGGCTGGGCAGCGCCATTCCCGAGGATGCCCAGGAACCGTCCAGGCGCCGGGCGATCTCGATGGTCGCGCCTGGCCAGCACGCCTCGGGCAAGGCATCGCACTCGTAGTCCGCGATCGTGCCGACCTGGCGCAGGGTGTTGCCGGCGGCCGGCCCCTGCACGTACACGTTCTGGCGCGCCACCGCGAGGGCATTGCCGGTCGGAGCGTATTCGCGGTAGAAGTAGTCGTAGCCGGGCGAGGCCCTGGTGAAGCCGGTTTCCGACCGCGGAAACAGCGCGGGGTAGGTCGCCTCGGCCCAGTCCAGGAGCATGTCCACGTCCAGCGGCGAGGCGGGAGCGGCGGCCTCCAGCCGCGCCGGGCGCGCCGACGCCGGCTCACCGCCCCCGCCGCAGGCCGACGCCAGCGCCACGGCCAGCAGCAGGACGGTCACCGCCCATCCCGATCGCGACACACCATCGTCCATCGCTTGCTCCTGTGTCAGCGGCGCCACCGCCCTGGCGCACGCGGCTTCAGCATCTCCTGCGGGTCGGCTCCCGTCCATGACCCAGCGCAGGAGTCCTGGAGGTACCCCGCCGTCCCGGACTGTAGCTCGCCCTCCTCCCGATCGGTCGCCCGCGCAGCTTCGGCCGACAGCCGACAGCCGACACCATCCGAGGCGCCCGATCACGCGGCGCGCGAGGCTCGCGGCTGGCGCCGGGCGGCGCTTGTGCTGTCCCAACGGCTGAGCTATAAAGCCGCAAAAAACCAACGGACGGAGACTCGCATGCTCGCACTGGAACGCCTCGCGCTGGTGGTGGCCATCGCTGGAGCGGCCGCAGGATGCACGCATTTTTCGCAGGACCGGCATGAAGTGCTGGTGCGCAATCCGCGCGCCGGCGTCTTCGACGATCCGGTCGAGGCCGATGTGCATGCCAGCGCGCAGTGGCAATACGCCGCGCTCGCGGACTTCGCCTACGAAAAGGCCCGCTTGCGAGCCGCCGAGGATGCCGACCGGACGCTGACGCCGACCGAGGAGAAGCTGCCCGCGAGCTGCGGCCCGGTCGAGCGCCCGCCGGTGCCGCCCGCCTGGCGCCAATGGGACGATTTCCCCAGCCCGCAGCTCGAGCAGGCCATGCGCGAGCGGGGGCTCTACCTGCTGGTGGTCGAACGCGAGACCGCGCCGCGCGAGATCGCGGTGGTGTTCGAAGGGACCAACTTCAAGGAAAAGCAGGACTGGAAGTCGAACTTTCACTGGCTGCTGCGTTTCCTGCCCCACTTCGAGGACCAATACACGTTGACGGCGCGCCGGGTCGCGCGCGAGTTCTTCGAGCGGCTGCGGGGCCAGCCGGGGCGCTACGCCATGAGCCCGCAGGACGAGACGCTGCGCCACCCGGGCGGCGAACCGATCCGCATCGTCACGACGGGGCACTCGCTGGGTGGCGGTCTGGCCCAGCAGTTCGCGTACACCTTCCACCAGGAGCCGGCCACCGGCAAGGGCCCGCATGTTTCGGAGGTCTACGCTTTCGATCCCTCGCCCGTGACCGGATGGTCGACCGCACCGGACCCGCCGCGCTCGCACAACGCCCACGGCCTGGTGATCAAGCGCATCTACGAGCACGGGGAGGTGCTCGCCTACATCCGGCTCTTCACGAGCCGCCTGACGACCAGCCCGGAGCATCCCGCCATCTGGGAGTTTCGCTACAACTTCGACCCGAAGCTGAACATCATCCGGAATCATTCGATGCGCAGCCTCGCCTGCGGCCTGTACCTGGCCGGGCGCCAGCGCGCGCCGCACGGCATCGTGCAGCCGAGCATCAGCGCCACCGGGCCGGCAGCGAGCGCCGATCAAGCCCAGGGGGCCGCGCGGTAGCCGGCCGGCGCCGCCGCTGCTGCTGCCGCCGCCGCCGGATCGGCGCGCAGTGGCCCGCGGCGGCGCACCGGCGCGCTATGCTCGCGCCGCATGAGCACACCGCAAGAGATCACGATCCGCAGCGTCGACCGGTTCGAGGAGCCGGCGTTCACCGAGCTGGTCGACGCGATCCTGCACGATCCTGATCGCCGGGCCGTTGCCGAGCGCTGGTTCGGCGGCGCGACTGCTGCCGCGCCGGCCAGGGCCGGCCTGCACCAGGTGCGGGTCGGCGCGTTCGAGGGCGAGCTGCTGGTCGGCTGGAGCCACGCGTGGCTGCTGCCCGGCGGCGTCCTGCATGTCGGCAATTCGGGCGTGCAGCCGCAGCGCCGCCGGCGCGGCGTCTACACGCGCCTGGTGGCCGCGATCGAGGACGAGGCGCGGGCGCTGGGCTGCCTGCGGGTCGAGTCGCAGCACCGTGCCGGCAACAGCGCGGTGCTCATTGCCAAGCTCAAGGCCGGCTACACGATCGTCGGCACGGAGTTCTCGGCCGAGATGGGCCTGCTGCTGAAGATGTGCAAGCAGCTCGAGCCGCGCCGCGATGCGGTGTTCCGGGCCCGCCTGGGCACCCTCGAGGGCGTGGTCCGGAGCTTCGGGCCGGGGCCGGCCCGGCCCTGAGCAAGCTCGCGCGCGCACGACGCGAAGTTGTGCGGCCCGCGCGGGTTGCCTAGAACTCGCTCCAGTCGCCCGAGGTCTCGCCCGCCATGGCCAGCTGCGGCGCCGGCCGCGGTGCCGGCGCCGGCTGCGCCCTGGCCCCGGCCGTCGGCTTCGCGCCGGCGCCGTGGCCCCGGCTCGCGGGCAGCTGCGGGGCCGGCCGCGCGGCGAGCGCCTGCCCGCCCAGCTTGAACAGGCTCACCGCCTGCACCAGTTCGCCGGCCTGCTCGCGCATCGACTGCGCCGCGGCCGAAGCTTCTTCCACCAGCGCGGCGTTTTGCTGCGTCACCTGGTCCATCTGGGTGATGGCCTGGTTCACCTGCTCGATCCCGCGCGTCTGCTCCTGGCTGGCCGCGGCGATCTCGCCCATGATGTCGGTCACCCGC
>NZ_DATMHS010000133.1:0-25805 GCF_035554825.1 Ramlibacter sp. | reverse complement strand
GAAGCTGTCCACCATGCTGGCGGCGGACCCGGAAGTCACGGACACCGAAAAGACCCTGCTGGCGAAGATCGCGGAACTCGATGCCGCGCTGCGGCCCAAGGTCGAACAGGCGCTGCGCCGCGACGCCAGCGGCGCGCCGGCGAGCGACGCGGCCGCCTTGCTGATCGCGCAGGTGCGGCCGCTGCAACGGCAACTGCTCACGAGCCTGATGGAGCTGGCGGCCGAGGAAAGAAGGCGGCTGGAGGACGAGATCGAGACCGCCGATGCCAGCTACGAGCGCACCCGCACCACCATGATCGTCCTGGCCGGGCTGGCCATCGTGGCCGGCGCCCTGATGGCGTGGCTCGCCACCCGCAGCGTGACCCGGCCGCTGGCCGAGGCGGTGGCGGTGGCCGGCGCGGTGGCGGCCGGCGACCTGACGCGGGAAGTCCCGGTGCGTTCGACGGACGAGACCGGGCAGCTGATGCAGGCGCTCAAGGCGATGAACCAGAGCCTGATGCGCATCGTCGGCGGGGTGCGGGCGGGCACCGACACCATCGCCAGCGCCTCCGGCCAGATCGCCTCGGGCACCCAGGACCTGTCGCAGCGCACCGAGGAGCAGGCCAGCTCGCTGGAGGAGACGGCGGCCTCGATGGAGCAGCTCACGGCGACCGTCAAGCAGAACGCCGAGCACGCGCGCCAGGCCGACGCGCTGGCGCAATCGGCGGCCGATGTCGCGGTGCGGGGCGGCCGCGTCGTCGGCGAGGTGGTCGACACGATGGGAACCATCAACCAGGCCTCACGGCGGATCGCCGACATCATCGGCGTGATCGACGGCATCGCCTTCCAGACCAACATCCTGGCGCTCAACGCCGCCGTGGAAGCCGCGCGTGCCGGCGAGCAGGGCCGCGGCTTTGCCGTGGTGGCGGCCGAAGTGCGCAACCTGGCCCAGCGCTCGGCCGAGGCCGCCAAGGAGATCAAGGGCCTGATCGACGATTCGGTGGGCAAGGTCGATGCCGGCACCGAACTGGTGGGCCAGGCCGGCCGGACCATGGAGGAAGTGGTCGGCAGCATCAAGCGGGTGACCGGGATCATCGGCGAGATCGCCGCCGCCAGCCAGGAGCAGATCGCCGGCATCGAGCAGGTCAACCGGGCGATCACCGAGATGGACCAGGTCACGCAGCAGAACGCCGCGCTGGTGGAGGAGGCGTCGGCCGCCTCCCGCTCGATGCAGGAGCAGGCCGGCCACCTGGTCGATGCCGTGAGCCTGTTCAAGCTCGAGGCCGGCGGCCGGCCGGCGCAGCCGGTCGCGCCGATCGCGCCGGTCGCGCCGGACGGCCAGCGCTTGCTTGCCGCGCGCCAGGACGCCGTGCCGGCGTAGCGGCGGCCGGCGGCGCGGCGCCGCGACTGCGCTTATATTTGGGCGCCATGCACCCGCCGCCGACCACGCCTGTCGCCGATCGCTGGAGCGAGGCCGACTCCAGCCGCGTCCCGTTCTGGGCCTACACCGACGGGCCGCTGTATCGGCGCGAGCTCGAACGCATCTTCTACGGGCCGCACTGGTGCTACGTCGGCCTCGACGTCGAGATCCCCAACGTCGGCGACTACAAGCTCAGCTGGGTCGGCGAGCGCCAGGTGATCATGGTGCGCGACCGCGTCGCGCCGAAGGACCGCGGCGTCGACCCCGGCATCCGCGTGGTCGAGAACCGCTGCGCCCATCGCGGCGTGCGCTTCTGCCAGCAGCCGCACGGCAACGCCCGCAGCTTCGTCTGCCCCTACCACCAGTGGACCTACAAGCTCAATGGCGAACTGGCGGGGCTGCCGTTCAAGGACGGCGTCAAGGACGGCGACTGCGTCCACGGCGGCATGCCGCCTGATTTCGAACTGAAGGAACACGGCCTGACTAGGCTGCGCGTGCAGGTGCTGCACGGCCTGGTGTTCGCCAGCTTCAGCCAGGAGGCCGAGCCGCTGGCCGACTATGTCGGGCCGCAGGTGATGCCGTGGCTGGACCGCATCTTCGGCGGGCGCCGGCTGACGCTGCTGGGCTACAACCGCCAGCGCATCCCGGGCAACTGGAAGCTGATGATGGAGAACATCAAGGACCCGTACCACCCCGGCCTGCTGCACACCTGGTTCGTGACCTTCGGCCTGTGGCGCGCCGACCAGCGCAGCCGCATGGTGACCGACTCGCACGGCCGGCATGCGGTGATGATCTCGCGCCGCAACGAAGGCGGCCGCAACGCCGCGGTGACCAGCGGCGTCACCTCGTTCAAGGCCGACATGCAGCTGCACGACCAGCGGCTGCTGGACGTGGTGCCCGAGCCCTGGTGGACGATCCCCGATCCGTCCGACCCGCAGGCCGCGATCACGCCGTCGGTCACGATGATCACGCTGTTCCCCAGCCTGATCGTCCAGCAGCAGGTCAACTCGCTGTCGACGCGCCACATCGTGCCGCGCGGCACCGGCGAATTCGATTTCGTCTGGACGCACTTCGGCTTCGAGGACGACACGCCGGAGATGACGCGGCGCCGGCTGCGCCAGGCCAACCTGTTCGGGCCGGCCGGCTTCGTCAGCGCCGACGACGGCGAGGTGATCGGTTTCAGCCAGGACGGCTTTCGGCAATGGGGCGAGACCGGCAGCACCCTGTGCCAGCTCGATGGCACCGGCACCGGGCCGGCCGAGCACATGGTGACCGAGACCCTGATCCGCAGCATGTACGCCTACTGGCGCAAGGTGATGGCGCCATGAGCGCGGCCGGGCTCCAGCGCCTGCTGCTGCAGCTGGACATCGACCAGCTCAACGCGGCCTACGCCGCCGCGCTGGACGAGCGCCGCTTCGACCAGTGGCCGGGCTTCTTCACCGAGCAGGGCCGCTACAAGGTCCAGGCGCGCGAGAACCACGAGCGCGGCCTGCCGCTGGCGCTGATCGATCTGGAGAGCCCCGGCATGATGCGCGACCGGGTGTACGGCATCACGCAGACGATCTACCACGGGCCGTACTACACGCGCCACCTGGTCGGCCCGGCCCAGGTGCTCGGCGAGCAGGAGGGCCTGGTGAGGGCCCAGGCCAACTACGCCGTGTTCCGCACCCGGCCGGGCGACACGAGCGAGGTCTACAACGTGGGTCGCTACCTCGACGAACTGGTGCGCACGCCGGCCGGCCTGAAGCTGGCCAGCCGCACCTGCATCTACGACAGCGAGATGGTGCTCAACTCGCTGATCTATCCGATATGAACGAGGCCCGGCCGGAACGGATTCCGGCCGGGCCTATGGCTGGCACTCAGCGCTTGGCGGCTTCGCGGCCCAGGTAGGCACCGGCGGCGGCGCCGCCCACGGTACCCAGCGTGCTGCCGGTCAGGGCGTCACCGACGACGCCACCCACCACCGCGCCACCCACCGTGCCGGCGGTCTGGCGGTCCATGCCGGCACAGCCGGCCAGGCCCAACAGGGAAGCTGCGGCGAGAGCGGCCGCGACGATCTTGGTTTTCATAGGTACACCTCGATTGGTTGACTGCCAGGCGTCCCGCGCGGTCGCACGGTGCTTGTGTTGCCTGTGAGTGCGACTCTAGGCAGCGCCCCCCGCCGGGGGTGTAGGAGAACGGCGGCGCGGCCCGTCGGCACCCCGCGCGATTGCCGGGCAGACGCTGTCGACGGCCTCCGCTCAGAGCGGGCGGCTGCGCGCCAGCGGCGGGTTCTTCGCGAAGTAGCGGTTGATGCCGCGCATGATCGCGTCCGACAGCTGGTCCTGGTAGTCCTCGCTGCGCAGGCGCGACTCTTCCTCCGGGTTGCTGATGAAGGCCGTCTCCACCAGCACGCTCGGAATGTCGGGCGCCTTCAGCACCGCGAAGCCGGCCTGTTCCACGCGCGGCTTGTGCAGCCGGCCGACGTTGCCGATCTCGCCCAGCAGCGCGCTGCCGAGCTTGAGGCTGTCGTTGATCTGGGCCGTGGTGCTCATGTCCAGCAGCGCATGCGCCACCAGGCGGTCGCGGCTCTTCACGTCGAGCCCGCCGATGAGGTCGGCGCGGTTTTCCTTGTCGGCCATCCAGCGCGCCGCCGTGCTGGAGGCGCCGACCTGGCTCAGCGCGAACACGCTGGCGCCGCGGGCCGTGGGCGTCATGAACGCGTCGGCATGGATGCTCACGAACAGGTCGGCCTGCACCCGCCTGGCCTTCTGCACCCGCTGGTGCAGCGGCACGAAGAAGTCGGCGTCGCGCGTCAGGTACGCCCGCATCGGGTTGCCGTTGATCACGCTGGCATTGATGCGATCGCGCAGCCGGTGCGCGATCTGCAGCACGATGTCCTTCTCGCGCGTGCCCGACGGCCCGACCGCGCCCGGGTCCTCGCCGCCGTGGCCCGGGTCCAGCGCCACGATGATCAGGCGATCGGTCTTGGCCGGGCGCGCCTGCGCGCTGCCGATCACGGCCGGCGCGCGCGGCCGGTCGACCTGCCTGGCGATGAGGTCGCCCAGCGGATCGCCGGCAGCCGGCGGGTCGGGCGGGGCGGCCGCCTCCTTCAGCCGCTCGGCGATGAAGGCCTCCAGCGGATCGATCGCCTTGACCGGATGGAAGTCCACCACCAGCCGGTGCCGGTAGGCGGCGACCGGCGGCAGCGTGAACACCTGCGGCACCGCCTGCTGCTTCAGGTCGACCAGCACCCGCACCACGCCCGGCCCGTGCTGGCTCGCCTGGATGGCGCCGATGAAGGGGTCGTTCGGCTGCACCTTGCCGACCAGCTCCTGCAGCGGCGCGGCGAGATCCAGCCCGCGGATGTCCACCGCCAGCCGCGGCGGCTGGGTCATCACCACCTGCGACGAGCTCAGCTGGCCGTCGGACTCGATGGTCAGGCGCGAATACTCCGGCGCCGGCCACACCCGCACGCCGACGACGCTGGCGCCGCGCGCGATCTGCGCCGTGCCGAGCAGCAGCACCAGCGAGCCCTGGCCCAGCAGCGCGCGGCGCTTCACGGCAGCAGCTCCCGCCCGGCCGGCGTCTGCGCCCGCAGCGTGACCACGCGCGTCTCGTCGGGCTGGACGTCGATGGTCACGACCAGGTCGGCCAGGGGCAGCACGGCCGCGGCCCGCTCGGGCCACTCGGCCAGCTTGAGCCCCGGCGCGGCGAACTGGTCGCGAAAGCCCGCGTCTTCCCACTCGCGCGGATCGGTGAAGCGGAAGAAGTCGAAGTGGGAAATGGCCAGGCCGCCGGCCTCGTGCGGCTCGACGACGGCGTAGGTCGGGCTCTTGATCCGGCCGTGCACGCCCAGCGCGCGCAGCAGGTGGCGCACCAGCGTCGTCTTGCCGGCGCCGAGCTCGCCGTGCAATTCGATGAAGGCGTTGGCCAGGGCCGGCCTGGCGGCGAGCCGCTCGGCAAAGGCGCGCGTGTCGTCCTCGCTGCGCCACACCAGCTGGCGGGTGGTGGCCATGTCCGCGGCCGGGGCCGCGGGCGCGGCGTCGCCGCCCGGGGCAGGGCCCGTTCCTACAATCGGCGTGTGACGTGCAGCAGCGGTCAGATCGGCGGTCCTCAACTGGTGGCGGAAATCCGGGGGTGGGCCCGCGAGCTCGGATTTTCCCAAATCGGCGTGACCGGTGTCGACCTTTCTGCGGCCGAACCCGGTCTGCTCGCCTGGCTGGCCAACGGTTTTCACGGCGAGATGGCCTACATGGAACACCACGGCCTGAAGCGGGCGCGGCCCGCGGAGCTGGTCCCGGGCACGGCCAGCGTGATCACCGCGCGGATGGACTACCTGCCGGCGAGCACCCCGCCGGGCTGGCAGGACATCGAATTCGAGCGGCTGCGGCGCGGCAGCGAGGGCGTCGTTTCGGTCTATGCGCGCGGCCGCGACTACCACAAGGTGTTGCGCGCCCGCTTGCAGAAGCTGAGCGATCGCATCGCCCAGCGCATCGGCCCGTTCGGCCACCGGGTGTTCACCGACTCGGCGCCGGTGCTGGAAGCCGAACTCGCGGCCCGCAGCGGGCAGGGCTGGCGCGGCAAGCACACGCTGGTGCTCAGTCGCGAGGCCGGCTCGACGTTCTTCCTGGGCGAGATCTACGTCGACGTCGCGCTGCCGGCCAGCGAGCCGGTGACGCACCACTGCGGCACCTGCGAGGCCTGCATCGCGGCGTGCCCGACCGGCGCGATCGTGGCCCCGTACCGGCTCGACGCCCGGCGCTGCATCTCGTACCTGACGATCGAGCACCACGGCGCCATCCCGGAGGAACTGCGGCCGCTGATCGGCAACCGGATCTACGGCTGCGACGACTGCCAGCTGGCCTGCCCCTGGAACAAGTTCGCCCAGCGCAGCCCGCTGCCTGACTTCGACGAGCGCGCCGGCCTCAGCGGCCGCACCCTGGCCGAACTCATTGGCTGGAGCGAGGCGGACTTCCTGCGCCTGACCGAAGGCAGCCCGATCCGGCGCATCGGCCACGAGCGCTGGTTGCGCAACGTCGCCGTGGCCGCCGGCAACGCGCTGCGGCAGGCCGACGACGCCGCGCTGCGGGCGGCGCTGCAGTCGGTGGCGGCGCACCCGAGCGCGCTGGTGCGCGAACACGTGGCCTGGGCGCTGGCGGCCCGGCCGGGCGCCTGACTCACGGCGCCTGCAGCACGCCGAGCGCGAACGGCAGGCTGAGCAGTCCCAGCAGCGTCGACAGCGTGACCAGCCCGGCGACGTACGGGCCGTTGTAGCCCATGCGGGCGGCCAGGACGTAGGCGCTGGAGGCGGTCGGCGTGGCGGAGAACGCCAGCAGCACCGTGGTCTGGGCCGCGTCCAGCCGCCACAGTCGCGCCAGGCCGAAGGCGACCAGCGGGGTGAAGAAGTGCCGGATCGACAGCACGCCGGCGGTCAGCGCCGGCGACTGCGTCATCCTGGCGAACTGCATGCCGGCACCGGCCGCCAGCAGGCCGACGGCCAGCGAGGCGCCGCCGATGCGGGTCAGCGTCGGCTCCAGCCAGGGCGGGATCCGCAGCCCCATCAGGTTGGCGGCCAGCCCCGAGAAGGTGGCGATGATCAGCGGATTGCGCAGCAGCGCCCGGGCCACGCCGGTGCCGGAGTGGCGCGCCATCGGCCACACGGCGCCGACGTTGAACAGCGGCACGCAAAAGCCGATCAGGATCGCGATCAGCAGCAGCCCGCGCGCGCCGGCCAGGCGCTCCGCCAGCGCCAGCGTGATGAAGGAGTTGAAGCGGAAGGCGACCTGGGCCGCGCCGGCGTGCTCGCGCGGATCGATGCGGCGGCCCAGGCCGGGCACGAACGGCAAGGCGTAGGCCATGGCGATGCCGCTCGTGCCCAGCATCAGGCCGGCCGCGATCAGGCTGGAGGCGGCGCCCAGGTCCAGCGGGCTGCGCACGATCGAGTGGAACAGCAGCACCGGAAACAGGAAGTAGTAGACCAGCACCTCGGCCTGGTCCCACACCTTGCGATCGAGCGCGGTGAAGCGGCACACCAGGTAGCCGATCAGGATCAGCGAGAAGTCGGGAAACAGCAGGCGGGCGAAATTCACGGGGTCCAAGAATAGCCGCATGCCGCCGGAGATCCGGCGGGCGCGCGGCGCGGCGCCGGCGCATCCCGTACGATTGCGGGGTTTGACCTTTCCCATTTCCCTAGGAACCCCCATGAAGAGCCCCCACTGGTTCGCCCTGCCGGCGGCCGCGCTGATGCTGGCCGCGGCCCCCTCGTTCGCGCAGAACTATCCCAACAAGCCGATCAAGCTGACGGTGCCGTTCGCGCCCGGCGGCACGACGGACATCATTGCCCGCGTGATGTCCGAGCCGCTGGCCAAGGCGCTCGGCCAGCCGGTGGTCGTGGAGAACAAGGCCGGCGCCGGCGGCATCGTCGGCGCGCTCGACACCTCGCGTGCCGCGCCGGACGGCTACACGCTGGGCGTGGCGACGGTCTCGACCACCGCCGCCAACCCGGCCATCAACCCCAAGGCCCCCTACAACCCGATCACCGACTTCACGCCGATCAGCAACATCGCGGCGACGCCGAACGTGATCGCCGTGAACCCGCATTTCCCGGCCAAGGACTACAAGGCGTTCATCGCCGAGCTGAAGAAGAACCCGGGCAAGTACTCGTACGGCTCGTCGGGCACGGGCGGCATCGGCCACCTGCAGATGGAGCTGTACAAGAGCCTGTCGGGCACCTTCGTCACCCACATCCCGTACCGCGGCGCCGGCCCGGCGCTCAACGACGTCGTCGCCGGCCAGGTGCCGATGGTCTTCGACAACCTGCCGTCGGCGCTGCCGTTCATCAAGGACAACCGCCTGGTGCCGATCGTCGTCGCCGCGCCGCAGCGCGTGGCCAGCCTGCCGAACGTGCCGACCTTCAAGGAGGTGGGCCTGGAGCCGGTGAACCGCATGGCCTACTACGGCATCTACGGGCCCAAGGGGCTGCCCAAGGAGGTGGTGGACAAGGTCTACGCCGCGGTCAAGAAGTCGCTGGAGGATCCGGCGGTGCGCAAGCGCATCGAGGACACCGGCTCGATCGTGATCGGCAACACGCCGCAGCAGTTCGCCGACCAGATCAAGGCCGAATACGCGGTGTACAAGCAGGTCGTCGAGAAGGCGAAGCTGAAGCTGGACTGAGTCCTCTTGGCGCACGCCTGCCAGGCCGCCCCGCGTGGGCGGCTTTTTTGCGTTCAGAATCGGGGCCGGACCAGCCATGAGTGACCAGCACCATCCCGCCATCGACGCCTTCATCGACGCGCTGTGGCTCGAGGAGGGACTGGCCAACAACACGCTGGCCGCCTACCGCCGCGACCTGACGCTGTACGCGGACTGGCTGGCGCGCCGCGGCACGCCGATCGAGCGGACGGTGGAAGCCGACCTCCACGCCTACTTCGCGGCGCGCCACGGCCAGACCAAGGCGACCTCGGCCAACCGCCGGCTGACGGTGTTCAAGCGCTATTTCCGCTGGGCGCTGCGCGAGCGCCTGATCGAGGCCGATCCGACGCTGCGGCTGCAGTCGGCCAAGCAGCCGCTGCGCGTGCCCAAGACGCTGACCGAGGCCCAGGTCGAAACCCTGCTCGAGGCGCCCGACGTCGACACGCCGCTGGGCCTGCGCGATCGCACGATGCTGGAGCTGATGTACGCCAGCGGCCTGCGGGTGAGCGAGCTGGTGACGCTCAAGACCTTCAACGCCGGCATGGCCGAAGGCGTGCTGCGGGTGCTGGGCAAGGGCAGCAAGGAGCGGCTGGTGCCGTTCGGCCAGGTGGCGCGCGACTGGATCGTGCGCTATCTGGCGCAGGCGCGCCCGGCGATCCTGGCCGGCCAGCAGACCGAGGACTTGTTCGTGACGGCGCGCGGGCAGGGCATGACGCGGGTGATGTTCTGGATGATCGTCAAGAAGCACGCGCGCACGGCCGGCATCACGGCGCCGCTGTCGCCGCACACCCTGCGCCACGCCTTCGCCACCCACCTGCTCAATCACGGCGCCGACCTGCGCGCGGTGCAGATGCTGCTCGGGCACGCCGACATTTCCACCACCACGATCTACACCCACGTGGCGCGCGAGCGCCTGAAGCAGCTGCACGCCCAGCACCATCCGCGGGGCTGAGATAATTCAGGTCATCCATGGCGCCCGGTCCATGGCCGCGCCGTGAACCCGGTGGCGGCCGGCCGCCGCCGAACGAATGACGCTCCGCATGACCTTCCTCACCCGCCGCGGCCTGCTGGCCGCCCTGTCACTTTCGGCGCTGGCGCTGCCGGCCCTCGCCCAGACCGCCTCCTGGCCGGCCAAGCCGATCCGCATCGTGGTCGCCTATCCGGCCGGCGGCGTCAGCGACGCCATCGCGCGGCTGCTGGCCGAGAAGATGGCCGGCCCGCTCGGCCAGCCGGTGCTGGTCGAGAACAAGGCCGGCGCCAGCGGCACCATCGGCATGGACGCCGTGGCCAAGGCCGCGCCCGACGGCTACACGATCGGCTTCTCGGCGATCAGCCCGCTGGTGCTGAGCCCGCACTTCGGCAAGTCGCCGTTCGATCCGTTCAAGGACATCGCCCCGGTCGCCAGCGTGATGTACTCGCCGGTGCTGCTGCTGGCCACCAGCGCCAGCAAGGCCAAAGACTTCAACGACCTGCTGGCGACGGCGCGCAGCCAGCCGGGGGCGATCCGCTGGTCCACCTCGGGGCCGGCCTCGCTCGGCCACATCATGCTGGAGCAGCTGCAGGCGGGCGCCAAGGCGCCGTTGTTCACCCACATCCCGTACAAGGGCGGCGGCCAGCAGATCACCGACGCCCTGGGCGGCCAGTTCGAGCTGCTGTCGGTGAACGCGGGGCCCACGCTGATGCAGCACGTCAAGTCCGGCAAGCTGCGCGCGCTGGCCGTGGGCGCGCCGAACCGGCTGGCGGCCTTGCCGAACGTGCCGACCCTGGCCGAGCTCGGCCATCCCGCCGCCAACCTGACGTCGGTGTTCGGCATCTTCGCGCCGGCCGGCGTGCCGCAGCCGGTGATGGAGCGCCTGAACGCCGAGATCAACAAGGCGCTGGCGCTGCCCGAGGTGCGCAGCCGGCTCACCGGCACCGACAACGTGCCCACCGGCGGCAGCGCGGCCGACTTCGCCCGGCAGATCGCGGCCGAATCGGCCAACAACGCCAGGATCATCAAGGCGGCCGGCATCAAGGCCGACTGAGGCGGCGCGGCGCCGGCCCGGCGCCCGGCGCGCGCCACGCCGACGGCGGCCGGCGGCATACTCGGGCGTTTCAGCCGGACGCATGTCGCCCTTTGCCGAATCCCGTCCCCGCGCCGCCTTGCGCGTCGCGTTGAGTTCCCACGTCACCAACGGCGCGTCGGCGGCGGTGGGCCTGGCCCTGATCGCGGCGCTGGTCCACCTGTTGCTCGGCCCCTTCGCCGCGGCGGCCGCCACCGTCGGCGTGATCGTGGTCGTGCCGCCCGACCAGCCCGCGCCGCGCCGGGGCAAGTTCTGGCACCTGCTGCCGCCGGCCCTGATCGGCCCGCCGCTGTTCTTCGCGATCCAGGAGCTGCACCAGGACCCGTTCCGGCTGGCGGCCCTGCTGGTGCCGGCCACGTTCCTGGCTTTCCTGGGGGCCGCCTGGGGCAAGCGCGGACTGCCGATCTCGATCTCGGTGATGTTTTCGATGATCTTCTCGATGGCCATGCCGCCGCGCGGCGGCCACGAGGCGGCGTTGCAGGCGACGCTGTACTTCGCGCTGGGCGGCGCCGCCTACCTGGTGTACGCGACGCTGGCCAATGCCGTGCTCAACGGGCGCTACCGGGTGCTCACGCTGGTCGACGCGCTGCGCTCGGTGGCGCGGCTGATGCGCACGCAGGCGCGCCACTTCACGGCCGATGACGGCAGCGGCGCGGGGCGGACCGCGCTCCTGGGGCGGCTGCTGGCGCAGCAGGCGGCGCTGTCCGACCAGCTGCAGGCGGCGCGCGACATCCTGCTCGAGTCGCCGCGCACGCCGCGCCGGCAGCAGCTGGCCGGCATGCTGATGCAGGTGCTGGAACTGCGCGACCACCTGGTGGCCTGCGAGCTGGACCTGGACACGCTGAAGGCGCAGCGCGGCCAGCTGCCGGTGCTCGGGGCGCTGCGCGACGAGCTGGCGCAGCTGGCGGCGCAGATCGACCAGATGGCCGACGCGCTGCTGCTGCACCGGGTGCCGGCGCCGCTGCCCGGCGCGCGGGCGCTGCCGTCGACGCTGGGCGCCGAGGAGGGCGGCGCGGCCGTGGCCGCCGGCATGCCGCCGCCGCAGCTGCTGGCGCGCGCGCTGGTCAGCCGGGTCGGCCACATCCACGACGAAGTGCAGCGCTTGGTGGAGCTCGCGCGCGGCGACGTGCCGCCCGACCTCGCGGTGGTCCGCGCCATGTGGCAGATGTTCGTGAGTCCCACCGGCTGGTCGTGGCGGCCGCTGTTCGGGCTGTGGCGCTGGGACGCGCCGCCGCTGCGCCACGCGATCCGGGCGGCGCTCGCGATCGCCACCGGCCAGGCGATCGCGATGGTGCTGCCCTGGGGCACCCACGACTACTGGATCCTGCTGACGATCGTGGTGGTGCTGCGCGGCAGCCTGGCGCAGACGCTCGAGCGCCGCAACAGCCGGGTCGCCGGCACGCTGCTCGGGTGCCTGCTGGCCGGCGCGATCCTCATGGCCCACCCGTCGGCGCTGGTCGTGATCCTGCTCGTCACGGTGGCCCAGGGCGTGGCGCACGCGTTCGCGATCCAGCGCTACCTGATCACCGCGGTGGCGGCCACCATCCTCGCGCTGCTGCAGGCGCATCAACTCAACGCCGGCCTGAGCCCGACCTTCGAAGTGCTGGAGCGCATCGCCGACACGCTGATCGGCGTCGGCATCTCCTGGGCGTTCAGCTACGTGCTGCCGTCCTGGGAGCGCACCCAGATCCCGGCGCTGGTGGCGCGCACGCTGGCGGCGCAGGCCGCGCACGCGCAGCAGGCGCTGGCGCTGGGCCAGCTGCGCGCGGTCGACAACCAGGCCGAGCTGGGCTGGCGGCTGGCCCGGCGCGAGGCCTACGACAGCCTGTCGGCGCTGGTGCAGGCGACGCAGCGGTCGCTGGTCGAGCCGCGCGCCGTGCAGCCGCCGCTCGATCACCTGGAGCGGCTGCTGGCGCACAGTTACCAGCTGCTGGCGCAGCTCACGGCGGTGAAGACGATGCTGCTGCAGCGGCGCGGCCGGCTCGATCCCGGCCAGATCCAGGGCCCCCTGCAGCAGGCGGCCGCCAGCATCGAGACCGCGCTCGCCGGCGCCGAGCGCGAGGCACCGCCGGCCGGCGGCGCGCCGGCCGCCGCGGCGGTCGGGCCGGTCGCGCTGCCCGATCCGTTCGAGGACCTCAGTCCCTGGCTGGTGCGGCGGCTGCAACTGGCCAGCGGCATCGCGCGGCAGGTGCGCGCCGAAGCGCGGCAGGCGGTCGCCGCGCTGCAGGCGCAGCGGCCCTAGGAGCGCGGCGGCGACGCCAGCCGCGCCAGTTCGTCTTCGCTGAAGCCGGCCTGCCGCCGCGCCGCCTCGTTGAAGGGCGGCTGCGGCCGCGGCGCCTCGTAGCGGCTGGCCAGCAGCTCGTACTGCGGCACCGGGTCCAGCCCCGCGCGTTCGCACAGCCAGCGGTACCAGCGGTTGCCGACGGCCACGTGGCCGATCTCGTCGCGCAGGATGATGCCCAGGATCTCCACGCCGCGGACGTCGCCGATGCCGCGCAGCTTCGCCTGCATCGGCGGCGAGGCGTCCAGCCCGCGCGCTTCGAGCGTGCGCGGCACCAGCGCCATGCGGGCCAGCAGGTCGCCGCTGGTGCGCTCGGTCATGCGCCACAGCGCGTCGTGGGCGGGGAAGTCGCCGTAGGCGAAGCCGAGCGTGGCCAGGTGGTCCCGCATCAATCCGAAGTGGTACGCCTCTTCGCGCGCCACCCGGGCCCAGTCCAGGTAGTACTGGTCGGGCATGCCGGCAAAGCGCCACACGGCGTCCAGCGCCAGGTTGATGGCGTTGAACTCGATATGGGCCACGGCATGCAGCAGCGTGGCGTGGCCGTGCGGCGTGGCCAGCGAGCCGCGCCGCAGCTGGGTGTGCGGCACCAGCACCGGCCGCGCCGGCCGGCCGGGGATGCCTTCGGGCGCCACCAGCGAGTCGCCCGCGCCGGCCGGCTGGGCGAGGTCGAACAGCTGCGTCTCGCGCGCCTTCTGGTCGGCATCGGTGAGCAGCAGCAGGTGCAGGGCACGCGCTCGCAATGTCATGCGGCAATGGTAGCTGGACCGTGCGCCGGGAAGCTCGCCGCCGGCCGGCGCGCTCGCCGGCGCACTCCTACAATGGCCCATTTTGGATCCAAGGCAGCAATGGCGATCTACGAACTCGACGGAAAGGCTCCGCGGCTGGGCCAGGGCGCCTGGGTGGCGGACAGCGCGCAGGTGATCGGCAACGTGGAGCTGGGACCCGACGCGAGCGTCTGGTTCGGCGTGGTGATCCGCGGCGACAACGATCCGATCCGGGTCGGCCGCAACAGCAACATCCAGGACCTCGCGGTGCTGCACTCCGACCAGGGCGTGCCGCTCACGATCGGCGAGAACGTCACGGTGGGCCACCAGGCGATGCTGCACGGCTGCACCGTCGGCGACGGTTCGCTGATCGGCATCCAGGCGGTGGTGCTCAATGGCGCGAAGATCGGCCGCGGCTGCATCGTCGGCGCCGGCAGCGTGGTGACCGAAGGCAAGGAATTCCCCGACCACTCGCTGATCATCGGCAGTCCGGCCAAGGTCGTGCGCACGCTCGACCCGGCGCGCGCCGACGGTCTGGAGCGCAGCGCGCTCAACTACGTCGCCAACGCGCACCGCTTCGCCCAGGGCCTGCGCAAGATCGGCTGAGGCGCTGCATTGAGCGAATTGCACAAGTTCCTGTTCGACGGGCTGCCGGTGCGCGGCAGCATCGTGCGCCTGACCGACGCCTGGACCGAGATCCTTGCCCGCCGCGCGGCCAACACCTCGACCGGGCCCTGGCCGGTGCCGGTGGCCGAGCTGCTCGGGGAAATGGCCGCGGCCGGCGTGCTGATGCAGTCGAACATCAAGTTCAACGGCGCGCTGGTGCTGCAGATCTTCGGCGACGGGCCGGTGAAGGTCGCCGTCGCCGAGGTGCAGCACGACCTCAGCCTGCGCGTCACCGCGAAGGTGGTGGGCGAGGTCGCCCCCGACGCGCGGCTGTCCCACCTGGTGAACCAGGGCCATCGCGGCCGCTGCGCGATCACGCTCGATCCCAAGGACCGCTTTCCGGGCCAGCAGCCGTACCAGGGCGTGGTGCCGCTGCACGGCGACCACGGCGAGAAGCTCGACCGGCTGAGCCAGATCCTCGAGCATTACATGCTGCAGTCCGAGCAGCTTGACACGACGCTGGTGCTCGCCGCCGACGGGAAGGTGGCGGCCGGCCTGCTGATCCAGCGGCTGCCGGTCGAGGGCGAGGGCAACCTCGCGGCACGGCCGGCCAACGAGACCGAGGGCGGCAGCCAGCGCGCCAGCGACGGCGCGCCCACCTATCGCGGGCAGGCCAACGAGGATGCGATCGGCCGCAGCGAGGACTACAACCGCATCGCCACCCTGGCGGCGAGCATCACGCGCGAGGAGTTGCTGGAGCTCGATGTCGAGACCGTGTTGCGCCGGCTCTTCTGGGAAGAGAAGCTGCTGCGGTTCGAGCCGCAGACGCCGCGCTTCGCCTGCACCTGCAGCCGCGAGCGGGTCGCCAACATGATCCGCACGCTGGGCCAGGAGGAGGCGCAGAGCATCCTCGCCGAGCGCGAGGACATCGAGGTGGGCTGCGACTTCTGCGGCCAGCAGTACCGCTTCGACGCGGTCGACGCGGCGCGGCTGTTCACCGCGCCGGGCGACCAGCCGCCGGTGAGCCACACGATGCAGTGAATGCCCGCTGCCGCCGGCGCCCGTCGCGCCGGCGCCGGGCGAGCGCAAGACAAGGAATCACGACACCCATGACTACATCCCCGGAGCCCGCCGTCGGCGGCGGCGCGGTGCGCCGCTTCAAGGACCCCGCCTACGTTCCGCTGGCGCCCACGCTCGGCGCGCTGCGCGCGCGCATCGACGCGCTCGACGAGCAGATCGTGGCGTTGATGGTCCAGCGCGCGGCCTGCGTGCGCGACGCCACCCGCTTCAAGCGCGACGCCTTCCAGGTGGCCGCGCCGGCCCGCCAGGCGCAGGTGCTGGCGCGGGCGCGCGCGCTCGCCGCGCCGCATGCCGCCGCGTTCCCCGGCCTGGCCGACATCGTCGAGTCGACCTATCGGACCATGGTCGCCGGCTTCGTCGCGGCCGAGGAGCAGCTTTTCCAGGAAACCGAGACCATCGCCCCATGACCACAAACAGCACTTCCTCCTCCCGTCTCGTGCCGCTGGGCCGGCGCGCCGCCCTCGGCGCGCTGCTGTCGTGCGCCGCGCTCTCCGCGTTCGCGCAGGCCTGGCCCAGCAAGCCGATCAAGCTCGTCGTGCCGTACGCGGCCGGCTCCTCGCCCGACGTCGCGGCGCGCATCATCGGCGAGAAGCTGTCGCCGCGCCTGGGCCAGCCCATCGTCGTCGAGAACCGCCCCGGCGCCGGCGGCAACAACGGCACCGGCGCCGTCGCCAAGGCGCCCGGCGACGGCTACACCTTCCTGATCAGCACCAATGGCCCGCTGGTCTACAACACGGTGCTGTACGAGAAGCTGCCGTACGACCCCTTCGGCGAGCTCAAGCCGGTGGTGCTGGCCGGCGGCCAGTCCAACATCTGCGCCGTGCGCGCCGACTCCGGCATCAACTCGCTGCGCGAGCTGGTGGCGGCGATGAAGAAGAACCCGGGCAAGTTCAACTTCTCCTCCACCGGCGTCGGCAGCCTGTCGCAGCTGGGCGTGGAGCTGCTGAAGGTCAAGACCGACACCTACGCCGTGCACATTCCGTATTCGTCTTCGCCGCAGGCCATCATGGCGCTGCTGCAGGGCGACGTGCAGTTCGCGTGCGTTCCCGCCGTGGCCGTGATCCCGCAGGTCAAGGCCGGCAAGCTGCGCGCGCTGGCCGTGTCGACGGCCAAGCGCAGCCAGCTCACGCCCGAGATCCCGACGATGAAGGAGGCCGGCCTGCCCGAGATCGAGAACGTCGCCTGGATGGCGATCGTGGCGCCGGCCAGCACGCCCAACGACATCGTGCAGCGCATGAACCGCGAGATCAACGCGGTGCTGGCGCTGCCCGAGACCCGGCAGAAGATGTACTCGCAGTACATGGAGCCGATCGGCGGCTCGCCCGAGGACCTGCAGCGCTTCATGCAGAAGGAGCTGAAGGTCATGACGCCGATCATCAAGCGCACCGGCATCAGGATCGAGTGAAGCCGTGATCCGGCTCACCGCCTCGCGCCGTCCGGTCGCCGGCGCCGAGGCCGATGCCGCCCTGGCGGGCCTGGGCGGCTCGCCCGGCATCTACTTCGGCGTCGAAGGCGGCATCGCCGGCCTGCATCCGCTGCAGGCCACGCTGCTCGATCGTCCGGCGCTGCGGCTGCGCCTGTACGGCGACGGCGTCGAAGTCGCGCCGCTCAGCGCCTTCGGCCGCGCGCTGCTGGCGCAGCCGGCGCTGGCCGCCTGGCGCGAAGGTCCCTTGCGCGGCCCGTCATGCCGGCCCTTGCCGCTGGTGCGCGGCTTCATGCGCTGCTTCGAAGCGTCGGCCGACGTCCTCGCGCTGGGCGCCCTGCCGTTCGAGGTGCACCGGCTGGCGAACGGGTCCGGGCCGGACATGCTGGGCCTGCTGTTCCTGGCGGAGCGCTTTTTCCGGCGCGACGCCGCGGGCGCCTGGGAAGAGGTCAGCCTCGCCTTGCCGGGCGCCGCGCCGCCACCGGCGGAGCGCGCAGCGGATCCGGCGCCCGCCAGTGACAGCCGCGCCGGCGAACCGCGCGACGATTTTCCGCCGGGCGGCTATGCGGCGATGGTGCAGCGCGCGCTGCAGCTGCTCGAAACCCGGCCGCTGGTGTCGCTCACCCTGAGCCAGAGCTATCGCCGGCGCGTCGAGCTGCCGCCGCTGGACGCCTTCCGGCGGCTGCGCCAGGCGAACCCGGCCCCGGCGACGTTCTTCGTCAACGACGGCGGCGGCGAATGCCTGTTCGGCGCCTCGCCCGACTTGCAGCTGGTGGTGCGCGCCGGCCGGATCGAGGCGCTGCCGGTTTGCGGCACCGTGGCGCGGGGCGCCGGCGCGGTCGGCGAGTCGGAGTCGCTGCGCGAGTTGATCAACGAGGCGGTGGACGCGGCCTCGCTCGCGGTGTGCACCGATGCGCTGCGCAACGATCTCGCCCCGCTGTGCGAGCCGGGCTCGCTCGAGCTGCTCGACCGGCGCCGGCCGATGTCGCTGGCCACGGTGATCCACGCCGTGGACCGCATCGCGGGACGGCTGCGTCCCGGCTGCGACGCCTGGGACGCGATCGCCGCGACGGCGGCCCCGGTGATGGTCACCGGGACCCCGCGCGCCGAGGCATTGGCCGCGATCGGCGAGCTCGAGGCGAGTGCGCGCGGCTGGTACGGCGGGATGGTGGTGCAGGTGGACGGCACCGGCGATGCGCTGGTCGGCACCATCCTGCGCGCGGCCGCCGTGCGCGACGGCGTGGCCCAGGTGCGCACCGGCGGCGACCTGCTGGCGAGCTCGTCGCCGGAGCGGGAAGAGCAGGAGTCGCGGCTGAAGACGCGATCGCTGTGGCGCGCCTTCGGGCTGGAGCAGCCGGCCGCCGAGGGCGGTCTGCCGGCTGGCGGGCGGCCGTCCCGACCCCCGCGCGTGCGGCTCGTGGCCGCTGGCGACGCCTTCGCCGGCGCCGTGGCCGACTGTCTGGCCGGCCTGGGCGCCGCACTCGACGAGCAGGCGCCGGTGACGGTGCTGGCCGGCAGCCAGCGGCTGTCGCAGCCGCGCGCCGTGGTGGCGCTCGGCGACGCGGCAGCCCTGCTGCTGCGCGAGCACGGGTTCGCGCTGGCGGCGATCACGCCGCGGCACGGCGAGCTGGTGCCCTGCACGCGGTGCAGCGCCGCGCCGGCCGGCGCGGCGACGTTCATCGCCGCGCGCTACCTGCGCTGGCAACCGGTCAGCGGCGACGCGCCGCCGGGCTGGTCGGCGTGGGCGGTGGAGGAGGGCGGGATGCCGCAGGTCCTGGTGCACCCGCAGCGCCGGCTTGCGTGTTTCCTGTTCCGGCCGGACTCGCTGCTGTCGCAACCGGCCGCCCGCGATCTGCTGCGGGCGGCGCTGGACTGGTGCGCCGGCCGGCAGGCGGGGTCACACTCGGCGTGAGCGGGGACGAGCCGCGCAGCAGCGCCGTGAACAGGCGGTGCTCGCAGTCCGGGTCGCTGCACTTCTCGCACTGCCAGGCCCACGCGCGTTCGGCCGAGCCCGCATCCGCAAGCACGGCCAGCGAGGCCGGCAGCGCGGCCAGGGCGCTGCGCAGGCGGTCTTCCCCGGTGCCGTACACGACCCGATAAGGCACGCCGGCTCCCGCCAGCAGGCTGCGCACCAGCTCGTCGGCGTGCTCGCGGTCGGCGGCCGCATCGCGCTGCAGTCCGTCGGCGACCCACGGCAGGTCCAGGCCCATCACCAGCGTCAGGTCGTAGCCGCGCTGGCGTTCCAGGGCGAAGCGCAGCAGCGGGTGGTCGGGGAACAGGATGCCGCCCCAGATCGCGATCATCAACGCCGTGGTGTCGGCGATCACGATGGCGCCGTTCGCCGCCGCCGCGTCGACCCCGCGCTCGTGCTCCTGCGCGACCGCGAGCTGCTCGGCGGGGCGCGGCTCCCGGCCCTCGCGTTCGCACCATTCGCGCAGCACTTCGGGGGCGACGGCGGCGCTGTGACCCGCGCGCCGCAGCCGCGCCGCGAGCTGCCGGGCGAGGGTGGTCTTGCCCGTGCTCTCCGCGCCCAGCAGGGCGATCTTCACGGCGCCGCAGCGCAGCCGCGCGGCGGCCAGCGCGGGGGCGTCATTTCGCGATCTGCACGTAGATCTCGTTGGGCTTGACCATGCCGAGCTCGGCGCGGGCGCGCTCCTCGACCATCTCCTGGCCTTCCTTGAGGTCGCGCACCTCCGAGGCGAGCCGCTCGTTGGCCTGCTGGGCCTGCAGGTTGGCCGCCTTCTGGGCCTCGAGCTGCTGCTGCAGGGCCGACACGTTGCGCACGCTGCCGCGACCGAACCACAGCTGCGCATGGATCAGCGCCAGCAGCCCGATCAGGAGGAGCGGAAGGAGTCGTTTGCCCAAGCGGTACTGCTTTCCCTGCTCAGCGCAGGTTGTAGAAGGCCGCGCGCCCCGGGTAGCTGGCGATGTCGCCCAGGTCTTCCTCGATGCGCAGCAGCTGGTTGTACTTGGCCATGCGGTCCGAGCGCGACAGCGAGCCGGTCTTGATCTGGCCGGCGTTGGTGCCCACCGCGATGTCGGCGATCGTCGAGTCCTCGGTCTCGCCGGAGCGGTGGCTGATGACGGCGGTGTAGCCCGCGCGCTTGGCCATCTCGATCGCGGCGAACGTCTCGGTCAGCGTGCCGATCTGGTTGATCTTGATCAGGATCGAGTTGGCGATGCGCTTGTCGATGCCTTCCTTCAGGATCTTCGTGTTGGTGACGAACAGGTCGTCGCCCACCAGCTGCACGCGCGAGCCGAGGCGTTCGGTCAGCAGCTTCCAGCCGTCCCAGTCGCTCTCGCCCATGCCGTCCTCGATGCTGATGATCGGGTACTTGTCGACCCAGCTCGCCAGGATGTTGGTCCACTCGCCGGCTTCCAGCACCAGGCCTTCGGCGCTCAGATCGTAGCGGCCGTCCTTGTGGAATTCGCTGGCGGCGCAGTCCAGGCCCAGGGCGATCTGCTCGCCGGGACGGTAGCCCGCGGCTTCGATCGCCGACAGGATCAGGCCGATCGCGGCTTCGTGGTTGGTGACGTTCGGCGCGAAGCCGCCTTCGTCGCCGACGGCCACGCTCATGCCCTTGTCGTGGATGATCTTCTTGAGAGCCTGGAACACCTCGGCGCCGTAGCGCAGCGCCTCGCGGAAGTTCGGCGCGCCCACCGGGATGATCATCAGCTCCTGCAGGTCGAGGTTGTTGTTGGCGTGGGCGCCGCCGTTGACGACGTTCATCATCGGCACCGGCAGCTGCATGCCGCCCATGCCGCCGAAGTAGCGGTACAGCGGCAGCCCGGATTCCTCGGCGGCGGCGCGCGCGACGGCCATCGAGACGGCCAGCATCGCGTTGGCGCCCAGGCGGCTCTTGTTCTCGGTGCCGTCGAGGTCGATCAGCGTCTTGTCCAGGAACGCCTGCTCGGAAGCGTCGAGGCCCAGCACCGACTCGGAGATCTCGGTGTTGATGTGCTCGACCGCGCGCAGCACGCCCTTGCCGCCGTAGCGGCTCTTGTCGCCGTCGCGCAGCTCGATCGCTTCGCGCGAACCGGTGGAGGCGCCGGACGGCACCGCCGCGCGGCCCATGGTGCCGGACTCCAGCAGGACGTCGCATTCGACGGTGGGGTTGCCGCGCGAGTCGAGGATCTCGCGGCCGACGATGTCAACGATGGCACTCATTTCTGTTTCTTCCTGTATTCAAGTCGAAATTCAACAGCCGAACGGCTGTTGGGTTTCAGTTGTCAGACACCTTCCACGATGATCATCCGCATGTCGGCGGCGCCTTCGCGCGCCTGTTTCGCGGCCTGGTACTCCGGAGAGTCGTAGAACTTGCGCGCGGCTTCGACGCTGGGGAACTTCAGCATCACGAAGCGCGACGGATTCCAGTCGCCTTCCAGCACCTCCACCTTGCCGCCGCGGATGCACACCTCGGCGCCGTTGGCCCGCATGGCGATGGTGGAGAGCTTCTTGTATTCCTCGTACTGCACCGGATCGGTGACGTCGACGTTGGCGATCACGTAGGCACTGGGCATCGGAGAGGTCTCTCAGGCGTTGAAGTCGTTTTCGAGGAAGCCGTTCTTCTTGGTCACGGCGTCCAGCGCGACCAGCGTCTCCAGCAGCGCCCGCATGTGCTTCAGCGGCACGGCGTTGGGGCCGTCCGAAAGCGCCTTGGCGGGATCGGGGTGCGTTTCCATGAACAGGCCCGCCACGCCCACGGCGACCGCCGCGCGCGCCAGCACCGGCACCATCTCGCGCTGGCCGCCCGAGCTCGTGCCCTGGCCGCCGGGCAGCTGCACCGAATGGGTGGCGTCGAACACCACCGGCGCGCCGGTCTCGCGCATGATCGCCAGCGAGCGCATGTCGGAGACCAGGTTGTTGTAGCCGAAGCTGGCGCCGCGCTCGCAGGCCATGAAGCGGTCTTCCGACAGGCCCTTCTCGCGGGCGGCCGCGCGCGCCTTGGCGATCACGTTGACCATGTCGTGCGGCGCGAGGAACTGGCCCTTCTTGATGTTGACCGGCAGGCCCGACTGCGCCACGGCGCGGATGAAATCGGTCTGGCGGCACAGGAACGCGGGCGTCTGCAGCACGTCGACGACCTTCGCCACCGCGGGGATCTCGGCTTCGGTGTGCACGTCGGTGAGCACCGGCACGCCCAGTTCCTTCTTCACCTTGGCCAGGATCTCCAGCCCGCGCTCCATTCCCGGGCCGCGGAAGCTGGTGCCCGAGGAGCGGTTCGCCTTGTCGTAGCTGCTCTTGAAGATGAACGGGATGCCCAGGCTCGCGGTGATCTCCTTGAGCTGGCCGGCCACGTCGAGCTGCAACTGCTCGCTCTCGACGACGCAGGGACCGGCGATCAGGAAGAAAGGGCGGCCCAGCCCCACGTCGAAGCCGCAAAGATTCATGCGACTGCCTTAAGGGACTTGCCGGTGCCGGACTGGCGGCCGGTGCCTTGCTGGTGGTCGACGGCGGCCTTCACGAACGAGTTGAACAGCGGATGGCCGTCCCAGGGCGTCGACTTGAACTCGGGATGGAACTGCACGCCCATGAACCAGGGATGCACGTCCTGCGGCAGCTCGACGATCTCGGTCAGGTGCTCGCGCTGCGTCAGCGCCGAGATCACCAGGCCGGCGTTGCGCAGCTGGTCGAGGTACTTCACGTTCGCCTCGTAGCGGTGGCGGTGCCGCTCGGTGACGACGTCGCCGTAGATGCGGTGCGCCAGCGTCCCCTTGGCGACGTCGGAGCTTTGCGCGCCCAGGCGCATGGTGCCGCCCAGGTCGGAGTGCTCGTCGCGGGTCTTCAGCGAGCCGTCGGCGTCCATCCACTCGGTGATCAGCGCGATCACCGGATGCGGCGTGGCCGGGTCGAACTCGGTGCTGTTGGCGTCCTTCAGGCCGGCGACGTCGCGCGCGTACTCGATGGTCGCCACCTGCATGCCCAGGCAGATGCCCAGGTAGGGGATCTTGTGCTCGCGGGCGAAGCGGGCGGCCGCGATCTTGCCTTCGATGCCGCGCTTGCCGAAGCCGCCGGGCACCAGGATCGCGTCGTACTTCGCGAGCTGCGGGACGGTTTCGCCGGTGATGGTCTCGGAGTCGACGTAGTCGATCTTCACGCGCACGTGGTTGCGCAGGCCGGCGTGCTTGATCGCCTCGTTGAGCGAGTTGTAGCTGTCCGACAAGTCGACGTACTTGCCGACCATGGCCAGGCTGATCTCGCCCTGCGGGTGCTCGGTCTCGTAGACCAGGTCGTCCCAGCGCTTGAGGTTGGCCGGCGGCGTGTTCAGCCGCAGCTTGTCGCAGATGAGGCCGTCCAGGCCCTGCTCGTGCAGCATGCGCGGCACCTTGTAGATCGTGTTCACGTCCCACATCGAGATCACGCCCCATTCGGGCACGTTGGTGAACAGCGAGATCTTGCCGCGCTCCTCCTCGGGGATCCGGCGGTCGGCGCGGCACAGCAGCGCGTCGGCCGAGATGCCGATCTCGCGCAGCTTCTGCACCGTGTGCTGGGTCGGCTTGGTCTTGAGCTCGCCGGCCGCGGCGATCCACGGCACGTAGGTCAGGTGCACGAAGGCCGAGTTGTTGGGCCCCATCTTCAGCGCCATCTGCCGCACCGCTTCCAGGAAGGGCAGCGACTCGATGTCGCCGACGGTGCCGCCGATCTCGACGATCGCCACGTCGGCCGCGCCGGGTTCGCCGAAGCGCGCGCCGCGCTTGATGAACTCCTGGATCTCGTTGGTGACGTGCGGGATCACCTGGACGGTCTTGCCGAGGTAGTCGCCGCGGCGCTCCTTCTCCAGCACCGACTGGTAGATCCTGCCGGTGGTGAAGTTGTTGACCTTGCCCATGCGGGTGGTCACGAAGCGCTCGTAGTGGCCGAGGTCGAGGTCGGTCTCCGCGCCGTCGTCGGTGACGAACACCTCGCCGTGCTGGAACGGGGACATCGTGCCGGGATCGACGTTGATGTACGGATCCAGCTTGATGAGGGTGACTTTGAGGCCCCGCGATTCCAGGATCGCTGCGAGGGAGGCTGAGGCGATTCCCTTGCCCAGGGAGGACACCACACCGCCGGTGACGAAGACGAATTTGGTCATGTCGGTCGGGCGCCGCGGCACCCGGGAGGTGGTAAAGCGAAATTATAGGGGTGGGTGCGGTGTCGTCGAGCACCAGCCAAAACCCAGCAGCCGAACGCGCAGAGGACGCGGAGGGCGCAGCGGACGCGGAGGGTACGCAGAAGAACAGCCAAGGAAATGTGGTGGCGAGGCGGCTCTGCGCGGAAGCGATGCTCGCCTCCGGCAGCGCACGCGATCGAGCCCACCCTCTTGTGGATATTCTTCTGCGTCCTCTGCGTCCTCTGCGTCCTCTGCGTCCTCTGCGTCCTCTGCGTCCTCTGCGTGCTTCTGCGCCCTCTGCGTTCGGCTGTTGGGTTTTCCCCGCAGTGCTACATTCCCGGCCATGACCGAGCTTGCCGGCAAACACATCGTCCTGGGCCTGACCGGCGGCATCGCCTGCTACAAGGCCGCCGAACTGTGCCGGGCGCTGGTCAAGGCCGGCGCCACCGTGCAGGTGGTGATGACCGAGGCGGCCGAGCAGTTCATCACGCCGGTCACCATGCAGGCGCTGTCGAACCGCACGGTCTACACCTCGCAGTGGGACCGCCGCGAGCCCAACAACATGCCGCACATCAACCTGTCGCGCGAGGCCGATGCGATCCTGGTCGCGCCGTGCAGCGCCGACTTCATGGCCAAGCTGCTGCACGGCCGGGCCGACGAGCTCCTGAGCCTGCTGTGCCTGGCGCGGCCGATCGCGCAGGTGCCGCTGCTGATCGCGCCGGCGATGAACCGCGAGATGTGGGCTCATCCGGCGACCCAGCGCAACATGGCCCAGCTCGCCGCCGACGGCGCGCACATCCTGGGCGTGGGCAGCGGATTCCAGGCCTGCGGCGAGACCGGCGACGGGAGGATGCTCGAGGCCGACCAGATCCTGGAGGACGTGGTCGCCTTCTTCCAGCCCAAGCTGCTGGCGGGCAAGCGGGTGCTGGTGACCGCGGGCCCCACCTTCGAGGCGCTCGACCCGATCCGCGGCATCACCAACCATTCGTCGGGCAAGATGGGATTTGCGATCGCCCGGGCGGCGCGCGAATCGGGCGCCGAGGTGACGCTCGTCGCCGGCCCGGTCCACCTGCCGACGCCGCGCGGCGTGACGCGCGTCGACGTGCAGTCCGCCCGCGACATGCTGGCGGCGACGATGATCGAGGAGCCGCGTGCCGACGTGTTCGTGGCGACCGCCGCCGTGGCCGACTGGCGGCCGGTCACCGAGAGCCAGCACAAGATCAAGAAACCGTCCTCCGGCCAGGCGCCGGTGGTGGCCTTCACCGAGAACCCGGACATCCTGCACACGGTGGCCCAGGGCCGGCGCGCCAGGAGCGGTGCGCTGTTCTGCGTCGGCTTCGCGGCCGAGACGCACGACCTGGTGGCGCACGCCCGCGCCAAGCTCGCGAAGAAGGGCATTCCGCTGATCGTCGGCAACATCGGCCCGCTCACGTTCGGGCTCGACGACAACCAGATGCTGCTGGTCGACGCGCAGGGGGTGCGCGAACTGCCGCGCGCCGCCAAGACGGTGCTCGCCCGCCAGCTGGTGGCCGAGATCGCCCGCCGCATCGCCGCGCCGCAGCCCGCCCCAACCAGATGAACATCGACGTCAAGATCCTCGATCCGCGCATGGCGGACCAACTGCCCGCATACGCCACCCCCGGCAGCGCGGGCCTCGACCTGCGGGCCTGCATCGACGGGCCGCTGGAGCTGGAACCGAACGCCTGGCGGCTGGTGCCCACGGGCATCGCGATCTGGCTGAAGGACCCGGGCTATGCGGCCTTGATCCTGCCGCGCTCCGGGCTCGGCCACAAGCACGGCATCGTGCTCGGCAATCTGGTCGGCCTGATCGACAGCGACTACCAGGGCCAGCTCATGGTCAGCGCGTGGAACCGCAGCGACACGGCGTTCACGCTGCAGCCGATGGAGCGGCTCGCGCAGCT
>NZ_DATMHS010000132.1:0-5775 GCF_035554825.1 Ramlibacter sp. | reverse complement strand
GTCGTAGAGCACCACGCCCAGGTAGCGGATGCGGCCCACGCAGGTCTCGGAGCACACGGTGGGCTGGCCCGCCTCGATGCGCGGGTAGCAGAACACGCACTTCTCGGCCTTGCCGCTCTGCCAGTTGTAGTAGATCTTCTTGTAGGGGCAGCCGGAGACGCACATGCGCCAGCCGCGGCACTTGTCCTGGTCGATCAGGACGATGCCGTCCTCCTCGCGCTTGTAGATCGAGCCCGACGGGCACGAGGCGACGCACGCCGGATTGAGGCAGTGCTCGCACAGCCGCGGCAGGTACATCATGAAGGTGTTCTCGAACTGGCCCACCATCTCCTTCTGCACCCGGTCGAAATCGGCGAAGTTGGCGTCCTTCGAGCGTTTCGAGAATTCCCCGCCCAGGATCTCCTCCCAGTTCGGGCCCCACTCGATCTTCTCCATGCGCTGGCCGGTGATCAGGCTGCGCGGGCGAGCCGTCGGGGCTGCCTTCATTTCCGGGGCGGTCTGCAGGTGCTCGTAGTCGTAGGTGAAGGGCTCGTAGTAGTCGTCGATCTGCGGCAGGTTCGGGTTGGAGAAGATGCGCATGAGCAATTGCCACTTGCCGCCCTGGCGCGGCTCGATCGAGCCGTCCACCAGGCGCCGCCAGCCGCCGTTCCACTTGCCCTGGTTCTCCCACTCCTTGGGGTAGCCGATGCCGGGCTTGGTCTCCACGTTGTTGAACCACGCGTATTCCATGCCGGGGCGGCTGGTCCACACGTTCTTGCAGGTGACCGAGCAGGTATGGCAGCCGATGCACTTGTCCAGGTTCAGGACCATGCCGATCTGTGCGCGGACTTTCATGCTGCGGCTCCTTCCGTGGCGCGGATTTCCTCGTCGAGCCAGTCGACCTTGTTCATCTTGCGCACCACCACGAACTCGTCGCGGTTGGTGCCGATCGTTCCGTAGTAGTTGAAGCCGTAGCTGAACTGGGCGTAGCCGCCGATCATGTGGGTGGGCTTGAGCACGATGCGAGTGACCGAGTTGTGGATGCCGCCGCGCTGGCCGGTGATCTCGGAGCCGGGGGTGTTGATGATCTTCTCCTGGGCGTGGTACATCAGCACCATGCCGGGGTTGACGCGTTGGCTGACCACCGCCCGGGCCGCGATCGCGCCGTTGACGTTGAACAGTTCGACCCAGTCGTTGTCGGCGATTCCCGCCTTCTTCGCGTCGTCCTCCGACAGCCAGATCACGGGCCCGCCGCGATTGAGCGTGAGCATCAGCAGGTTGTCGCTGTACGTCGAGTGGATGCCCCACTTCTGGTGCGGGGTGATGAAGTTCAGCAGGATCTCGGTGTTGCCGTTCGGCTTGATGCTTTCGATCGGCCCGGTCGTCTTCAGGTCCACCGGCGGCCGGTAGCTGGCGAACGCCTCGCCGAACGCCGACATCCACGGGTGGTCCAGGAAGAACTGCTGGCGCCCGGTGAGGGTGCGCCATGGAATCAGCTCGTGGACGTTGGTGTAGCCGGCGTTGTACGAGACCTTCTCGCTCTCCAGCCCGCTCCAGGTCGGCGACGAGATGATCTTGCGCGGCTGCGCCTGCACGTCGCGGAAGCGGATCTTCTCGTCCTCCCGGTGCAGCGCCAGGTGCGCGTGCTCGCGGCCGGTGGCCTTGGAGAGCGCTTCCCAGGCTTTCACGGCAACGTGGCCGTTGGTCTCGGGCGCCAGCTGCAGGATCACCTCGCAGGCGTCGATGTCGGTGTCGATCGCGGGCAAGCCTTGCGTGGCGCCGGCTTCCTGCACCGTCCCGTTGAGCTGCCCCAGCTGCTCGACCTCCGTCTGGGTGTTCCAGGCGATGCCCTTGCCGCCGTTGCCCACCTTGTTCATCAGCGGCCCGAGGGCGGTGAAGCGCTTGTAGACGTTCGGATAGTCGCGTTCGACCACCGCGATGTTGGGCGCGGTCTTGCCCGGGATCAGGTCGCACTCGCCGCGTTTCCAGTCCGCCACGCCGAAGGGCTGGGCCAGCTCGGCCGGCGTGTCGTGCATCAGCGGGCTCAGCACCACTTCCTTTTCCACGCCCAGATGACCCGGGCACAGCTCGCTGAACTTCCTGGCGAAGCCCTTGTAGATCTCCCAGTCGCTCCTGGCCTGCCACGCCGGATCGACGGCCGTCGAGAGCGGGTGGATGAACGGGTGCATGTCGCTGGTGTTGAGGTCGTTCTTCTCGTACCAGGTCGCCGTCGGCAGCACGATGTCCGAATACAGGCAGGTCGTGCTCATGCGGAAGTCGAGCGTGACGACCAGATCGAGCTTGCCTTCCGGCGCCTTGTCGTGCCAGACCACCTCCTGCGGCCTGGCCTCGTCGGCGCCCAGGTCCTTGCCCTGGACGCCGTGGCTGGTGCCCAGCAGGTGCTTGAGGAAGTACTCGTGGCCCTTGCCGGACGACCCCAGGATGTTGGAGCGCCACACGAACAGGTTGCGCGGCCAGTTGGCGGGATGGTCGGGGTCCTCGCAGGACATGCGCAGCGAGCCGTCCTTGAGCGCCTTCACGGCGTAATCCCTGCCTTCCATGCCGGCAGCCTGCGCGTCGCGGACCACCTGCAGCGGATTGGTCTGCAGCTGCGGCGCCGACGGCAGCCATCCCATGCGCTCGGCCCGCACGTTGTAGTCGATCATGCTGCCGGCGAAGGCCTTCTTGTCCGCGAGCGGCGACAGCACTTCCTCCACCCCCAGTTTCTCGTAGCGCCACTGGTCGGTGTGGGCGTAGAAGAAGCTGGTGGAGTTCATCTGGCGCGGCGGGCGGATCCAGTCCAGCGCGAACGCCAGCGCGGTCCAGCCGGTCTGCGGCCGCAGCTTCTCCTGCCCGACGTAGTGGGCCCAGCCGCCGCCGCTCTGGCCGATGCAGCCGCACATCATCAGCATGTTGATGACGCCGCGGTAGTTCATGTCGCTGTGGTACCAGTGGTTCATGGCCGCGCCGATGATCACCATGGACTTGCCGCGGGTCTTGTCGGCGTTGTCGGCGAACTGGCGCGCCACCGTGATCACCTGCTCGCGCGGCACGCCGGTGACCTTCTCCTGCCATGCCGGCGTGTATGGCGTGTCCTCGTCGTAGCTCCCCGCCGCGAGTTCGCCCTCGATGCCGCGCGGCACGCCGTAGTTGGCAACCTGCAGGTCGAACACCGTCGCGACCAGCGCCTGGCGCTCCTCGCCGGCCTTGCCCAGCGCGATCGTCTGTACCGGCACGGTTCGCACCAGCACGTCGCCGCCCTGCGCGTTGTGCGCGAAGTGCGGGGTCCGGTTGCCGCCGAAATAGGGGAAGGCCACCCTGGCCGTTTCGCTGCTCGCCGCTTCGCCTTCCAGCACCGACAGCTTGAGCTTGACCGGCTGACCGTTGCGCGCTTCCTTGTCTTCCAGGTTCCACTGGCCGGCGTCCGGGCGGCCGTCCGGACCCCAGCGGAAGCCGATGGCGCCCTTGGGCAGGACCACCTTGCCGCGCTCGTCCATGGCGACCGTCTTCCACTCCGGGTTGTTGGACTGGCCCAGCTTGCCGTTGAAGTCGGAGGCGCGCAGGTAGCGGTCCGGCACCATGACCGTCTCTCCGGAGGGCAGCTGGTGTTCCTTCAGCATCACCAGCATCGGCAGGTCGGTGTAGCGGCGCGCGTAGTCGTCGAAGTAGCCGCTGCGCTTGTCGAAGTAGAACTCCTTGAGGATCACGTGGCCCATGGCCATCGCGACGGCCGCATCCGTTCCCTGCTTCGGATGCATCCACAGGTCCGACAGCTTGGCGACTTCGGAGTAGTCGGGTGTGACGGCGACCGTCTTGGTGCCCTTGTAGCGGACCTCGGTGAAGAAGTGCGCGTCGGGGGTGCGCGTCTGGGGCACGTTGGAGCCCCAGGCGATGATGAAGCTGGAGTTGTACCAATCGGCCGATTCCGGCACGTCGGTCTGCTCGCCCCAGATCTGCGGGCTCGACGGCGGCAGGTCGCAGTACCAGTCGTAGAAGCTCATGCAGACCCCGCCGATCAGGCTGAGGTAGCGGCTGCCGGCGGCGTAGCTCACCATCGACATCGCCGGGATCGGCGAGAAGCCGATGACCCGGTCCGGTCCATGGGCGCGAATGGTGTGGATGTTGGCCGCGGCGACGATTTCGTTGACCTCGTCCCAGCTGGAACGGGCGAAGCCGCCCAGGCCGCGCTGCTGCTGCCAGCTCTTGCGCTTGGCTTCGTCACCGACGATGGTCGCCCAGGCGAGCACCGGCGCCATGGTGCGCCGCGCATCGCGCCAGGCCTTCAGCAGCCGGCCGCGCACCATCGGGTACTTGACCCGGTTGGCGCTGTACAGGTACCAGCTGTAGCTGGCGCCGCGGGCGCAGCCGCGCGGCTCGTGGTTGGGCATGTCCCAGCGGGTGCGCGGATAGTCGGTCTGCTGCGTTTCCCAGGTGACGATCCCGCCCTTGACGTAGATCTTCCAGGAACACGACCCGGTGCAGTTGACGCCGTGGGTGCTGCGCACGACCTTGTCATGCGCCCAGCGGTCGCGGTAGGCATCCTCCCAGGTGCGGTCTTCGCCGGTGGTCTGGCCGTGGCCGCCGGAGAAGGGCTCGCGCGTCTGCGAGAAATAGGTCAGTCGATCGAGAAAATGGCTCATGGTCGTTCTCTTCTGGGTGAGGGGCTGCCGTCGTGCAAACCGCGCCTGCAGGGCGGGGGGCCTGTCAAGCGCGGGGCACGGCGGCTCAGTGGTGTCTTGTCTGCGGCACGGTGCCGGTGTTCAGCAAGGCATCGGCGCGTTCTTGCGCGCGTAGTACCACCACGTGATGGCGATGCACAGCAGGTAAAAGGAGATGAACACGTACAGCGCCGCCTCGGGGCCGCCGGTCATCGTGATCGAGGTGCCGTAGCTCTTGGGGATGAAGAAGCCGCCGTAGGCCGCCATCGCCGCCGTGAAGCCCAGGGTCGCGGCGCCTTCGGTGTTGCCTTCCTTGATGGCCTGGGCCTTCGCGGCCGGGTCGTTGGACCTGGCGCGGGCCAGGGCCAGGCTCTGGAAGATCACGGGGATCATGCGGAAGGTGGAGCCGTTGCCGATGCCGGTGGTGAGGAACAGCACCAGGAACATGAGGAAGAATCCGGTGAAGCTGCCACCGGACGGCCCGCTGGGGAGGAAGTACAGGACGCCGACCACGGCGGCGGCCATCACCACGAAGTTCCAGAACGTGACCCGCGCGCCGCCCAGCTTGTCCGACAGCCAGCCGCCGAACGGGCGGATCAGCGCGCCGACCAGCGGGCCGAGCCAGGCATAGGCCAGCGGATTCACGCCGGGGAACTGGTTCTTGATCAGGAGGGGGAAGCCCGCCGCGTAGCCGATGAAGGAGCCGAAGGTTCCGAGGTACAGCAGGCACATCAGCCAGTTGTGCTTGCGCCGGAAGATCGTCGCCTGGGTGGCGAAGGATGCCTTCACGTCGGCGATGTCGTTCATGCCGATCCACGCGGCGATCGAGGCCAGCAGGATCCACGGCACCCAGATGAAGGCCGCGTTCTGGGTCCACACCTGCACCGTGTGGCCATCCTTGACGATGGTCTGCGCATCGCCGCCGAAGATGCCGAACACGCCGGCGGTGACCACCAGCGGGCTGAGGAACTGGACGACCGAGACCCCGAGGTTGCCCAGGCCGGCGTTGACGCCCAGCGCCGAACCCTTGCGCTCCTTCGGGAAGAAGAAGCTGATGTTGGCCATGCTGGAGCTGAAGTTGCCGCCGCCGAAGCCGCACAGCAGCGCCAGCATCAGCATGGTCGGATAGCTGGTCGTG
>NZ_DATMHS010000131.1:0-19199 GCF_035554825.1 Ramlibacter sp. | reverse complement strand
GCGTTTCGAGCTGGAGCAGCCAGTCTGCCAGCGGTCGGGCCCGCTCGCCGAAACGCCCTGTGACAACAGTGGCGATTTCGCGCGGCGGCGCCTGCGCCGGCAGGTCGACCCCGAGCTGGCGCACGCGCCGCCGCACCCGGTGCAGCAGGCGCAGCCAGGGATCGTGCTGGCGCCGCTCCCATGCGGCCCAGGCCGCCCCGGCGAGGGCCGCCGCCACCAGCAGTCCCAGCACCAGCAGCAACAGGTCCTCCCAGCCCGGCGACCGGAAGCCGATGTCCTTCAGCAGGTTCAGCTGCCTGCTCTGCGTGTAATTGAGCACCCACTGGTTCCAGCCGTTGTTGATCGCCTCCCACAGCGCCCGCAGGTCGAGGGAGAGTTCCGGGGTGACGGCGCCGAGCGCGCCGGCGATCACGCCGGGTCTGGGGCGCAGGCGCTGGATCGAGCCGACGCGGCCAGGCGCCACCGCAGCCGTCGGGTCGACGCGCACCCAGCCGCGGCCGGCCAGCCAGACCTCGGTCCAGGCGTGGGCGTCGCTCTGGCGCACCACCCAGTAGCCGTCGACGGCGTTGCGCTCGCCGCCCTGGTAGCCGGTCACGATGCGCGCCGGGATGCCCAGCTCGCGCATCAGCACGACGAACGACGAAGCGATGTGCTCGCAAAAACCCTCGCGGCGGTCGAACCAGAATTCATCGGCGCCGTGCTCGCCGAAGACGCCGGGATCGAGCGTGTAGTGGTAGTTGCCGGTGCGCAGCCGGTCCAGCGCTGCCTGCACGAAGGCCGGGGGCCCGCCGCGCGCCAGCGCCGGGTCGCCGCGCCACTGCTGCGCCAGGTCATGCGTCCTCGGGTTGAAGCCGGGCGGCAGGTCCAGGTATTCGGGCAGCACCGCGGCGATCGAGGACGCGCCGTGCCGGAAATCGGTGTGGCTTTCGGCGCGGTAGCGCAGCAGGTCGGTGATCGGCCTATCGGTCACCCACACCAGCTCGCTGGTCATCGCCGCGGCGAAGCCCGGCGCGGCCGGCGGCGTCGCGACCGCGTCGAGCACCAGCAGCCAGGGCCGGTTGTTGGGCTCCATGGTCACTTCGTAGCGCACCGGATGGCCCAGCACCTGCAGCCGGGCGAGCCCGCCGATGTCGACCGGCCAGGCCGATCCGCGGCGGCGGCTCAGCGCCCGCCACTCGCGCCCGTCGAAGGCCGACAGCACCGGGCCGCGGAAATACAGGTCGCCCTGCATCGGCTGCGGGCCCTCGAACCGAATGCGCATGGCGATGCTGTCGTCGAGCGCCAGCTGCGCGATGGTGCCGACCTGCATGGTGGCCGCCAGGCCGCTGCGGCCGCTCATCGCGTCGGCGGGAATGCCCCACAGCGGCGCCAGCCGCGGGAACAGCACGAACAGCACGGCCATGATCGGCGCACCGAGCAGCGCCATCAGCCCGGCGACCCGCGCCGCCTGGGACAGCGGCGGCCGTCCGACCGGCAGGTGCGCGTTGACCAGCGCGGTGAGCAGTCCCAGCAGCGCGACCAGCATCGCCAGCGCCGTCGGCAGCGACTGCGAGAAGAAGAAATTGGTCAGCAGCGTGAAGAAGCCGAGGAAAAACACGACGAAGATGTCGCGCCGGCCGCGCAGCTCCAGCGTCTTCAAGGCCAGCAGCACCACGATCAGCGTCACGCCGGCATCGCGGCCCAGCACCGTGCGATGGGTCGCGACGGTGGCCGCCACGGCGCCGACCAGCAGCGCGAGCACCCAGCGCGCGCGCGGCAGCGGCGCCGCGCTGACGGCGATCCAGCCGCGCCACAGCAGCACGGCCGCCGTCAACCCGCTGCACCACAGCGGCAGGTTGCGCACCTGCGGCAGCACCACCCAGGCGATCACGGCCAGCAGGAACAGGGTGTCGCGGGCGTCGCGCGGCAGCGCGCCCAGCCGCTGCAGCAGGCCCGGGCGCCCGTCGGCCGCGATCGCTAGCATCGGGCCAGCGCCTCCAGGCAAGAGCGCTTGTGGGCCGGGCCGCTGCCGGGCGCGACCGTGCGGCCCGGCAGGCGCAACCCGTACAGCGCGCCCAGCCGGTCGGCCTGCAACACCCAGGCCGCCAGGCGCGACAGCCGGTGCTCCAGGTCGCCGCCGCCGGCCTGCGCGAGATCGAGCCACAGCTGGTAGCGCTGCGCCTGTTCGCCGTCGCGGCTGACCAGTTCATCGGACCTGGCGGCCTTCTTCCACACCACCTGCTTGAGCGGATCGCCGCGCCGGTAGGCCCGCACGCCGTCGAACTCGCCGCTGTGCCGCACGCGCAGCGCGCCGGCGCCGCCGGAACGCGGCTCGCCCGGCGGCAGCGGCGGCGCGCCCGGCTCCGGGGCCGGGTACACCAGCACCTGGGCGGCCGGCCGCCACACCGTCCACACCCGAAAGGTGCCGAGCGGAAAGCGAGTCTCCGCAGTCAGCGGCGGCACCCGGTGCAGGCCGCGCCGCTGCGGCTGGAACGCGACATGGACGACGCTGGTGCCTTGCGGCGGCACGTCGGTCCAGACCCAGCGGTCGTCGTGGGTCGCTTCCAGGACCGCCACGGCGATCGCGTGCCGCGGCGACCGGCGCGGGTTGGTCAGCACCACCGACAGCGGGGCGCTGGTGCCGGCGAACTGGGGCTCGGGCTGCAGCAGGTTGAGGCTGAGGCCGCGCAGGGTCGCGTGCGCCAGGTGCATGCTCACGACGGCGCTGCCGGCCAGCAGGAACGTCAGCAGGTAGCCCAGGTTCAGCTGGTAGTTGATCGAGCCCACCAGCAGCACCACCAACGTCGCGCCGAGCATGAAGCCGGGGACCGTCGGCAGGATGTAGACGTTGCGTTGCGTCAGCACCAGGCTGTCGGCCAGCGGCAGCCGCTGCTGCCACCAGTCGCGAAAGCGCCGGCGCACGAAGCCGATCGGTTGCAGCGGGAGCGTGCCCGAGGCCGCCCGTGTCATGGCAGCGGCACGGCCTCCACCATGGCGCGCACCTGCTCCATCGGGCCGCGGCCGGCGTCGCCGACCGGCTGCAGGCGGTGGGCGACGGTCTGCGGCAGGATCGCCTGCACATCGTCGGGCGCCACGTAGTCGCGGCCGGCCAGCAGCGCCTGCGCCTTGGCGGCACGCATCACGGCAATGCCGGCGCGCGGCGACAGGCCCTGCAGGAACCAGCGCCCGGAACGGGTCGCGGCGACCAGGTCCTGCACGTAGCTGACGAGCGGCTCGGCGGCATGCACCTGCAACACCTGCTGCTGCAGCGACTGCAGGTCGACCGGCGTCAACAGGCCGCGCATCGCGTCGACCATGCCGCGGCGGTCGGCGCCGGCCAGCAGTTCGCGCTCGGCGGCCCGGTCGGGGTAGCCCAGCGAGATCCGCATCAGGAAGCGGTCCAGCTGCGACTCGGGCAGCGCGAAGGTGCCGAGCTGGTCGTGCGGGTTCTGGGTGGCGATGACGAAGAAGGGCGTCGGCAGGGCCCGGGTCTCGCCCTCGGCCGTGACCTGCTTTTCCTCCATGGCTTCGAGCAGCGCGCTCTGGGTCTTCGGGCTGGCGCGGTTGATCTCGTCGGCCAGCAGCACCTGGGCGAACACCGGCCCCGGATGAAAGACGAAGGACTCCCGGGCGCGTTCGTAGATCGACACGCCCAGCAGGTCGCTGGGCATCAGGTCGGCGGTGAATTGCACCCGCGAGAACTGCAGCCCGAACGAGCGCGCCAGCGCATGCGCCAGGGTGGTCTTGCCGACGCCCGGCACGTCCTCGATCAGCAGGTGGCCGCCGGCCAGCAGGCAGGCCACGCAGTCGCGCACCTGGGCCGGCTTGCCGACGATCACCGTGTTAAGCTGGTCCAGCAGCGCCTGCAGTTTCCTCAGTGAATCCATGGCCATGACGTTATCCGAATTTACGCCGAGGCGAGCGCCATCGTGAACAAGACCGGGTATTTCACGCATCCCGATTGCCGCCGCCACGAGATGGGGCCCGGCCACCCCGAGTGCCCCGAGCGGCTCGACGCGATCGAGGACCGGCTGATCGCATCGGGCGTGGGCATCGGCCTGGAGCGGCGCACCGCGCCGCAGGCCTCGGTGAGCGACCTGGAGCTGGCGCACAGCCGGCTGCACATCGCGGCGATGCGCGGACTCGGCCAGGAGCTGAAGGAGGCGATGGCCGCGGGCGGTCCCGCCTATTCGCAGCTCGATCCCGACACCTCGATGAACGTCCACACCTGGGACGCGGCGCTGCGCGCGGCCGGCGCGGCGCTGGCGGCGACCGATGCCGTGATCGCCGGCGAACTCGAGAACGCGTTCTGCGCCGTGCGCCCGCCCGGGCACCACGCCACCCGCGACCAGGCGATGGGGTTCTGCTTCTTCAACAACATCGCGATCGCCGCCAAGTACGCGCTCGAGCGGCATCGCCTCAAGCGGGTCGCCGTGGTCGACTTCGACGTGCACCATGGCAACGGCACCGAGGACATCCTCGGCGGCGACGAGCGGGCGCTGATGGTGAGCTTCTTCCAGCATCCGCTGTATCCGTTCGGGGCCGAGACCAGTCCGTACGACAACATGCTCAACCTGCCGGTGCCGGCGTACACCAAGGGTCTGGAGATCCGCGAGATGATCGAGATGCTGTGGATCCCGCGGCTGGAGGCCTTCAAGCCGCAGATGATCTTCGTCAGCGCCGGCTTCGACGCGCACCGCGAGGACGATCTGGCCCAGTTGCGGCTGAACGAGGCCGACTACACCTGGATCACGATGCGGATCAAGGACATCGCCAGGAAGCACGCGGGGGGGCGCATCGTCTCCTCGCTGGAAGGCGGCTACAACCTGAGCGCGCTGGGACGCAGCGTGGAGGCGCATCTGCGCGTGCTGGCGGACCTGTGAGGAAGGAGCAAGCGATGGACAACGACGATGCAGTGCTGGTGACCCGCGACGGGCGCGGCGTGGCGACGCTCACGATGAATCGCCCGGCCAACTTCAACGCGCTGAGCGAGGAGATGCTGGCCGCACTGCAGCGCGCGCTGGACCGGCTCGCCGCCGACCAGTCGCTGCGGGCGGTGGTGCTCGCCGGCGCCGGCAAGGCGTTCTGCCCCGGGCACAACCTCAAGGAGATGATCGCCAAGCCGTCGCTGCCGTACTACCAGCAGCTGTTCGCGCAGTGCAGCCGGGTGATGCTGTCGATCCTGAAGCTGCCGGTGCCGGTGATCGCGCGGGTGCACGGCATCGCGACGGCCGCCGGCTGCCAGCTGGTCGCCCAGTGCGACCTGGCGGTGGCGTCGACCGAAGCGAGGTTCGCGGTGAGCGGCATCAATTACGGCCTGTTCTGCTCGACGCCCAGCGTGCCGCTGCTGCGCAACGTGCCGCCCAAGCAGGCGATGGAAATGCTGGTCACCGGCGACTTCATCAGCGCCCAGCAGGCGGTGGAGCGCGGCCTGGTCAACCACGCCGTGGCGCCGGGGCAGCTCGACGCCGAGATCGAACGACTGGTCGCCGCGATCCTGTCGAAGCCGCGGGCGGCGCTGGCCATGGGCAAGGAACTGTTCTACCGCCAGCGCGAGCTGGGCATCGAGGCCGCCTACCAGCTGGCCAGCCAGACCATGGCCATCAACATGATGGACGAATGCGCGCTGGAAGGCTTCACCGCCTTCGCCGAAAAGCGCCAGCCGGCGTGGAAGCCATGAAGGGCCGGCGCGCACCGTGATGACGACGCTCGACGAGGTGCTGCGACGCCTGGCGCACCCCGGGCTGCCGCTGGAGCTGGCCGCGCTCGCCGGCTGCCTGGCCCTGGCATTCGCCGTCAGCTGGCTGGCCGGCCGCCGCCATTCGGCCGATTCCGTGTGGTTCGGCCGGGCCACCGTCGACGGGCTGCTGTTTCCGCTGCTGGCCCTGGTGTTCACCTACAGCGCGGGCCTGGCGCTGCGCGGCGCGATGCAGGTCGCGCTGCTGCAGGTGGCGGTGCCGGTGCTGGTGTCGCTGGCGGGCATCCGCTTCCTGGCCCGCGTGTTCACGGTGGTGTTCCCGAAATCGGGGCTCGCCCGGCTGGTCGAGCGGCTCTTCTCGTGGCTGGCGTGGATCGCGGCGGTGCTGTGGATCATCGGGCTGCTGCCGGCGGTGATGAACGAGATGGAGGCGATCCATTTCGCCTTCGGCAAGTCGCGCATCAGCCTGCTGTCGATCGTGCAGGCGGTGCTGTCGAGCGGCGCGGTGCTGGTGGTGGCGCTCTGGATTTCGGCGGCGGTGGAGCGCAAGGTGCTGCGCGAGTCGGTCGCCGACCTGTCGCTGCGCAAAGTGGCGGCCAATGCGATCCGCGCGGTGCTGCTGCTGGTGGGCCTGCTGTTCGCGCTGTCGGCCGTGGGGGTCGATCTCACGGCGCTGTCGGTGCTGGGCGGTGCGCTCGGCGTGGGGCTGGGCTTCGGCCTGCAGAAGCTCGCCGCCAATTACGTCAGCGGCTTCGTGATCCTGTTCGAGCGCAGCCTGCGCATCGGCGACACGGTGCGGGTCGACAGCTTCGAGGGAATCGTCGTCGACATCAAGACGCGCTACACGCTGATCCGCTCGCTGTCGGGGCTGGAGTCCATCGTCCCCAACGAGAAGCTGATCACCGAGCGGATCGAGAATCTGTCGCTGGCCGACCCGCGGGTGCTGCTGACCACCGACGTCACGGTGGGCTACGACAGCGACGCGGACCTGGTGCAGCGGCTGCTGGTGGAAGCCGCCGCCGGCGCCGATCGCGTGATCGCCGATCCGCCGCCGGCGGCGAAGCTGGCGCGGCTGGGCGCCGATGGCCTGGAGTTCACGCTGCTGTTCTGGATCGCCGATCCGCAGGCCGGCCAGCTCGGGGTGCGCTCGGACGTCAACCTGCGGGTGCTGCGGGCGCTGCGGCAGGCCGGCATCGACATCCCGTATCCGCAGCGTGTGGTGCACCTGCGCACGGCCCCGGCCGCAGGGGCGGCGGCAGCCGCGAGCTGAGCGGCGGCAAGCCCGGCGGCGACGGCCGCGCCGCGCCGGCGCGCGAGCGCGGAGCCGGTCGCCGGCGGGCCGCCGCAGGCGTGGCTCGCGGTATGATCGAAATCGAACGATCGTGCTATTTTGTCTGTCGCGTGCAGGCCAGCGCGGCGGCTGCCGTGGTGCACTGCCGCATAGAATGCACTTTACGTAAACGTCAATTCAGCAAACCCCCTTGAGGAGCCACAAGCATGAAGGTCCTGGTGCCGGTCAAACGCGTGGTCGACTACAACGTGAAAGTCCGGGTGAAGTCGGACAACACGGGCGTCGACATCGCCAACGTCAAGATGAGCATGAATCCGTTCGATGAAATCGCCGTGGAAGAGGCGGTGCGCCTGAAGGAAAAAGGCGTGGCGACGGAAGTCATCGCCGTCTCCTGCGGCGTCGCGCAGTGCCAGGAAACCCTGCGCACGGCCATGGCGATCGGCGCCGACCGGGCGATCCTGGTCGAGAGCGCCGACGAACTGCAGCCGCTGTCGGTGGCCAAGCTGCTGAAGGCGATCGTCGACAAGGAGCAGCCGGGACTGGTGATCTGCGGCAAGCAGGCGATCGACGACGACGCCAACCAGGTCGGCCAGATGCTGGCGGCGCTCGCCGACCTGCCGCAGGCGACGTTCGCATCCAAGGTGGAAGTCGCCGACGGCAAGGCCAAGGTCACGCGCGAAGTGGACGGCGGCATGGAGACCGTGGCGCTGGCGCTGCCGGCCGTGGTGACGGCCGACCTGCGCCTGAACGAGCCGCGCTACGTGACGCTGCCGAACATCATGAAGGCGAAGAAGAAGCCGCTCGAAACGCTCAAGCCGGCCGACCTGGGCGTGGAGATCAAGCCGCACCTGAAGACGCTGAAAGTGACCGAGCCGCCCAAGCGCTCGGCCGGCATCAAGGTGCCCGACGTCGCCACGCTGGTGGCGAAGCTGAAGAACGAGGCGAAGGTGATTTGAGGCCGGCGCGGACCTCGCGCCGAAAACCCGCAGAAACAAACATCTTGAACGCAGAGGACGCCAAGGATCCGCAGAGAACGCAGAGAAGAGAAGACATGGTTTGCTTTCTTCTCTGCGGCCTCTGCGTCATCCCCGCGACCTCTGCGTTCACAAAATCGTAGAGAACCAACCATGACCTCTCTCGTCATTGCAGAACACGACAACGCCACCCTCAAGCCGTCCACGCTCAACACCGTGACGGCCGCCGCCCAGTGCGGCGGCGACGTCCATGTGCTGGTGGCCGGCCACAACGCCGGTGAAGCGGCCAAGGCGGCCAGCCAGATCGCCGGCGTCGCCAAGGTGATCCACGCCGATGCCGAGCACTTCGCGCACGGCCTGGCCGAGAACGTGGCCGCGCAGGTGCTGGCCATCGCCGGCAACTACAGCCACATCCTGTTTCCGGCCACCGCCAGCGGCAAGAACATCGCCCCGCGCGTGGCGGCCAAGCTGGACGTCGGCCAGGTGTCCGACATCACCCGCGTGGACAGCCCCGACACCTTCGAGCGCCCGATCTACGCCGGCAACGCCATCGCCGTGGTGCAGAGCCTGGACGCCGTGAAGGTGATCACCGTGCGCACCACCGGCTTCGACGCGGCCGCTGCCACCGGCGGCTCCGCCGCCGTCGAGCAGGCGGGTGCCGCGGCCGCCGCCGGCAAGTCCACCTTCCTGGGCAACGAGCTCGCCAAGAACGATCGCCCCGAACTCACGGCCGCGAAGGTGGTGGTGTCGGGCGGCCGCGCGCTGGGATCGGCCGAGAAGTTCAATGAAGTGATGACGCCGCTGGCCGACAAGCTGGGCGCCGCCCTCGGCGCGAGCCGCGCCGCGGTCGACGCCGGCTATGCGCCCAACGACTGGCAGGTGGGCCAGACCGGCAAGATCGTCGCTCCGCAGCTGTACATCGCCGCCGGCATCTCCGGCGCGATCCAGCACCTGGCCGGCATGAAGGACTCCAAGGTGATCGTCGCGATCAACAAGGACCCCGAAGCGCCGATCTTCGCGGTCGCCGACTACGGCCTGGAGGCCGACCTGTTCGCGGCCGTGCCGGAACTGACGAAGGCGCTGTAAGGCGTCGGGCGCCGGGCGTTCGGCGGCGCGCCGAACGCCCGATTTCCTGCGCTGGGACACCTCACCCTCAACCCTCACTGCGGAGCCCGCCATGAGCTACACCGCCCCCCTCAAGGACATGTTGTTCGACCTGAAGCACCTGGCGAACATCGACGAGATCGCGAAGCTGCCCGGCTTCGAGGAGGCCGGCTTCGATACCGCGCAGGCGGTGCTCGAGGAATGCGCCCGGTTCAACGAGGGCGTGGTCGCGCCGCTGAACGTCGACGGCGATCTCCAGCCGTCCTCCTGGAAGGACGGCGAGGTGACGACGGCGCCCGGCTTCAAGGCCGCCTACGCGAAGTTCGCCGAGGCCGGCTGGCAGGCGCTGCAGCATCCGGCCGAGTACGGCGGCCAGGCATTGCCCAAGACCATAGGCGCGGCCTGCAGCGAGATGCTGAATTCGGCCAACCTGAGTTTCGCGCTGTGTCCGCTGCTCACCGACGGCGCGATCGAGGCGCTGCTCACCGCGGCGTCGGACGAGCTCAAGGCCGTCTACCTCGACAAGCTGGTGAGCGGCGAATGGACCGGCACCATGAACCTGACGGAGCCGCAGGCCGGCTCCGATCTGGCGCTGGTGCGCACCAAGGCCGAGCCCCAGCCCGACGGCACGTACCGGATCTCCGGCACCAAGATCTTCATCACCTACGGCGAGCACGACATGGCTCGCAACATCGTGCACCTGGTGCTGGCGCGGGTGGCCGGCGCGCCCGAGGGCGTCAAGGGCATCAGCCTGTTCGTGGTGCCCAAGTTCCTGGTGAACGCGGACGGCTCGCTGGGCGCGCGCAACGACGCGCGCTGCGTCAGCATCGAGCACAAGCTGGGCATCAAGGCCTCGCCGACGGCGGTGCTGCAGTTCGGCGACGAGGGCGGCGCGGTGGGCTACCTGGTGGGCCAGGAAAACCGTGGCCTCGAGTACATGTTCATCATGATGAACGCGGCGCGCTACGCCGTCGGCGTGCAGGGCATCGCGATCTCCGAGCGGGCCTACCAGAAGGCGGCGGCATACGCGAAAGAACGGGTGCAGTCGCGCCCGGTCGACGGTTCCATGAACACGAGCGCGCCCATCATCCACCACCCGGACGTCAGGCGCATGTTGATGACGATGCGCGCCTACACCGAGGGTTGCCGTGCGATGGCCAGCGTGGCCGCGGCCGCCTACGACGCCGCGCATCACCACCCGGACGCCGAGGTGCGGCGGCAGAACCAGGCCTTCTACGAATTCATGGTGCCGCTGGTCAAGGGCTACAGCACCGAGACCAGCCTGGAGGTGACCTCGCTCGGCGTGCAGGTGCACGGCGGCATGGGGTTCATCGAAGAGACGGGCGCCGCGCAGTACTACCGCGACGCGCGCATCCTCCCGATCTACGAGGGCACCACCGCGATCCAGGCCAACGACCTGGTCGGGCGCAAGACCGCGCGCGACGGCGGCCAGACGGCCAAGGCCATCGCCGCCCAGATCGCGGCGACGGAAGGCGAGCTGGCGCGGCTCGACGGCGCGGCCGCGCGGGCCGTGCTCAAGCGGCTGTCGGCGGCGCGCCAGGCGTTCCTGGAGGTCGTGGCGTTCGTCGCCGGCGGCACCAAGGCGTCGCCGAACGCGGTGTTCGCCGGCTCCGTGCCGTACCTGATGCTGGCCGGCAACCTGATGGCCGGCTGGCAGCTGGCGCGCTCGCTGGTCGCGGCCCAGGGCCTGCTGGCCCGGCCCGATGCCGGCGGCGAAGACCCGAACTTCCTGCACGCCAAGATCGCCACCGCGCGCTTCTACGCCGATCACATCCTGAGCAAGGCGCCCGGCATCCGCGACGCGATCATCGAGGGCGCCGAGAGCGTGACGGCGCTGCCGGTCGAGTCGTTCTGAACCGGCGGCCACGCAGACCAACGACGGAGCCCCCATGCCACTGCCCCCAGTCCTGCAACGCCTCGCCCTGCCGGTGATCGGCTCGCCGCTGTTCATCATCAGCAATCCGCAGCTGGTGATCGAGCAGTGCAAGGCCGGCATCGTCGGCTCGATGCCGGCGCTCAACGCCCGGCCGGCGTCCCAGCTGGACGAGTGGCTGCACGAGATCACCGAGACGCTGGCCGCCTGGAACCGCTTGCACCCGGCGACGCCGGCGGCGCCGTTCGCGATCAACCAGATCGTGCACAAGAGCAATGACCGGCTCGACCACGACATGGAACTGGTGGCCAAATACAAGGTGCCGGTGATCATCACGTCGCTGGGCGCGCGCACCGACGTCAACGAGGCGATCCACGGCTACGGCGGCATCGTGCTGCACGACGTCATCAACAACGCCTTCGCCCACAAGGCCGTGGAGAAGGGCGCCGACGGCCTGGTCGCGGTGGCGGCCGGCGCCGGCGGCCACGCCGGCGTCAAGAGCCCGTTCGCGCTGATCCAGGAGATCCGGCAGTGGTTCGACGGGCCGCTGGTGCTGAGCGGCGCGATCGCCAACGGCGGCGCGGTGCTGGCCGCCCAGGCGATGGGCGCCGACCTCGCGTACATCGGCTCCGCGTTCATCGCGACCCGGGAGGCGCGCGCCTCGGACGCATACAAGCAGGCGATCGTGGACGGCAGCTCCGACGACATCGTCTACACCAGCCTGTTCACCGGCGTGCACGGCAATTACCTGAAGCCGTCGATCCGCGCCGCCGGCCTCGACCCCGACCACCTGCCCGAGAGCGATCCGAGCAAGATGAACTTCAGCGGCGGCGAAGGCAGCAAGGGCAAGGCCTGGAAGGACATCTGGGGCTGCGGCCAGGGCATAGGCGCGGTGACCGAGGTCACCAGCACCGCCGAGCTGGTGGCGCGGCTCAAGCGCGAGTACGCGCAGGCGCGCGAGCGCGTCCTCGGGGCGCCTGCGCCCGCTTGAGGCCGGCCCGCGCCGTGGCCGGGCGCGGCCGGAAATGCCTGGATGCAAGCGCGCGCCAGGGTCCCGGCCGATCCCCGCGCCCCGGTTTCGTACACTCGCGGCCGTGCCCACTCGCCCGAAGCACGGCCCGCGATGAAGCCGCTCAGGATCCTCTTCATTCACCAGAATTTCCCGGCGCAGTTCGTGCACGTGGCCGGCGAGCTGCAGCGTCGCGGGCATGAGGTCGTGGCGCTGGCGGTGCGCGGCCATCCGATCCCCGGCGTGCGCTTCTTCCGCTATGCGCCCGCGGCGCCGGAGCGGCCGAGCGAGATCGACCTGGCGCGTGACTTCGAGGTCAAGATCGCCCGCGGCCGTGCCTGCGCGGCGGCGATGGGCAAGCTCGAGGCGGGCGGCTTCCATCCCGACGTGGTGGTCGCGCACCCGGGCTGGGGCGAGGCGCTATTCTGCAAGGACGTCTGGCCGCGGGCGCGGCTGGTGGTCTATGCGGAGTTCTTCTATGCGCCGGAAGGATCGGATTACGGCTTCGACCCCGAGTTCTCCTCCGCGAGCGATGAACTGCGGATGCGGCTGCGCCTGAAGAACACGGTGCACCTGCACGCGCTGGCCGCGGCCGACCGCGTCTACACGCCGACGCGCTGGCAGTGCAGCCAGCTGCCCCCCGAGTTCCGGGCCAAGACGGTCGTGGCGTTCGACGGGATCGACACCGCGCTGGTGCGACCCGATCCCCGGGCGACGGTTCGCCTGGCCCGCGAGCAGGTGCAGGTGACGGCGGGCGACGAGGTGATCACCTTCGTCAACCGCAACCTCGAGCCGTACCGCGGCTTCCACCGCTTCATGCGGGCCTTGCCCGAGATCCTGCGCCGCCGGCCCGCCGCGCGCTGCATCATCGTCGGCGGCGACGAGGTGAGCTACGGCGCACCGCCCCCGGGCGGGGGGACCTGGCGTGAGTACATGCTGCGCGAAGTGGGCGGCCGGCTGCCGGTCGAGCGGGTGCATTTTCTGGGCAGGGTGCCGTATGCCGACTATGTGCGCCTGCTGCAGCTGGCCGCATGCCATGTCTATCTGACCTATCCCTTCGTGCTTTCCTGGAGCTGCCTCGAGGCGATGAGCGCCGGCGCGGTGGTGGTGGCGAGCCGCACCGGACCCGTGCAGGAAGTGATCGAGCACGGCCGCAACGGACTGCTGTTCGACTTCTTCGACACCGACGCGCTGACCGGGCAGGTCGTCGACGTGCTGGCCAACCCGGGAAGCTACCGGGCGATCGGTCGCGCCGCGCGCGAGACCGTCGTCGCCAGATACGACTTGCGAGCCGTCTCTCTGGCGGCGCAGGTCGCCGTGATCGCGGGGTAGGGAGGCTCCGGGGCCTTCCTAGTAGTCGCTGCCCGACTTTCCATAACTCAGCGCCTCCGCCGGACCCCAGAAGACGCGGTACATGTAGACCGTGTACCCGACGATGGCCGGGACGGTGATGGCCACGCCCACGAAGCTGAACAGCAGCGACTTGGTTTCCGCCGCCGCCTGCCACACCGTGAGCCGGTCGATCACGATGTAGGGATACAGGCTGTACGCGAGGCCCAGGAACGACAGCACGAAGATCAGCACCGTGCTGGCGAAGACGACCCAGGCATAGCCCGCGGCAACGACGTCCGGGCGGCGCGCCACGTGCAGCGCCGCATAGAAGCCCACGGCGCACGCCACCGGAATGGGCAGCAGGCCGATGAACTGCGGCATGCCGAACCAGCGGTCGAACACGGTCTGGCTGACCAGCGGCGAGGCCACGGAAATCCCCACCAGCGCCACGCCCATCGGCCAGAGCACCGCGCGGGCCCAGCCCATCGCCTTCGCCCGCAGCGGCCCGTCGGTCTTCATCATCAGCCAGCCCGCCCCCAGCGCCGCATAGGCGGTGGGCAGCGTCAGCGCGATGCCGGCGCTGAACAGCGTCGAGCGCACGTCGTGCACGAACCCGGTGAGGTAGCGGCCCAGCATCCAGCCCTGCGCGGCGGCGGCCGCCAGCGAACCGAGCGAGAACAGCGCGTTCCACATCGCCTTGTGCTGGTCGCGCGCCTTGACGCGGAAGTCGAACGACACGCCGCGCAGGATCAGGCCGATCAGCATCACCGCCACCGGCAGGTACAGCGCCGACAGCACCACGCCGTGCGCCAGCGGAAAGGCGACCAGCAGCACGCCCACGCCGAGCACCAGCCAGGTCTCGTTGGCGTCCCAGAACGGGCCGATGCTGGAGATCATCACGTCCTTTTCCTCGTTCGTGGCGAACGGCAGCAGCACGCCGACGCCGAGGTCGTAGCCATCGAGCACCACGTAGGCCAGCAGCGCCAGACCCATCACGGCCATGAAGACCAGCGGCAGCACGTGTTCCCAGGTGAGCGTCATCGCGTGCTCCTTCAGGCGGGGCCGCCGATCGGCGCGCCCGGTTTGGCGCTCTGCGGCGTCTGGGCGGTAGGCTGCGCCGGGTGCGCGGCCATGTAGCGCAGCACGAAGACATAGGCCGCCAGCAGGAAGGCGTACACCGCGAGGTAGGCGATCAGCGTGGCCAGCACCATCGGCGGCGGATGGTCGGCCACCTGGTCGGCGGTGCGCAGGATGCCGTAGACCAGGAACGGCTGGCGACCGATCTCGGTCACGTACCAGCCGGCCAGCGTGGCGATCCAGCCCGCGAACGTCATCGCCGAGAGCAGCCGCAGCTGCCAGCGCGGCAAGGCCGGCGCCGGCGCCGCGGCGTGCCGACGGCGCCACAAAGTCCAGGCGCAGGTCCAGGCGACGGCCAGCATCGCCAGCCCCATGCCCACCATGACGCGGAAGCTCCAGAACACCGGCGCCACCGGCGGATGCGCGCCGGGGAACTCGTCGAGTCCGCGCAGCTGCGCCTGGCGGTCGTGGGCCAGGATCAGGCTGGCCAGCTGCGGGACCTGGATCGCGTAATCGGTGCGCTGCGCCGCCTCGTTCGGCCAGCCGAACAGCGTCAGCGGGACGCTGCGCTCGGTATGCCAGATGCCTTCGATGGCCGCGATCTTGGCCGGCTGGTGTTCCAGCGTGTTCAGGCCGTGCTGGTCGCCGGCGAAGATCTGCACCGGGATCGCCACGGCCGCTGCCAGGACCGCCGACCGCAGCGCCCGGTGGGTGCCGCCGTTGGCCGTCCCGCGCAGCACCTGCCATGCCGACAGCCCGGCGATCAGGAACGAAGCCGTGAGCGTGGAGGCGAGCAGCTTGTGCACGAAGCGGTACGCGAAGGACGGATTGAAGATCACCTCCAGCCAGCTGACGACGTGGATGCGGCCGTCGATCAGCTCGTGTCCCCGGGGCGTCTGCATCCAGGAGTTGAGGCTGAGGATCCAGAACGCCGACAGGGTGGTGCCGGCGGCGACCATCAGCGACGCGAACAGGTGCATGCGCGGCGAGACCTTGTTGCGCCCGAACAGCATGATGCCGAGGAAGGTGGCCTCGAGGAAGAACGCCGTCAGCACCTCGTAGCCGAGCAGCGGCCCGGCGACGTTGCCGGCCCGCTGCATGAAGCCGGGCCAGTTGGTGCCGAACTGGAAGCTCATGGTGATCCCCGACACGACGCCGATCGCGAAGCTCAGCGCGAACACCTTGGTCCAGAAGTAGTACGCCTCTTCCCACTCGCGCGCGGCGCTGGCGCCGTCCGCGCGGTCGTGCCGCAGCCGGAAATACACCAGGTACCAGCACAGGGCGATGGTGATGCTGGGAAACAGGATGTGGAAGCTGATGTTGGCGGCGAACTGAAGGCGCGAGAGCAGCAGCGTGTCCACGGAGTGAGCCTGGTCGGGGTGGCGAACAAACCATTATCACGCGCCGCCGGCAGGCGCGGTGCCGCGCAGGCCGCGCCACGCATGAGCAAAACCGTGATACTGTACGAGCATACAGGTATGGGAGTACAGGGTGGACGAAGCAGTCATTCCACTGGGGGCGATCAAGGGGCGGGGATCCGCCACGCGGCTGGCGCACCGGTTCGAGCGCGACAGCCGCGGTGCGTTCGACGACGGCTGGGACACGCTGGGCGAGGCGGCGGCGCAGGCCGGCGAGCCGCCACCGACCGAGGTGATCTGGGAGACCGCCCGCAGCGCGATCAGCACCAACGACTCGCCCGACGTCGGTTTCGACCGGTCGATCAATCCCTACCGGGGCTGCGAGCACGGCTGCATCTACTGCTACGCGCGGCCCACGCACAGTTACCTGAACCTCTCGCCCGGCCTCGACTTCGAGACCAAGATCATCGCCAAGCGCAACATCGCGGACCTGCTGCGCTCGGAGCTCGCGCGCAAATCCTACCGGCCGGCGCCGATCGCGATCGGCAGCGCCACCGACTGCTATCAGCCGGTGGAGCGCGAACTGCGGCTCACCCGCGCCGTGATCGAGGTGCTGCGCGAGGCGCGGCATCCCTTGACGCTGGTGACCAAATCGAGCGGCGTCGAACGCGACCTCGACCTGATCGCGCCGATGGCGGCGCAGGGGCTGGCCAGCGTGTCGGTGACGATCACCACGCTCGACGCCGACCTGGCGCGCCGGCTGGAGCCGCGCGCCGCGGCGCCGCACCGGCGGCTGCGCATCCTGCGCACCCTGGCCGAGCACGGCGTGCCGTGCGCGGTCAGCCTGGCGCCGCAGATCCCGTTTCTCACCGACGACATGGAGCAGGTGCTCGAGGCGGCTTGGGAGGCGGGCGCGCGCGGCGCCTTCTACCACGTGCTGCGGCTGCCCTGGGAAGTGAGCCCGCTGTTCCGGCAGTGGCTGGAACTGCACTACCCGCAGCGGGCGCAGCGGGTGATGGCCCGCATCCACGACATGCGCGGCGGCAAGGACTACGACAGCGATTTCGCCACCCGGATGAAGGGCAGCGGCCCGTGGGCACAGCTGATCGCGCAGCGCTTTCGGCAGGCGACCGCCAGGCTCGGCTTCAACCGCGAGCGACTGCACCTGGACACCACGGCGTTCCGGCCGCCGTCGCTCGGCGGGCAGGCATGCCTGTTCTAGACGATGCCCTTGGCCAGCAGCCAGCGGGCGGCGCCGAACAGCACGGCGCCGGCGATCGCCCCGGCCACGTTGAACCGCAGCTGATCGCCGCCGGCCAGGCGCCGCACCTGCTTTTGCCAGACCCAGATCGCCGGCACCAGGGCGAGGCCGGCCAGCGCGCCCGAGACCTGCCAGCGCAGCAGGCTGGCCCACGACGGCAGCAACAGCGATGCGGGCGGCCGCTCCAGCAAGGTCGCGTCGACCGGATAGGCGCGGCTCCAGACAACGCAGGCGACCAGCGCCGACAGCAGCAGCAGCAGGATGGCGGCCGGCTTCATGGTGCGGCGCCAGCCGAGCACGCTCAGGATCAGGGCCGCGGCCGCCGCCACCGCCGCGCCGAGCACCAGCACGTGCGCGAGGCTGGTGGCGCGGTCGTTGCCGGACAGCACGCGCCACAGCGCCACGTTCGCCACGAAACCGATCCACAGGCTGACGGCCAGGACCATCCAGCCGGGATGCATCGCGAGCCGGGTCTCGCCGGGCGTGAGGATGGACGAATACCCCGTGGAGCGGAAGAGCTTGAGGGCCATGGCGCGATTCTGCCCGCGCGCCGGCGGTCTGCCCATCAGGAATCCGCTGACATGTCGGCGCCGCGGGCCCGGCGGCCGCGCCCGGCCCAGTGGAGCAGGGCTAGGCGCTGAAAAATCCCTTCAACTTGTAGCTCCGGCGTGACAAGCCTGCCTGCGGCAGGCAGTTGTCAGCCTTCGCTGCAAACTCAAAGGGCCGGCGCTGCCGCAGCGAATGCTGCGGTTCTTCAGCGCTACGCGCTGAAGAACCCTTTGAGTTTGTGCCGTCCGCATCACAAGCGCCTGCGGCGCAGTTGTGAGCGTCCGCCCCAAGTTGAGGGATCGGCGCGATGTGCCGCGGTCCCCTGCTTGGCGCAGGAGACCGTTTTCAGCGCTCAGGCGCTGAAAAATCCCTTCAACTTGTCTGCCCAGGACTCCTCGGTGGGGGAATGCTTGGCGCCGCCCTTCTTGAGCGACTCGTCCAGGTCCTTCAGCAGCTTGCGCTGATGCTCGGTGAGCTTGACCGGCGTCTCCACGGCGATGTGGCAATACAGGTCGCCGGGATAGCTCGCCCGCACGCCCTTGATGCCCTTGCCGCGCAGCCGGAACTGCTTGCCGGCCTGGGTGCCCTCGGGGATGTCGATCGCGGCCTTGCCGCTCAAGGTCGGCACCTCGATCTCGCCGCCCAGCGCGGCCCGCGTGAAGCTGATCGGCACCACGCAGTGCAGGTCGTCGCCGTCGCGCTCGAAGATGTCGTGCTTCTTCAGGCGGATCTCGATGTACAGGTCGCCGGGCGGGCCGCCGTTGGTGCCCGGCTCGCCGTTGCCGGCGCTGCGGATGCGCATGCCGTCGTCGATGCCGGCCGGGATCTTCACCTCCAGGGTCTTCTGCTTCTTCACCTTGCCTTGCCCGTGGCAGGTGGTGCAGGGCTCGGGGATGATCTTGCCGGTGCCGCGGCAGTGCGGGCAGGTTTGCTGCACGGAGAAGAAGCCCTGGCGCATCTGCACGACGCCGGCGCCGTGGCAGGTGCTGCAGGTCTTGGCCTGGGTGCCGGGCTTGGCGCCGCTGCCGTGGCAGGTCTCGCACTGGTCCCACGTCGGGATCCGGATCTGCGCCTCCTTGCCCAGCGCCGCTTCCTCCAGCGTGATCTCCATCGCGTACGACAGGTCGCTGCCGCGATAGACCTGGCGTCCGCCGCGGGCGCCGCCGCCGGCACGCTGCTGGCCGAAGATGTCGCCGAAGATGTCGCCGAAGGCCTCGGCGAAGCCGCCGAAGCCTTCGGCCCCGGGGCCGCCGCGCATGTTGGGGTCGACCCCGGCATGCCCGTACTGGTCGTACGCGGCGCGCTTCTCCGCGCTGGACAGCATCTCGTACGCTTCCTTGGCCTCCTTGAACTTGGCCTCGGCTCCCTTGTCCGCCTCGTTGCGGTCAGGGTGGTACTTCATCGCCAGCTTGCGATAGGCCTTCTTGATTTCTTCGTCCGAGGCGTTCTTGGGCACGCCCAGGACTTCGTAGTAATCGCGTTTGGTCACTGCCATCTTAAGCTTTTACGGCCACCTTCACCATCGCCGGCCGCAGCAGCCTTCCCTTGAAATTGTATCCTCGCCGCAGCTCCTGCATAACCGTGTGGTCCTGGACATCCTCGGCCGGGACCATTTCCACCGCGTGGTGAACGTGGGGATCGAATTTCTGCCCTTCGGCAGGAATCGGCTCCAC
>NZ_DATMHS010000130.1:0-86053 GCF_035554825.1 Ramlibacter sp. | reverse complement strand
GTTCCAGACCGTGTGGAACCTGCGCAGCGGCGCCGCCCCCCAGGCGCAGATCAGGGACTACGACATCTTCTATTTCGATCCCGGCGACCTGAGCGCCGCCGCGGAGCAGGCGGTGCAAAAGCGCGTCGATGGCGTGCTGGGCGACCTCGGGCTCGAGGTGGAAGCGAAGAACCAGGCCCGGGTGCATCTGTGGTACCACGCGCATTTCGGCCACCCCTCGCCGGCGCTGCGCAGCGCCCGCGACGGCATCGACCGTTTCCTGGTGCCGGCCACCTGCGTCGGGCTGCGTCCGCTCGCGGCGGGTGGGTGGGAGCTGTATGCGCCGAACGGCCTGTCCCTGCTGTACCAGGGCGTGCTCACGCGCAATCCGCTGACCGACCATCGCGCCCTGTTCGAGCGCAAGGCGCGGTCGTACCGGGCGCGCTGGCCCTGGCTGCGCATCGCGAGCACGCTGTGACCCGGCCGGACCCGCTGTTGCGGCTGCTGCAGGTGGCGATGCCCTACGGCAGGTACCAGGGCACCTTGATCGCCGACCTGCCGGGCAATTACCTCAACTGGTTCGCGCGCGAGGGCTTTCCGCCGGGCGAGGTCGGGCGCCTGCTGGCCTTGATGCACGAGATCGACCACAACGGGTTGCAGCACCTGCTGGCGCCGCTGCGTGCGGGCCCGGCGCCGCGGGCGTGATGCGCGGCCCGGCCGGCGGCGGCGACCGTGCGCCGCCGCCGGCGCGTGGTCACAGCCGGTGCACCCCGGGGATCACGCCCACCAGCACGCCGTCGACGTACAGCGCGCCTTCCGGTGCGCCGGCCTCGCGGTGCAGCGGATGGAACTCCACGCTGCCGGGCGGCAGCGCCAGCACGTCGTCGGCCGCGCTGAGGCGCGTGGCCAGCCGGGTCAGAGCATCGCTCGCCGTCTGCAGCACACGCGCCAGCAGGTGCAGCAGCACGGCGCTCGCGGGAGGGCCCGCGTCCACGCGGGTCCAGCTCAAGGTCTTGGTCATCGAAGTCTCCGGTGGCGGCCGCGCGTCCTTGGGCGCGGCCGGGATTCAGGGGCTGTGGGGCTCGGGGTGGCCGATCTCGCGGCGCAGCCGGCGGAGCGACCGCGGCGCGAGCGGCGCCGAACGGCCGCCCGGGTGGGCGGCAGCTGCGGCGGCCACGCCCGAACGGCGTGGCACGAAGGTGTTGCAGGACAGGATCGGTGTCATGAAAGCGTTCTCCTTGGTCGGGCCGGAAGCAAAACGGCCCGGGGCAATTGCCACCGGGCCGTTCGCACCGCTTGCGCTGGTCAGCAAGCCGGCGGTGCGCCGCCCCGGGGGTCGTGTCCACGCGTGCCACGAGCCTTCGTGCCACGGTTCACCGACAGTGCGCCGACCGGGCACGAAGCGCGGGCGGCAACCGGGATGAACAGGGCGATGACGGACATGGATGCGGGCTGGGTTGATGGATGGGCCTCGCCGACGCGGGCGTCGGCTTGCGCAAATGATAAAGCTTTGATTATCTTGCGCAAGTGAAATCGGCACGCGGCGTGCGCGCGTTGTCTCGCGGCCGCGACAGGCCCGGCCGTCAGCGCCTGGGTTTGAGGGGCGCGACGCCGGCCTGCGACCGCTGCCAGAGGCTGTGCGGGTCGTCGGTCGGTGCCGGCGCCGGCGGCCGGGCGGCGCCGCCGTTGGCACGATTGCCTGGCGGCGGGCCGGCCGCCGGCGCGGCGGGCATCAGCACCTCGCCGAGCAGCTCCAGCAACCGGGTGCGGGCTCGTTGCGGATGGCGCCGGTAATAGGTGAGCACCAGCCCGACGATGAAGCGCTCGTCGTCGTCGCGCGGCTGGGCGTCGTCGCCGGGGCCGGCGGCGCCCGACGGCGGCTGCGGGCGCGCCTGGGGCGCGTTCGGGCCGTGCGGGAGATCCATCCAGCCCGGTGGCTTGCGGCACAGCTGCTCGAACTGGCGTGCCAGCCGCTCGCCGATCTGGCGCGAGCGGCTCTTGATCTGGCTCCAGTAACTCGGCTGGATCTGCAGCCGCTCGGCGAAGCGCCGTTCCAGGCCGCGCAAGGTGGCGGCATCGGGGTCCTTGACCGTATTGCGGACGAATTCCTCGAACAGCGACAACGCGTTCTCGAGCCGGATCTGCGCGACGTCGCGTGGGCCTGCTTGCATGGAACCAGATGATAAAGCTCCGTTGATCTCAGCAACAAGGACCCGCCGGGCCAGGCGCCGGGTGCGTCCCGGCTACCAGTCCTTGCGCATCAGGACCTGGTGCAGCGGCAACCGCTGCCATCCGAGCCGCTGCAGCGCCAGCCCGCCGAGGTCTTCGCGCTGCAACTGCGGCACCCAGACGGGCTGTCCCGGGAAGCGCTGCGCGAGTTCTCGCAGCAGGCGCCCGGCAGCGGCCTGCGCGCCGTCCTGGTCGACCAGGCTGTGCACGGTGACCGTGCCGCCGGGCGCGGCCCTGGCGATCAGCTGGGCGCGGCCGCTGCGCCAGGCCTGCAAGTGCACCGGCAGCGCCCGCAGCGAAGCCGGCATGACCTGCAGCGGCAAGGCGGCGTCGCACCGGCCCGCCGCGTCGAGCCAGGCGAAGGCGTCCGCCAGCGCCACCGCCTGCACCGGCGCCTGGCTGGTCTCCTCGGCGCCGACCACCGGCATCCCGCGGTAGCCGTGCAGCGCGTGCACCACTTCGAAGCCGCGGCTGGCATACAGCCGCAGCGCCCGCTGGTTCTGCGCGAAGCATTCGAGCTCCACGCCGCGCTGGCCCGCGGCGCCGGCCCGGGCGATGAAGTCGTCGAGCAGGATCTGCGCGGCGCCGCTGCCGCGAGCAGCCGGCACCACGCCCATCGTGCCCAGCCGCCAGCGCGGCTGGTCGGGCCGGGGCGCCGCCAGGGCGAAGGCGCGGAGCTCGCCGCCGGCCAGCGCCACCCGACTGGCGTCCAGTCGCACGCACTGGCGGGCGATGAACGACGGCCACTGCGTCAACGGCAGGTCGGACGGGCCGAGCAGGTAATCGGCGAAGGCGGCGCCGAAGGCCGCGTGCAGGTCGACCGGCGACACCTCGTCGGCCGGCAGCAGGGTGAACGACTCGCGCATCGCCCAAGTATCGGCGCGCCGCCGCGGCGACTGCCAGCGCGGCGTCGCCTGCCACGTTCCTGCGGCTGAGTCTGGCAGCCGCAGGCGGCCTTGTCCGGCACGAGCGGCCGCGCCGCCTGACCGAGGATGGCGGCCGACCGCACAAGGAAGAACCAGATGTACCTCCCGGACCAGACCACCCGTATCCACCCCGACGGCCTGCGCTACCGCTCCAAGCAGCCGGGATCGGTCTTCGGACCCACGGTCGGGATGATGAGCTGCTTCGTCTGCGGCACCCACCGCCCGCGTGCCTTCCTGCGGACGTTCAAGGTGGGCGCCGGCACCAACTACCGCTGTCGCGGCGGCTGCCGCCAGTAGCGCCGGGCCGCTGGCCATCCCGGCCGCCGTGCGCGAGCAAGGGCTGCGGCTCGTGCCATCATCCGGCTTGCGTCCGGTTGCCGCCGGCCGACTGCCCGATCGCCGCCCCGCCAAAGCCATTTCCAGCTTGCCCATGAGCCCTCTGCGCCTTGCCGTCATCCACACCTCGCCGGCGACGGTGGACCTGTTCGCCCGCCTGATCGCCGAACAGCTGCCGCAGGCGCGCATCACCAACATCCTCGACGACTCGGTGCTGCCGCAGCTGCGGGAGAACGGCGGCCGGGTCGAAGAGATCGCGCCGCGCTGGCGCCAGTACGCGCGCATCGCGCGCGACGGCGGCGCCCAGCTGATCCTCAACGCCTGCTCCTCGATCGGCGAGCTGTGCGAGCCGGTCGCGCGCGAGCTGGGCATTCCCGTGATCCGCGTCGATGCCGCGATGGCGGCGCAGGCAGTGCAACGCGGGCCGCGCATCGCGGTGGCGGCCACGCTGGCGTCGACCCTGCGCCCCACCTGTGACCTGCTGGCGCAGGCCGCGCTGGCCCAGGGCCGCGCCGTCACGGTGCAGGCGAAGCTGGCCGCCGGTGCCTACGAAGCGCTGATGGCCGGCGACCGCGCCGGCCACGACGACCTGGTCGCCGCGACACTGGCCGAGGCGGCCGGCGAGGCCGAGGTGGTGGTGCTGGCCCAGGCCTCGATGGCGCGGGTCCTGCCGCGCTTGGCCGCCGCCGACCAGGCCAGGTGCCTGGTCAGCCCGCCACTGGCGGTCGCCAGCCTGGTGAGCGCCGCGCGCAGTCTCTGATCCGCGGGCCGGCGCCGGCGGGCCGCGGCCGCTTCAGCCGGCGCGAATCAGCGCAGGAAGCCGATGTTGCGGGCCTCCCGCACCTCGGGCTTGATCCGGTGCTCGGCTTCGAGCTGCTCGAGGAATTCGTCGGGCGTGAATTGCGCCGCGAGGATGTCGACCTGCCGCTTGACGGCCGCGAAGTCGCCCGGGCAGATCTGCTCGAGCCGCGCCAGCCGCGCGCGGACGGCGTCGGTCAGCAGCGCGGCGTCGGCGCCCAGCGCTTCGGTGACGAACATCCGCTCGCGCTGCGACGCGCTCAGCGGCTTGAACTTGATCTTGAATGTGAAGCGCCGCAGCGCCGCCTGGTCGATGCGGTCCAGCAGGTTGGTCGTGCACACGAAGATGCCGTGGAAGCGCTCCATGCCCTGCAGCATCTCGTTGACTTCGGTGACCTCGTAGGTGCGCTGCGCGCCGCGCCGGTCCTGCAGGAAGCTGTCGGCCTCGTCGAGCAGCAGGATCGCCTTCTCGCTCTCGGCCTCGCGGAACATGGCCGCCATGTTCTGCTCGGTCTCGCCGACGAACTTGCTCATGAGGTCGCTGGCCTGCTTGACCAGCAGCGGCTTGTCCAGCATGCGCGCGATGTGCTCGGCCAGCGCCGTCTTGCCGGTGCCCGGCGCGCCGTAGAAGCACAGGGTGCCGTGGCCGCGCGCCTTGAGCGCCTGCACGATGCGCGGCACCTCGAAGCGGGTTTCGACGTTCAGCATGTCGAGGTCGTAGGTCGTGACGCTGGGCCGCACGCCGCCCTCGTGCGCCCGGGTGCCCAGCGCCTGGTCCGAATTGCGCAACTGCCGCTCGATCAGGCTTTCCACCGTCAGGCCCTCGTTGGCCGCGAGGCCGGCGAAGCGCACCGCCGTGCGGATCTGGGCCGGCGTGAGGCCCTTGCGCCCGGTGAGCTTGGCCACGAAGCCCTCGGAGACCGCGACTCCTTCGAGCGTCTTGCGCACCAGGCTTTCGCGGGCGCCGGGCGGCGGCGACTTCAGCTCCAGGTGATAGGCGAAGCGGCGCCGGAACGCGGGGTCGATCTGTTCGATGCGGTTGGTGACCCAGATCGTGGGCACCGGATTGGATTCGAGGATCTGGTTCACCCAGGCCTTGCCGCTGACGCTGCCGCTGGTGGGCGCCACGATCTGTTCGGCGCGCGCCATCAGCTGCGCCGCCTCGTTGGAAATCGGCGGGAAGACGTCCTCGACCTCGTCGAACAGCAGCGCCGCCTGCGCGCTGCCCTTGAGGAATACCTGCGCGATCTGCAGCGACCGGTAGCGGTCGCGGCCCGACAGCGAGTTGCCGTCGCGGTCGGCGTACTCCACCTCGAACAACTCCAGCGCCGCCGCCTGCGCCACCACCTTCGCCAGCTCGGTCTTGCCGGTGCCCGGCGGCCCGTACAGCAGGACGTTGACGCCCGGCTCCTTGCGCGCCACGGCGTTGCGCAGGAGCGCCGACAGCACCTGCGCGTCTTCCTGCACGAACGCGAAGTCCGAGGGGCCGAGGCTGCTCTTGGCCGAGGGCCGGGTGAACACCGCCATCAGCTCGGCCTGGTCGCGGTACTCGCGCATCAGCACCGGCGGCAGCTTCTCGCTCACCTTCATCAGGTCGGCCAGGTCGGTGATGTTGTGCTCGGAAATGAGGTTCTCGACCAGCCCGATGCGCTCCAGGCGCGAGCCGGCCCGCAACGCCTCGCCGACCTCGGCGGCGTTGACGCCGGCGATGTCGGCGATCGCCGCATAGGCTTCCGGCGCGTTGTTGACCTTGAATTCCACCAGCAGGCTGCGCAGGTCGCGCTGGTAGCGTGCCAGCGTGCCGTACAGCAGCAGCGCCCGCTCGGCCCGGTTCAATTGCAGCAGCCCCGACAGCGCGTCGATGTTCTTCTCGACCAGCGTCGACTGCTTCTTCAACGCCTGCGTCAGCCAGTCGCCGGTGACGGTGAGCACCGACAGCAGGTCGCGCGGCTGGTCCTTCGCGTATTCGTCGAGGTAGAAGAACAGCGTGCCTTCCTCATACGGGCCACGCCACACCCCGTGGCGCTCGAGGAAGTCGCGCGTCGACAGCTGCTCGTGGCCGCGCCAGAACTCGTTGTCCTTGCAGCGGCGCCCGAGAAACTCGCGCAGGCGCGCCAGCGCCGGCGCCGGCCACACCAGGTGCCGACCGGCCAGCGACAGCAAGCCGTTCAGGTCGCGGCGCACGTTGAACTTGCTGCCCTGCTTGGCCGCCAGCGTCAGCACGAAATGCGAGCACATCAGGTCCAGCACCGGCGCGTCCTTCAGACCCGGTGAGGGAAGCAGCTGCACGTCGACCGATCGCTTGACCATGGCGGAAGCCCTCTTGGCGGAGCAGACGATAACGCGAGTTCAGGGTCCGTGGAAGATGCCGCCTGTCGTGAATCGCCAACTTTCGGCGGCGTACCATGCCGCCATGATCCAGATCGCCGACATCCGGGCCGCGGCGGCCCGCCTGCAGGGGCAGGTGCTCAACACGCCGTGCGTCGAGTCGCGCACCCTGTCCAGCACCCTCGGGGCCCAGGTCTTCCTCAAGTTCGAGAACCTGCAGTTCACCGCCTCGTTCAAGGAACGGGGCGCCTGTAACAAGCTGGCCCAGCTGACAGCCGACGAACGGCGGCGCGGCGTGATCGCGATGAGCGCCGGCAACCATGCGCAGGGTGTGGCCTACCACGCCCAGCGGCTGGGGTTGCGCGCGGTGATCGTGATGCCCTGCTTCACGCCGGGCGTGAAGGTCGAGCGCACCCGCAGCTTCGGCGCCGAGATCGTGCTCTACGGTGAAACGCTGGACGAAGCCCGCACCCACGCGCTCCAGCTGGCCGAAGCGCAGCAGCTGGTGTTCGTGCATCCGTACGACGACGAGGCGATCATTGCCGGCCAGGGCACCGTCGGCATCGAGATGCTGGAGGCGGTGCCGAGCCTGGACACGCTGGTCGTCGCCGTCGGCGGCGGCGGCCTGATCAGCGGCATCGCCGTGGCGGCCAAGGCGCTCAAGCCGGACATCGAGGTGATCGGCGTGCAGACCCTGCGGTTTCCGAACATGTTCAATGCCGTGAAGCACGCCTCGCTGCCCCAGGGCACCAGCACCATCGCCGAAGGCATCGCCGTCGGCACGCCGGGCACGCTGACGCGAACGATCATCGAGCGCTGCGTCGACGACCTGGTGCTGGTCGACGAGGGCGACATCGAGCAGGCGCTGGTGATGCTGCTGGAGATCGAGAAGACCCTGGTGGAAGGCGCCGGCGCCGCGCCGCTGGCCGCCATGCTGAAGGATCCGCAGCGTTTTCGCGGCCGCCAGGTCGGGCTGGTGCTGGGCGGCGGCAACATCGACCCGATGCTGCTGGCGGCGATCATCGAGCGCGGCATGGTCCGGGCCGGCCGCCTGGCGCGCATCCGGGTGAGCGCGCGCGACGTGCCGGGCTCGCTGGCCCGCATCACGGCCGTGGTCAGCGAGGCCGGCGCCAACATCGACGAAGTGCACCACCAGCGGGCGTTCACCCTGCTGGCAGCCCAGAACGTCGAGATCGAGATGGTGCTGCAGACGCGGGCCCGCGAGCACATCCAGGCAGTGCTGGACGCGCTGCACCGGGCGGGCTTTCCCGCCGTCGAGCAGTAGCCCCGCGGCGCCGGCAGCGCCGGGCTAGAATCTGCAGCTTTTGCGAATCGCCACCGAGGAGAGCATGTCCACCACCCCCGTGACCCAGACCCATGGCACCGAGCACGAGGCCGCCGATCCCGTCGAGGCCGTGGTGCACGTCGTTCCGGTCGTGCTGCCGGTCGTCGGTGGCCTGCTGATGTTCCTGCTGGCCTTCATCGCGATCTACGTCGCCTGATTCTTCACCGGCATGATGTGGATCGCCTCCGGCGCGATCCGCAGCCACAGCGTCCCGCCCACCCGCGCGCCCAGTGAGCGCAACTGCGCCGTCGCCGGATTGAGCGTCACCTGCTCGCCCGGCAACCCATGGGGTCGCAGCGTGCACAGGCTGGTCTCCCCCAGCGCCAATTGCTCGGCAATGTCGCAGCGGATGGCGTTCTCCTGACCGGCCGCCTCGGCCAGCAGGTCCACCCCCTCCCCCGCGATCACCCAGGTCACCGACGAGCCGTCCGGGATCCGCTCCTTGTCGAGCACGCGCAGCGCCACCTCGGCGGACTCGCCCCAGCTCAGGCGCGCCCATCCAGGCTCGTGCTTGTGGAAGCGTCCGCGGAAGTGGTTCTGGATGCCGACCAGCTCCGCCACCCGGGCGTTGCGGGGGCTGGCGAACACCTGAGCCGGCGGCCCGGACTGCAGGCTGGCGCCGCCATCGACGATCACCACCCGGTCGGCCAGCCGGCGCGCTTCCGACAGGTCGTGGGTGACCAGCACCATCGGCGTCGACAGGCTCTGCCGCAGCGAAGCCAGCTCGTGGTACAGCGCCTGCCGCGCCGGCGCGTCCACGGCCGAGAACGGCTCGTCCAGCAGCAGCACCCTCGGCTCGCCGGCCAGGGCCCGCGCCAGCGCCACCCGCTGCTGCTGGCCGCCGGACAGCTGCGCCGGCCGCCGGTGCTCGAGACCGCCCAGCCCCAGCCGGGCGAACAGCTCGCGGCAATCGGGCGGCTCGGCGCGGCGGCAGGCGATCGCGACGTTCTGCAGGGCCGTCAGGTGCGGAAACAGCGCGTAGTGCTGGAACACCAGGCCGGCGCGCCGCTGCTGCGGCGCCAGCGCGATCCCACGCTCGCTGTCGAACCACACCTCGTCACCGACGGCGACCCGGCCGCGCAGGGTGCGCCCGCGCAGCAGGCCGGCGACCGCGCGCAGCAGGCTGGTCTTGCCGCTGCCCGACGGCCCGACCAGGGCGACCATCTCGCCGGCGGCGCAGTCGAAGCGCGCGTCGAGATGCATCGGGCTGGCGTTGCGGACGTCGACGGCGAGCGTGGCCATCAACGCTCCTGCAGCGGCCGGCGCCGGTCGGCGGCGAAGACCAGGGCCACGGCCACCAGCGAACACAGCACCAGCACCAGCGCCATGACGTGGGCCGCTGCCAGGTCGAAGGCCTGCACACGGTCGTAGATCGCGATGCTGAGGGTGCGGGTCTGGCCCGGAATGCTGCCGCCCACCATCAGTACCACGCCGAATTCGCCCAGGGTGTGGGCCGCCGTGAGCGCCACGCCGGACACCAGCCCGGGCCAGGCGAGCGGCAGCTCGATCCGCGTGAAGGTGCGCCAGTGGCTGAGCCCGCAGACCCACGCCGCCTCGCGCAGCGACTGCGGAATCGCCCCGAACGCCCGCTGGATCGGCTGCACCATGAACGGCAGGTTGATCAGCAGGCTGGCCAACAGCAGCCCCTCGAAGCTGAAGACGAGCTGGAGGCCCAGATGCCGCGCCAGCCAGGCGCCGAGCGCCGAGCCCTGCCCCAACGCCACCAGCAGATAGAAACCGATCACGGTCGGCGGCAGCAGCAGCGGCAGCATCAGCAAGGCCTCGGCCAGCGGCTTGCCGCGCCAGCGCGTGAGCGCCAGCCAGCGCGCCAGCGCAATGCCGGGCGGCAGCAGCAGCGCCGCGGTCAGCAGCGCCAACAGCAGCGAAACCCGGGCGGCCGGCCAATCCATGCCGCCATTGTCCCCTAGCTCATCGCGAAGCCGTGGCGTTGCAGGATGGCGCGCGCGGCCGGGCCCTGCATGAAGTCGTAGAAGCCGGCGGCCTCGCGGCGGGCGCGGCGCAGCAGGACCATCCGCTGGCGCATCGGGTCATGCAGCTCGGCCGGCAGCGCCAGGCAGCGCGTGCGCTGCGCGACTTCCGGCGCCAGCGCCAATGACAGCGCCGTGATGCCGGCCTGCGCCGCCCCGCTGCTGACGTACTGGGTGGCCTGGGCGACGTTCTCGCCGAGCACCAGCCTCGCCCGCAGCGGCTCCCACAGGCCCAGCCGTTGCAGCGCCTGCCGGGCCGCCCGTCCGTACGGCGCGTGCTCGGGGTTGGCGATGGCAAAGGCGCGGATGCCGGGCGAGGCCGTGCCCAGCGCCTGCAGGCCGGGGTCGAGCACGAGCTTGGACGATGCCGGCACCAGCGCGGCGATCCGGCCGAGCGCATAGACCGCGCCCGCGTCGCGGGTCAGGCCGGCTTCGGCCAGCATCGACACATAGGCCTCGTCGGCGGCCAGGTACAGATCCACCGGCAGCCCGTGCCGGATCTGCTGGGCGAACTGGCCGGAGGAGCCGAACGTGACCTGCACCGTCTGCCCGCTCTGCCGCCGGTACTGGCCGACGCAGTCGGCAAGGGCGAACTTGAGGTCGCTCGCCGCCGCGACGCGGATCGGCGGAGCCGCGCCGGCTCGGTCCCCGGTCGCCAGGGCCCAGCCAGCCGTGGCGAGCCCGAGCAGACCCAGCATGGAGCGCCGCCGCGGCCCCCGGCCATCAGCCGAGCGGTTGCCACTCATTCGCATAAAGTCATGCATTTTTTGCATCATTCTCCGGCTGTGGTAGCCGATGGTCACTGACAGAATTGGCTCCCCCAGCCGCCGGCGCCGCGCGAGACACCGCCCTCGCGCCCGACCCGTTGCCGACCCCGCGACCGATCCGAACGGCTGAGCAAAGCCCGATTTCACAAAGGCGAGCGCTCAGCGCTGCTCCTCCTTTCTGAAATCGTTTTTTCACTTCCAGGAGCTTTGATGAACTCTCCCTTGATGCAGGGGTTGAACCTGAACACCCCAGCGTACGTCAAGAACGCCCGCCTGATCGCCTGGGTCGCCGACATGGCCGCCCTGTGCGAGCCCGACACCATCTACTGGTGCGACGGCTCGCAGGAAGAATACAACCGGCTGTGCGGCCAGCTGGTGGCCGCCGGCACCATGCGCCAGCTCAATCCGGCCAAGCGGCCCAACTCCTACATCGCCTGGTCGGATCCGAGCGACGTGGCGCGCGTGGAGGACCGCACCTTCATCTGCTCGCAGCACAAGGAAGACGCCGGCCCCACCAACAACTGGGTCGCGCCGGACGAGATGCGGGCCACGCTGCAGCCGCTGTTTCGCGGCTGCATGCGCGGCCGCACGATGTACGTGGTGCCGTTCTCGATGGGGCCGCTCGGCTCGCCGATCGCCCACATCGGCGTCGAACTCTCCGACAGCCCCTATGTCGCGGTCAGCATGAAGATCATGACCCGCATGGGCAAGGCCGTGTATGACGTGCTCGGCGTCGAAGGCGACTTCGTGCCGTGCGTGCACACCGTGGGCGCGCCGCTGGAGCCGGGCCAGCAGGACGTCGCCTGGCCCTGCAACAAGACCAAGTACATCGTCCACTATCCCGAAACCCGCGAGATCTGGTCGTACGGCTCCGGCTACGGCGGCAATGCGCTGCTGGGCAAGAAGTGCTTCGCGCTGCGCATCGCCTCCACCATGGGCCGCGACCAGGGCTGGCTCGCCGAGCACATGCTGGTCCTCGGGGTGACCAGCCCGCAGGGCAGGAAGTACCACGTGGCCGCGGCCTTTCCCTCGGCCTGCGGCAAGACCAACTTCGCCATGCTGGTGCCGCCGCCCGGTTTCGACGGCTGGCAGGTCACGACCATCGGCGATGACATTGCCTGGATCAAGCCGCACGCCGACGGCAGGCTGTATGCGATCAACCCGGAAGCCGGCTACTTCGGCGTCGCGCCCGGCACCAACATGGAGACCAACCCCAGCTGCATGAAGATGCTGGAGCACGACGTGATCTTCACCAACGTGGCGCTGACCGACGACGGCGACGTATGGTGGGAAGGCATGGGGCCGGCGCCGGCGCACGCGCTGGACTGGCAGCGCAAGGAGTGGACGCCGCAGATCGCCCGGGACACCGGCGCCAAGGCCGCGCACCCGAATGCGCGCTTCACCGTGGCGTCCACCAACAACCCTGTGCTCGACCCCCAATGGGACGACCCGGGCGGGGTGCCGATCGACGCGTTCGTGTTCGGCGGCCGCCGTTCGACGACGGTGCCGCTGGTGACCGAGGCGCGCAGCTGGACCGAAGGGGTGTACATGGCCGCGACCATGGGTTCGGAGACGACCGCGGCCGCCACCGGCCAGCAGGGCGTGGTGCGGCGCGACCCGTTCGCCATGCTGCCCTTCATCGGCTACAACATGTCGGATTATTTCCAGCACTGGCTGGACCTGGGTCGCGCGTTGGCCGCCACCGGCAGCACCCTGCCGAAGATCTACACCACCAACTGGTTCCGCAAGGGCGAGGACGGCAAGTTCGTGTGGCCGGGCTACGGCGAGAACATGCGCGTGCTCAAGTGGATCATCGACCGCATCGAAGGCAAGGGCCAGGGCCGCGAGCACGTGTTCGGCGTCAGCCCGGCCTACCAGGACCTGAACTGGGACGGCCTCGACTTCACACCCGAGCAGTTCGACACCGTCACCAGCATCGACCGCGCCGCCTGGCAGCAGGAGCTGCAGCTGCACACCGAGCTGTTCCGGCAACTCCACCACCACCTGCCGGCGGAACTCACGGCTGCCAAGGCCGAGATCGAGCGGCGCCTCGCTGGCTGACGCGCCGGCCGGCCCCGGCCGCACCACGGGAAGGGCCGGACGGCCAGCGCCGGGCTTGTCGCCTGTCACCGGCCCAAAGCAAACAGCCACCCGCAGGTGGCTGTTCTTGTTGGTGGCGGTCCGCTCAGGCGCCGCTGCGCTGCTGGGCCAGGACCTGCGCCCGTCGTTGTCCGGCGGCCCGGCGCCGCTCGGCGCGCTGCAGGGCGATGCGATAGGACCAGGCGTCCAGGGTCGCCACCAGCCGCGCCGGCAGCCGGCGCACCACGGGGCTCAACCAGCTGGTGTGGGTCACCATGGCCGTTCCCTCGGCGTCAGAAGTACGCGCGGTCGCCCCGGCCCATCGCGCAGGTCAGGTCGGCCATCACTCGGCTGTCGGTCTGGGCCAGCTGCCACAGGGCGCGGTCCTCGGCGGCCTGGCGGCGGGTGGCATTCCAGCGCTTGAGGCCGGCGCCCAGGGCGACGGCAGCGCGCTTGGCCGGCGCCGCCAGCAGCGCCATGCCGGCGAAGGCGACCGCCCACATCGCGATCCAGGCGGCCAGCAGGTGGCCCTCGCTCCAGGTGTCGATCACCTGGTTGGCGACCACCAGCAGCGCGGCGACCATCGCCGTGAGCAGCAAGGTGGCGCTGCTGCGGGTGGCGTCGTGGAACACCTGGCGCAGGTTGCGGCCGGCGCGTTCCATGCGGATCACGCCGGGGTGCTGGGTGGGGTGCTGGACGTGGGCAAATGCAGTCATGGTTTTCTTCCCTCTTGAAGGCTTGCGGCGAGATGCCGACTACCGATGTCGGAATATTAGGGTTTTCACTAGTATTTTCATACTTTAGATTCATGATGACAATCATTCATGACATTGATGAAAAGTCCGAACTTCCGCACGCTCGACCTCAACTTGCTGCGGGTCTTCGACCAGGTCATGGCCGAGCGCAACCTGACGCGCGCGGCCAGCAGCCTGGCGATGACGCAGCCGGCCGTGAGCAATGCGCTCAACCGCCTGCGTGATGCGCTGGGCGACAAGCTGCTGGTGCGCAGCGGCTATGGCGTGGAACCGACGCCCAAGGCCCTGGCGGTGTGGCCCGCGATCGCCGACGCGTTGCGCCAGATCGAGAGTTCGCTCTCGCCGGGCGACTTCGTGCCGGCGCACGCCAACACCACCTTCGTGCTGGCAATGGCCGACGCCACCGCCGCCGAGCTGATGCCGGGCCTGGTCGAGATCATCGACCGCGAGGCCCCCGGCGTTTCGATGCGCGTGCTGCCGCTGTCGACCCGCGACCCGCGCCGGCTGCTCGACGACGGCGAGATGGATCTGGCCGTGGGCTTCTTTCCGGCGGTGCTGGCGGAACTGACCGGCCACGAGCAGGCGGGCCGCCTGCCGGCCTTCGACCACCAGCGGCTGTTCGGCGGCGAGTATGTGTGCGTGATGCGCAAGGGCCACCCGCTGGCGCGCAGCCCACTCACCATCAAGCGCTATTGCGAGGCGCGCCACCTGCGGGTGAGTTTCACCGGCCGCCCGTTCGGCTTCGTCGACGAGGCGCTCGCCTCGCTCGGCCGGCAGCGGCGCGTGGTGCTGACCGTCAACCAGTTCTTCACCGCCGGCCGGGTGGTCGCGACCTCCGACCTGGTGACGGTGCTGCCGCGCCACTTCGTCGATGTGACCGGCATGGAACACGAGTTCACGCTGCGCGAGCTGCCGTTCGACCTGCCGCCGGTGCTGGTGCATTCGCTGTGGCATCGCCGGCAGAGCCAGCGCAGCGACCACGCGTGGCTGCGCACGGCCGTCGCCGAGTCGGCGCGCAAGGCGTTCGCCCACCGCGACTGAGCGGCGCCGGCGTCGCCCCGCTGGCGGGCGGCCCCGGCACAATCGGCCCGGTGAAAATCCAGCTGTTGTCGGACCTGCACCTCGAAGTCCATCCCCATTTCGAGCCCGCCCCGGCACCGGAGGCCGACCTGCTGGTGCTGGCCGGCGACATCGGCTCGTACCAGAACGGCAGCCGGCTCACCGGCGACGACTTCGGCCTCGAACGCTTCTCGCCCAGGGCCGGCTGGCCGGTGCCGGTGCTCTATGTGCCCGGCAATCACGAGTACGACAACCTCGACTTCGAGGCGACCCACCGGCGGCTGCGCGAAACCTGCGAGCGGCTGGGCATCACCTGGCTGGAGCGCGAAGTGCTCACCATCGGCGGCGTGCGCTTCGTCGGCACGACCTTGTGGGCCGACTTCGACGCGCTGGTGACGCCGGCCGACCGCGCCGCCGGGCTCACCCAGGTGCTCAAGCGGCGCGAGAAGGCGTTCCGGGCGGCCAATTTCTACCTGCAAAAGACCGGCGCCACCCGCGATGGCCTGCCGTGGCTGGCGGCGGGCTGGCGCGAACAGGGGCTGCTGTGCATCGATTGGCTGCGGGCGGCGCTCGCCGTCCCGTTCGACGGCCCCACGGTGGTGGTCACCCACTTCGCACCGAGCCTGCGCAGCGCCGACCCGCGCTATGGGCTGGTGCCCGGCACGGCCGCCTTCTGCAATTCGCTCGACGAGTTGCTGCCGCGCGCGCAGCTGTGGCTGCACGGCCACCTGCACCGGCAGCAGGACTACCTGGCGGAAGGCTGCCGGGTGGTGGCCAACACGCTGGGCTATGCGGCCAAGGGCGAGCAGGAGGGCTTTCGCGAGCAGCTGGTGCTCACCGTGCCCGGCGGCTGAGACGCGGACTTGTCCGACCCGCGCCGCCGTCGGCGCATGCTAGCGTGCACGGGACAACCAGGAGCCACCCCCATGAAGATCCTGCTCGCCGTCGACGGCAGCGACTACACGCGCAAGATGCTCGAATACGTGAGCCGGCAGCCGCTCTTCGACGAGCGCCATGACTACACCGTGTTCAATGCCCAGGCACCGCTGCCGGCGCACGCCGCATCGGCGGTCGGCGCCGGCGCGACCCACCAGTACCACCAGGAGGAAGCGCAGAAAGTGCTCGGCCCCGCGCTGGAGCGGCTGCACGGGCGCGGCTTCCAGGCCACCAGCGCGTGGAAGACCGGCCCGGCCGGCGAGACCGTCGCCAAGTTCGCCGAGGACGGCGGCTACGACCTCGTGGTCATGGGCACGCACGGCTATGGCGCGCTGGGGCGCCTGGTCATGGGCTCCGTCACCACGCAGGTGCTGGCCCGTTGCGCGATACCGGTGTTGCTGGTGCGTTAGCGCTGCCGGTGGCCGCACGGCTGAGCTTTACCTGAACGCTACACCTCACCAGGGTTCTTTACACGTGCGACGTGCTGCAGCGCGCGGCCTGTGAAACACTGGATCCTCACGCGAAGGAGGCCGCCATGGGAACGCCGCTCTGGACACCGACGCTCGCCTGGCTGGCGGCCGCCATGGGAGCGCTGATGCTGGCCGTCGTGACGCCGAGCGAAACCAATCTGATGGGGCGTCTGCCCTCGCCGGCCGCGCAGCGGCTCGGCCAGCCGGCCGGCCCGCACACCGACCGGGTGCTGGCCCTGGTGGGGTTCGATCGCAGCCACCGCGGCGAAATCAACAGCTGGATCCGCGGACTGCGGCTCGATCAGGACGATGCGATCAACTGGGTCAAGATGCCGGTGCTCAACGACCCCGGCACCGAGGACGAGCGCCGCGCGGTCGAAGGCCGCATCCGCGCCAGCCACCGCGGCACGCCGCAAGGCTCGCGGGTGGTGCCGGTGTTCATCGATCGCGACCAGTTCATCCGCGCGGCCGGCCTTTCCGGCATGGCCCACGCTTCGGTGCTGGTGATCGATCGCGACGGGCAGGTGCTGGCACGCGCCGAAGGACAGTACGACCCCGACCGGGCGTCGGCGCTGCGCGAAACGCTGCGGCTGCCGCCCGCCCCCGGCCCGCTGGCGTCGTCCTTCCCGCCCGGCAAGTAGCCGTCGCCGTCCCACGCGCTGCCCTTCCCCGGCCGCACGGGGGGCGGCCCCGCTGCCGCGAGGGGCCGGCGCCCGGACCATAATGCATGAAATTTCATGCATTGCCCCGCTCCATGACCCGGCCCAGCCAAGCCCAGCCGCCGAGCTTCTCGGCCCGCGAATTCCGCGCCGCCCTGGGGATGTTCGCGACCGGCGTGACGATCGTCACCGCCCGCACGCCCGAGGGACTGCCCATCGGCCTCACCGCGAACTCGTTCAACTCGGTCTCGCTCGAGCCGCCGCTGGTGCTGTGGAGCCTGTCGCAGGCAGCCGCCTCGCTGCCGGCCCTGCGCGCCGGATCCCACTACGTGATCAACGTGCTGGCGGCCGACCAGAAGCTGCTGGCCGAGCGCTTCGCGCTCAAGGGCGCCGACCGCTGGACCGGCGTGCAGTACACCGAGAGCCCGTCGGGGGCGCCCCTGCTCGCCGGCGCGGCGGCGACCTTCGAGTGCTTCAACCGCAGCCGCTACGACGAGGGCGACCACGTGATCTTCGTCGGCGAGGTCGAGCGCTGCAGCTGGCGGCCGGGCGCCTCGCCGCTGCTGTTCCACGGCGGCCGCTTCTACACCGAGCACCCGCTGTGAAGCCGCACGGGCCCGAGCCGCGCTTCGTGCACGATTACCTGGGCTATCTGCTGGACCAGGCCAACCACGCATTGCACAAGGACTTCGATGCCCACGTGCGGGCGGCCGGTCTCAGCCCGATCGAATGGCGGGTGCTGGCGACGCTGCACGACGGCCAGCCGCTCGCCGTGAGCCGGCTCGCCCACGAGGTGCTGGCCAAGCAGCCGACGGTGACCAAGCTGGCGCAGCGCATGGAGGTTCAGGGCTGGGTGACGCTGCAGGCCGACCGTGCCGACCAGCGCCGCACGCTGGTGCAGGCGACCGCCGCGGGCAAACGCCTGGTGCGGCCGCTCGTCGAGCGCGCGCGGGCCCATGAGGCGGACATGTTGCGCACGCTCGGCGCCGCCGAACAGGCCGCGCTCAAGCGGTTGCTGGTCAGGCTGGCGCGGCCTTCGGACGAGCGATGACGGTGCTGGCGCCCGGCCTGCTGCTCCTGGCGCTGCTCGCCGGCGGCGGCGCGATCGCCCAGGAGCGGCGCAACTGGTTCGACGACCCCTTCTGGCAAGCGTCCGCCGACGTGCCGGACTGTCCGACGCCGGCCGGTCCCCTGCTGACGCAGGAGGAGCAGCGCCGCGAGGCCCATGACCGCATCGAGCGCGGCACGAGTTGCTGGCTGGCCGGCCGCTGTGCCGACAGCAACATCTATCGCGGCGACCGCGCCCTCGGCGAGCGGGTCCGCGCCGCGCTCGACGGCTCGGCGCGGCTCACCGGCAGCAGCGTCTGGGTCACGGTGCAACGCCAGTGGGTCTTCCTGCAAGGTTGCGTCGCCTCGCCGCAGCAGGCGTTGGCGATCGAAGCGGACGTCAAGGCGATCGACGGCGTGCAGGCCGTGGTGACGACGCTCGACGTCGGTCCCGGCCGGCCGCCGACCTACCGGCGGCTCGAACGCTAGCCGGGCCGGCGCCCGCGCCCCGCCCGGCTACGATCGCACCGATGAGAGCCCGCCAACAGCATCTGGACACCCTGGCCGTCTCGCTGCTGCTGGCCTGCTGCCTGTTCTGGGGCGGCCAGCAGGTGCTGATCAAGGCGACGGCCGAAGTCCCGCCCTTGTGGCAGGCGGCCTTGCGCTTTGCCGGCGCGACGCTGCTGTTGTGGCTGTGGTGCGGGGCGCGCGGCGTCCCGCTGTTCGCGCGCGACGGCACCTTGCGCGCCGGCCTGCTGGCGGGCGTGCTGTTCGCCAGCGAATTCAGCTGCATCTATCTCGGGCTGCGCGACACGACGGCGTCGCGCCTGACGGTGTTTCTCTACACCTCGCCGTTCGTGGTCGCGGTGCTGCTGCCCCGATTCGTGCCGGCCGAACAGTTGCGCCCCATCCAGTGGCTCGGACTGCTGATCGCTTTCGCGGCCGTCGCCCTCGCCTTCGGCGAGGGCCTGTCGGGCACGATGACGACGCGCCAGTGGCGCGGCGACGCGCTGGCGCTGGCGGCCGGGGTCCTGTGGGGCCTCACGACGCTGGTGATCCGCGCCACCGCGCTGGCGACGGCGAGCGCCGAGAAGACGCTGTTCTACCAGGTGGCCGTCACGGCGCTGGTGTCGCCGCTGCTGTCGCTTTCGCTGGGCGAGCCGTGGTCGCTGCAGTATTCCGCCTTCGGCTGGGTGTCGCTGGCGCTGCAGACGGCGGTCGGCGCCTTCGCCAGCTATCTCACCTGGATGTGGCTGTTGCGGCATTACCCGGCCACCAAGATGTCCTCGTTCACCTTCCTCACGCCGGTGTTCGCGCTGGTGTTCGGCGTGGCGCTGCTGCACGAGCCCCTGACGCCGCAGCTGGTGCTGGCCCTGGCCGGCGTCGGCGCCGGCCTGTGGCTGGTGAACCGGCGAACGTAGCCGCGCGCGGCCGCTAGCGACGCGGCGGCGGCGGGGCGCCCGCGCCGTCAAGGCTTGCTGCCGGCCGCGCCCGACGGCTCGCGAAAGCGACATACCAGTCCAGCGCTGCCGGATTCGCCATGGCATCGCGGTTCACCACTTTCTCGATCGGCTGGCCGAGCAGCAGCTTCTTGATCGGCAGTTCCTGCTTCTTGCCCGACAGCGTGCGCGGCACCTCCGGCACGGCGATGATCTCGTTCGGCACGAAGCGCGGCGAGAGCGCGGTCCTGATCGCGTCGTTGATGCGCCCGCGCAGCGCGGCATCGAGCTGCACGTCCGGGCGCAGGACGACGAACAGCGGCATGTAGCTGTCGCGCCCCAGGTATTCCAGGTCGACCACCAGCGAGTCCAGCACCTCGGGCAGCGCTTCCACCGCGCTGTACAGCTCGCTGGTGCCCATGCGCAGGCCGTAGCGGTTGATGGTGGCGTCGCTGCGCCCGTAGATGATGCAGCTGCCCGAGCGCGTGATCTTCAGCCAGTCGCCATGCCGCCACACGCCGGGGTACATGTCGAAGTAGCTGGCGAGATAGCGCTCCTGATCGCGGTCGCCCCAGAAATACAGCGGCATCGACGGAATCGGCCGGCTGCACACCAGCTCGCCCACCTCGTCGGTCACCGGGCGGCCGGCCTCGTCCCACGCTTCGACCGCGCACCCCAGGAGGCGGCATTGCATTTCGCCGGGGACCACCGGCAGTTCGCGGTTGCCGCCGATGAACGCGCCGGCGAAATCGGTTCCGCCCGAGATGTTGGCCCACCAGATGTCCCTGGTCCCGATCCGCTCGAACTGGCTGCTGCCCCAGCGCTGCGCCTCTTCCGACAGCGGCGAGCCGGTGACGCCCAGTGCCCGCACCGAGCGCAGGTCGCCGCATTCGCGCAGGTCCACGCCGGCCTTGAGGCAGTTGGCGTAGAACGCCGCGCCGGCGCCGAAGAACGTCACGCGCAGGTCGGACGCGAAGCGCCACAGCGTGGTCCAGTCCGGATGCGCCGGACTGCCGTCGTAGAGGCAGCAGGTGGTGCCGTCCAGGAGGCCGCTGACCTGGCAGTTCCACATCACCCAGCCGGTGGAGCTGTACCAGTGAAAGCGTTCGCCGAAGTTGTTGGGGTCGTAGCTGCAGCCGATGTCGTTGTGCAGCCGCTTGAGCGCGAGCCCGACCAGCACCGTGCCGCCGTGGCCGTGCACGATCGGCTTGGGCAGGCCCGTCGTCCCGCTCGAATAGACGATCCACAGCGGATGGTCGAATGGCAGCCACATCGGCTCGAACGCCGCCGTGCCGGCGTCGTCGCGCGCGATGGCGGCGCCAAAATCGGTCCAGGGCTGCAGCGCCTGCAGCTGCGGCGCCGGCAGCCCCAGCTCGCGATGCAGGATCAGGTGTTCGACGGTCGGCAGCGCGGCGCGCAGTTGCGCCACCACGGCGCTGCGGTCGATGTCGCGGCCGCCGTAGGTCACGCCGTCGCAGGCGATCAGCACCTTCGGCTCGATCTGGCGGAAGCGATCCAGCACCGCGTTGGTCCCCATGTCTGGCGCGCAGATGCTCCAGATCCCGCCGATGCTCACCACCGCGAGGAAGGCAACCATCGCCTCGGGAATGTTCGGCAGGTAGGCCGCGACGCGGTCGCCGGGACGCACCCCCTGGGCCTGCAGCTGCAAGGCCAGCGCGGCCACCTGACGCCGCAGCTCGCGCCAGCCGAGCTCGCGGTGCTGGCCGCGCTCGTTGCGGCTGACGATCGCCGGCAGGCCGGCAGCGTGGGCCGGTTCCGCGTGGCGCAAGGCCTGGCGCGCGTAGTTGAACTGGGCGCCCTCGAACCATCGCGCGCCCGGCATCTTCGGCTCGGCCAGGACGGCGCGCCACGGCGTGGGCGACTGCAGGTCGAAGTACGCCCACACGCTTTCCCAGTAGCCGGCGAGGTCGCTGACCGACCACCGCCACAGATCCTCGTAGCTGTCGAACGCGAGGCCGCGGGTCTCGCGCAGCCAATCCTGGTAGCGGCGGATCTGGGGAACGAAAGGGGCGCTCATGCAGCGAGCTTAGCGGCGGGCGCCGCGAGCGTCACCGCCTCTTGTGCCGCATCCGGGTTCCCCCTAGCATCGGACGGGCCAACAACAAGGAGAGCGGGAAATGTTCGAGTGGACGGAAAAATCTTCGGCCGTTCTGCACCAGGGCGGCGTGATCGCGCCCGACGAGCGGCTGCCATGGCCGCAGACGGCGGCCATGGGCGTGCAGCACGTGATCGCCATGTTCGGCGCCACGGTGCTGGCGCCGATCCTCATGGGCTTCGACCCCAACATCGCCATCCTCATGAGCGGGATCGGCACGCTCATCTTCTTCGTGATCACGGGCGGCAAGGTGCCCAGCTACCTGGGGTCGAGCTTCGCCTTCATCGGCGTCGTCATCGCGGCCACGGCGTACGCCGGCAAGGGGCCGAACGGCACTATCGCGGTGGCGCTGGGCGGCATCATCGCCTGCGGCGTCGTCTACGCCGTCATCGGCGCGATCGTGCAGGCGTCGGGCACCGGCTGGATCGAGCGACTGATGCCGCCGGTGGTGACCGGCGCCGTGGTGGCCGTGATCGGCCTGAACCTGGCGGGGATCCCGATCAAGAACATGGCGGCCAGCAATTTCGATTCCTGGATGCAGGCCGTGACCTTCCTGTGCGTCGGCCTGGTGGCGGTGTTCACGCGCGGCATGGTGCAGCGCTTGCTGATCCTGGTCGGGCTGGTGGTCGCGACCGTCGTCTATGCCCTGCTGGCCAACGGGCTGGGGCTGGGCAAGCCGATCGACCTGTCGGGCATCGCCGCCGCCGCCTGGATCGGCCTGCCGCGCTTCACCGCCCCGGTGTTCGACACCGGCGCCATGACGCTGATCGTGCCGGTGGCCATCATCCTGGTGGCGGAGAACCTGGGCCACCTGAAGGCGGTCACGGCGATGACCGGCCGCAACCTCGACCGCTACATCGGCCGGGCATTCATCGGCGACGGCGTGGCCACCGTGATCAGCGGCGCCGCCGGCGGCACCGGCGTGACCACCTATGCCGAGAACATCGGCGTGATGGCCGCCACCAAGATCTATTCGACGGCGGTGTTCGTGTGCGCCGCGGCAATCGCGGTCGTGCTGGGCTTCTCGCCCAAGTTCGGCGCCGTCATCCAGGCGATTCCGCTGCCGGTGATGGGCGGCGTCTCGATCGTCGTGTTCGGGCTGATCGCCATTGCCGGCGCCAAGATCTGGGTCGACAACCGGGTGGACTTCTCGCAGAACCGCAACCTGATCGTCGCGGCGATCACGCTGGTGCTGGGCACCGGCGACTTCACCCTGAAGTTCGGCGGTTTCGCACTGGGCGGCATCGGCACCGCGACCTTCGGCGCGATCCTGCTGTACGCGCTGCTGAACCGGCAGGCCCCGGTGGCGGCCTCCGAGGTGCAGCGGGCGGCCTGAGCCGGCGCCGCCGGTTTCACACCGCTCGGGGCAACGGGCGCGGGCCGCGCCCTCGGCTGTGCCCAGGGGAAGCGAACGGCTGGCCCGGGGCTCACCCGGGCAGGCCTCACTCGTGCTGCGAGCGCCGCAGCTTTTCGCTCTTCCAGTACACGTCGTCGCCGCCGTGCATGCGATTGAGCACGCGGGCGAGCACGAACATCAGGTCGCTCAGCCGGTTCAGGTAATGCCGGGGCGTGTCGCGCAGCGCCTCGGTCGCGCCCAGCGCCACCACCGCGCGTTCGGCCCGGCGCGCCACGGTGCGGCAGATGTGGGCCTGCGAGGCGGCACGGTTGCCGCCCGGCAGGATGAACTCCTGCAGCCGCGGCAGCGGTTCGTTGTGCGCCGCCAGCGCTTCGTCCAGCGCCAGTACCGCCTGCGCCTGCAGCAGCTCGAAGCCCGGAATCGACAGTTCGCCGCCGAGGTTGAACAACTGGTGCTGGATCTCGACCAGCAGCGGGCGCAGGTCGGGCGGCAATTCTTCGCACAGCAGCAGGCCGATATGCGAATTGAGCTCGTCGACCTCCCCCATCGCGTGCACGCGCAGGCTGTGCTTCGGCACCCGGGTGTTGTCGCCCAGTCCGGTGGTGCCGTCGTCCCCGGTTCGGGTGGCGATTTGTGTCAGGCGCTTGCCCATGCCGATCCTTTCTGCCGCGAAACGTCGATTGTGCGTCAGCCATCCAACCGAATGCATCAAAGGAAACGGGAGGCAATACTGCTCGCGTTGTCGTCAAAGCTCCGTTGGAATGTGCGGTCCTCCACTTCCAACGGACCGATGGTCGCGAAAAAGTACCGCCTTCCCGATTTCGAATCGTGCAGCGTCGCGCTGTTCGCCTCGCTCGTTTTCATGGGCCCCCTGCCGGCTCGTTCTCAACCCCCGCAGCCGGCCCGGCCGGCCGTGACCTCCCCGCACCGCGCCAGTCCCGCGGCGCCGGCAGCCATTCCGCACAATCGCTGGAGCATGGCGGAGGTGCAGGATGCCTTCCGGCGCGCCGACAGCGACGGCGACGGCGAGCTCAGCCCGCAGGAAGCCGCCGTCTGGCCCGGACTGGCGCGCGTCTTCGATCGCTACGACAACAACAAGGATGGCTCGATCTCCAGCGCCGAATTCGACGAAGCGCTGAAGTGAACGCCGCGCCGGGTCCTGCCGGATCCGGCGCGCTGCCGCGGGCCGTCACGGGGCCGCCTCCGGGACGGGCAATAGTCACGCCGGGGCGCCCGCGCGCAGACGGCCGGCGGCGCGGACCGGGGCGCGCCGGGGCGCAGCCCTTACACTGGACGGCTCCCCTGGAGATGCCATGAACGCCCCCACCGCCACTTCCCACCTCATCCCCGAGATCCGGCAGCGCAACGTGCCGGCCGCCCTCGTCGACGCGCTGAAATCGCGCTTCGGCGCGCAGTGTTCCACGGCGCTCGCCGTGCGCGAGCAGCATGGCCGCGACGAGTCTTCCTTCGAGGCGCCGCCGCCGGCCGCCGTGGTGTTCGCGGAAAGCACCCAGGACGTCGCCGACGCGGTGAAGCTGGCGAGCCAGTACGAAGTGCCGGTGATCCCGTTCGGCGTCGGCTCCTCGCTGGAAGGCCACCTGCTCGCGGTGCAGGGCGGCATCAGCCTCGATCTCGGCCGCATGAACAAGGTGCTGTCGGTCAATCCGGAAGACCTCACCGTCACCGTGCAGCCGGGCGTCACGCGCAAGCAGGTGAACGAGGAGATCAAGAGCACGGGCCTGTTCTTCCCGATCGACCCCGGCGCCGACGCGACCATCGGCGGCATGAGCGCCACGCGCGCCAGCGGCACCAATGCCGTGCGCTACGGCACGATGCGCGACAACGTGTTGAACCTCGAAGTGGTGACGGCCAGCGGCGAAGTGATCCGCACCGGCACCCGGGCCAAGAAGTCGAGCGCCGGCTACGACCTGACGCGCCTGTTCATCGGCAGCGAAGGAACGCTCGGCGTCATCACCGAGATCACCCTCAGGCTGTATCCGCTGCCCGAAGCGATCTCCGCGGCGATCTGCTCGTTCCCGAGCATCGAGGCCGCCGTGCGCACGACGATCCAGATCATCCAGCTGGGCGTGCCGATCGCGCGCGTCGAGCTGATCGACGTGAACGGCGTGCGCATGGTCAACGCGCACAGCAAGCTCGGCCTGCGCGAAGAGCCGATGCTGCTGATGGAATTCCACGGCTCGCCCGCCGGCGTCAAGGAGCAGGCGGAGATCGTGCAGGAGATCGCCGCCGACCACGGCGGCAATGCCTTCGAGTGGGCGACGACGCCCGAGGAGCGCACCCGGCTGTGGACCGCCCGCCACAACGCGTACTTCGCGGCCATCCAGTCGCGCCCGGGCTGCCGCGCGATTTCCACCGATACCTGCGTGCCGATCTCGCGCCTGGCCGACTGCCTGCTGGATTCGGTGCGCGAGGCCGACGCGAGCGGGATTCCGTACTTCCTGGTCGGCCACGTCGGCGACGGCAACTTCCACTTCGGCTACCTGCTCGATCCGACCAAGCCGCAGGAGCGCGAGGTCGCCGAGCAGCTGAACGTCCAGCTGGTGTCGCGCGCGCTGAGCCTGGGCGGCACCTGCACCGGCGAGCACGGCGTGGGGCTGCACAAGATGGACTTCCTGGTGACCGAGGCCGGCGCCGGCGCGGTGGAGCTGATGCGCACCATCAAGCGCGCGCTCGACCCCAAGAACATCATGAACCCGGGGAAGATCTTCTCGCTCTGATCCGTCAGGCGGCGCTGGCCGGCGGGCGCGCGGCCATCCGCGCGCACAGGTCGAAGGCGGCCTGCAGCCCGCCGATCTTCGCCACGCCGCGGCCGGCGATGTCGAACGCGCTGCCGCTGGCGCAGGTGGCCACCGGCACCGGCAGGCCCCCGTGCAGCGTGACGCCTTCGTCGAATCCCATCAGCTTCATCGCGATCTGGCCCTGGTCGTGGTACATCGACACCACGGCGTCGAAGTCGCCGCGCCGCGCCGCCAGGAAGATCGTGTCGGGCGAGTACGGCCCGCGCACGTCCAGGCCGCGGCCGCGCAGTTCCTGCACCGCCGGCTCGATGATCTCGATCTCCTCGCTGCCGATCGAGCCACCGTCGCCGGCGTGCGGATTCAAGCCGCTGACCGCGATGCGGGGCACGGCGATGCCGGACTGCCGCAGCGCGCCGTCGATGATCGCGACGGCGTTGCCGACGCTCTCGCGCGTGACCAGCCGCGCCACCTCGCGCAGCGGCACGTGCGAGCTCACGCGCGAGGTCCACAGCCCCTTGGTGATGTTGAACTCGCAGACGAAGCCGCGCACGCCGAAGCGCTCCTGCAGGTAGCGCAGTTCGTCCTCGTGCGTCATGCCGCCCAGGCGCAGCGCGTGCTTGTTCAGCGGCGCGAAGACGATCGCGTCGGCGAGCCCGTGTTGCACCGCGCGCGTGGCCTCGTCCAGCGCCTGCAGCGCGGCGCGGCCGGAGGCGGCGCGGCATTCGCCGAGCGCCGGCGGATCGCCGCGCAGCACGTCCTGCGCGAGCAGCGTCACCCGGCCGGGCTCGAAGCGCACATCCTCGAGCCGGTCGACCCGCAGCGCCTCGAGTGGCGCGCCGGCGATCTGCTGTCCGGACGCGAGCGCCGCCGGATCGGCGATCAGCAGGATCTCGGCCGCCGCCCGATTGGCCTCGCGCGCCAGCAGCTTCACCATCACTTCCGGGCCGATGCCGCTGGGGTCGCCGAGCAGCGCGGCGATGCGCGCCCGTTTGGTGCCGTGGTTCATGCGGTCCTTCATTCGGCCTTGATGTTGGCGTCGCGCACCAGCTTGCCGTAGCGCTCGTATTCGGCCCGGTTCATCGCGGCGAACTGGTCGAGCGACAGCGCGTTGATCTCGCCGCCCAGGCCCTTGATGCGGCCCTGCACGTCGGCCAGCTTCAGGACCCGCGCCAGCTCGGCGCTCAGCCGCTCCACGGCCGGGCGCGGCGTCCCGGCGGTCACGTACAGCCCATACCAGGTCTGCACGTCGGCGCCGGCGATGCCCTGCTCGGCGAGCGTCGGGACGTCGGGCAGCTCGGGCGAGCGCCGCTCGGCGGCGATCGCCAGCGGCCGGAACTTGCCGGCCTTGATCTGCGACATCGCCGACGAGGTGCTGTCGAACATCATGTCGACCTGGCCCGCGATGATGTCGATGTGCGCCTGCGAGCTGCCCTTGTACGGGATGTGGATGCTCCTGGCGCCGGTCGCGAGATTGAACGCTTCGCCGGCCACGTGCTGGGTGCTGCCCACGCCCGAGGACGCGTATTTGAAGTCGCCGGGCCGGGCCAGCATGGCCGCCAGCAGTTCCTTCACGCTGCGGTACGGGGCCGTGGCCGGCACCACGAGCACGTTGGGCATCACGGCCACCAGCCCGATCGGCTGCAGGTCCTTCAGCGGGTCGTACTTGAGCTTGAGCAGGTGCGGCGCCACGGCCTGGCCGGTGTTGGTCGCCAGCAGCAAGGTCGTGCCGTCGGCGGCTGCATGGGCGGTCATGTCGGCGGCAATGGTGTTGGAGGCGCCGGGGCGGTTTTCCACCACCACCGTCTGCCTGAGGGCCGGACCGAACTTGTCGGCCAGCAGGCGCGCCAGGATGTCGGTGCCGCCGCCCGGCGAGGCGCCGACCATGATGCGCAGCGACTTGTCGGGCCAGCCTTGGGCCAGCGCCGGAAACGCGAGGCCGAGCGCCGCGCCGGCGGCGCCGGCGAGCAGCGCCCTTCGCGGGAGCGGAAAAGTCGTTTTCACTTTGTGTCTCCATCTCGCGCGGGACGGCCGCGCCACGGCAGGGTAAGGGTCTTTGCCATCCATCGCCAATCGAAATGCGCGAACAATCCATATACGAATGAACATGTGTTGGTCCGAGCCCAGATGAGCTTCACGGCGCGCGATGCCCCCTTGTTCCTGCGCCTGCGCACGCGCCAGTTGATGCTGCTCGCCGAGCTGGGCGCCGAACCCAGCCTGGGCCGGGCCGCGGCCGCCATGAACATCAGCCAGCCGGCCGCCACCAAGCTGCTGCTGCAGGCCGAAGATGCGTTGGGCGTGCGGCTCTTCACCCGCCGCCCGCGCGGCATGGAGCCGACCGCCCACGGCGAGGTGCTGATCCGCTATGCGCGGCAAATGCGCAATGACTTCGGCCTGGCGCGGCAGGAGCTGCAGGCGCTCGCCACCGGCCTGCACGGCACCTTGCGCGTCGGCAGCGTCCCGGGGGCGGTGCCGGAACTGGTGGCGCCGGCGCTGGCCGCCTACCAGCGGCGGCACCCGCGGGTGGCGGTGTCGGTGGTGGTCGACACCAGCGACGTGATGCTGGCGCAGCTCACGCGCGGCGAGGTGGACCTGATGCTGGGGCGGCTCACCGCCGGCAGCCACGACGACGAATTCGAGGGCGAGCCGCTGCTGGGCGAGGCGCAGGTGGCCGTCGTGCGGGCGGGCCATCCGCTGCTGCGGCAGCAGGCTATCAGCCTGGAACAGCTGGCGCAGTGGCCCTGGATCCTGCAGCCGCCGGGTTCGCCGCAGCGCCACCGCTTCGAAGCCGCGCTGCACGAGGCGGGCATCCACGTGCGGCTGCAGATCACCGAGACGGCGTCGACCATCCTGACCACCGCGCTGCTGGAGCGCTCGGACATGGCGGCGGTGATGCCGGCCTCGCTGGCCAACCATTACGCGCGGCTCGGCGTGCTGGCGGTGCTCCCGGTGGCGCTGCCGCTGCGGGTGCCCTCGATCCACCTGATCACGCGGCGGCAGCGCGCGCTGTCGCCGGCGGCGGCGGATTTCAGGCGCGAGGTGAGCGAGCTCGCGCGGCGCGGGCCGGCCCCGGCCCGAACACCTCCCGCGGCCGGCGACGCGCTGTATGCGGAGCCTGGCTAGCCGCGCAGCTTGTCGATCAGCCCGTTCAACTCATCGAGCGAGCCGAACTGGATCGCCAGCTCGCCCATGTCCTCGATCTGGCCGTTGCGCTTGACGCGCTTCTTCACCCGCACCTCGACCTCGGCCGTCAGCAGGTCCGACAGCTCCTCTTCGACGCGGCGCAGATCGCGCGACTTCTCCTTCTTGGGTTTGGGCGATACCAGGTTGAACTCGGCGCCGATCTTCTTGACCAGGCTCTCGGCCTGCCGCACGTTCAGCTTCCTGGCCGTGATCTGGTTGGCGGCCGTGATCTGCGCCGCGCGTTCCAGCGCCAGCAGCGCCCGCGCGTGGCCCATGTCGAGGTCGCCCGCCATCAACATGGTCTGCACCGGCTCCGCCAGGTTGAGCAGGCGCAACAGGTTGCTGGCGGCGCTGCGCGAGCGGCCGACGGCCTGCGCCGCCTGTTCGTGAGTAAGCCCGAACTCCTTGACCAGGCGTTGCAGGCCGTGGGCCTCCTCCAGCGGATTGAGGTCTTCGCGCTGGATGTTCTCGATCAGCGACATCGCCGCGGCCGCTTCGTTCGGCACGTCGCGCACCAGCACTGGCACGCTGTCCAGCCCGGCCAGCCGGGCCGCGCGGAAGCGGCGCTCGCCGGCGATGATCTCGTACACGGGGCGCTCGCCGCCGCCGGCCGAAGCCGGGGCCGAACCCTGCGCTTCCAGTTCGGCCCGGCGCAGCCTGGACTGTTCGTCGCTCAGCCGGCGAACCAGGATCGGCTGCATGATCCCCTGCGCCTTGATGCTCTCGGCCAGCTCGTACAGCGCGCCTTCGTCCATGCGGGTGCGCGGCTGGTATACGCCGGGGACCATGTCGGCCAGCAGCAAGGAGGCCGGCTGCCCCGGGTTGGTGCCGCCGCTGTCGCTGCCCGCCTCCGACGCGGTGGGGCCGAGCAGGGCTTCGAGTCCGCGGCCGAGGCCCTTGGGTTTCCTGGTCACCATGCGCGCTCCTGCTGTGGTTGGGGCGTGCAGCTGGCGGCCGGTCGTCGGTGGTGGTGGTGGCTGTTCATCTTCAGTCTTTCATGAGGTCCTGCAGCAGCACATGCCCTTCGGGCCAGCTCGCAAGATGCGAATCCGCATTGAGGTGCTGGCTGGCGGGCTGGTGCACCAGTTGCGCGCCCCAGGCGCTGGCCAGCAGGCGGGCCCGCTCGAATCCGCAGCACGGATCGTCCGCGCTCGCGACCAGCACGCTGGTGAAAGCCAGCGTCTCCAGGACGATCGGCGCCCAGCTCGGCAGGCGCCCCCGGAACTCGTCGCGCTCGACGTCGAGCGGGGCGACCAGCAGGGCGGCCTTCACCCGCGAGCGGTGGCGCGAGGTGGCCGACCAGGCCGCCGCCAGGATGCAACCCAGGCCATGGGCCACCAGCACGGCGGGCTCGTCGGCGTCGAGCACCATGTCTTCCAGCCGGGCCAGCCAGTCGCCGCGCAGCGGCCGCTCCCAGTCGTGCTGTTCGACCAGGCGGTACCCGTGGCGCTCCACCCAGCGGGCCTGCCAGTGCGGCGCGGCGCTGCCATGCCAGCCGGGGAGGACGAGGACGTTGGATGGTTTCACGTGGAACGCAAGTTCGGGCCGGCCGGTCACATCGTCTTGATGCGCTCGACCATCTCGGAGGCAAAGTCCACATACGCGGTGCTGCCGCGCGCGGCCGCATCGAATACGACCCCGGGCAGTCCATAGCTCGGCGCCTCGGCCAGCCGCACGTTGCGCGGGATCACGGTGTCGAACACCTTGTCCTTGAAGTGCTCCTTCAGCTGCTCGCTCACCTGCTGCTGCAGCGTGATGCGGGGATCGAACATCACCCGCAGCAAGCCGATGATCTTGAGATCGCGGTTCAGGTTGGCGTGCACCTGCTTGATGGTGTTGACCAGATCCGTGAGGCCTTCGAGCGCGAAGTATTCGCACTGCATCGGCACGATGACGCCATGCGCCGCGCACAGGCCGTTGAGCGTCAACATCGACAGCGAGGGCGGGCAATCGATCAGCATGAAGTCGTAGTCGGCGTCGACCATGGCCAGCGCCTGCTTCAGGCGCTGCTCGCGCCGCTCGATGTCGACGAGTTCGACTTCCGCCCCCGCCAGTTCGCGGTTGGCGCCCAGCACGTCGAAGCCGCACTTGTCGCTGCGCACCCTCGCCTCGGCCACCGACGCGGATTCCAGCAGCACGTCGTAGACGGTGAGCTTGAGCTGGCGCTTGTCGACCCCGGAGCCCATGGTCGCGTTGCCCTGCGGATCGAGGTCGATCATCAGCACCCGCTGGCCGACTTTCGCCAGCCCCGCCGCCAGGTTGACGGTGGTCGTCGTCTTGCCGACTCCACCTTTCTGGTTCGCCACACAGAAGATTTTTGCCATGGTCAGCGGGAGATCGCCAGTTTGATGCCGAAGCCGAGGAGGCACAGCCCGGCGACCTTCTCCAGCACGCGTCCGACGATCGGGTTGGCGCGCAGGCGGGCCGCGAGGAAGTGCGTGAGCAGCACGACCGTGAGGCCGTACAGGAAGGTGAGCGTGGCGATGGTCAGCGCCATGGCGCCGAAGGTCAGCGCCCCCTGGTGACGCGCCGGGTCGACGAACAGCGGGAAGAAGGCCATGTAGAACACGATGGCCTTGGGATTGAGCAGGGTGATCAGCGCCGCCTGCTTGAAATAGTGGCGCGGTTCGATGTGCAGGATCGGCTTGGCGCCGGGCTTGGCCAGCAGCATTTTCGCGCCCAGCCAGGCCAGGTAGCCGGCGCCCAGCCACTGGACGGCGTGGAAGGCGGCCGGATAGGCCAGCAGCAGGGCCGCCAGGCCGGCCACCGCGGCCCACATCAGGACCTGATCGCCGGCAATGACGCCCAGGGTGGCGCCCAGTCCGCCGGCGATCCCACCCTTGCTGGTGGACGTGATCAGCGCCAGGTTGCCGGGGCCGGGGATCGCCAGAAAGATGATGACCGCGGCCACGAAGGCGCCGTAGTCTGCTACGCCGAACACTGCACAACCCCCGGAGTGAATGGCCGAGTTTACGTTACGGCGCGCCGCCGCAGCCACACGATGCAGCGTTCGGCGTCGAGCCCGGGTACCGCCAGCTGTTCCACGTGAAACAATTCAACCGCCGGCGGCAGCTGGGCGATCTCCTGGTCCGGACGCTTGCCCTTCATCGCCAGCCAGACGCCGTCAGCCGCCAGCGCCGCCGCCGACCAGCCGACGAAATCCGCCAGCGACGCGAAGGCCCGCGAGGTCACGACGTCATAGGGACCGGCGAGCCGCTCGACCCGGTCATGCAGCCCCCGCAGGTTCGGCAGTTGCAGCGTCGCGGCAACCTGCTGGATGAATGCCGCCTTCTTGGCCACCGTGTCGACGCAGTCGACCCGCAGCTCGGGCCGACAAATGGCAAGGACGACACCCGGCAGTCCGGCGCCCGAGCCGACATCGAGCACACGCAGCGCCCTGCCCTGCGTCCGGCGCAGCAGCGGCGGCACCACCGCCAAGCTGTCGAGCAGATGCTGCGTCAGCATCTCGGCCGGCGCGCGCACCGCGGTCAGGTTGTAGACCCGGCCCCACTTCTGGATCAGCTCGAGATAGTCGAGCAGCTGCTCGACCTGCCGGTCGTCGAGCCCGATGGCGAGCGCGTCGGCGCCGGCACGCAGCGCCCGATCGAGCCCCGGCCGGTCCATGGCGGCAACGGCGTTCGGACTCAAGCGGCCGCCTTGTCGCCCTGGTTCGCCGCCTCGGCAAAGCCCTTGAAGCGGTGCTTCTTCAGATGGATCAGCAACAGCGAGATGGCGGCCGGCGTGACCCCGGAAATGCGCGAGGCCAGGCCGAGGGTCTCGGGCCGGTGTTGGCTCAGCTTCTGGCGGACCTCGATCGACAACGCCTCGACCTGCATGAAGTCGAGATCGGCCGGCAGCTTCAGCTGCTCATAGGCGGCCGCCCGCTCCACCTCGTCCTTCTGCCGCTCGATGTAGCCGGCGTACTTGGCGGCGATCTCGATCTGCTCGATCACCGGTTCGCGCAATGCGCCCAGGGCCTCGACCGAGGTGTCGGGACTGGCATAGACGCCGCCGTTCAGCGACATCAGCGCCGCATAGCTCACGTCCGGCCGGCGCAGCAGGTCGGCCAGGTGGTACTCGCGTTCGATCGCCTTGCCCAGCACGCGCTCGGACTCCGAGGCCGGCAGGGTGCGCGGATTGACCCACACCGAACGCAGGCGCTGTGTTTCACGTGAAACAGCGTCCCGCTTGCGGTTGAAACGGTCCCAGCGCGCGTCGTCGACCAGACCGAGCCGGCGGCCGGCCTCGGTCAGCCGCATGTCGGCGTTGTCTTCCCGCAGCTGGAGCCGGAACTCGGCCCGGCTGGTGAACATGCGGTACGGCTCGGTCACGCCCTTGGTGATCAGGTCGTCGACCAGCACGCCCAGGTAGGCCTCCTCGCGGCCGGGCACCCAGGGCTCGCGCCCCTGGCTGTGCAGCGCCGCGTTGACGCCGGCGAACAGGCCCTGGGCAGCGGCTTCCTCGTAACCGGTGGTGCCATTGATCTGTCCAGCGAAGAACAGGCCGCCGATCTGCCTGGTCTCGAAGCTGCGCCGCAGGCAGCGCGGATCGAAGAAGTCGTATTCGATCGCATAGCCCGGCCGCAGGATGTGGGCGTTCTCCAGTCCCTTCATCGAGCGCACCAGCTGGTACTGGATGTCGAACGGCAGGCTGGTGGAAATGCCGTTGGGATAGAACTCGTTGGTCGTCAGTCCTTCCGGCTCGAGGAACACCTGGTGGCTGTCCTTGCCGGCGAAGCGGTTGATCTTGTCCTCGACGCTCGGGCAGTAGCGCGGCCCCACCCCCTCGATCTTGCCGGTGAACATCGGGCTGCGGTCGAAGCCGGAGCGGATGATCTCGTGGGTGCGTTCGTTGGTGTGGGTGATCCAGCACGGCACCTGCCGCGGATGCATGGCGGCGTCGCCCATGAAACTGAACACCGGCACCGGGTCGAGATCGCCAGGCTGCTCCTCGCACTGGCTGAAGTCGATGGTCCGGCCGTCCAGGCGCGGCGGCGTGCCGGTCTTCAACCGGCCCTGCGGCAACCGCAGCTCCTTCAGCCGCGCCGACAGCGACACGGCCGGCGGATCGCCGGCGCGGCCGCCGGAATAGTTGCTGAGGCCGACATGGATCTTGCCGTCGAGGAAGGTGCCAGCGGTCAGCACCACGGCGCGACCGCGAAAGCGGATGCCGGCCTGGGTGACGGCGCCGACGACCCGGTCGCCCTCCACCATCAGGTCGTCCACCGCCTGCTGGAAGAGCATCAGGTTGGGCTGGTTCTCCAGCCGCCGCCGGATCGCCGCCTTGTACAGCACGCGGTCGGCCTGGGCCCGGGTCGCCCGTACCGCCGGACCCTTGGAGCCGTTGAGGATGCGGAACTGGATGCCTGCCTCGTCGGTGGCGATCGCCATGGCCCCGCCGAGGGCGTCGACCTCCTTGACCAGGTGGCCCTTGCCGATGCCGCCGATCGACGGATTGCAGCTCATCTGGCCCAGCGTTTCGATGTTGTGGCTGAGCAGGAGCGTGCGGCAACCCATGCGGGCCGCGGCCAGGGCGGCCTCGGTCCCGGCGTGGCCGCCGCCGATCACGATGACGTCGAATTCCTGGGGATAGAGCATGGGCGGGGGCCGCGGGCCGGGCGGCGGCGGCGCTGGGGACAGGGGCGTCGATTTTACCGGCCGCGACCCGCCGGCGCAGGCTGCCCGCCAAAGCACCCGCGCAGCCATGGCCTCGCAGTGCTGTGGTGCAATCAGGCCATGAAGCTCCTCGTCTTTGCCGGCAGCACCCGCCTCGGCTCCTGGAACCGCAAGCTGGCCAGCGTGGCCGCCCGGCTCGCCGCCCAGGCCGGTGCGGAGGTCACCCATCTCGAACTGGCCGACTTCGAGCTGCCCATGTACAACGCCGACCTCGAGGCGCGGGGCACGCCGGCCGACGTCCTGAAGCTCAAGCAGATCTTTTTCGAGCATCCGGCGTGGCTGGTCTGCACGCCCGAATACAACGCCAGCTACCCGGCGCTGGTGAAGAACACCTTCGACTGGATCTCCAGTCCGGTCCAGGGCGATCCGGTCTGGGGCGATGGCTTCCGGTCCACGCGCGGCAAGGTCGCCGGCGTTCTCAGCGCCTCGCCCGGGGCGCTCGGCGGGCTGCGCTCGCAGAGCCACCTGGTGCCGCTGCTGTTCAACCTGCACTGCTGGGTGGCGCCGACGACCTTCGGGCTGTCGCGGGCGGCGGAGGCGTTCGATTCCGACGGCGGCCTCGCGAGCGAAGCCGCGCGGGCCAGCGTCCAAGCCGTCATCGATCAGTTGCTGTGGGCTGCAATCCGCATGAATGCTGAATGACGCGCTCCGTTTTTGATAGCACTCCGTGCCGCGCCGGCTGCGGCGCCTGCTGCATCGCGCCGTCGATCACGTCGCCGATCCCGGGCATGCCGGACGGCAAGCCGGCGGGCGTGCGGTGCGTGCAGCTGGACGAACGGCAACGCTGCCGCCTCTTCGGCCATCCCCAGCGCCCGGCCGTGTGCTCGCAGCTGCGGCCCTCGCCAGAGATGTGCGGCACCGATGCCGGCGGCGCGCTGCAATACCTCGCCCGCCTGGAGCTGCTGACGCAGCCTTGAAGCGAATTCAAACCCAACGGCCGAACGCAGAGGGCGCAGAGACCGGCGGAAGACGCAAACGACCAACAAGTGGACGAAGAAGCGCTTTCGTTGGTCCACTCTTCTGCAATTTTCTGCGTCCTTCGCGCCCCGTTTGCGTCCTCGGCGTTGGGGTGATCGTCCGATTCAGAACGGATAGTGCCGCGGCGAAGTCTGGACGGTGATCCAGCGCAGGTCGGTGAACTCCGCGATGCCGGCCCTGCCGCCGAAACGGCCCATCCCGCTGCCCTTGACGCCGCCGAACGGCATCTGCGCCTCGTCGTGCACCGTCGGCGCGTTGACGTGGCAGATGCCCGACTCGATCCGGCGCGCCACATTGAACGCCCGCGCGATGTCCCGGCCGTACACGGCCGCCGACAGGCCGTACTCGTTGTCATTGGCGCAGGCGATCGCCGCTTCGGTGTCCGGCACGCGCACGACGGCCTTCACCGGCCCGAACGTTTCCTCGTGATAGATCCGCATCTGCGGCGTGACGTAATCCAGCACGGTCGCCGGCATCAGGGTCGTGTCGGCGCGGCCGCCGCACAGCAGCCGGGCGCCCTGCGCCAGCGCGTCGTCGATCAGCGCGTTGCAATGCTGCACCGTGCCCATGCCGATCACGCTGCCCAGCACCACCGGGTCGGCGCCGCGCGGGTCGCCCAGCGGCAAGGCCCGCGCCTTGGCGACGAACTTGCGGACGAACTCGTCGGCCACCTTCTCGTCGACGATGATGCGTTCGGTCGACATGCAGATCTGGCCGCTGTTGGCAAAGCAGCCGAAAGCGGCGCCATTGACCGCGTCGTCGATGTCGGCGTCGTCGAGGACCAGCAGCGGCGCCTTGCCGCCCAGCTCCAGCACGGCCGGCTTCAGGTACCTGGCGCAGGTCTGCGCGATCAGACGCCCGACCTTGGTCGAGCCGGTGAAGTTCACCCGGCGCACGGCCGGATGGGCCACCATCGCCTCCACGACGGCAGCGGCGTCGGCCGGCGCGTTGGTGACGTAGTTGACGACGCCGGGCGGAAAGCCCGCCTCCTGGAAGGCCTCGACGATCAACTGGTGCGTGCGCGGACAGTTCTCCGAACCCTTGAGCACCACCGTGTTGCCGCACGCGAGCGGCGTCGCCACCGCGCGCACCGCCAGGATGATCGGCGCGTTCCATGGCGCGATGCCGACCACCACGCCAGCCGGCTGGCGCACGCCCATGGCCAGCGACCCGGGCACGTCGGAGGGGATCACTTCCCCGGCGATCTGCGTCGTCAGCGACGCCGCCTCGCGGACCATGCCGGCGGCCAGCATCACGTTGAAGCCGGCCCACATGCCGGTGGCGCCGGTTTCGGCGGCCACCGCGGCGGCGAACTGCGACCCTTTCGCCTCCATCTTCTCGGCCGCCTTCAGCAGCAGCATGCGCCGCTCGCCGGGGCCGGTGTCGCGCCAGGTCTTGAAGGCTTCGGCGGCCGCCTCCACCGCCCGCACGGCGTCGGCGGGCGAGGCGGCGGGCGCCCGGGTGGCCACGCTGCCGTCGAGCGGGTTGCGGCGCTCGAACGTGGCGTTCTTTTCGGCGTTGACTTGCAGGCCATTGATCAGCATCGAGAGGTCGGACATGGGGGCTCCAGTGGGTGGCGGCAGGGGCCCGCGCGCCGGTGCGGCCGCGGCCCAGGCGGCGTAGTGTGCGCCAAGCGCGCGGCCCGGTCACCGCCTCAGGCATCGCGCCCCATGGCGGCGCCCACCGCGGGCCGGGCCGAGGCCGCCGTGCCCCTCAGCCGCCGACCGCGGCCAGCTCCACCACCGCCGCGCCGCTGTCCGCCGTCGCGCGCGGCTCGTGTTCCAGCACGTTGACCTCCTTGCGCGTCATCTGCACCGAACCGAAGAAGGTGCTGAAGGCGACGTCCTTGGCATCGCGCCCGGTGCCGATGCGCACCAGGCGATCGACCGGCGCCATCCCGGTCGCATCGAACAGCACCCAGCGGCCGCCCAGCCAGGCCTCGAAGATCGCGTGGAAATCCTGCGGCGGCTCGTCGAACCACACGTAGCCGACCACGATGCGCGCCGGGATGTTGAGGGCGCGGCACAGCGTGATGCCCACATGCGCGAAATCGCGGCAGACGCCGACGCGCTGCTCGAACACTTCGTGCGCCGTCGTCGTCGACGTCGTGCTCCCGGGCTGGTACTTGATGTTCTCGTGCACCCACTTCACGATCGCGCGCACCCGCGAGATGCCAGCCGGCTCGTGGCCGAACAGGCGCTGCGCCTGCGGCCCCAGCAGGTCCGACTCGCAGTAGCGGGTGGGCAGCAGGTAATGGAAGATGTCGTCGGGCAGCTGTCCCACCGGCACCTCCGGCAGGTGCTCGTCGACGCTCTGCGAATGCACTTCCACGTCGGCCTTGTAATTCACCAGCAGCGGGCCCGGCAGCGCATCGAAGCGGAAGAACCGGTTGCCGCTGCCGTCGTCGGTGAACCTGTGCGGCGCGACGCCGGAGGACACGGCCAGCCGCTCGCTGACGATGCGCTGGGTCGGCCACTTGGCCGCCTCGATGTTGAAGCAGAAATGGGTCGGGACCTTGACCTCGTACTCGAGCACGGTTTCGACCGTGGATAGATGCATGACGACAGCCGGTGGCGCAGGCACCGCGCCTGCATCCGCATCGTCGCAGCCGGCGGATCGCCGGCGAATCGGCGCCCGGCCCAGCCAGCTGTAGGACGCCGGCTGTTACTTCCCGAACAGGCTGCGCAGGCCTTCGCCGAGCCGGTCCCCCAGCTTCGCGCCGGCGCCGGTGCCCACCCCTGGCGCGATCGCCGTGCCGATCGCCGCCCCCAGCAACGCGCCGCGGGTCAGCGTCACCGACGGCGCATCGAGCGTGCCGCCCACGGCCAGCGGCACGCCGATCGCGCCACCGGCGGCCGCCGCCGCCAGGTCGACCGAGAGCCGCCCGCTCAGGCTGCGGTTCGGGGCCATCGCCACGGTCCCCGTCATCGACATCGCGCCGGAGGTGGCGACCAGGTTGTTCAGCTGGAGCGAGCGGCCCTGGCTCACCACCTGTCCGGCCAGCGTGTCCAGGGCCGTCTGGCCGCCGCGACTGAGTCCGATCGTCTTGACCGCCTGCGCCAGGTCGACGCCGTGCACCACCGCGTTGCGCACGCTCAAGCGGGTCTGGCTCTGCAGCGAATCGACGAAGCCGACGCCGCCGCCGACCGTGGCGCGCAGGCTGGTGTGGGCGTCGAGGCGCCCGGTCAGCGTGCGGCTCGGTGCGGTGAGCGCCGCCACTTCGACGGCGTTGGTGTCGAGCTGGGCCTGCAGGCTGATCGCGCCCGCCGGCCCGGGCTGCTGCCGCACCTGGCCCTTGACGGTGCCGCCGCCGATCTGCGCCTGCAGCGTCCAGCCGCCGTCGGCCCGCTCGAGCGCCGCCTTGGCGCCCTGGAACTTGCCCTGGCGCACGGCGACGCGGGCCTCGCCCGGCAGACCGTCGTCGTCCATCCGCAGCTGGGCGTCGATGGTGGTGCTGCCGCCGCCGGCCGCCACCCAGGTGACGCCGTCGAGCACGGCCCGACGCGGCCACGCGGCCGGCGCCGCCGCAGGGGCCGGCGCGCCCGCGGCGCCCCGCTGCTTCTGCGTGCCCGCCAGCAGCACGGCGATCGCCTGCTCCGGCAGGACCGCCCGCCGCACCACCAGGGTCGCGATCTCGAGCCGGCCGCGCAGCAGCGGCGCCCACCGCGGTCGCGCCTCGATCCGCTCCAGGGTGACGGCCGGTTTGGTCCTGACCTGGACCCGATCGAGGGCGACGGCCGGCACCGGCCACACGTCGACGGTGATCTGCCCGAGCTCCACCGGCACGCCGACGGCGGCGCTGACCTGCTGCGCCACCCGCTGGCGGAAGTCGGCGCTGCCCACCCAGTGCTGCAAGGCCAGCGCCACGCCCCCGAGCAGCAGCGCCAGCGCCACCAGCCCACCCACCAACCACTTCAGCACCCGCCTCATGGTCCGATTGTGGCCGCTCGTGCAGGGAAAGCGGCCAGCCGCTAGCATGGGCGGCTCCTGTCCACTGCACGAGAACAACACATGAAGCTTTACTACTCGCCGGGCGCCTGCTCCCTGTCCCCGCACATCGCCCTGCGCGAAGCCGGCCTCGCCTTCGAACCGGTGCTGGCCAGCACCAAGAGCCACAAGCTGCAGGACGGCACCGATTACTACGGGATCAACCCGCTCGGCTACGTGCCGCTGCTCGAACTCGACGACGGCACCCGGCTGCGCGAAGGTCCGGCCATCGTGCAGTACGTGGCCGATCAGGCGCCGTTGAAGAACCTGGCGCCGGCCAACGGCACGCTGCCGCGCTACCGGCTGCAGGAATGGCTGACGTTCATCGGGACCGAGATCCACAAGACCTTCTCGCCGCTGTTCAACCCGGCGATCCCCGACGACGTCAAGCAGATCTTCCGCGACAAGCTGGTTTCGCGCTTCAGCTGGGTCGATGGCCAGCTGGCCGGCAAGGCGTACCTGATGGGCGACCACTTCACCGTGGCCGACGGCTACCTGTACGTGGTCACGCGCTGGAGCAAGCCGATGAGCGTCGACATCGGCGCGCTGGCCAACCTCGCGGCGCACCACGAGCGCGTGACGGCGCGCCCCGCCGTGCAGGAAGCGCTCCGGGTCGAAGGGTTGCTCAAGTAGGCATCGGCGGGTGCCGGGGGCGCATCGTCGCGCAGCGCGCCGGGCCGATTCTCGGGAACAGTTTGCGCTGGCGCAAACTGCAACGCCGTGCAATGGGCCAGAACTCCGCGAGGCGAATAACCTCCTTCGTAGCACCGCACACCAACATCAAGGAGCCCTGCATGCCGAGCCTGTTCGATCCCATCCAGGTGGGAAAACTGCATCTGCCCAACCGCATCGCCATGGCGCCGCTGACCCGCAATCGCGCGCCCGGCGCCATTCCCACGCCGCTGATGGCCGAGTACTACGCCCAGCGCGCCAGCGCCGGACTGCTGATCACGGAAGCGACCGCGATCAGCGCCCAGGGCCAGGGCTACGCCGACGTGCCTGGCCTGTACGGCACCGAGCAGCTCGACGGCTGGAAGCAGGTGACGCAGGCGGTGCATGCGCGCGACGGCCGCATCGTCGTGCAGCTCTGGCACGTCGGCCGCGTCTCGCACGTGGACCTGCAGCCCGAGGGGCAGGCGCCCGTGGCCCCGTCGGCGATCGCCGCGCACACCAAGACCTACCTGATCAAGGACGGCGTCGGCAGTTTCGTCGCCACCTCCGAGCCGCGCGCGCTCGACCCGACCGAGCTGCCCGGCATCGTGCACGACTACCGCCATGCGGCCCGCCATGCCGTCAGCACCTGCGGCTTCGACGGGGTCGAAGTGCATGGCGCCAACGGCTACCTGCTCGACCAGTTCCTGAAGACCGGCGCCAACAAGCGCACCGACGACTACGGCGGCCGGATCGAGAACCGCGCGCGGCTGTTGCTGGAGGTGATGCGGGCGGTCGTCGGCGAGGTCGGCGGCGGCCGCACGGGCGTGCGCCTGTCGCCGGTGACGCCGGCCAACGACGTCGAGGACGAGAACCCGCAGCCCTTGTTCGAGTACGTGGTGCGCGAGCTGGCGCCGCTCGGGCTGGCGTACATCCACGTCATCGAGGGCGCCACCGGCGGACCGCGCGAGATCGCGGAGCGCCCGTTCGACTATGCCGCCCTGCGCAACGCCTACCGTTCGGCCGGCGGCAAGGGCGCCTGGATGGTGAACAACGGCTACGACAAGGCCATGGCCGAGGCCGCGCTCGCCCATGGCGCCGACCTGGTGGCGTTCGGCAAGGCCTTCATCTCGAATCCGGACCTGGTGGAACGGCTGCGCGCCGGCGCGCAGCTCAACGAATGGGACAAGGCCACCTTCTATGGCGGCGGCGCCAAGGGCTACACCGATTACCCGGCGCTGAAGAAGACCGCCTGAAGACCGGCCACCCTCTCAAGCGCGCCGCAGCCGCCAGCGCTTGAGCAACAAGGCGTTCGACATCACGCTGACGCTCGACAGGGCCATCGCCGCCCCGGCAATCACCGGATTGAGGTAGCCCAGCGCCGCCAGCGGGATGCCGGCCACGTTGTAGGCGAAGGCCCAGAACAGGTTCTGCCGGATCTTGCGCACGGTGCGGTGCGAGATGTCCAGTGCGCCGCCGACCAGCGCCACGTCGCCCCGCATCAGCGTGATGCCGGCCGCATGCATCGCGACGTCGGTGCCGGTCGCCATCGCCATGCCGACGTCGGCGGCCGCCAGTGCCGGCGCATCGTTCACGCCGTCGCCCACCATGCAGACCAGGTGGCCGCCTTGCCGCAGCGCAGCCACCCGCGCCGCCTTCTCGCCGGGCAGCACTTCGGCCAGCACCTCGTCGTCGCGCAGGCCCAGCCGCGCGGCCATCGCAAGCGCCGCCGCCCGGTTGTCGCCGGAAATCAGCACCAGCCGCAGGCCGCGCGCGCGCAACCCAGCCAGCGCTTCGCGCGCGCCGGCCTTGGGTTCGTCGGCGAAGGCCAGCAGCGCCAGCGGCGCCAGCCCTTCGGTGCGGCGCTCCGCCAGCAGCGACAGGGTCGCGCCCTCGCCCTGCATCTGCGGTATCGCATCCTGCAGCGCGCCCGGGGCGACGCCCAGCTCCTCCATCCAGCGCAAGCTGCCCAGCAGCAGGCTGCGCGGCCCGACCTGGCCTTCGGTGCCGCGGCCGGGGACCGCCCGGGCACTGTCGGGCGGGCCGAACGCCAGGCCGCGCTCGGTGGCCGCGGCGAGCACGGCGCGCGCCAGCGGGTGCTCGCTGCCGCTTTGCAGCGCCGCCGCCGCCGCCAGCGCATCGGTTTCGTCGACCCCCGGCGCCGGCACGAAGGCAGCCAGCCGCGGCTGGCCGACCGTGAGGGTGCCGGTCTTGTCGAACGCCACCGTATCGACCCGGTGCGCGATCTCCAGTGCCTGCGCGTCCTTGATCAGGATGCCATGCCTGGCCGCCACTCCCGTGCCGGCCATGATCGCCGCCGGCGTCGCCAGCCCGAGCGCGCAGGGACAGGCGATCACCAACACCGCCACCGCCGGGATGAGCGCGGCCTCGACGCCGGCGCCGGCCCACAGCCAGCCCAGCAGGGTCGCGAGCCCGACCAGCAGCACCACCGGCACGAACACCGCCGAGACCTGGTCCACCAGGCGCTGGATCGGCGCCTTGGCGGCCTGGGCGTCCTCGACCAGCCGGATGATCCGCGCCAGCACGGTCTCCTGCCCGACGGCCGTGACGGCCATCACCACCCGGCCCTCGCCGTTGATGCTGCCGCCGGTGAGCTTGGTTCCCGCGGCCTTGGCCACCGGCAGCGGCTCCCCGGTCAGCATCGATTCGTCGACCTGGGTCTCGCCCTGCTCGACCACACCGTCCGCCGGCACGCGCTCGCCCGGCCGGACCACCAGCCGGTCGCCGGTCAGCACCTCCGCCACCGGCACGTCGCTCTCAGCGCCGCCGCGTCCGACCACGTGGGCGATCTCCGGCTGCAGCGCGTGCAGCGCGCGAATCGCCGCGGTGGTCTGGCGCTTGGCGCGGGCTTCCAGCCACTTGCCCAGCAGCACCAGCGTCACCACCACCGCCGAAGCCTCGAAGTACAGGTGATCGGTTCCGGCGCTCAGCCACAGCCAGACCGAGAGGCCCCAGCCGGCCGACGTGCCGATCGCCACCAGCAGGTCCATGTTGCCGGCGAGCGCCTTCAGCGCGTGCCAGCCGGCCTTGTAGAAGCGGGCCCCGAGGATGAACTGGACCGGGGTCGCCAGCACGAACTGCAGCCATGCCGGCAGCATCCAGTGCAGGCCCAGCGGCTGGGCCAGCATGGGCGCGAGCAGCGGCGCCGACAGCAGCAGCCCGGCGGCGACGGGCGCGAAGCCGGCCCAGGGCGACGCCTCCGGCGCCTCGGCCGCGGCGACCGTGCGCGGCTCGTAGCCGGCATCGCGCACCGCACGGCGCAGCCGCGCCTCGATCTGTTCGGACGGGGCGTAGGTGACCCGTGCCGACTCGGTGGCCAGGTTGACGGTGGCCTCCTGCACGCCGGGCACCTTGCGCAAGGCGCGCTCGACCCGCGACACGCACGAGGCACAGGTCATCCCGCCGATCGGCAGGTCCAGGGTGGGCGCAGCGGTGCTCGAGTTCATGGGTCGGAGAATGGACCTTGCCATCGTAGGAAGGTCAAGTCTTGATCTGCATCAACCCTCGGCCCGGCACGGTCGCAGGGCCCGCGGTTGACCTTCCCACGGTGACAAGGTTCAAGCTATTCTTCGATCAACCGACAGGAGCGCAATATGAACCAGATTTTCAACGTGCAGGGCATGACCTGCGGCCATTGCGAGCGGGCGGTCACCCAGGCGGTGCAGTCCGTCGACCCCCAGGCCCAGGTGACGATCGACCGGCCGGCCGGCAAGGTCGAGGTGCAGACCACGCGGCCCCGCGAAGCGATCGCCCGCGCGATCGCCGAGGAAGGCTACGAGGTGGCCGCCTGAGCGAGCGATGAACGCCGCCGCCCTCGCCTGGCCAGTCAACATCGGCATGGCCTCCCGCATGTCGGGCGTCACGCCCAAGATGATCCGGCACTACGAAACGCTGGGCCTGCTGCCGGCGGTGGGCCGCACCGACAGCGGCTACCGCCAATACGGCGAGGCCGACGTCCACACGCTGCGCTTCATCAAGCGCGCCCGCGAGCTCGGCTTCGCGATGAGCGACATCGGCGAGCTCGTCGGCCTGTGGCGCAATCGCCGCCGCGCCAGCAGCAGCGTCAAGCGCATCGCCCAGAAACACACCGACGAGCTGTCGCAGAAGATCGCCGCGATGCAGGCCATGCAGCGCGCACTCGACCAGCTGATCTACTGTTGCCAAGGCGACGAGCGGCCGGACTGTCCGATCCTGGACGACCTCGCCGGCCTGCACGACGACCATCCCTAGCCCCCGCGCTCCTTGCACCCGAGGCGGGCAGGGGCTTGGCCCGTGCTGTGTAATCGGCCGATGAACCAGACCCTCCAGCAGCCGCGCCGCGTGGAGCGGCTCGTCACCGGCCAGCGCACCTCGGATGGCGCCGGCGTCAAACTCACGCGCGTGCTCACGTCCGACCTGCAGCAGCGGCTCGATCCCTTCCTGATGCTGGACAACTTCGCCAGCGACGACCCCGAGGATTACGGCGCCGGCTTTCCCGACCACCCGCACCGGGGCTTCGAGACCGTGACCTACATGATCGAGGGCCGCATGCGGCATCGCGACAGCGCCGGCCACGAGGGCCTGTTGCGCAACGGCGGCGTGCAGTGGATGACGGCCGGGCGCGGCCTGGTCCACAGCGAGATGCCGGAACAGGAGAACGGCCGCATGGAAGGCTTCCAGCTGTGGCTGAACCTGCCGGCCAGCGACAAGCTGCGCGACCCCTGGTACCGCGACATCGCGAGCGAGGAGATTCCCGAGTTCACGACCGCCGAGGGCGTGCTGGTGCGGGTCATCGCCGGCCAGAGCCAGGGCGTGGCCGGCGCGGTGCAGCGCGAGCGCACGCAGCCGCTGTACCTCGACTTGCACTTCCCGCCGGGCGCGATCGAATTCCGGCAGCCGCTGCCGGCCGGCCACAACGCCTTCCTGTGCGTCTACCGCGGCCAGGTGGAGGTGCTGGATGCCGGCGGACAGGCGACGCCGGTGCCGCGGCAGTCGATGGCGGTCCTCGGCCAGCAGGGCGACGGCGTGGTGCTGCGCTCGGCAGCCAACGGCGAAACGCCGGCGCGGGCGCTGCTGATCGCCGGCCAGCCGCTGCGCGAGCCGATCGCGCAATACGGACCCTTCGTCATGAACACGCGCGAGCAACTGCTGCAGGCAGTCCAGGACTTCCAGAGCGGCCGCCTGGGCTGAGCTGCCCTGGCGCTACCGCTGATTCAGGCTGGCCGCGCCGCGGCCCTGCAGCTCGAGCGCCTCGTTCAGGCGCACGGCCGCGAGGTCGGCCTCGGTCTGCTGGCGCATCGTGGCCCGCAGCACGCCGCGCCCGATGGAAGCGACGCCGGTGCGCGAAGCCGAGCGCTCGAAGGCATGCTCGCGCTGTGCGCGCACCAGCGAGTTCTCCAATACCACCGCGCCGGTGCTGGCGCGATCCTCAGCCGGGGGCGGCGCGACGTCGCTGACCACCGGCGCAACGCCGGGCGTGGCCGGCGGCGTCTGGCCTCCGGTCGTCTGCGCGAGCACGCAGCCCGCGCCGAGCGCAGCCGCGAGCGTTGCGGCACGCAGCAGATTGCGGTACATCATGAGGTGCTCCTTGGTTTGCATTCCACTGCATGGTGGAATGCCGGGCGCCGGCCGGCTGTGGGCCAACCCGCGTCAACTGCGGTAGGAACCTTCCCACAGTGGGTGGCGAGCTTTACACGTCGGCTACCTGCGCGCCAACGCCGGGAAACACAGCGGATGCACACTGATCGTCACCGCGGGCCTTCGCCCGCCGGTCCGGGAAGCAGAAAGGAAGCCTCATGAAACTCCGACAGCAGCTCATCGCCGCCGCCGCGCTGGCTCTCCTCGGCCTGGCGGCTGGGGCCCAGACGCCGCCGCAGCCGGCAGTGGTGGCGCCGCGCGCCGCCGCGGCGCCGAACGCCGCGCCCATGGGCGGCCGCCCCATGATGCAGGAGCACATGGCCCGCATGCAGGAGCACCGCGCCCAGCGCCAGGCTGCGCTCAAGCAGATCCTGCAGATCACGCCGGCCCAGGAGAACGCCTGGAACACCTGGATCGCCAGCCGCCGGCCGGCCGACGTGCAACGTCCAGCTCCCGGCGCCTGGGCGCAGCTCAGCACCCCGGAGCGCATCGACCGGATGCGTGCGCTGCGGGCGGCCCGCACCGCCGAAATGGATCGTCGCGGCGAGGCCACCAAGGCGTTTTACGCGGCGTTGACCCCGCCCCAGCAGAAGGCGTTCGACGCGCTCGCGCTGCAGCGTGGCGGTCGCGGCCGGCACGGCGGCTGGGGCCCGCACCACGGCTGAACGCCAGGCGCAGCAACGATAAAGCCTGTGCTCGCGCACAGGCTTTCTTCATGGGCTGGCCCCGGCTACTGCGGGCCGACCGCGCCGGTGTAGCCCATCTGCTGCGCGTTGTGCCGCACCGACTCATACAGCCCGCGCCGTGCCAGCAGTTCGGCGCGCACGTCGGCCCGCGATTTCGCGACCTGTTCGTTCGGATCGGCGTTGGGCCGGCCGTGCACCATCGTCGTGGCCTCGCCCGCCTTGCCCGGCACCGGCGTCGTCACCGACGCGTTGCTGAGGCCGTGCGCATCCTCGCGGATCTGGTCCTTGGCGGCGACCGGCGCCTCGGTCACCGGCGAGTTGGTGGTGGCCTGGTTGGGCACGCCGCGGGTCTGCGTGCTGGCTTCACCCGCCTTCGGCGGCAGGTCCGAACTGCCGCTGGCCGAGGTGCTCTGCGCATGGGCCGCACCCATGGCGAGCAGGGCGGCGGCGAGGATGGAGAGATGCTTGGACTTGTTCATGTGGGATCCTCCTTGGCGTTCAAGCTGGCGACCTCCGGCGGAGGCGTCGGACGACCATAGGACGATGTCCGGCCCGTGCTTATCGGACAGGCACCAAGCCGACTGTAGGACGTCCCGGCCCGGCTAGAACATCCAGCCGTAGCGCAGCCGCACCATGTTCAGCCCCGGGTTCGGGTGCTTGACCCCGCCGTTGGAGAAGTGCGTCAGCCGCAGCGTCACCTCCTGTCGCTGCTGCTCGCCGAAGCTGCGCCCCACGCCGACCACGTCGGCGAAGTTGAAGCGCGTGCTGAACTGCTTGTCGCTGGCGCGAAACATCCGATCCATGAAGGTCAGCCCGATGCCGCCTTCGACGAACCACGGCGACGCGCCGGCCGCAAAGCGGTACCGCAGCATCGGCACCAGGCCCAGGTGCGTGAAGTCGACGCGCTGGCCATTGTCGCTGGCGCGCCAGTGGCTGACATAGGCCTCGGTGTAGCCGCCGATGCGCCCCGGGCCGACATCGCGCTGCCATGCCCACGGCCACACCGCGCCGATCGACACGGCCTTCGTGGCACTGTCGCCCGCGCCCGCCTGCACGAACATGCCGCCGGGGCGCAGGTCGGCCGCGGCGGCGGACAGCGCGAACAGCGCGCCGGTGGAAAGCAGCAGGGATCGGATGGTCATGGTGGTGTCGCGAGGCCGGGCGGCTGCGGCCAGGCAAGGGATGCGCGCCGCTCAGCCACCGGAAATCTACTCCCATTCGCGCACGCCGTGGGCCGCCGCCAGCGCGCCGGCGAGAGCGACAAGAAGTCTGCGCGCCGTCCTACACCCCCGTCGCGAGCCCGGCAGTACAAAAACTGACCATCGCGAGCACCAGCCAGAACACATGACCGAAACCGTGGCCACCGTCCCGGCGCTGACCGTGATGACGGTCAACACCCACAAGGGCTTCACCAGCTTCAACCGCAAGTTCATCCTGCCCGAACTGCGCGATGCCGTGCGCACGGTCGGCGCCGACATCGTGTTCCTGCAGGAAGTGCTCGGCACCCATGAGGAAGAGGGCCGCACCATCAACGGCGCGCCCCATTACGAATTCCTCGCCGACGAGATCTGGCCGCAGTACGCGTACGGGCGCAACGTCGTCTCGCCCAAGCACCATCACGGCAACGCCGTGATGTCCAAGTTCCCGATCCTGCACTACCAGAACCACGACGTGTCGATCGCCGGCCCGGAAAAGCGCGGCCTGCTGCACTGCGTCGTCGACGTGCCGGGCCACGCGCAGGAAGTGCATGCGATCTGCGTGCATCTGGGCCTGGCCGAGGCGCACCGCCAGCAGCAGCTGGAGCTGCTGTGCGAGATCGTGCGCACCGAGGTGCCGGAGCGCGCGCCCCTGATCGTCGCCGGCGACTTCAACGACTGGCGCCGCCGCGCCCACGATCTGCTGTGGCGCGACGCCGGCCTGAAGGAGGTGTTCGTCACCGCCTACGGCGAGCCGGCCAAGACCTTTCCGGCGCGTTTTCCGCTGCTGGCGCTGGACCGCATCTACGTGCGCAACGCCTCGGTGCACCTGCCGGTGGTGCTGCCGCGCCGCCCGTGGTCGCACCTGTCGGACCACGCCCCGCTCGCCGCGGAGATCCACCTGTGAGCACGACGCCATGAACGGCCGCTGGATCGAAGGCAACGACATCCGCCTGCTGGAGAACGGGGAGGAGTTCTTCCCGCGCGTGTTCGCGTGCATCGCGAATGCACAGCGCGAGGTCGTGCTGGAGACCTTCATCCTGTTCGAGGACAAGGTGGGCCTGCAGCTGCACGAGGCGCTGGTCGCGGCCGCCCGCCGCGGCGTCCAGGTCGACGTCACGATCGACGGCTTCGGCTCGCCCGACCTGTCCGACCGCTTCATCGGCTCGCTGGTCGAAGCCGGGGTGCGCATGCACGTGTTCGAGCCCGGCACCCGGCTGTTCGGCAAGCGGCTCAACGTGCTGCGCCGCATGCACCGCAAGATCGTGGTGGTCGACGGCGCCGTAGCCTTCGTCGGCGGCATCAACTACTCGGCCGACCACCTCGCCGACTTCGGCCCGCAGGCCAAGCAGGACTACTCGGTCGAGATCCGCGGGCCGCTGGTAGCGGACATCCACCGCTTCACCCATGCGGCGCTGGCGCAGGGCCAGCGCTACCAGCGGGTGCGGCAGTGGTGGCGCCGGCGCAAGCACCTGCGCAGCACGCCCGACAGCCTGCCGCGCCTGGGCAGCGCCGCGGCGATGTTCGTCGTGCGCGACAACACCGAGCACATGAGCGACATCGAGCGCCATTACCGCATCGCCATCCGTGCCGCGCGGCACCGCATCGTCATCGCCAACGCCTACTTCTTCCCCGGTTACCGCTTCATGAAGGAGTTGCGGCGCGCCGCCCGGCGCGGGGTCGACGTGCGGCTGATCCTGCAGGGCGAGCCCGACATGGCGATCGTCAAGACCGCGGCCGGCATGCTGTACCACCATCTGCTGGCGGCCGGCGTGCGCATCTACGAATACCGCGACCGGCCGCTGCACGGCAAGGTGGCGCTGATGGACGACGAGTGGGCCACCGTCGGTTCCAGCAACCTCGACCCCCTGAGCCTGGCGCTCAACCTCGAGGCCAACGTGATCATCCGCGACGGCGCCTTCAACGCCCATCTGTACGAGCGGCTCGACTGCCTGATGCGCAACAGCTGCCACCAGATCGAGCGCGAAGCCATCGGCGAGCTCAGGGGCTGGCACCTGGTGCGCAGCTTCCTTGCCTACCACTTCACGCGCCGCTACCCGGGCTGGGCCTCGTGGCTGCCGCGCCATGCGCCGCGCCTGCAGCCGGCGCTGTCGCAGCGGCTGAGCCCCGCCTACCACGGGCCGAAGGAGTGAACTTGGAGCCGCGCACCTATCCCCGCGACCCCGGTGCGCGCCGGCCCGAGCGCGGCCCGCCGCGGCCGCACGCGCATGGGGAGGACCAGCATCGGCGCGCGCGCCAGGGCTGGCACTGGGCCAAGCGCGGCTTCTCGATCCTGTTCTTCGCGGCCGTGGCCGCGCTGCTGGTGCGCTACGGCAGGAACGTCGACTGGGAAGACGTCCTCGACTCGGTGCGCACCCTGCCGGCGCCGGCGCTGCTGGCGGCGATCCTGCTGGCGGCGGCGAGCCACCTCCTCTACAGCTGTTTCGACCTGATCGGGCGCCGCTACACCGGCCACAACCTGCCGACGCGCACCGTAATGGCGGTCAACTTCATCAGCTATGCCTTCAACCTGTGCATCGGCTCGATCGTCGGCGGGGTCGGCTTCCGCTACCGGCTCTACTCGCGCCTGGGGCTCAAGCCCGGCGTGATCACGCGCATCGTGTCGATGAGCATGTTGACCAACTGGCTCGGCTACAAGCTGCTGGCCGGCTTCCTGTTCGTGGTGCACCCGCTGGCATTGCCGCCGAGCTGGCACATGGGCAACCACGGACTGCAGTGGATCGGCTTCGCGCTGATGGCGGTGTCGCTGGGCTACATCCTGGCCTGCCACTGGTACGGCGACCGGGTCTGGACGGTGCGGGGCCACGAGTTGTACCTGCCGCCCTGGCGCATGGCGGTGCTGCAGATGCTGATCTCCTGCATCAACTGGAGCCTGATGGCCGGCGTGATCTACGTGCTGCTCGGCCAGAAGATCGCCTACGCCGACGTGCTCACCGTGCTGCTGATCGGCGCCATCGCCGGCGTGGTCGCCCACGTGCCGGCCGGCCTGGGCGTCTTCGAGTTCGTGTTCGTCGCGCTGCTGTCGCACATCGTGCCGGAAAGCCGGCTGATCGGCGCGCTGCTCGGCTACCGCGCGATCTACTACATCGGCCCGCTGATCGTCGCCGGCCTGATGTATCTGGTGATGGAAGTGCAGGCCAAGAAGCAGCGCCGGGCGCTGCGCCGCGCCGGCCGGGTGTGAAGCGAACCGGAGCCGCCATGCCTGCCCTGCCCCCTGAAGGAACCTGAGATGCAAGCGCGGCTGGCCAGCGAAACCGATCTCGCGGGATTCCGCGAGGAGGCTCGGCTGCTGCTGCGCCGCCAGGTGCCGCCGGAGGCGGTGCATTGGGAGACCGCGCAGGCGCAGAACAGCGACCAGTTCGCCGACCCGGCCGGGGAGCGGCCGCGCGACATGCCCAAGGCCGCGTCGGCGATCGTGCCGGCTTCGTTCCTGCGCCTGTGCGAGGTGGTGGTGCTGCACCACGATCCCGACCGCTTCGCCCTGCTGTATCGGCTGCTCTGGCGGCTGGTGCACGAGCCTGGGCTGCGCAACGACCCGGTCGACCCCGACATGCTGCACGCCCACCAGATGGCGCAGTCGGTGCGGCGCGACCTGCACAAGATGAAGGCGTTCGTGCGCTTCCGCGCCATACCGCTGGAACAGGCACCGCCGCTGCACCTGGCGTGGTACGAACCGGCCCACCATCTGCTGGAGGCCGCGGCGCCCTGGTTCGCCAAGCGCGGCCCGCCGGGCCGCTGGGCCATCTTCACCCCCGAGCGTTCGGTCGAATCGGACGGCCAGCGGCTGCACTACGGACCGGGCGTCCCGCGGTCGCGCGTACCGCCGGCGGAGGCGAGCGACGCCGCCTGGCTCGATTGCTACCACGGTGTCTTCGACCGCCAGCCGACGCCGGGCGAGCCCCAGACGCCATGACGGCCCGGCCCCGTGGCGCGGCGGCCGGGGCGCGACAGCCGGGGCCAACCGCCGATGCGGCCGCCGCGCTGGCGCGCGACCGCATCGCCTCCCTCGACGATCTCAAGGCGGCGACCATGCGCTGCCGCGAATGCCCGATCGGCGAGTTCGCGACCCAGTCCGTGATCGGCGCGGGACCCCTGAAGGCCAGGCTGCTGCTGGTGGGCGAGCAGCCGGGCGACCAGGAAGACCTGCAGGGCCTGCCGTTCGTGGGACCGGCGGGCCGGCTGCTGGCCAGGGCGCTGGAGCAGGCGGGCATCGCGCGCGACGCGGTGTTCGTCTCCAACGCCGTCAAGCATTTCAAGTACGAACTGCGCGGCAAGCGCCGCATCCACAAGAGTCCCACCCAGCGCGAGGCGGCCGCCTGCCTGCACTGGCTGGAGGACGAGATCGCGCTGGTCCAGCCGCCTGCGCTGGTGGCGCTGGGGGCGGTCGCGGCCCGCTCGCTGCTCGGGCGCGCGGTGCCGGTGCTGGCCAACCGCGGCCGGTGGCTGCCTCGTGCCGACGGCCGGCAGGTGCTGATCACCGTGCATCCGTCGTCGCTGCTGCGCGGGCCGCCCGAGGCGCGCGAGCAGGCCTTTGTCGCCTTCGCGGCGGATCTGGCGCTGGCACGGACAGTGGTGCGCCAGGGCCGGTAAGCGCTGGCGGCGCGCCGCGCCGGCGCTCCGATCCGCGTCGCCAGGGCTGCCGCTGTTGTTCTTCTATATTTCTATTTCAAAGTAGTAGTAGCTAGTAGAAGACCGGCCAGTTCTGTGGACAAGGGCATTTTTCCCCTGCGGCGACTGGGACTTGCGGCGCTCCAAACCCTGTGCGCCGACCCCCGCGCGCGCTGCGTCGCGAAACTGGACAACTTGGCCCTGGCGCCGCCCGCTGTGGATAACTGCCCAGTTATCCGGAAACTGTCCCCAGCGTTGTTCAGGCTGCCGCCGGGAATACCGGCGCGCGCAGCGCTCGGGTCAACGTGCGTCGCCCGACCGGCTGTCGATCTCGGAGGTTCCGGTGCGCGCGCGGCGCAGCGTGCGCTTGGCGGCGCGTTTGGTCTTGCGAACGGCGCTGCGCTCCTCGCGCGCGATGCCCGGCTCCTTCGGCACGGCGGTGTCCTGGCGCTTGGCCGCGGCCACCGCGTCGTCGGCGGGCTGGCCCTGCGGCATGTCGGCGAGTCCCGACGGGCGACGCAGCCGCAGGTTGCGCTCGGCCGCCTCCGTGCCCTGCACGCCGATGCCGCCTTGCGACGGGCCGGCCTGGGCCCCGAGGCCGGCCTGCGCGCCGGCCATCGCCGGGCGGCCCTCGAACACCGCCGCCGCGCCGGCGCTCTGTCCGTGCACCTCGGTCAGCGTGAGCAACAAGGCGGCCAGCACCAGGGCCACCAGGATCCAGTGAGACGGGGGGTGATGCATCCTCATGGCGGTTCCTCGGGACTGTGTTCGTTGCCGATCTGACCGCGCGCCGGACCGCGGTGGCAGGAGCATTTGGCAACAGAATGTGTAGGACTTCGCCGGCAGCCCGCTGTTAAGATTCGCCGCTTTGCGACCGGCCTCCGCCCTGCCTCACGCTGTATGTCCGTAGCCCTCGCAGGACGCGCCCCTGCCACGTTCGAGATCAAGAGCGCCACGCTGCCGCTGGTCTCGCTGCTGCTGAAGTCCGCCGACATGCAGGCCCTGGCCGCGGAGCTGGCGGCGCGCTTCGGCGAGCACCCCGATTTCTTCGACAACGACCCGCTGGTCCTGGACCTCTCGCCGCTGCAGACGCAAGGCGATGTCGCCGTCGACTTCAGTGCCCTGCTCGATCTGCTGCACCGATACCGGGTGCTGCCGATCGCCGCCCGTGGCGGCAGTCCGGCGCAAATGAGCGCTGCGCTGGCGGCCGGGCTCGCGGCGGCGCCGGAAGCCGTGGCCCCGCCGCCGCCGGCGCGCCTGCCGACGCCGCCGTCCCCGTCCCCGGCCCCGGCCGCCGAAGCGGCGCCATCGACCGCGCTGGTGATCGACCGGCCGCTGCGGTCGGGGCAGCAGGTGTACGCCCGCGGCCGTGACCTGGTGGTGCTCAGCATGGTGAACGCCGGCGCCGAAGTGATCGCCGACGGCAGCATCCATGTCTATGCGCCGCTGCGCGGCAAGGCGATCGCCGGCGCGCGCGGCAACAGCGCGGCGCGAATCTTCTCGCTGTGCCTGGAACCCGAGCTCATTTCCATCGCCGGCGTGTACCGCACCAGCGAAGTGCCGCTGCCGCCCGATGTGCTGTCCAAGCCGACGCAGGTCCGGCTGGTGGGCGGCGTCGACGGCAAGCTGGTGATGGACCCGCTGACCTAGACCGGCCCGAATACACAAGGACTCAGAAACACATGGCAAGAATCATCGTCGTGACCTCCGGCAAGGGTGGCGTCGGCAAGACCACCACCAGCGCCAGCTTCGCCTCGGGACTGGCGCTCGCCGGCCACAAGACGGCCGTGATCGACTTCGACGTCGGCCTGCGCAACCTGGATCTGATCATGGGCTGCGAGCGGCGCGTGGTGTACGACCTGGTCAACGTGATCCACGGCGAGGCCAACCTGCACCAGGCGCTGATCAAGGACAAGCAGTGCGAGAACCTGTTCGTGCTGGCCGCCTCGCAGACCCGCGACAAGGAAGCCCTGACCCGAGAAGGGGTCGAGCGGGTGCTGGACGACCTGGCCGGGATGGGATTCGACTACATCGTGTGCGACTCGCCGGCCGGCATCGAGACCGGCGCGCTGATGGCGATGCACTTCGCCGACGAAGCGCTGGTGGTCACCAACCCGGAGGTTTCGTCGGTGCGCGACTCGGACCGCATCCTGGGCATGCTGGCGAGCAAGACCAGGCGCGCGATCGAGGGCAAGGAACCGGTGAAGGAGCACCTGCTCATCACGCGCTACAACCCGAACCGCGTCGACCAGGGGCAGATGCTGTCGCTGGAGGACATCAAGGACATCCTGCGCATCGACCTGATCGGCGTGATTCCCGAGAGCGAAGCCGTGCTGCAGGCGTCCAACCAGGGCACGCCGGCCGTGCACCTGAAGGGCACCGACGTCTCCGAGGCCTACCGGGACGTGGTCGACCGCTTCCTGGGGCAGGACCGGCCGCTGCGCTTCATCGACGCCCAGAAGGCCGGCTTTCTCAAGCGCCTGTTCGGGAGCAAGTGACGCATGGCCTCGTTCCTTTCTTTCCTGCTGGGTGAAAAGAAGAAGACGGCCACCGTTGCCAAGGAGCGCCTGCAGATCATCCTGGCCCACGAGCGCAGCGGCCGCAACCCGGGCCAGCCCGATTACCTGCCGGCGCTGCAGCGGGACCTGGTGGCCGTGATCTCCAAGTACATCAAGATCGACCCGCAGGACATCAAGGTGCAGCTGGACCGGCAGGACAACCTCGAGGTGCTCGAGGTCAAGATCGAGCTGCCAGACCAGAAGCCCGCCGCGGCGTGACCGCAGGGCTTGACACTGCCGAGCTGGCGGAAGATAAACGCAGGATGGCTCGCTCCGTCTTCGTGCACGAATCGCACAGCTTTACCGTGCCGGCCGAACGCGTGTTCGACGCGTGGCTCACGCCGGCCCAGGCCGGCCGCTTCCTGTTCGTGAGCCGGACCGGCGTCGTGATGCACTGCGAGATCGATCCGCAGGTGGGCGGCACCTTCACCGTGACCGATCGGCGGCCCAACCCCGACGGCGACGAGAGCTTCTTCGAAGCGCAGCATCGCGGCCGCTACGTCGAGATCGACCGGCCGCGCCGGCTGGTGTTCGACTTCAGCGTCGAGCCCTTTTCCGACCGCACCACCCGAGTCTCCATCGACATCACGCCGTCCGGTGGCGGTTGCGAGCTGATGCTCACCCACGACCTGGGCGAAGGCGACGAGGCCCTGGCCTACGCGGAGCGCACCCGGCGCGGCTGGAGCGCGATGCTGCGCCAGCTGGAGAAGGTGGTGACGACGCGGCTGTGGGGCCTCAGAGCCCCAGGAACTGCCTGACCTCCGCCAGCGTCCGCTGGGGGTCCTCCTCCTGCGGCAGGTGGCCCAGATCCCCGAAGACGACCAGCCGCGCGTGCGGAATGTCACGCTCGAAGCGCTGCCCCATCTCCGGCGGCAGCAATCGGTCCTTGCCGCCCCACAGCACCAGGGTCGGGGCCTTGATTTCCTTGAGCAGCGACAGCCGCGGCGTGGCCGACTGTTCGAGGCGCCGCGCCAGCGCCTGGCGATTGCCTTCGCGCCGGGCCAGCTCGACATGCCGGTCGACCAACTGCGGCGTGACCTTGGCCGGATCGCCATAGAGCTGACGCAGCGTGCGCTCGACCACGCCGCGCGGCAGCACGTACTTGACCAGGCCCCGCAGGCCCGGCGTGCGCGCCAGCCGGAAGCCGAGCGGCAGCTCCTGCGGCACGCCGAACAGCTCCGGCGGGTAGCCGCTGGCATCGACCAGGATCAGGCGATCGACCCGCTCCGGCAGCTGGGCGGCCGTGATCCAGGCGATCTGCCCGCCGAGCGAATTGCCGGCCAGCACGAACCGGTCCACGCCCAGCTTGTCCGCCACCGCCCGGACGACCATCACGTAGCGCTCCATCGAATAGTCGTTCTGCCGGTTGGGGCCCGTGAGGCCGAAGCCCGGCAGGTCGAAGCGGATCACGCGCCGGTGCTCGCGCAGACCTTCGGCCCAGCCCTGCCAGGTGTGCAGGCTGTCGGAAGTGCCGTGCAGCAGGATGATGGGGGCGGGGTCGTCGTGCGGCCCCTCGTCGCGGACGTGGATCTGCTGGCCGTTGACCTCGACGAAGCGCGAAGGCGGGGCGGCCCAGCGCATCTTGAGGTCGTCGACCGGGACGTCCGGCGCCCAGGCCGCCACGACGGCGATCGCCGCGAAGAAGAAGATGCCGGCCAGGACCAGCCACAGCGATCGCAGCCACAGGCCGTTCATGCCAGGACTGTAACCGGGCGCCGTCCGGTCATGGGGCGGCTGGTGGCCGTGATTCCGGTCGGAGCGGAACCGGGGCCGCCTGCCGGCGCGGCCGCCGGAGGCCAACGCCGTCGGGGAAACGGGCGCGGGGACGGCCCCGCCGCGGGCCTTAGGGGCGGTTCCCGCTCTTGGGCGCCATGCCGCCGCCGGGGGGGCTGCGCCGGCTCTGGCTCTGGTTGTCGCCGCCCAGGCGTGCCTCCCGGTCATGCCGGCTGTCCGGCGTGCGCCGGCCCTCGTTCTTCTGCGTCGGCCGGGTCTCGCCGAGCTTGTTGGTGTCGTTTTCGACCTTGCCGCTCTGGCCGGCCTGCTTGTCGCGCGGGTTGGGGCGCTTCGCCATGGGATCCTCCTGTCGGTTGAAGCGATGAACCCATTCTGGGAAGGCGGCCGCCGCCGTGGTGTCGGACGGCTTCGCCTCTGCCCAGGCGGCGTGGGCGGTCAGGCCCGCACCGCGATCGGCCGCAGCGCCGGGCCGGCCGCGCCGGCCAGGTGGCGCTCGATCGCCTTGGGCAAGGCCTTGCGGCTGCACGCCTGCAGCTGCATCAGCAGCGCGTGGCGCGGCTCGGGCACGCCGTAGCGGGCGCGCAGGTCGTGCCGGATGCGCCCGAACAGGGCCGCCGCCGTCTCGGCATCGGCCAGCGCGCGGTGGGCCCGGCCATTCGATGGCAGGGCGTGGAAGGAGGCCAGCGCGCCGAGCCGGAAGCTGCGCGCTTCCGGATACAGCCGGCGCGCCAGCAGCAGCGTGCAGGCGAACGGCTGGTCGCCGGCCTGGCCCAGCCGCTCCAGCTCGGCGCACCAGAAGCGCCGGTCGAAGGAGGCGTTGTGGGCCACCATCGGCCGGGCCCCGACGAAGCGATTGGCCTCGGCCATCACCTGCGCCGCCGGCGGCGCCGCGGCGATCATCTCGTTGCTGATGCCGGTGTAGGCCTCGATGAAGGACGAGATCCGCACGCCGGCATTCATCAGGCTCTGGTAGCGGTCGACCACCCGGTCGCCCTCCATGATCACGATCGCGATCTCGGTGGCGCGGTCGCCCATCGCCGGCGACAGGCCGGTGGTCTCGAAGTCGATGACGGCGACGGTGGTCATCACCCCAGCGGCCGCACGCCGATCAGCGGCCCGTGCAACATGAATGCGAACACCGCCCAGGCCAGCAGGCCGACGACCACCGTGATCGCCGTGCCGCTGACGGTGCCGGGCGGGTAGACGGTCCGGGCCGCTCGGTCGCGCTGGCGGGCGGCCCGGTAACTGAGCACCGCCCATGCCAGGAAGGCGCCGAACAGCACCACGTCGGCGGCCACGCCGTTGGCCAGCAGGTGGGCCAGCGCCCAGACCTTCACGCCCAGGATCATCGGGTGGTGCAGCCTGGCCTTGATGCCGTTGCCCGGCACATAGGCGGCGACCAGCAGGACGAAGGACACCACCATCAGCAGCGCCGCGAGGTGGCGTGCCCACACCGGGGGGGCGTAGAGCACCAGGGTGTCGGCCCGGGCGATCCGGAAGCCCCAGATCAGCACCGCGAAGCCGGCGATCGACAGCAGCGAGTAGAGGCCTTTCCACGGCATGGCGCCCAGCCGCCCGATCATCCGCGTGCGCCAGCCATCGGCAACGATGCGCGTGGAGTGCACGCCCAGGAACAGCACGAGCCCGAGAATCAGTAGCGCCATGGGAGCTTTCCTTGCCGAGTGGAGCGGTGATTATGGGCTCGTCCGCAGCAAGCGCGACAGCGCAATGCCACAACGGTACAGGATGCCCGCCTACAGCCGGGGCGCGCGCCGCGCGTCACACTGGCTGCAAGACGCGGCGCCCTGCGTCCCGCAGTCGCGCCGCGCCAGCAAGGAGTCACGCCATGGGCCGTGCCAGCATCGCCAGACCGACGCCCGAATCCGCCACGCACGCCGGCGCGCAGGAGGACCGACGGGCCGCCTTCGCCCTGAAGACGCCCAAGCGCATCGCGGCCCGGCTGAAGGAGCTCGCGGAACACCCGGAGCGCAGCCACGACCCGTACCGCGCTGCCATGTCGACGCTCACGGCGCGCAGCAGCCGGGGCGCGGCAGGGCTGGCGGCGGACGAGAAGCGGCGACTGGACAAGGCCAAGGACGAATTGCGTGCCCTCTTTCAACGGCCGTCGTCGGGGCGCACGACGAAGATGGGCCGCAAGGTGGAAAAGCCCGGCACCGGCCGGCAGTCGGGCCCGAGCGGTCAGACCGACGGCGTGGAGCACGATCGCAAGCACGCCAACAAGTGAGGGCCTGCGCCGGCGCCGGCCGCGCGCCGCGCCGCGCCGATCGGTTCAGGCGCCGGCGGCAGGCGCGGTCCGGCCAGCGCAGCCGAGTTCGCGCAGCCGGTGCATCACCGGCCGCAGCGCCCGGTAGGCCGCCCGGTACTGCCGGTACAGCTCGGCATAGCGCCCGACGTTCGCAGCCAGCGGCTCGGCGCGGACCCGTGCCGTCGCCCAGCCGGCGCGCGCGCCGGCTTCGTCCAGCATGCCGATGCCCAGCGCCGCCAGCATCGCGGCGCCCAGCGGCGCCTCCACCTCCGGTCCCATCGTCGCCACCGGCCGGCCGCAGGTGTCGGCGATGAGCTGCATGCACAGGTCGGACCGGGTCAGGCCGCCGACCACGAGCAGGCGCTCGTCGAGCGCCTCGGCCCCCAGTGCGCCGGCGTCGATCGTCTGTCGCAGCGCGAAGGCGATGCCCTCCAGCACCGACCGGTAGAGCTCGCCCTTGCCGTGCGTCAGCCGCAGGCCGATGAAGGAGCCGCTCGCCTGCGCGTCCCACACCGGGCTGCGCTCGCCCATCAGGTAAGGCAGGAACAGCACGCCGTCGCTGCCGGGCGGCACGGCGGCCGCCTGCGCTTCCAGCAGCGCGTGCACGTCGGCACTTTGCTCGCGCGCGGCGCGCGCCTCGTCCTGGCAGAACGCCTCGCGGAACCAGCTGATGGCGCCGCCGGCGGTCATCGCGCCGCCAAACACGTAGAGGTCCTGCAGCGGGTTGAACACGTGCGGGAAGCTGACCAGCCCGTGGTCGGCGTCGACCCGCTGGCGGATCGTGCCCCAGCACATGCTGGTGCCGAGCATGGCCACATGCTGGCCCGGCCGGGTGGCTCCGGCGGCCAGCGTGGCCGCGCTGGCGTCGACGCCGCCGGCCACGACGGGCAGGCCGGCCGGCAGGCCGAGCCGCGCCGCCCAGCGCGGCTGCAGCGCGCCGATCACCTCGCTGGAAGGCAGCAGCCGCTGGGGCATCAGGTGCGCGGGGATGCCGAGCATGTCCAGCGCTTCGGTCGACCAGGCGCGGCGCCCGATGTCGTAGACCGCGCCGATGTTGCCGGCCGAGCTGTGGTCCATCGCCAGCGTGCCGGTCAGCCGCAGGTTGACATAGCTGTTCGGCGACAGCAGGTGCCGCGTGCGCGCCCACACCGCCGGCTCGTGGTCGCGCAGCCACAGCATCTTGGTGAAGCCATAGAAGCTGTCGATGCCGTTGCCCGAAATCGCGCGCAGGCGGCGCGCGTCCAGGTGCTGCTCGACGAAGGCGGCCTCGCGCTGCGCCCGCCGGTCCATCCAGATCAGGCAGGGATGCAGCGGCGTGCCCGAGCCGTCGACCGGGACACCGGCGCCGCCGCCCAGGCTGCTGATGCCCAGCGCCTGCACGGCGGCCGCGGCGCCGGCGCGCGCGACCGCTTCGCGGATGCTGGCGACGCTGGCCTCGAGCCACACGTCGGCCGATTGCTGCGCCCAGCCCGGCTGCGGCGTGTCGACCTGGTAGGCGGCCGCGCCGGTGCCAAGCACCCGGCCCGTGGCATCGACCACCAGCGCCTTGGTGCTCTGGGTGCCGATGTCGACGCCGACGACGCAGGGAACGCGGCGCATGTCAGGACGCGCCCAGGTGCACGCCGGGCGCGCCGTCGGCGACGGCGAAGCGCTGCAGCGTGCGCACGGCCGACGCCCGGTCCTTTTCGTCGTCGACCGCCCGGAACTCCACGTCGCAGCCGCGGCGGTCCAGCGCCATCATCGCGTAGCCGCGCCGGTCGGCGTGGCCGTAGCGCAGGTGCGGATTGCGCGCGAGCATGGCGGCCACGCTGGCCGCGCTCGGCCCTTCCGAGGTGATGGCGCCGCCCACGAACTCGGTCGCCACCACGGCGTCCTGCCCGGCGCGGCGCAGGTCGGCGGCCCAGAAGGCGTGCACGTCGCCGCCGATCACCAGCGCGTTGCCGGGCCGGCCCGCGAGGGCGCCCAGCAGGCGCTCGCGCGCGGCGGGATAGCCGTCCCAGCCGTCCATCCAGTAGGCCGGCTGCAGTCCGGCGCCGCGGTCGGCGGTCGCCAGCAGCGTCGGCTGGGCCAGCACCGTCCAGCGCGCCGGCGCGACCGCCAGTTGCGCCTCCAGCCAGGCCTCCTGGGCCGCACCGAAGAAGGTGCGCGACGGGTCCAGCCGGTCGCTGCAATCGACCAGCGGCGACGCGCTGCGGCCCGGCAGGCAGGCGTGGTGCGAGCGGTACTGCCGTCCGTCGAGCATGAACAGGTCCAGCATCTGGCCGAACCGCCAGCGGCCGTGGATGCGCGCGTGGGGCCCGCGCGGGCGCATGCTGGCCGGCACCGGCATGTGCTCGTACCAGGCCTGGTAGGCGGCGGCCCGGATCGCGAGGAACTGGGCCGGGTCGGCCGTGCGGGGCGAGACGTCGTCGGTGTAGTCGTTGGCCACCTCGTGGTCGTCCCACACCGCCAGCCAGGGGCAGGCGGCATGCGCCGCCTGCAGATCCGGGTCGCTCTTGTACAGCGCATAGCGGTCGCGGAACTCGGCCAGCTGGGTCGGGATGCCGCCCTCGTGGCGCCGCACGAACCGGGCGCCCCAGGAGGATTCGTAGATGTAGTCTCCCAGGTGCACCACCAGGTCGAGCGGCTGCGCGGCCATGTCGCGGTAGGCGGCGTAGTAGCCCTGCTCGTACTGCTGGCACGACGCGAAGGCGAAGCGCACCGGCGCCATCGCCTGCGCCGCGGGCGCGGTCCGCGTGCGTCCGGCCGGGCTGCGCGCGCCCAGCGCGGTGAAGCGATACCAGTAGTGGCGCGCTGGCTCCAGGCCGGTGAGTTCGACGTGGACCGAGTGCGCGTCGCCGGCGGTGGCCTGCGCCGTGCCGCGCGCCACGATTCGCCCGAACTGCTCGTCGTCGGCGAGTTCCCAGGCCACCGCGACCGGTGCTTCGCCCAGGCCGCCGCCTTGCAACGGCTCGGGTGCGAGCCGCGTCCAGAGCACCACGCCGTCCGGGCGCGGACAGCCCGAGGCCACGCCCAGGGTGAACGGGTCGCGTCCGCCCTGCCCCCGCGACCCGAACGCGGGCAACGCGAGCGCCGCCGCCACGCCCGCGCCGAGGACGCGGCGGCGCGACAGCGGCGGCGACATGGAAGCGCTCAACGGCTCAGCGCGGCGCGGGCCGCCAGCGCCAGGTCGGGCCGGTCGGTCGTGATCTGGCGCACCGGCATGCGCAGCCAGTGCGCGATCTCGTCGGGCTCGTTGATGACCCAGGCGCCGAGCCGCTCGCTGCCCAGCGCCCGCAGGCAGCGGTCCCAGGTGGCGGCCAGCAAGGTCTTTTGCACCGCGACGAGGCAACCCGGGATCGCCGCATAGCGCTCCAGCGCGCGCCCGATGCCGCCCAGCATCTCGGCCGACCGGTGATCGAGCGACGCCAGCACGCGGCCCTGCGGCCACACGGCCAGCACCTGCTCCAGCACCCCGGGCACGAAGCAGGTCAGGATGCTGCGCTCGGCCACGCCGGCAGCGTGCAGCCTGGCCACCAGCCTCGCGATGGCGCCGGGCGGCAATTCGCCGGCGGCGTCGGTCTTGATCTCGACGTGCAGCTCCATCTTCGTGGGCCGGAACAGCGCCAGCACCTCGTCCAGCGTCGGCACGCACTCGCCGGCGGGGCCGCCCTGCTCGCCCTGGCCGGCGCGCAGCCGGGCCGCCAGCACCTGGGCCGCATCGAGGTCGCGGATGGCGCCGCTGGCCTCGGTGGTGCGATCGAGCTGGGGGTCGTGGATCACGACGGCCGTGCCGTCGCGCGTTTCGTGGACGTCGAATTCCACCGCGTCGGCCCCGGTGGCGATGAGCCGGCGAAACCCCGACAGGCTGTTCTCGGGCCACAGATTGCGGGCGCCGCGGTGTCCCACGATGATCATGAAGGCGTGCTCCTGGTTGCGGTTGTCACTTGCTGCTGTCCACCAGCCCCTTGACGAACGAGCGCTGCAGCACGACGACCACGACCACCGGCGGCAGCATCGTCAGCAGGGCGGCGCTCATCGCCACGTTCCAGGCCGGCTGCGAGTCCGAGCGCGGGATCAGGTGCTTCAGGCCGATGACGGCCGTGGCCATGTCCGGCTCGGTGGTGAACAGCAGCGGCCACAGGTACTGGTTCCAGCCGTAGAGGAACAGGATGATCGCCAGGGCCACGATGTTGGAGCGCGACAGCGGCAGCAGCACCGTCCAGAAAAAGCGCATCGGCGAGGCCCCGTCCAGTCGCGCCGCTTCGCACAGCTCCTCCGGCACGGTGAGGAAGAACTGGCGGAACAGGAAGGTGGCCGAGGCCGAGGCGATCAGCGGCAGGATCAGCCCGGGATAGGTGTTGACCATGTTCCATTCCAGGTGCACGTCCAGGCGCAGCAGCTCCGCCAGCCACTGCAGCGGCAGCGCCGCGTTGGCCACCGCCTCGTAGGTCGGCGAGATCCGCACCTCGATCGGCAGCATCAGCGACACGAAGATCAGCCAGAACGCGGTCATGCGGAACGGGAAGCGGAAATAGGTGATGGCGAACGCCGACAGCAGCGACACCGCGATCTTGCCCACGGTGATGCCCGCCGCCACCAGGAACGAGTTGAAGAACAGCCGCTCGAAGTTGGCCTTGGTCCAGGCGGTGTGCACGTTCTCCAGGAACCGGTCGCCGGGCAGCCACGGCAGCGGCACCTGCTGCACTGCCTCGATCGTCAGCGAACCGGCGACGAAGGCCAGATAGAGCGGAACGCACACGGCAGCCACGCCGACGAGCAGGATGGCGTGGCAGATGCCGTTGAGAATGGGGGTGCGCTCGATCATCGCTGCTCAGACGTCGTAGTTCACGCGCCGCTCGACGTAGCGGAACTGCAGCAGCGTCATCAGCAGCGCGAATGCCATCAGGATCACCGATTGCGCGGCCGAGGAGCCCAGGTCGAGGTTGACGAAGCCGTCGGTGAAGACCTTGTAGACCAGGACGTTGGTGGCGCCGGCCGGCCCGCCCCGGGTGACGGCGTCGACGATCGCGAACACCTCGAAGAAGCCGTAGACGAAGTTCATCACCGCCAGGAAGAACACCGTCGGGCCCAGCAACGGCAGGCACACCGAGAAGAAGCGCCGCAGCGGCCGGGCGCCGTCGACGGCGGCCGCCTCGATCAGCGAAGCCGGGATCGCCAGCAGGCCGGCCAGCAGGAAGATGTAGTCGTAGCAGATGTGCTTCCAGGACGCCGCCAGCACCACCAGCAGCATGGCGTCGGCCCCGCGGCGGTTGGGATCCCATTCGAAGCCGGCCGCGTGCAGCAGCTGCGCCAGCGGGCCGACCGCGGGGTTGAACAGGAACGCCCACAGGATGCCGGCGATCACCGGCGCGATCGCGTACGGCAGCAGGATCACCGCCTTGTACAGCTCGCGGCCGCGGATCACGCGATCGGAGGCGAAGGCCAGCACCAGCGCCACCGCCATCGTGAACGCGTTCTGCGCGATGGTGAACACCACCGTCACCTGGACCGACTCGCGGTACGACTCGCTCGCGAGCAATTGGGTGAAATTGTCCAGGCCGGCGAAGTGCACCGTGTTGCCGAACGGATCGGAGAGCAGGAAGGCCTGCGTCAGCGCGCGGAACGACGGAATGAAGAAGAACAGCAGCAGGATCGCCAGCTGCGGCAGCAGCAGCAACGCGGGCAGGCGCACCTGCCGGAAGTGCGCCCGCTTGAGTCCTGCCTCGCCGCCTGCCGCCATCGCGCCCGCCGTCGCTTCAGTATTTGCCCTTGTTGAGCTTTTCGTACTGGCGCAGGATCTCGTTGCCGCGCGCCACGGCGGCATCCATCGCCTCCTGCGGCGTCTTCTTGCCGGCGAACACCGCTTCCACTTCCTCGCGCTGGGCGAACATCGTCTGCGTGAAGTTGCCGAAGTGGAAACCGAGCGAGTTGGCCGTGGGCGTGCCGCGGCCCAGTTGCAGGATGGCGATCTCGCGGGTCGGATGGTCCTTGTAGTAGCCGGCCATCTTGGCCACCTGGTAGGCCTTGTCGGTCAGCGGCACGTAGCCGGTGGTCTTGTGCCACCACACCTGCGTCTCCGGCTTGGCGAGGAAGTCGATGAAGGCGGCCACCGCCTCGTACTCGGCGGGCTTGCCGCCCTTGAGGATCCACAGCGCGCCGCCGCCGATGGTGCTGTTCTTCGGGGTCTTGCCCTGCTCCCACGGCAGGTAGGTGGCGCTCCAGTCGATCTTGGCATTGCGCTCAATGCCGCTGTGCGCCGCGGTCGAGGCGAAGAAGGTGGAGCACTTGCCGGACGTGAACAGCTGCTCGGGGCTGAAGCCCTGGCCCGCCATCTGCATGACGCCGTCGTCCAGCCACTTCTTGATGCGGGCGACCTGCTGCACCACCAGCGTCTTGTTGTAGACGAACTCGGTGTCCAGGCCCTGGTAGCCGTTGCCCTTGGTCGCGTACGGCAGGTCGTTGATCGCGCTGTAGTTCTCCAGCAGGCTCCAGTGGTAGTCGCCGGCCAGGGCCGTGCCGCACTGGGAGATGCCCTTCTGCTTGATCGCGTACAGCTGCTTTTCCAGCTCCTGCCAGGTCTCGGCCGGCTTGGCGAAGCCCGCCTTCTCGAAATGCGTCTTGTTGTACCAGAGGATCGGCGAGGACGAGTTGAACGGCAGCGCCATCAGCTTGTTCTTGTAGCTGTAGAAGCCGGCCACCGGGCGCACGAAGTCGTTCCAGTCGACCTTGTAGCCGCGCTGGGTCATGAAGTCCTGCACCGGCAGCGTCGCGTCGGACAGCAGCATCGTCATGAAGCCGCGCTCGTAGATCTGCACCAGCTGGGGTGCGCGCTTGGCGCGATAGGCGGCGATGGTGGCATTGATCACCTCGTCGTAGTTGCCCTTGTTGGTGGCCACCACCACGTACTTCTGCTGCGAGCTGTTGAAGTTCCTCACCAGCTCGTCGACCCGCTCGCCGAGCGTGCCGCCCATGGCATGCCACCATTGGATCTGCACCGGCGGCGCGGCGGATGCGGGCAGCGCCGCCAGCAGCGCGGATGCACAGGCCGCCAGGGCCAGTCGACGTGTCAGGACATGCATTTCATCTCTCCTTGGGTCATGGTTGCATCGGAGCACCAGCGGCTGCCGCTGGCGTGACAGGTGAACGGCTCCAGAAGCCCTGCGCGCCGAACAGGTCGGCGATGGCCCGGTCCAGCCAGCCCAGGTCTTCCAGCAGGTCGAGCAAGGTGTAGCGGCGGCGGATCAGGCGGGCCCGGCGGTAGTCCGCGGCCAGGGTGGCGAGTTCCAGGCCCAGTGCCGCGGGATGCGCCGGCGCCCCGGCCTCCTGCAATTGTTGCTGCATCCGCGCGGCGCCGATCAGGCGCGCCGCCACCTGCCCGCGCAGCTGCGGCCAGGCGGCGACGAAGCGCGCGACGCGCCCCTGGCGGCTGCCGAGCGCGCGCTTGGCGGCCATCTCCTGCCGCGCCGCCGCCGCGACCTCGCCGGTGCCGAGCGACGCTTCGATCTCGGCGTCGATCGCTCGGCGGTCGTCGAGATCCTCGACCTGGACCTGTCGCAGCATCGCCTGCGGCTGCGCCAGCAGCCAGTCGTAGAGCGCCAGCATCGCGACGCAGCCGACGCCGACGCAGGCGCCGTGGGCCGCCGGCTCGCCGTCCACCTGCAGGTTCTCCATTTCCCACAGGTGCGAGAACTGGTGATCGCTGCCGCTGGCCGGGCGCGAGTTGCCGTGCGCCTGCATGGCGAAGCCGCTCACCAGCAGCCCGGAGAGCAGCGCGCCCAGTGCCTGCGGATCGCGCGCCGCGAGCCGGCGCGGCTGTCCGAGCCACTCGCCCAGATGATCCTGCACCAGCGCGAACGGCGCCGCGTTGATCGGCTCGATGCCCAGGGCGTCGGCCAGCAGCCAGTCGGCGCCGGCGACGAGCTTGCCGGCCAGGTCGCCGTAGCCCCACGCCGCCATGCGCGCCGGCGCGCCGGCCAGCACGCCGGGGTCGGCCAGCACCGCCACCGGCGGCGGGCAGGCCAGGGTGCGCTTGAACCCGTCCTGCAGCAATGCGGCGCCCGAGGCGGCGTAGCCGTCCATCGAGGGGGCGGTGGCCAGGCACAGGTAGGGCTTGCCGGCCAGTGCGGCGGCGTACTTCACCAGGTCGTTGATGACGCCCGAGCCCGCGGCGACGGGCACGGCGTCCTGCGCCTGCAGTTGCTGCGCGATGGCCTGGGCCGTCTCGGCGCGCGGCTTCAGGCGCGGCTGCGCCGGCAGCACCAGGGGCGACACCGCGCCGGCGGCGTGCGCCTGCAGCGCGGCCTGGGCCGCGGCCCCGGCCGCCGGCCAGGTGTTGCCGTCGGCGATGACCATGCAGGGGGCACCGGGCGCGCACCGGCCGGCGACTTCGGGCAGGCGGCGCGCGACGCCTGGCTCGATCGCGACCTCGCGCGTGACGGCGGCATCGCGCAGGGCGTCTTGCAATACGGAAATTTACGGCCTCCACTCGGCGCCGATGCGGCGCGGTGAACAAGTGTATCGTCGGAAATACGTTTGTCTAGTAGCATCATCGCGCCGGGGGAAGATGCATGGAAGACGATGAAGCGGCCGTTCGCGCGGCCTGGCTCTATTACATGGAGGGCCTGACGCAGGACCGGGTGGCGGCGCGCCTGGGAACGACGCGCCTGCGCGTGAACCGCCTGCTGGGCGAGGCGCGTGCCAGCGGCCTGGTCGGCATCACCATCAACTCGCGGCTGGCAAGCTGCCTGGCGCTGGAAGGCGAGCTCAAAGGCGTCTGCGGGCTGAACGAGGCCGTGATCGTGCCCACGCCGGAAGATGCCGACCTGCTGCCGGCCCTGCTCGGTCGGGCCGCGGGCGAGTTCCTGTCGCGGCATCTGGAGCAGCATCGCGTGCGCGGCATCGGCGTCGGCTGGGGCGCGACGCTGCGCGAGGCGATCCGCTTCGTGCGGCCCGCCCAGCGCCCCGCGCTGAACGTCAATTCGATGATGGGCGGCCTGACGCGCGGCCTCGAGATCAACACGTTCGAAACCGCCAGCGCCCTGGCCAGCCGGCTCGGCGCCAGCTGCACCTATCTCGCCGCCCCGCTGTACGCGGGCAGCCAGCAGTCGCGCGACCTGCTGGTCGCGCAGGACGTGTTCAAGGAGTCGTTCGCCGGCATGGCGGCCAACGACGTGGCGCTGCTCAGCGTCGGCGACCTGAGCGAGCGGTCGCTCCTGATCCGCTACGGGCTGCCGAAGGACGTGACGGTCGCCAGCCTGCGGCGTGCCGGCGCGGTCGGCGACATCCTGGGGCGCTTCCTGGACGCCGACGGCCAACCGGTGGCGCACCCGGTGAACCAGCGCGCCATTTCGCCGCCCCTGGAGCTGCTCGCCAACATCGCGACGGTCATCGTCGCCTCGGGCGGCCAGAACAAGGCGCCGATCATCGCCGCAGTGCTGCGCGCGCGGCTGGCCTCGGTGCTGGTGTGCGACGAAAAGACGGCGCGGGAGGCGCTGCGGTTGTACCAGGGCTGAAGCTAAAGGGCGTGCCGGCCAGCGAGGACCGCCACTCTCAATGTGAACCCAGCGCGTACTTGACCAAGTGCGCCCCCGCCCTTGCCTAGATCAAGCTCTGCCTTCATGATCCGTCTCGGAAGGAGAAGCGGTGGCTGTCCTCATACCCGCCCTGGGCTCGTGCGCGGCGCGCATGACCGCCGGGGAACGCCGCCTGGCGGAGCGGCTGGAACAGAAGCTCGACGACGATTACCTGCTCTGGTACGACGTGCCCGTCGGTCCGATGCGCACGCACCCGGACTTCGTCGTCATTCATCCGCGCCGCGGCATCCTGATCCTGGAGACCAAGGACTGGAAGCTGGAAACCATCCTCAAGGCGTCCAAGCAAGCTTGGGACATCGTGCCCGATGGCCAGCACAAGGTCGTGAAGAATCCGCTCGAGCAAGCCCGCCACTGTGCGATCCAGGTCGTGCGTGCCTTGGAGCAGGACGCACAGCTGATTCACGAGGATGGCCCGCACAAGGGCAAGCTTGCGTTCCCGTGGGGGCACGGTGTCGTCTTCACCAACATCACCCGCAAGCAATTTACGGACGCGGGGCTGGATCAGGCAATCGACGCGCACTACGCGATCTGCAAGGACGAGATGCTGGAAGCAGCGGAAGCCGAGGAATTCCAGCAGCGCCTGTGGCACATGTTCCCGCATGCGTTCGGCAAGGTGATTTCCCTGCCGCAGCTGGAACGGGTGCGCTGGATCATGTTCCCGGAAGTGCGCGTGCCGGTGCAGACCGCACTGTTCGCCGCGGACAAGGACGAACTGCCGGACATCATGCGGGTGATGGACCTGCAGCAGGAGCAGCTGGCGCGCAGCCTGGGCGAAGGCCACCGCGTCATCCACGGCGTGGCCGGCTCGGGCAAGACCATGATCTTGGGCTACCGCGCCGAGCATTTGGCCAAGTTTCCTTCGGCCAAGCCGATCCTGGTGCTTTGCTACAACAAGCCCCTGGCGCAGAAGCTGGAAGCCACCTTCGCGGCCAAGGGGTTGTCGGACCGAGTGCACGCGCGCAACTTCCACAAATGGTGCCGCGACCAGCTGGTCGCCTTCGGGCAGCCGGTGCCCGAGGGCTTCGGCGACAAGTACGCGCAGGCGTTGGTCGACAACGTCATCCGCGGCGTAGAGCGCAAGCAGATTCCCTCCGGCCAATACCAAGCGGTGCTGATCGACGAGGGGCACGACTTCCAGCCGGAGTGGCTCAAGCTCGTCACGCAGATGGTGGACCCCGAGACGAACAGCCTGCTGGTGCTGTACGACAGCGCGCAGGACATCTACGGCAAGAGCAAGGCGCGCGGCTTCAGCTTCAAAAGCGTCGGCATCCAGGCTTCGGGCCGCACGACCATCCTGCGCATCAACTACCGCAACACCAAGCAGATCCTGCAGACGGCCAATATGGTCGCCGCCAAGTTCCTGAGCCCCGAGGAGCAGGATGACGACGGCGTGCCGGTGGTCCGCCCCGTCAGCTGCGGTCGCGAAGGCGAGGAGCCGCTGATCATCCGCCTGCCCAAGGCGAGCGACGAGCCCGGCAAGATCGCCGAGATCCTCGCGAATGCGCACGAGGAGGGCCATGCCTGGGGCGACATGGCCGTTCTGTGCCGCAAGCAGGCGCAGATGGACGAGGTTGGCCGGGTGCTGACGCTGCGCAAGCTGCCGCACCAGGTGCGCAAGTCCTCAGGCGGCTATGACCCGCTCGCCAACACCATCAAGGTGATGACGATGCACGGCAGCAAGGGCCTGGAGTTCCCCGTGGTGGCGCTATGCGGCGTAGGGCAAATGGCGGGCGAGGGAGAGGACGAGAAGGACGAGGCGCGGCTGTTTTATGTGGCGGCGACGCGGGCGACGCAGAGGTTGGCAATCGCTGCTGCCGAGGGGGGCGAGTTGGTCAACCAGCTTGTTGCCGGCTAGCACCAGTCCTGTCGTGGCAAGGCGCCGAGCATTGGCAGTATCCGAATGCGTGCCGTTGCGCAGGGCCGACTCACTCTAAGAGCGATAGGCCCAGGCTTCGCAAATACGAGAACGTACCGTCGTAATAGGCAGGAAGGCGCGTCGAGTCTTGGTCGTCTCCCTCTGGAACAACTATGACCATGCCTTGCCGGGCCCGCGTGAGGAGAACACGATAAGCGTTCTTCTGAAATGCACGACGCTCCGGCATCTTGATGTTCTGCCAACGACTGCCGACAAACGAGAAATGCTCCCATTGGTTGTCGACGTGCCGAAAGTCACCATCCCAGACAACACAAGTCCAGTCCAGCTCCAAACCTTGCACATGGAATTCGGTTGCAACCTCTTCCAAGTAGTAGGAAGACCGGACATCATCTTTGTCGTCCAGAAACCAATGAACGGGATCCATCGGTGATCTGACGTCGATCGCATGCGGTCTCAGCCGCTGCGCCTGGGAGGACACCACAATCCCAAAACGTTCAGTCCCACGAGCTTGCTCGCGGAGCCAGCGCTTGGCCCGAGTCAAATTGCGGCAGAGAACAATTGGGTATCGTGTACGTAAACGGTCAAACGTTTGACGCGCAGTATGTACGTCCAGATCGAGAATGCTTTTAGCCAAGTCCGACACGTGTTCGGCTCGGAACGAACGCATCGATACTGAAAGATGCAAATCCGGATTGAACTGGGTCAGCGCGTGCTCCCGCGCTGTCTGCAGGGCATTCCCAGAGTCGTATTCCGAACCGTGCAGTTCGGGTGACATGAATACATGCCACTGCTCGAACGAGCGCCGAATCGCTTGGATCCACTCCGTGATGCCGGCTTCACCAGTATTGATTTCCTGCCCGCCCCCGACGAGGCAGACGATCACGGCCCAGTCTTGGTGACGATCCAAACAGGAGATGAGGAACTCTGGTTCCGACTGCGCGAAGCCGGGCCTGCTCTTCTTGCGCTGCATGAACATCGCCGTTTGCTGCAGATTCCAGGCGCGCTGGGCTTCGTCGAAGACTGCGACGTGGTCTGACGGCGGTCCCGGATCACGCAAGTATTCGTCCCGGAAGTGATGCACATTCTGCACAAAAGCGCGCACGCGACTCAATGCCTCACCCTTCCTCACCGACTTCCCGCGCTGATGCTCTCGCTCTACGTGATCTCTCGCCAGGGCTTCTCTGAGGACCGACACCAAAGGTCCATTGCCCGAAAGAAAGACGCTGTGCAATTCGCCCGGAGCCGTGTGCTTTGTCGCAACGTTGAGCCCGATCAATGTCTTGCCTGCACCGGGCACTCCGGTGACAAAGCAGATTGCTTTCTGGTTCTGCGCTTTGCACTGTTCAATGATCCGGTCGACAGCCGATGAAGTGAGATTGAGGTTGTCCTTCCCGGCACCGCTCCTCGCAATTTCTTCAACGCCGTGGCCCGCGTACAGCGCTCGTGCTGCTTCCACAATCGTCGGAGCCGGCAGATAACGGCCGGCCTCCCATTCCTCGACCCCAATTGGTGGTGCCGGGGACCACTGGAGCACCGCCCGCAAGGCCGCGGGCAGGGTGGCTTCTGATGCGAAGATGGGCCGAAAGACGCCGTCGTTGATGGCGCTCACTTCGATGCGCATGTCCGTTGACGGCGCGCGAGTCGCCACCAGGATCGGCGCTACCGCCTTGTCGTGAGTCGATGCGTGGAAGTTCTTGAGATCAAGCGCATAGTCCCAGACCTGATCTCGCGCGGCGGTCAGGAATCTGCTTTCGCCAACCTTGAACTCCAGGACAAAGACAACGTGGTCAAGAAGAGCCACAGCATCAATTCGCCGGCCCAGTCGAGGCACCGCGTATTCGAGGTACAGCCGCCCCCTGCCCGTATGTGCGGCAAGGACTTTCTTGAGAATCTGAACTTGCTCCAGCCAAGCATCGCGCTGCGGGGCCTCAACTGGAAACTCACTACACGCCGTGAGCGTGCCGAGAATAGTCTCGGCAGAATGCCCAAGGAACTCGGATACCGGTGCGGAGTAATACGCTCGCTTCATGCTCCACAGGAGAGTAGCGAGCTGAGAGGATACTGATTTCGCAGGACTACGATGTCCGAAGAATCAACGCTTGTCCGATGAATTCAGTCCGGCCCGACATTCGCGTTCACGCAATTAACTGGACTCTCCACGCTGCCGCGACGAATTCGTCGGACATTCTCCAACCAACGTCATAAGCCATTGTTGGCGCGTCTCTGCGCCACTTGACAACTCCGATCCAAAACTTAACCTTGGCGTCGTGAGCCGTCCGAGATCGTGAAGATCTGAAGGCGGCTCACAGCGGGGTTGCTCTCCGACAGTTCGCGATCGATTAGATCGGACTTGAACCGCAGCCACTCACACAACGAAAGGTGCGTGATGGAAGCGGTAACTCGCGGTGCTGCAAGCGCCATTTTCTCCCCGGACAACTTCGTCCATCCATTGCTGCTATTGATGCCGTACGGCCCGGACGCGCCGAAGCATCTGCGGCAGCTGCAGGCATCGGTGCTCGAAGCGCTCGAACCCGAAGCGGACGCCGAGTCTCGAATCGCGGCTGCACTGGCACTGCGAGATGCCGTTCACCGGCCTGGCACAAGAATTCCCGATCCAACCGTGTTGCTGATCGAGGTGCTGAAACGCGTCACAGCTGATCTGCCTCGTCCGGCGTTGATGGAGGAACTAGCGCACGCCCACCTCCTTCGCATTGGAATTCGCATCGACACAGATCACCTGATCGACCCCCTCGTCAGCCCCGTACCGCGGTTGCTACGCGATGAACCGCTGAAATCTTCGCCCACTGATGTTCGCGACTCCAACGAGCTCAACGACGCGCTGGACGTATGGTCGGAAGTCATTGCCAAGCTCATGGCGGGCGATGCTGAACAGCAGCTGAAGTCGATGGACGCGGATGATCTGTACGCCTGCCTTCGAGTGCTCGTGCTCTATCTGCTGTACAAGCGTGCGCCCGACTACGGTGACGACGAGAAGCATCGACTGGAGTACTTCGAGTCTATCGGGTTGTCGCTCTGGAATCTCGTGCGCGAGCGCGCCGTGGAGTTGGCCGGTTCAAGTGCTGATTTCGAGAGTTGCTTCGGCGACGCGGCACAACGTAGCGTGTGGCACCGCCTTCGTGCCGAAGTGTTGCTCAGGCAGAACGTTCGGCCATCGTCTGCACAAGGAGCTGAGGCCCCTACACGGGGGCGTTTGCCTGGAACACACCTTGTGATTGCAGGGAAAATTCCACCAGGTGCGAACGATGATGATCGCGAGACGTTGAAGCGCTACGCGCGGCTTCAAAGGCCGATTCCAATTGCAAAACTGCCAGACGTCACGGGCATCGAACACCTGGTCGACACGCTGTCTGAAGAGTTTCCTTGGGCACGCTCGGCGATCGAGGAACTCGCGGCAGACATCTCATCTCGGCGCCTATTTGGCGCCATTGAATTGGGAATGACACCTACGCTGCTGGTTGGCATGCCAGGATGTGGCAAGTCACGCCTCGTTCGCCGCATCGCAGAGGAGTTGCGCCTCCCTCTGTGCCCGATGGCCCTCGCCGGCATGAACGACTCGATGGCGTTGCTGGGTACAGCCCGAGGTTGGGCGACTGGGCAGCCCTCACCACTCATTGACGTGATGCTGCAGCACTTGTCCGCGAGCGCGCTCGTGCTACTCGACGAAATCGACAAGGTGGGGGGGAGCACCCGCAATGGCGTGCCCCCAACTGTCGCCTTGCTCAATCTATTGGAACCGGAAAACGCCAAGCGGTGGTATGACACCTATCTCCAGACGACCTGTGATCTGAGCAAGCTGATGTTCTGGGCCACGGCCAACACGTTGGGGTCCCTTTCGAAACCCCTGCTGTCTCGCCTCAGAATTGTGATCGTCGAAGAACCGCGCCCGTCGGACTTCGGCGCAATCGCACGTGGGGCACTGCGCGACATCGCAGTTGAATGGGGATTGGATGAAGCGACCCTTATTGAACTCGCGCCGGAGATTCCCGTTCAAGGGGTCCGAAATGCGAGAGAAGTTCGGACGCTCGTTCGCGCGTACCTGCACAGGTGGTCGCGGGAGCATCTCGGGCAAAGGCATCTCCACTGATCCGGCGGCCGCCCCACGACCCTAATCACCATCGGCCGGACCGATCTAATCTGGCAACTTAGCGCGCGAGCCCTTGGATTCGGCGCTCAACTAATACAGAATTGCGATTGAGAGGACAACAGAGGAGGGCTATGCTATGCAGGCCGATCTCGATAGTGCTCCAGGAACTTCAATACTGAGGTCTGGCAGTTCTGCCTTGACGGCAGCGGCAATTCCTTGCGGGTTCGCTGCCACCTTGTACTTAGCGGTTGCGAGTGTCTTTATGCCAATCCGCTATCAGCTGGGGTTCAGACCATCATCAATCTTTCCGGGTGGCGGGCCCGCGTGGATCGACCTAGGGGTGGCGTTCGCATTCGCACTGCTGCTCGGACTCGTGCTCTTACCCAGTCTGCGCAAGACGGCTCGTGTGGTGGGCCGGAGTACGCTGGGCTTGCTTCTGTCTCAGGCGTTTAGCCCCACCTACACCCTTGTCGGGCGCTGGTTCTGGGAACCAGCGGCAGCAAGCATGTTCGATACAGCCACTGGCGGCTCACGTTCTACATACCGTATCGCGACGGTGTCGCTCCTAATTTCGGCAACCTTAGCGAGCCACGCAGCGTTGGTCCTGCTACTGACGGTGATTTTCTCGCTCCCTGTGTGGATCACTCACCTCTCCGGGGATCCGGCCACAATGCCCTGCATTCTCATCTGGGCCATGGGCAGCCCCAATGGGGTGATCCGCGTCAAGTGCGATCCACTTCCGTTAGGGCAGTGGTACGACGAGGACGCGTTGTATTTTTTTGGTGCGCTGTTCCTCGCCTGGGCAGTACTCAGTATTGTTCTTGGATGTTCTGCAATGATTAGGTCAGCGTCGGCGGTGAGACGATATCAGTAGCAATGTTGAAAATCCTCCATCTCTCCGACCTGCACTATGTGGACACAGAGAGGTCCCCACGAGTTGAAGCTGGGGAGCGTGGCCCGACGGGGAACCGAGCACTCGAGAGGACCCTTGATCTGCTTCGAGATGAGCTGAAGGAGGCTGATTTCGTCGTCATCTCAGGCGATTGCACTGACACGGGCTCTCGTGCCCAGTGGGAGGCGTTTCTCGCCTCGATCGCCCGGATACCTGGGATTACCCCGAAGATCGTCCTCGTACCTGGCAATCACGATCTGAACTTCGTCGCGCGTGGCTTAGATGCATTCACTAGGACAGATACGAAGGATTTCGAAGGTCGCGACGCACGAGTCCGAAATTTCCTGTGGGCTCGCGCGCGGCTGGCAACTGAGCAGGTCTGCGAGAAGCCGGACGATACTCAGTCGGTGGACATCGATGATGCATTTCCCGCCGTCACAGTGAGGCGATGCCCAAGCGGGCTCTCGATCGCACTGATAGCAATCAACACTGTCGCTCCTTCAATCACCTCATTCGGAAACGCACTGGGTCGTTTTCTGGTGGGGCGAGTGTCGTCACTAGTCCAAAATTACCAAGAACAAGGCTTTGTTGTTGTAATCGTTGGGCATCACCATCCTCTGCCTTTCTTTGACGCTGCCGCTGCGGCCAAGTCGCTGCGGCAGCGTCTAAAAGACGTCCTTTTTGGCGCTGGAATGGAGTCCATCGACGGCATCAGGTTTTTGGACCAACTTGACGCTGTCGCGCGCGATGAGGTGCTCTATTTACACGGTCACAAGCACGTATTTCGGTCCCATCGCATGCGCTCAGGGCTTGTGCGGATTTGCGGAGCACCCTCGCTATTGTTCGGTGACGAGAGTACGGGAGATCGCGTCTGTGTGGCGGCACGGCACCATATCCGAGCTGCTGGGGGGCAGACGCGTTTCGAATCTTTCGCCGTAAGGACTTAGTGGAGGCCGCGTGCGACGTGACTCCAGCGCGTTGAGGGCTCCCAATGCGTCAACGGCCTCTCGTCGGAACTGCCACACGGGGTGTCCGTCGATGTCCGGGCCTGCGATCGCGGGGAGTTGCCCGGCTGCCATGAGCCGTTTGGCGGCCTTCTTTCCAATGTGGAGCGACTCGCAAGCTCTCACGAGATCCATCCACGTACTGGCATCGGCTTTCAGTCTTGCAAGCGAGCTGCTATGCACGACACCAGAGACACGCCCGGACGCGCGTTCAACGAGCCGTCCTTGGAGCAGGCCGCGCTCGATGGCCGAACGGACCCGCTGCGGTCGCCAGTGCAGCTCCTTTGCCGCCTTGGAAACCGGAATCCACACGTGCTCCTCGATCGCCGATTGAGAGAGGCGGCGGTTGCGTGCGGCGAGCTGTCCTGGCCATCGCTGCAGCACATAGGATTCGAATCCGGCACGAAGATCGGCAAAAGCTTCCTTGCGGCTTGCTGCAAACACTTCCCTGTACAGGCCGCCGAAGCGATCCGTCAGCCGCGTGGTACCGGCGTTGCCGTACTTCGCTGCGACATCGTCCAGCAACGCAAAGAAGCCAGCCGGCCAGTGGTCCAGCGCGGCTGCTGCTGCGTCCACCACGTTGCCGGCCGCTTCGAGGCGTTGGAGGTGGGCCAGCTTCTGAGCTCGTCTGGTCAGCCCGACGCCGTATGCCCCGAGCAACCAGACGCGATGCATCACCGCCTCAATTCGACCGGAGGTTGTGTCGCTGTTTCCGATCAGATCGTGCTGCCACGCATCCGCTATCGCAGAGGAGATCCGCAAACGGCCGGGCGCGCTGGCACGAGTCGGCCCCGCTCGCAGGTCTGCTCCGCACTCGCACGCCATCAGTTCTCCCCTGGCCCATCGAAGTGGTCGCAGGCATTCGGGACAGGTTTCGACCAAGTCGGTTCTGTGCACATGGCACGCCACGTAGAAAACAAGCTGCCAGAGCGCTTGCCAGATGGGCGATCTTTGCAGGCACACCGGGCAGTAACGCGGTTGCCGCGTGTTCCAGTAGCGGCCGGGCAGACCCTGCGGATCAGGGCTGCTCAAATGGCCAAGCCATGCCACGGGCCCCCTCATCCCGCCTGACGTCGGGCAAGGATGATCGCGGGAGTCAAATATTGTGCACAGGCGTGTCGGTGAGCCCAAGGCATTCGCGTCAGTCACCCGCAAGAGATATCCCTGGCGGCTCTCGCCAGGCTGTGGAATCGGCCTTATGAGGAGCATGGTGACCTCCTCGAGACATGCCGCTCGCCATCCGCGTCCCTGTAGCGCGCGGCAGCGGTGGCAGGAATGGACACTGTCGCCAAGCTGGCGTCAAACGAGTATGGCCATGTGAAACAGGGCGTCCTACCCGTACGTATGTCGTGAAGGTGCCTTGCGAGCGCCTCACCAGAAGTCTGGCTGATTTGCGACAGTGGCACGATCTCGTGCCGTTCGCTCATGGCGAACCGCCGCTTGCGAGCCTGGGCGACCAATAGTTGCAACGCGTCGTCCAGTTCGGCTCCTGTTCTCCACGCTCGATGCTGCGATGAGAGAACACCAACGCTCTGGAGCAGCTCAAGTTGATGCGGTGTCGCACGCAGCAGCTCCCCAACCGCCCGCTCAGAGAAGCGGCTCTTAGCCAAGTCCTTGCGGCTGCCCCGGGCGCGTATGTGCGTCAGCAGAGGCAGAGAACGCGTCGTGTCAGAACGCAACCTTCCCGTCGCATACAGGTGGCGACGCCCCACCTCGAGCACGCGCGCCTCTAGATAGGCGCGCGCCTGAAGACGCAGAAGCCGCGGGTATTCGGCAGCCACTGACTGTTGCAGCTGCCCGATGGCCAGTAGCGGCGCGAGGGCCTCCTGGTAGGTGACGATGCCGTCCTCCTCGAACGGGCCGCCGGAAAAATGAGCGGCGTTCACGCGCTCTTGCAGCGAGCGCCATCCGACGGGCCATCGACCCAATGCGTCGGCCGCGCTGCATGCTGTAGCGGCCTCGGCGCGAAGACTGTCGGTCGCGTTTTCCATGACGGGCACCGCGCTGCAGACCCGTCGCAGCTTCACATTCGTCAAAAGATGCAAGATCCCGAGCATCTGATTGAGTGGAATCTTGTCGAGCATTGCGGGAAACCCGAACCGTCGCCCCGCCTTAGTGGGAAGCTCCCCGCCCAATCGCTCCTCAATGGTGACAGTCAGTGCACACACGGCATCCGGCGCGGGCGAGGTGTGCGCGGCGATCAGATCGAAGCCACAGCGGCACGTCGCCACGCCAGCCCGCCGCCAGGACAGCGTCACCTTGCATCGCGGGCATCGATCGATCAGCCAGCATCCATGCCTGGGACAGGCGACAACGGCGCTCAACTCCCAGGACGCATGTAGTGCTCGCGCCAAACGCATGCACTTCGGGCAGATGGCGCAGCGCTCGAGCCGAAGCCGAGTCAAGGCGATCCGGTGGCCGGCGAAGCGGCAGGTCCGAGCGGCAGCGTTGGACAATCCTCGCGAATCGAGCGCACCGAGCGCCGCAAACGGCACGCCCGTCGCTTCAGCAGCCTGGGCCAGCCGTGACTTGGTCGCAGCCGCATGCTGGCGGCTGCCTAACAGCATCAGGTACAGATCGATATTCGGCAGCAACCCGTTGTCCTCTGCGAGGCGCATGAAGTACCCGCGCAGGCCCTCGCCCGTCATCGGAAAGGGCCGCGCGAGCAGCGGCCCCGCCAGTTCAAGCGCCGAAGCCATGAAAGGGCTCCTCGGGGCCGGTCAGCGGCATGCAGTTGAACCGCTTGTCGAAGGGATTGCGGTTGCTCGGACAGCGCGGGTAGATGACCTCGGCGAACGCCTGATGCAGCGCCTCGCGCGTCAGCTGCGTTGCCCTGGCGAGCAGCGTGTTGCGCAGGGCGCATTCCACGAGCTGGATCAGCAACCCAACGAGACCGAAGCTGGCGAAGTGAAGCGCCTCCGCCGTCTGCGGATCAATCAGCGCGGACGGTCCCGTGAAGGGGAGCTTGTGATGCAGCGCCAGGAGCAACCGCAGAAAGTCCGTACGATCTGCCGCAGTACCAAACCCGAAGGGCCTGATACCGATCTTGGGACTGCAACGCCGCCCAAGCTGCTGGTTCTGGACGAAGTACGCGCGACAGGACGGCGTGCCGATGAAGACGCAGGGGATGCCTGTGTCGTTCATGAGGTTCTTGATCGTATCCGCAGCGATGTTCCGATCACGCCCGTTGAGGTTGTCAGTGATGTGCTGGAACTCGTCGAGGATCACCAGTTCAACCTGGCACTCCTTGAACAGCTTGCGAACCCGGTTCATGCGGAACTCGGCCGATCCGGCGTGAGGCAACGGATCGCCGAGCGCGATGAGAATGGCCTCACCGATCGCCTTGGCCGTGGGATGTCCGGGCAACTCGACCCGCAGCACTGGAATGAGCACCCGATCACTCGCCTGACTACGCGGATAGCGCTGCTCGTACTCCTTGGCAGCGGTCGACTTGCCCGTGCCGGTCAACCCGTAGATCAACATCCCGCGGGCCTTTCCGCGGTGATGACGCGCAGCGCTGTGCATTGCATGGATCTGCGACAGGCAATCGTTCAGCACGGTGTGTTCCACGAGTGTCGCGACGAACTGGGCGACCTGCAGTTCGACGTCGTCGTGCGCAGCCGATTCCATGGTCGCCCGGTGCTTGTAGGCGGCCGACGGTGCAACGGAAATGTTCATGATGTGGTCCTTTCAGAAGAGATCAGATTGGCCAGTTGCAAACGCTTCCAGCCCTTCGAACGAAACCGGGGAAGGTGCGGGCTCGCGGCGAGGCTTTTCGCTGCGGACGGCAGCCGCAGCTTCCGCGCGAGACTGCGTGGCCACCCCAGAGCGACTGGCCCTCGGCGTCTTGTTCGCCTTGCTCTTGGCCTTCGCGGGCACCTGCACCTCCTGTTCGGCGAGCGCGAGCAGGTTCTGATGCCGTTCGTGCATCTGCCTGGCCTCGTCGAGCATCTCCTGCTTGGACGCAAGCAGCGCGCTGCGGTATTGCAGCGCCTCGTACCTCTCGCGGGCGAGCGCGCGGCACCACTCGTGCTGCTCCTGCGTCAGGCCGTTCGCGTACTCGGGCCAGGTGCACGGGGCCTTGAAATACGTGTTGGTCCGCGGATCGAGCACATGGATGAAGCCGAGATCGTCAGCGTTCGGCTTAACTTTCAGGCGCCGGGACGAGGCAGGGCGCTGACTGAGCTCGCAGTAGAGATCGTTGAGCTCCGCACCGGCATAGTGCAGCGAATTGATCTCGATGCCCTTCGAACCGAGCGTGCGCTCCTCCGTCGCCGTCAGGTACACGTCCAGCACCTCGATCCGCCGCGGCAGAACGGGGTGGTCCACGTTGCCGTCACGCTCGTTCCACTTCTCCAGCGGGCACGTCTGGATCCCGCGGTGGAATTTCTTGTTGTACACCTCGACGATCCAGCGGTACACCAGCCGGCGCAGGTCCTCCACCGGAATCACGGCGTTCTTCAGCGAGTCGTAGTCCTCCCGCAGCCAGTACTTGGCGAACGTGGTCCCGGGCAGCAGGTGAATGAAGCGGTAGTTGATCTCCTGCAGGAAGCGTTCAATGACGCCCTTGTAGAACGGCTGCCGAGGCGGACAGTAGACGAGACTGACCCCGAGGTCGAGCGCTGCGCCTTCCAGCGCGTTCGAGTGCAGCTCCTTGCCGTTGTCCAAGACAATCTGACTTGGGACACCGCGCGCCGGCCAAGGCCCCTTGATCCTGTAGCGCTTCAGCAGCTCGTCCTTCGGCAGGATGGCATGCTTGAGGGCGCGCAGTACCGTTGCCGCATTGGGCGGCCGGAAGCTGATCCACGCGCCGACAATCATCCGTGAAGCGACGTCGATCAGCACCGTCAGATACGGGCGGCCGACGACGAGACCGCTTTCGTCCGCGGTGCAGATCACGTCGAGCGGCGAGTGGTCGATCTCAACGCGTTCGAGCAGGCGTGTGGGCTGGTTATTGCGCGTGAAGATCCTGGTCGCTTTGCGCGCATACGCGGTGCTAAAGCGAGCCTGCAGGGTCACGAAGCGATCTGCCTTGTCGATCAGGCGCTGCAGCTGCCGCCTCGTCGGCCGCGGCAGTTGATCCACTGGTGGCCTCACGAGGTTCATGCGATCGACCTCGGCTTCGGCGCGTTCCAAGGTCTCCGAGACCGACGGGCGGTTTCCGGTTGCATAGAACTCGTCGATCACCCGCTCCAGAACAGGCACCAGACCCTCGGGAATTGGCGCCGGGCGACGGCCACGAAGGTCGTGCCGGTTGATCAGATGCCTGGCGCTGAAGTCGGAACAGACCCACGCGCGCCGCCACGCGTAGAAAGTCGAAACGCTTGGCGGGCTTGAGCGTCGCGCGACATCCGGGAGCTTGTCCGGAAGCTCCCTGTGCAGTTTCAGTATCGCCTCGTGAACTTCCGAGCGCCGGAACAGGACACGTCCTCGCGGACAGATGCCGTTGAGGAAATGCAGTTTGACCTTGACCTCACCCCGAGCTTGCTCGCTGCAGTCGGCGAGCGACTTCTCCAGCGCCTTGTCGCACGTGTTGTGCGGCGCGTCAGGTGCGGAGAACAGATCGAGGAATTCGATCGCGCCGGCCTCGTATTGCTTGCGCAGCTGGGCGGCGCTACGGGTCGTGACCTCCTGCGTGGCCAGGTCCCTCAGGACACGGTTGCGGGCACCCTGCTCTATGACCAGGAAGCTTCTGTCCTGCTCCCGGAACCTTGTCCCGGTCGTGAAGTTGCCATCGCTGCTCATGACAGTCCCCCGCGCATGCCTGAGAAGTTGCACCGGCGGTCGGCAATACAGTGCGGGTCGGCAATGCCAGGCGTCCGCAGCAGCCGCAGTGACGGGGATTCCTCGAATGCGCGGGCAAGCACCTTCTGGACTCGCGATTCGATCTCACCGGTTTCGCCGGGGTCGTACGTGGCAGTGTCGGTAGCGCCGTCGCCAAGGCTTTCAACGTACTTCGCCTTTCGGCTGTCGAGCGCGCGACGCACGTCGTTCATTCCGGCTGCTCGCATGTGGTCTTCCGTGAGAACCACGAAGTGGAATCCCTTTCGCACTGCAGCCATTGCTGCTCGCGAGAGCTTCGTTTGCCAGCGCTCGGACTCTGCTATCTGCCGCGGCTTTACTTCCACTAGCCACGGAATCCAGCCTGTCCATTCGACGTGAATGTCCGGCGTGTACTGAGACGAGCGAGCCGGTTGGCCCATCTTCAGTCGCAGCGCTGGCGGCTGTTCCGTATATCTTGCGACTCCGCTCACCAACTCGAACATCTGCATCGCGTGCATTTCGAGCAGGGACTCGCACCTGATGAATCGCTGGTTCTTCACCGACGAGAACTTCGCGCGGAAGCTCCGACCGCTCATGCAGCGGACGGGGTCGCGCGTGGGGCCGACGACGAGATTTCCGCCGGACGCAGGCGTTCCGACGACCGCGGCCGCAACCGCGGTGAAGTTTGTTGAAGACATAGCTGAATTCCTCCGCAGCGTCAGCTCCGCCATCGCGGAACGATGACGCCGCAATTGCGTTGCCCAGGACGAGCACGACCGTCGCGTCAGCGTCGACGGCTCCCTACCAGGCGCGGTATGTTGCAGTCAAAGCGCGCACGAGCGCGGGCAGAGTGCTACCCGGCACGCGGCTCAGGATGTGCGCGCGCTCGAAAAAACGCTTGACCGCACGGCGAGGAAGTTGCGATACTTCAGTTGTCGAAGCTAAAGGTAGCGCAAGCTAACTCACCACGCGGGGCAAGCCGAAAGGTTTGTCCCGTTTTGGTTTACGGCATCGATTCCTCCTTCCATACCTTGTCCTTGCGCCACACGCGATGGCGCGTCGGCGTCAACGCTGGACGTGTCGCCGGCGAAAAGCCACGCAGGACGCTCAGGAGCGCATCCAGCTGGGCCTCTGGCATGTGATCCAGCCAGTCAAAGATCTCTCGGGCGAGGCGGTACGCCTTCGGAGGTGCTTCGGAGGGAACAACATAGCTGCGTTGTGACGTGCGTGCCGCCTGGACCAAGTCATGCGCCTCGATCGCGGACAGAGCGAGAGCCGCGGAGAGCTCCCGGACGAACTCCTCCGAAACGCCCTCGCGCAGGTCGTTCTCAAGCGCCGAAATCTTGCTGCGGTCGCAGTGCAGCAAGTCGGCCAGTTCATCCTGGCGCAGCCCCCGGGAAACACGTAGGGCTCGCAGCGTTTCGGCAAATGGGCTCAAGTCTTCTCTTTCGGGCGCACGAGCCGGCGAGAGAGCCGCCAAACTCGTGCGCGTTCATGTTCCGGCAGAAAGGCCGAGTCGCGCAAGGGCTCTGCCGCGGCCGCTTTTTGCGCCCGAAGACGTGTGCGAGATACGCCGTATGCGGTGCGGTCAGAGGCGGAGCCTTCACTGAATCAGAGCCAGCCAAGTGATCGCAAGACGATCGCCCGGCCCCCTATGAGATATTGGGTACGCGTTCGGTGCTTTCGGAGAGCGAGTCACATGGGAGACTCACGCATCTGTCACGCGGACCAAGACCTCGGTTTGCTGCCGGCGTCAGTGCGTCAGTTTTGGCGCATTGGCAGGCGTGGTGTGCCGTCTCAACTCTGGTCTAACGCTTGGGGACGTACTCTTCACGCGGTGCTTGCGCGACGTAGTAAGGTCAGGGATGGACCACTGACTGCTCGCTGGTGACCCGGTTCATCCTGCTTTCTATGCTGATCCAGCATGCGCGGTCCAACAGATGGACGCTGTGACAGTCATGCTGGCAGGTCTCGCTGCAGGAGCGAAGCTTCTGTTCTTTCTGACTCGCCGCGGCTCATTCAGCGGCGCTACTCCGCTCGAGGCACTCGCGCTTGGTGAGTTCGCGAGAGTATGTGCTGCGACATCTGCGGCAGCGGAATCCTGACGGCGAAACACAGTCATAAGTTGGCGCGCATTCGAGGCGTTGGCTGAATTGGTGGACGCCCTTGGCGCGGTGCTTGGATCATTGCCCCAGGAGCGTTTCGGTCATGCGTGGGCGCACTGGCTGCGGGTGGGAGCCAAGAGGGTACAGTTGCAACGTGGAAGATCTTGAGCGAATGGTGTCCAACCCGCTCTATAGCGGGATTGATCAAGTCATGCGCGTGCTTGCTCCCCTCCCCGATGGCGCAAAGCTGGAATTCTTGTGCAGTCGCCGTGGCTCGTTGGGCGGGGCCGCAGTGCTGGACGCACTTGCGATGGGACAACTTGCACGGGTCCTTGCAGCAGCGGAGGCGTTCGTCCAAGGATGATTTTGTCAATTGTGGCGGCGGCGGGAGCGCGCGGACGGCCCTGGCACATGGGGCTCGGCTTCGGTGCACTGAACATAACTTTGAATTGCATGGCACCGCAGCGCGCCGTGGCATTCAGCGCAGCCAGCCAGGCTTGCCGCTGACGATCGCGATGGCGCAAGCGATCAGCAAGGCCACTTGAGCGCCGCCAAATGCGGCCATGACTATTCCGCGGGCGTCACCGCGTTGCGCGTTGGCGATCGCCTGGGTGCTCTCGTCCCAAGCCGCCATACCACTGCGTAGGCGAGCCACAGTAGGAACAGCGCGAGTGAAGACCTGATCACTGCGATGAACCGGACCCCCGTTGGTGGTTCCACTGCGGCGATCCCCGTGACCTCGCGCGGATGTCAGGACCGGCGAGGGCGCTTCTTGGCAGCGGGCTTCTTGACGGCAGGCTTCTTGGGTGCCTTGTCAGCGAGGGCGGCGAGCCGCTGGGCCGCCTCACGCTTACCTATGCCGCGCACAGCGGCGAGCGCCTGTAGTTGCGCCGCACGCGGGCGCTGCCCTTCTTCCCAGTGATAGATCGTCTGGCCCGACACGCCGACCAGCGCACCGTAATCCGCCGCGGAAAGACCAAGCCGCTTGCGGTGGACGGCCACACCCGCAGACCTGAACCTGCGCTGCACCGACTCTTCGGTTGCAGCGGGCGCCGCTCGCGTCGCCTTTCCCGAAGAACGAACTTGCTTGCGCAGTTGTTCGACTTCTCGCCGCAAGGCTGCGATGGTCGATCGGTGCTGGCTGGACGCCTTTCGCAGCGACGCTAGCTCACTTCGGATTTCCCGGCGCGCAAGCCGCGCGATTTCGGATTTAAGTACGGAAGCGATGTTGGCCATAAGCCGTATTGTTGCACCGCCCCGTGTGCCGTCATTTCTTAAGGCACTGGCTCATGAACTTCTTGCGCTCGTCGCCTTTCATGTCCTTGGCTTCGGCATTGCACGATTTCATCTTCGCCTGCTGCGGCGTTTCCTTCTTCGCGCTCAAGCACTCTTTCATGAACGCCTTGCGCTCGTCACCCTTCTTGCCCGCAGCCTGCGCGTTGCATTCGGACATCTTCGTCTGCTGCTTGTTCTCGACCGCATGCGCTACGCCAGTGCTCAGGGCTACCGCCAGAGCGAACACACCGATGATGCTTTTCAAACTCTTCTCCTTGAGCGCTGGATTGCGCCGTGGAATTGCAGCACACGGCCGGGATCCGATCAACTCTCAGGACAGCCGCAGGCCAAGGGGCCCAAACGGACTATCGTCAAGATCCATCACGTCGAAAGCTTCGGCGACCGCGAGGACGCTCTTCGGGTGAGGCCTGCCCGGCGCCAATAAGCTTAGTATGGCTACACTTATCAGACGAGCGACGGCGCTTGGCGCGGTCAGAGGGCTCGCCTTCGGCTACACGAATCGGAGGAGATCAATTGCAGGACTTCTACTCGTTCCACTTCCTCGAAACGATCTCAAATCAGCTGAAGGCGCGTCTAGATCTGTTGACCGAAACACAGCTGGACGGCGCCTCCTTGGCAACCCTTAGGGACTATCAGATCGAGAAGGCATCCTGCCAGGGCGTGTACTTGCTCCAGTATCACGGAGTGCCGGCGTATTTGGGCAAGGCCACGGACGTTTGCGATCGACTGGGCCAGCATTTGGAAAAACGTGAGCGTCCAGCCATCCCACCTTGTCTTGCGCTGACGCGCCAGTGACGATGCTGTCCATCAAAAATTGATGGACAGCAATGCAATCGCAAACATCTCAATCGCGCAGACGCCGCACGCATGACGCGCAGTTCAAGGCGG
>NZ_DATMHS010000129.1:0-11048 GCF_035554825.1 Ramlibacter sp. | reverse complement strand
GCTGCTGGGGCGCCGCTGTCGCCGAGCACGCCGCTGGCCGACCTGATCGACCAGGTGCGCCTGCTGTGCACCGTCTACGATCCGGCCACCGGCAGCTACCGCGTCGACTACAGCCTTGCCTGGGAACTGGCCGGCGGCCTCACGTTCATCCTCGCCCTGGGCGGCTACATGTTCAACGAGTGGCGCCAGCAGCGGCGCGCGCGCCGCCGCACCTCCACCGCCTGAAGCGCCCGCCACATGCAGTCCCTCACCGGCGGCTACCGCCAGGCCGAACACCTCTTCGATGCCGCGTTCGGCGGCACGGCCAATCCGCTCAAGCAGCTCGGCGCCCTGGCGATCGGCCTGCTCGGCCTGCTGGCCGCCACGGGCGCGGTGCTGTACGTACTGCTCGACACCTCGGCCGACGGTGCCTACCGCTCGATCGAATCGCTGTCGCGCGCGCGCGGCAGCGCCGGCAGCCTGCTGCGCGGGCTGCACCGCTATGCCGCCGACGCGTTCATGCTGGTGACGCTGGCGCACCTGGCCCGCGAATGGCTGCTCGGGCGCTTCCGGGGCTTCCGCTGGTTCTCCTGGCTGACGGGCGTGCCGCTGCTGCCGCTGGCGCTCGCGGCCGGCATCGTCGGCTTCTGGCTGAACTGGGACCGGCTGGGGCAGTTCTCCGCCGTGGCCAGCGCCGAGTGGCTGGACGCCCTGCCCTGGCTCGGCTCGCCGCTGGCGCGCAACTTCCTCGGCGGCGTCGGCGACCGCCTGTTCTCGCTGCTGGTGTTCGTCCACCTGGGCCTGCCCTTGCTGCTGCTGTTCGGCCTGTGGTTCCACCTGCAACGCCTCAGCCGGCCGGCCGTGTGGCCGCGCCTGCCGCTGGCGCTGGGCACGGCGGCGGCGCTGGCCGCGCTCGCCTGGCTGCTGCCGGTGCGCAGCCAGGGACCGGCGGACCTCGCGACCATGCCGCGGGCGCTGGCGCTCGACTGGTGGCTGCTGTTCCTGCACCCGCTGGCCGATGCCACCTCCGCCACGGCGGCGTGGATCGGCGCGGCGGCCCTGCTGGCCGGCCTCGCCGCGCTGCCCTTCCTGGCACGGCGCGCCCCGGTCCCCGCCGCCGTGGTCGACCCGGCGCATTGCAACGGCTGCCGCCGCTGCGCCGACGACTGCCCCTACGGCGCGATCGCCATGGTGCCGCACCCGAACGGCCGGCGTGGCCTGCAGCTGGCCCAGGTCGATGCGGCGCTGTGCGCCGGGTGCGCGGTCTGCGTCGGCGCCTGTCCCTCGGGCACGCCGTTTCGCGTCCGGGCGACGCTGGCGACCGGCATCGACCTGCCGCAGTCGCCGCTGGACGCGCTGCGGCGCCAGCTCGGCGACGGGCTGGCCGCCGGCCGCCGCCACGTCGTGTTCGGCTGCGACCACGCAGCCCGGGCCCACGCGCTTGCCGCGCCGGACGTGCTGACGCTGAGCCTGCCCTGCGCCGGCATGCTGCCGCCTTCGTTCGTCGACTTCGCGCTGCGCCAGGGGGCGGCCAGCGTGGTGGTCGGCGGCTGCCGCGCCGGCGGCTGCGAATTCCGGCTCGGGCAGCGCTGGACGGCGCAGCGCCTGGCCGGCGCGCGTGAGCCGCACCTGCGCCGCAGCGTGCCGCCCGGGCGCTGGACCACGGCCTGGGCCGATGCCGGCGAAGAAGCGCGGGTCGCCGCGGCGCTCGCCAGCCTGCGCCATGCAGCGGGAGCCGCGGCATGAGCCGCGCCGCCACCTGGCTCGGCCAGGCGCTCCTGTACGGCCTCTTCGCGCTGGTGATCGGCCTGTTCTCGCACTGGCCAACTTACCATCCGCTGCCGCCCGGCCAGGCGCTGCTGAAAGTCAGCTTCATCCATCACGGCGAGCGCGTCGCCCAATGCCGCCCGTTCACGCCGGCGGAGCTGGCCAAGCTGCCGCCGAACATGCGCGCCCCGATGAAGTGCGAGCGCGAACGCTCGCCGGTCACCATCGAGCTCGATCTCGACGGCGCGACGGTGTACCGCCAGGTGGCCGCGCCGGCCGGCCTGTCGCGCGACGGCGCGTCGGCCGTCTACCACCGCGTGCAGGTCGCCGCCGGCGAGCACCGCATCGCGGTGCGCCTGAAGGACCGGTCCGGCGGCGCGTTCACGCACGCCCGCGAGGCCACGGTGACGCTCAAGCCCGCCCAGGTGCTGGTCATCGACTTCGACCCGCAGAAAGGAATCACCCTGTCATGAGCGCCTTGCCCCAGGCCACGATCCCGGGCGCGGCCGGCTGGCGCCTGCCGGCCACGCGCAGCGATGCCGACTACCGGCTGCACGTGCCCGCCGGCGCGCGGCTGCTGCTGGCGCGCGGCTGGCTCTGGCTCGGGCTGGCTGCCCTGATCGGCTCGGGCCTGTTCTCGGTCCTGCTGGTGTTCTCGCGCACTCCAGGCATCAACCGCCTGCTGCCGCTGAACGACCTGTTCCACGTTGCGCTGGTGGTGCACGTCGACCTGTCGGTGCTGGTCTGGTTCGTGGCGCTGGCCGGCCTGTTGTGGAGCCTCGACGACAGCGGCCAGCGCCTGCGGCAGGGCTGGGCGGCACTGGCCCTGACGGGGCTGGGTGCGCTGGCGATGGCGCTCTCGCCCTTCCTCGGCCACGCCGAGCCGATCATGGCCAACTACATCCCCGTGCTCGCCGGCCCGGCCTTCCTGGCCGGCCTGCTGCTGTTCGCCGCCGGCGTGGCGCTGCTGGTGCTGCGCACGCTGCGCAACGCGCCGCGGCTCGGGCTGCACTTCGACGGCCGCGGCGCGCTGCGCTTCGGTCTCAATGCGGCAGCGGTGGCGACCGCCGTCGCGCTGCTGGCATTCGCCTGGTCGTGGGCGGCGGTGCCGGCGACGTTGGCCGGCAAGGCCTATTACGAGATCCTGTTCTGGGGCGGCGGCCACGCGCTGCAATTCACCTGGACGCTGCTGATGCTGGTGGCGTGGCTGTGGCTCGCCGGCGAATGCGGCGGCACCGTGCCCCTGAGCCCGCGCGTCGCGGTGCTGATGTTCGCGCTGGCGCTGGCCAGCGTGTTCGTCACGCCCGTGGCCTACCTGGCCTACGACGTCGCGTCGGTGGAGCACCGGGCCATGCTCACCTGGGCGATGCGCCTGGGTGGCGGCGTGGCGCTGCTGCCGATCGGATTGGCCGTGGTCTTCGCCCTGCGCGGCGCGCCGCCGCCGACCGCGGTGCTGCGGCCGGTGCGAGCCGCGCTCGTCGCGTCGGTGCTGCTGTTCGCCGCCGGCGGGGCGATCGGCATCTTCATCACCGGCAGCAACGTGCGCATCCCGGCCCACTACCACGGCTGCATCGTCGGCGTCACCCTGGCGCTGATGGGCGTGGTGTACCGGCTGCTGCCGGCGCTCGGCTACCGGCCCGCCGAGGGCCGCCTGGCCAATGCGCAGCCCTGGCTGTACGCCGGCGGCCAGCTGCTGCACATCACCGGCCTGGTCTGGTCCGGCGGCTACGGCGTGCAGCGCAAGGTGGCCGGCGCCGAGCAGGTGCTGCGCAGCCCGGCCGAGATCGCGGGCATGGGCCTGATGGGCCTGGGCGGCGCGATCGCCATCGTCGGCGGCCTGGCGTTCGTGGTCGTCGCGCTGCGGGCGATGCGGCCGCGCCGCGCTGCCGCCGCGGAAACGGCCGCCGCGTCATGAAGCGGCTCCAGGCCCTGCTGCAGTGGTGCTTCATGCACCTGGAGGCGCTCTTCAACCGCGCCTTCGGCGACCGCATGAACCCGCTGTACCACCTGGGCGCGATGAGCTTCTTCCTGTTCTGGGTGGTGGCGGCCAGCGGCCTGTATCTGTACGCCTTCTTCGAGACCGGCGTCGCCGAAGCCTATTCGTCGGTCGCGGCGCTCACCCACGGGCAGTGGTTCGCCGGCGGCCTGCTGCGCAGCGCGCACCGCTACGCGTCCGACGCCATGGTCGTCACCATGACCGTGCACCTGCTGCGGCATTTCGCGTTCGACCGCTTCCGGGGCTTTCGCTGGTTCTCGTGGACCACCGGCGTGGCCATCATCTGGCTGCTGTACGCGTGCGGCATCAACGGCTACATGCTGCCCTGGGACCGGCTTGCCCAGTTCGTCATCGTCGGCGCCTTCGAATGGCTCGACTGGCTGCCCAGCTTCGGCGGCACGCTGATGCGCAACTTCATCCACCGCGACAGCGTCGGCGACCGCTTCTTCTCGCTGCTGTCGTTCATGCACATCGGCCTGCCGCTGTTCCTGCTGCTGCTGCTGTGGGTGCACGTGCAGCGGGTGCCCAAGGCGCGCACCACGCCGCCGCGGCCCATCGTCATCGGACTGCTGGCGGTGCTGGCGGTGCTCGCCGTCGCCCGTCCCGTCACGAGCCAGGGCGGCCCGGCCGATCTGGGGTCGGCCGTCGCCGGCGTCCAGCTCGACTGGTTCTACCTGCCGGTCTTTCCGCTGATCAACGAATGGCCGCTGGGCCGGGTGTGGGCGCTGCTCGGCGCCGGCACCGCGCTGCTGCTGCTGGTGCCGCTGTGGCCGCCGCGGCGGCGCCGGCGGGAGGCGGCCGAGCACCTGCTGGTGGTGCACGGCGAGCGCGGTCCGGCGCGCGAGCTGCACGTGCGGGCCGGCGAGACCTTGCTGGAGGCCGGCCTGCGCGAGGGGCTGGCGCTGCCCTACGAATGCCGCAGCGGCGGCTGCGGCAAGTGCCTGTGCAGCGTGGAGCACGGGCGGGTCGAGCACCGGCCGTACCAGCGCGCGGCCCTGCCGGACAGCCTGCAGGCCCAGGGCAAGGCCCTCCTGTGCTGCGCGATGCCGCTGGAGGACGTGGTGATCGAGGTCGAGGGACTGGTCGCCGCCGCCGGGACCGAGCTCGCGCTGCGCAGCGGCCAGGTGGTGGCGCTGGAGCGGCTCGCGCCGGACGTGATGCGCGTGCTGATCGAACTGCCCCCCGGCGAGCGCCTGGCGTTCGCCGCCGGCCAGTACATCAACATCGTGCTGGCGGACGGCCAGCGGCGCGCGTTCTCGTTCGCCAATCCGCCGCACCAGGCGCAGCGCATCGAATTGCACGTGCGGCGGATTCCGGGCGGCCGCTTCACCGGCCATGTCTTCGACGGCCTGAAGGTGGGCGACACGCTGCAGTTCGAGGGCCCGCTGGGCACCTTCACGCTGCGCAAGAGCGGCAAGCCGCTCCTGTTCGTCGCCGGCGCGACCGGGTTCGCGCCGGTCAAGAGCATCCTGGAAGACGCCTTCCAGCGCGGCGTGCAGCGGCCGATGCGCCTGTACTGGGGCGTGCGCCGGCGCTCGGACCTGTACCTGCTGGCGCTGGCGCGGCAATGGCAGCGCGAGCATCCGAACTTCGAGGTGGTGCCGGTGCTCTCCGAGCCGCGTCCCGAGGACCACTGGGACGGCCGCACGGGGCTGGTGCACGAGGCGATGCTGGCCGATCACGGCGACCTGACCGGTTTCGAGGTCTACGTCTGCGGCTCGTTGAAGATGGTCGAAACCGCGGTGCCGGCGTTCGTCGCGCACGGGCTGGGCGAAGGGGCGTGCTTCTCGGATGCCTTCCTGCCTGCTGCCGGGCCGCGACTGGCCGGGGCGTGACAGCCGGACGCCAACCCAACAGCCGAACGCAGAGGACGCGAAGGAGCGCAGAAGACGCAGAAGAAACCGAAGAACGGGATGAAGATGAAGAAGACGCAGCCTCTTCCATCCCTTGCTGAATTCTTCTGCGTTCTCTGCGTACCTTTGCGACCTCTGCGTTCGGCTGTTGCGTTCGGCTGTTGGGTTCGGCTGTCGGGTTCGGCTGTTGGGTCCGGCTGTTGCGTTGGGCTGTCCGTGTTCAGAGTCCCAGCGACGCCAGGATGCCTTCGACGCGCGCGGTCACCGCGGCGTCCATCGTGATCGGGCGGCCCCATTCGCGCTGGGTCTCGCCCGGCCACTTGCTGGTGGCGTCCAGGCCCATCTTGCTGCCCAGGCCGCTGACCGGCGAAGCGAAGTCGAGGTAGTCGATCGGCGTGTTCTCCACCAGCATGGTGTCGCGCGCCGGGTCCATCCGCGTGGTCATGGCCCAGATCACCTCGCGCCAGTCGCGCACGTCGACGTCCTCGTCCACCACCACGATGAACTTCGTGTACATGAACTGCCGCAGGTGGCTCCACACGCCCATCATGATCCGGCGTGCATGCCCGGGATACGCCTTGCGCATGCGCACCAGCGCCATCCGGTAGCTGCAGCCCTCGGGCGGCAGGTAGAAGTCGACGATCTCGGGGAATTGCCGCTGCAGCAGCGGCACGAACACCTCGTTCAGCGCCATCCCCAGCACCGCCGGCTCGTCCGGCGGCTTGCCGGTGTAGGTGGAGTGGTAGATCGGATCGCGCCGCATGGTGATGCGCTCGATCGTGAACACCGGGAACTCGGCCTGTTCGTTGTAGTAGCCGGTGTGGTCGCCGAACGGGCCTTCCAGCGCGTGCTGCCAGCCGCTCGGATGAGCGGCGTCGGGCTGAATGTGGCCCTCGAGCACGATCTCGGCCGTGGCCGGCACGCTCAGCGCGCTGCCCAGCGCCGGCGCGACCTCGGTCTTGGCGCCACGCAGCAGGCCGGCGAACTGGTATTCGGACATGCTGTCGGGCACCGGCGTCACGGCACCCACCAGCGTCGCCGGATCGGCGCCCAGCGCCACGGCGACTGGATAGGGCTCACCCGGATTGGCCATGCAGTGCTCGCGGAAGTCGAGCGCGCCGCCGCGATGCGCCAGCCAGCGCATGATCACCTGGTTGCGCCCGATCACCTGCTGGCGGTAGATGCCCAGGTTCTGCCGCGCCTTGTTGGGCCCGCGCGTGATGACCAGCCCCCACGTGATCAGCGGCGCCGCGTCGCCCGGCCAGCAGTACTGCACCGGCAGCCGCCCGAGGTCGACGTCGTCGCCCTCCAGCACCACTTCCTGGCAGGCCGGCGTGCGCACTTCGCGCGGCGCCATGTTCCACAGGGTCTTGAGCAGGCTGCCGCCCATCCCCATCACATCCTTCAGCCCCCTGGGCGGCGCCGGCTCCTTGAGCGTGGCCAGCGCTTCGCCGAACCGGCGTAGCTCGCGCAGGTCGCTCACGCCCATCGCGCGGGCGACGCGCTGCGTGGTGCCGAACAGGTTGCCGAGCACCGGCATGCCGTGGCCGGCGGGCCGCTCGAACAGGATGGCCGGGCCGCCGGCGCGCAGCACGCGGTCGCACAGCGCCGTCATCTCCAGGTGCGGCGAGACCGGCTCGCGCACCCGTTTCAGCTCGCCGGCCTGCTCCAGCTGCCCGATGAAGTCCCGCAGGTCGCGGTAGGTCATGACTTCGCCTCGCCCGCGGCCACGCTCCAGCGCGCCGACAGGTCGTGCGGCACGTCCAGCAGGTCCAGCACGCGCGCGACGCTGCCGTCGATCACGTCCTGCACCGTCTGCGGCCGCAGGTAGAACGCCGGCAGCGGCGGCGCCACGATCGCGCCCATCTCGGTCACGGCGACCATGTTGCGCAGGTGGGCCAGGTTCAGCGGCGTCTCGCGCACCATCAGCACCAGCCGGCGCCGCTCCTTGAGCATCACGTCGGCGGCGCGCGTGATCAGGTTGTCGCCCAGCCCGTTGGCCACGGCGGCCAGCGTGCGCATCGAGCATGGCGCGACCACCATGCCGGCGCAGCGGAACGAGCCGCTGGCGATGGCCGCGCCGACATTGCCGACCTCGTGCACCTGGTGCGCGAGCGCGGCGACGTCGGCGCGCTCCAGGCCCAGCTCCAGCCGCAGGTTGCGCCAGCCGGCGTCGGACACGACCAGATGGGTCTCGACGTCGGCGGCGCCGCGCAGCACCTGCAACAGGCGGGCGCCGTACACGGCGCCGGTGGCGCCCGAGACGGCGACGACGATCCGCCGCGGGGTCGCGCCGCCGCTCATTGGGCGAGCGGCGCCGGCGCGCACTGGCTGTCGCCGCGCCGCCCCGGCGGCAGGGTGACGGTGACATCGGCCGCGACCCGCTCCAGCAGCTCGGCGGCCTGCTCGCGGTCGAATTCCTCGTGCAGCCGCTTGCGCACGCCGTACTGGTGCAACTGGTAGTGGCGCTGCGGCTCGATCCCGTGCCGCGCCAGGGTGCTCTTCACGCACGCCAGCTGGCAGCCGTCCAGCGCGACGATCGGCCGCCCCGAGCGGGCCAGCCTGACCAGCGACGGCACGTCGCCGCCGACGCCGGCGATGCAGGACATCTCGGCGACGCCGCGCCGGTCCAGCTGCAGCGCCACGTGGTTCGCCAGCTGCGCCGCGCTGGAACAGCCGGAGCACGAATACACCAGCGGCAGGACCGGGTCGCGGCGCCGGTTCATTCCGGCCGGCCCGGTCCGCTGGCGCCGCCGCGCGCGCCGGGCATGATGCGGGCCAGCACGCGGTGCGGCGCCCAGCGCTCCCATTCCAGCACCGGCAGCTCCATCGCGTCGAGCGCGTTCTTCACCACCAGTCCCAGCTCGGTGTCGCCCTCCATCGACAGCCGCCGGCTGAAGAACAGCGTGTCGGGATCCTCCCGCCGCTGGGCCAGCTGCAGGAAGTCATACGCGCTCGCCGCGATCGTCAGGTCGGCCGTACCGCCGCCCGCGCGGGCCGCGAAGCCGTTGCCGGACCAGGTGAAGTCGAAGGTGAGGTGCGCGTCGCGCACGTGGATGCGCAGCTTCTTGCCGGCCAGCAGCTGCCGCACGTCCAGCGGCAGCTGGTCCGCCAGGCCGATGTTGAGCGCGGTGACGAGCATCACCGAGCCGGGATAGGCCGGCAGCCGCGCCAGCAGCGCGCCCAGCGGCTGCGGCACCAGGTGGGAAGCGGAGGATGGTGTCATGGAGCTCTCCCTCGATTGTGCCCTTCAGGCGACGTGAAGCAGCACCGCCAGGAAGTGGCAGCTGCTGCCGCCCATCACGAACAGATGCCAGATGCCGTGGCCGTGCCGCCACCGGCGGTCGGCCACATAGAAAACGATGCCGATGGTGTACAGCGCGCCGCCGGCCAGCAGCCAGGCGAAACCCTGCGCCTGCAGCGCCTGCCACAGCGGCCACACGGCCGCCAGCGCCAGCCATCCCATCAGGAGGTAGATCGCCATCGAGAGCAGGCGGGCGCCGCGCGCCAGCCAGAGTTCCTGCGCGATGCCCAGCAGCGCCAGGCCCCAGACCACGCCCAGCAGCGACCAGCCCCAGGCGCCCCGGAGCGACACCAGCGAGAACGGCGTGTAGCTGCCGGCGATCAGCAGGTAGATGCTGCAGTGGTCGAACTTGCGCAGGACGTCCTTGGCCCGCCCGCGCACGCTGTGATAGAGCGTGGAAAAGACGTACACGGCGACCAGCATCGCGCCGTAGATGCTGAAGCTGACGATCTTCCACGGATCGCCCAGGCGCGCCGCGAGGACCACCAGCGCCGCGCTGCCGGCCGCGGCGAGCCCCGCGCCCACCAGATGACTGATGCTGTTGAACCGCTCGCCGTAGTACATGCCCGGACGGCGCCTAGGCCGTGGCGGCAGCCTGTTCCAGCCCCGCCTGCCCGTGCCAGTAGCCGTTGCAGCCGGCCGCCGGCATCAGCGGCTGCAGGCCGGCCAGCGCCTGCGCCGGTGCGATCGCCTGCCGCCGCGCGGCATCGAACAGCGCGATCACCTGGTCCATGCCGTGCGCCTGCGGGCTGAGCCGCGCCACGTCGACGCCGATGTCGCGCATCGCGCCGAGCTGGTCGATCAGGTTGTACACGCGCGCCGACTGGGTCTGGATGCCGTTGAGCACCAGGAACTGCTCGCCTTCGCGGGTCTGGAGCGTCAGGCCGTCCGGATCGTCCATGCACTTGAATCGGCAGTCGTCCTTGGGCAGGTTGTGGTGCCGCGCCGTGAAGCAGCGCGCCGAGAACGCCAGCGGCATCCGGCCGTAGGAGAACACTTCGGTCTGCAGGCCGGCCGGCCGCTCGCGCTGCAGCAGCGCGAGGTCGTCGCGCTTCATCTCCAGCGGCATGACCCAGCGCCTCGCGCCGAGCGACGCCAGCCACTGCAGCGTCGGCTGGTTGTAGATGTTCAGGTGCGGGCCGGCGACGAACGGCGACTTGCCGGCGAGCCGGTGCACCGCGCCCATGTCGTTGGCCTCGACCAGGAACTCGCCGTTGCCGGCGACCTTGTGCATGGTGGCCACGTCGCTGCCCGATTCGAGCAGCACCTGCGTCGACAGCACCACTTCCTTGCCGGCCTGTTTCAGCTGGCGCGCGATCTCGAGCCAGTCGGCCAGGCGCAGTTCATGGCGCCGCGAACAGACCGCCTCGCCGATGCAGACGATGTCGATCGGCGTGGCGGCGACGCTCTCGTAGAAGCGGAAGACGGTGTTGCGCGGCCAGTAGTACAGCAGCGGCCCGAGGGAGAGTTTCATGGGGACAGTTCCTACTTCCAGGGCCGGTGGTAGGCGCCCAGCGTGTGCTGCTGGCCCTCGGCCACCTGGTCCAGGCCGGCCATCCAGGCGCGCTTGGGCGCGTAGCGATGCGGATTGGCGCGGCAGCTGTCGATCGCCTCGCGCCACACCTTGGTGACCTGGGCCACGTAGGCCGGGCTGCGCTGGCGGCCCTCGATCTTGATGGCCTTGACGCCGATCTTGAACAGCTGCGGCAGCAACTCCAGCGTGTTGAGGCTGGTCGGCTCCTCGATCGCGTAATAGCTCTGCTCGGCGCCGACGTCGAAGCGGCCCTTGCACAGCGTCGGGTAGCCGGCGTTCTCGCCGTGCGCGTAGCGGTCGATCAGCACGCCGTTCAGGCGCGACTCCAGGCCGGTGGGCGTTTCCTGCCAGCGCACGGCCTTGGCCGGCGAGCACACACCATGGGTGTTGGGCGATTCGCCGGTGACGTAGGAGGACAGCTGGCAGCGGCCCTCGACCATGACGCACAGGCTGCCGAAGCCGAACACCTCGCATTCCACCGTCGTCTTCTGGATCAGCTGTTCCACCTGCTGCAGCGACAGCACCCGCGGCAGCACCGCGCGCACGATCCCGAACTGCTCGCGGTAGAAGTTGATCGCGTCGTAGTTGGTCGCCGAGCCCTGCACCGACAGGTGC
>NZ_DATMHS010000128.1:0-29429 GCF_035554825.1 Ramlibacter sp. | reverse complement strand
CTATGCAGCCCGGTTCATAGCTCGCAGATCCCGATGCGCCGCGGCGGCGCGCCGCGTAGCATCGGCCGCGCATGAACACCTTTTCCGACGGCCTCGTCACCGCGGTGCTGCTGATCGGCGGCCTCGATCCCACCCTGGCCGCCATCGTCGGCCGCTCGCTCGCCGTGAGCGGCGTTTCCGCCACGCTCGCCTGCGCCATCGGCGTGCCGCTCGGCGCGTGGCTGGGCGTCGCCCGCTTCCCCGCGCGCGGCGCGCTGCTCACGCTGCTGAACACACTGCTGGCGCTGCCCTCGGTGGTGGTGGGACTGGTCGTCTACCTGCTGCTGTCGCGCACCGGACCGCTGGGCTTCCTCGGCTGGCTGTTCTCTTTCAAGGCGATGGTCGTCGCGCAGACCGTGCTGGTCGTCCCGGTGGTCGCCGCGCTGACCCGCCAGAGCGTCGAGGACGCGCACGCGGCGGGCGGCGAGCAGTTGCTGTCGCTCGGCGCCGGCGCCGCGACCCGCAGCCTGCTGCTGGCCTGGGACGAGCGCTACGCGCTGCTCACGATCGCGATCGCGGCGTTCGGGCGCGCGGTGTCGGAGGTGGGCGCGGTGATGATCGTCGGCGGCAACATCGACGGCTTCACCCGCGTGATGACCACCGCGATCGCGCTGGAAACCAGCAAGGGCGACCTGCCGCTGGCGCTGGCGCTGGGCATCGTGCTGCTGGGCACCGTGCTGGCGCTGAACGCGGCGACCGCGCTGCTGCGCCGCTGGCGCAGCCTGCGCGACGACCGGCCGCTGGCGCTGGCAGGCGCGCCGGCATGAGCGCGCTGATCCAGCTCAAGGGCGTGGACCTGCGGTTCGGGCCGGTGCAGGCGCTGCGCGCCGTCGACCTGCGGATCGCGCCGGGCGAGCGCGTCGCGCTGGTGGGCGCCAACGGCAGCGGCAAGAGCACCCTGCTGCGGGTGCTGCACGGGCTGCTGCCGCCGGCGGCCGGATCGGTGCTGCGCGACGGCGCCCGGCGCCAGGCGATGGTGTTCCAGCGGCCGTACATGCTGCGCACTTCGGCCATGAACAACGTGGCGTTGGCGCTGTGGCTGCGCGGCACGCGCTGGCGCCAGGCGCGCGAGCAGGCGCTGGCGGCGCTGGCGCGCGTCGGCCTCGCCGAGGCGGCGCTGCGCAGCGCGCGGGCCCTGTCCGGCGGCCAGCAGCAGCGGCTGGCCCTGGCCCGCGCCTGGAGCCTGCGCCCCGACGTGCTGCTGCTGGACGAGCCGACCTCCAGTCTCGATCCGCAAGGCAAGCGCGAGGTCGAGGCGCTGATGGCGCAGTTCGCGGCCGACGGCATGACGCTGGTCTTCGCCAGCCACAACCTCGGCCAGGTCAAGCGGCTGGCCACCCGCGTGGTCTACCTGGAGCAGGGCCGCGTGCTCGCCGACCTGCCGGTGCACGACTTCTTCAACGGGCCCCGGCTGGCGCAGACGTCCGGCGAGGCCGAACTGTTCATACGGGGGGAGCTGGCATGAGACGGGACGGGTTGCTGGCGCGCGGCCGCCGCGCCGCAGCGAAGCTGTTGCTGGCGGGGGCGGCCGCCGCCGGCGCCGCGGGCGCCTGGGGCGAGACCATCACCATGGCCTCCACCACCTCGACCGAACAGTCCGGCCTGTTCGGATTCCTGCTGCCGGCATTCAGCAGGGCCACCGGGATCGAGGTCAAGGTGGTCGCCGTGGGGACCGGACAGGCCATCGACATGGCCCGCCGCGGCGACGCCGACGTGCTGTTCGTGCACGACCAGGCGGCGGAAGAGAAGTTCGTGGCCGAGGGCGGCGCCGTCCAGCGCTGGCCCGTGATGTACAACGACTTCGTGCTGGTCGGCCCGAACAGCGACCCGGCCGGCGTGCGCGGCCACGACATCGTGGCGGCGCTGCGCAGGATCGCGGGCGCCAGGGCGCCGTTCGTGTCGCGCGCCGACAAGAGCGGCACCCACGCGGCCGAACTGCGCTACTGGGCCCAGGCCGGCGTCGCGCCGGCCCGGGTCGGCGGCTACCAGCAGTGCGGCTGCGGCATGGGGCAGGCGCTGAACATCGCGTCGTCGGCCAATGCGTATGCGCTGGCGGACCGCGGCACGTGGCTCAGTTTCGGCAACCGGGGCGAGCTCGGCGTGCTGGTCGAAGGCGACCGCAAGCTGTTCAACCAGTACGGGGTGATGGTGGTGAATCCGGCGAAATACCCGCACGTGAAGGCGAGGGCGGCGCAGGCGTTCGTCGACTGGGTCACCTCGCCCGCGGGGCAGTCGACCATCGCGGCATTCAAGATCAACGGCCAGCAGCTGTTCTTTCCGAACGCCGGCCGGTAGCGCCGGCGACAGCTACTTCCTGCCCAGCTTGCGGTAGACCGTGGCGCGGCTGATGCCCAGCGCCTGCGCGGCTTTCACGACGTTGCCGCGCGCCTCGGCCACCGCCTTGCGGATCAGCGCGATCTCGACCTCGCGCAGCGGCGCCTTGGCCGGGATGCTGACGCCCGCGTGGCCCGGCAGTTGCGGCAGCGCCTGCAGGCGCAGCCCGGACCACAGCGCCACCTCCACCGGCGGCGCCGCGCTGCGGCGCGCCAGGTCGAACCACGACTCGCAGCGCTGCGCGAACAGTTCCGCCGAATGGGTGGGCCCGCCCGGGGGCGCCAGCTGCGGCAGCAACTGCCTGGCCGCATCGTTGCAGCCCAGCACCCAGCCGTCGGCATCGAGGCACACCAAGCCGTCATCGGGGCCGCCCAGCGACCGTCCCGGCCAGTTCAGGCGCAGCAGCAGCGCGTGCGGCAGCCGCAGCACCAGTTCGTTCTCGATGCTGCGGGCCGATTGCGCCGCCAGGTGTTTCAGTTCCGGCCGCTCGATCGCCTCCACGCCGGTGAGGTCGAGCATGCCGACGCAGCGGCCGTCCGGTCCGAACAGCGGCGCGCCGGCGCAGCTGTACACCGACGTGTCGGCAAAGAAATGCTCGCCCCGGTGCAGCCAGACCGGCTGCAGTTCCGTCAGGGCCGCGCCGATGGCGGTGGTGCCGACGCACCGTTCGGACAGATCGACGCCGACCCGCGTGATCAGGTCGGCGCGCCGGTCGCCGCGATCGATCGGCCCGTGGGCATCCACCACGATGCCTTCGTGATTGGTCAGCACGGCGAAGTAGCGGCTGCTGGCCAGCGTGGCGCCGAGCCGCTCGAGCACCGGTCGCGCGGCCCGCACCAGCGGCTGGTTTTCCTCGATCACGCGGCGCCGCGCCGGCGCGGCGATGAGGTCGAAGGTGAGATGGTGCTCCGGCCGCTGCCCCAGCGCGAGGCAGCGCCGCCAGGAGCGTTCCACCCAGGCTTCGATCGGCAGCGGGGCGCCGGCGTCCTCGCCGCCGAGCACGGCGCGCCGCGCGCGCGCGATCAGTGCGAGCCGGTCGCGAGCCGCGAGCGCAATGGTGCTGGGCATGACGGGATTGTCGGCCAACAAGGATGAGATGTCTCAAGTTGAGAATAACTCGAACGCCTAGGGTTAGTACGCATCCGGCGCGGCGAACCCGGTTTCAACAATGGTTAAGCAAAACGGCTGCAGAACGGCGCCGCTGGCGCCATCACTTCCAGGAGAGACGCAGATGCAAAAAGTGCTGCACATCAACGCGGACAAGTGCACAGGCTGCCTGCAATGCGAGATGGCGTGCTCGTTCGAGAACTACGGGACCTTCGCCACGGCGCGCTCGCGCATCAAGGTCTTCGACTTCCACCACACCGGCAAGAAGGTGCCCTACACCTGCACCCAGTGCGACGAGGCCTGGTGCCTGCACGCCTGCCCGGTGGAGGCGATCACGATCGACCGGATCACCGGCGCCAAGGTGGTCAACGAGACCACCTGCGTCGGCTGCAAGGTCTGCACCATCGCCTGCCCGTTCGGCACCGTGAACTACGTGCAGGAGACCGGCAAGGTGCAGAAATGCGACCTGTGCGGCGGCCAACCGGCCTGCGCCGACGCGTGCCCGACCGGCGCCATCACCTACATCGACGCCAACTGGACCGGCCTGGACCGCATGAAGCAGTGGGCCGGCAAGCTTGGCAACCAACCCGCTGCGTGAAGGAGGCAACATCATGTCCTGGGCAGGAAAGATTCTTCGCGTCGACCTCACCAACGGCACCGTCAGGCCGGAGCCGCTGAACATGGACTGGGCCCGGGCCTACATCGGCTCGCGCGGCCTCGCCTCGAAATACCTGGTCGAGGAGATCGATCCCACGATCGATCCGCTGTCGCCGGCCAACAAGCTGATCTGGTCGACCGGCCCGCTCACCGGCACCATGGCCTCCACCGGCGGGCGCTACACGGTCGTCACCAAGGGGCCGCTCACGGGCGCGATCGCCTGTTCCAACTCGGGCGGCTACTTCGGGGCCGAGCTCAAGATGGCCGGCTGGGACATGGTGATCGTCGAGGGCAAGGCGCCCCGGCCGGTCTACCTGTACATCAACGACGACCTCGCCGAACTGCGCGACGCCTCTGGCCTGTGGGGCAAGACCGTGTGGCAGACCGAGGAGATCCTCAAGAAGTCGCTGCAGGATCCGCTGCTGCGCGTGTCGAGCATCGGCCGCGCCGGCGAGAACCTGGTGCTGTACGCCTCGATCGTCAACGACCTGCACCGGGCGGCCGGCCGCTCGGGCGTGGGCGCCGTCGCCGGCAGCAAGGGCCTGAAGGCGATCGCGGTGCGCGGCACCAAGGGCGTCGGCAACATCCGCAACCCCGCGGCGTTCATGCAGGCGGTGAAGGAGAAGAAGAAGATCCTGGCCGAGAACGCGGTGACCGGCCAGGGGCTGCCGGCGTTCGGCACGCAGGTGCTGATGAACGTGATCAACGAGATCGGCGCCCTGCCGACCCGCAACCACCGCGACGTGCAGTTCGAGGGCGCCAAGGACATTTCGGCCGAGGCGATGGCGACGCCGCGCAAGACCGACGGCCGCAAGCACCTGGTGACCAACCAGGCCTGCTTCGGCTGCACCATCGCGTGCGGGCGCATCAGCAAGATGGACGAGGGCCACTTCACCGTGGCCAACAAGCCGCAGTACTGGAACGCCAGCGGCGGCCTGGAGTACGAGGCCGCCTGGGCGCTCGGCGCGGCCAACGGCGTCAACGACCTGGAGGCCCTGCAGTACGCCAACCAGCTGTGCAACGAGGACGGCATCGACCCGATCAGCTTCGGCGCCACCGTCGGCGCCGTGATGGAGCTGTACGAGATGGGCGTGCTGACCAAGGAGCAGGTCGGCATCGAGGCGACGTTCGGCTCGGCCCAGGCGCTGGCGTTCCTGGCCGAGCAGACGGTCACCGGCCAGGGCTTCGGCAAGGAAATCGGGCTGGGCTCCAGGCGGCTGACGGCGAAGTACGGCCATCCCGACCTGTCGATGAGCGTCAAGGGCCAGGAATTCCCCGCCTACGACGGGCGCGGCATCCAGGGCATCGGCCTCGCCTACGCCACCAGCAACCGCGGCGCCTGCCACCTGCGCGGCTACACCGTCGCCTCCGAGGTGATGGGCATTCCGGTCAAGACCGATCCGCTCGCCACCGAAGGCAAGCCGGAACTGGTGAAGGCGTTCCAGGACGCGACCGGCGCGTTCGATTCGTCGGGCCTGTGCATCTTCACCACCTTCGCGTGGGGCCTGCCGGACCTGGCGCCGCAGCTGTCCGCCGCCTGCGGCGAGGACTATTCGACCGAGAACCTGGCCCTGATCGGCGAGCGGATCTGGAACCTGGAGCGCGACTTCAACAACCGCGCCGGACTCACCGCCGCCGACGACACGCTGCCCAAGCGGCTGCTCACCGAGCCGGCCAGGACCGGACCGGCCAAGGGCAAGGTCAACGAGCTGGCGAAGATGCTGCCGCACTACTACGAGGTGCGCGGCTGGAATGCCGACGGCACCCTGAAGCCGGAAACGCGGCAGCGCCTGGGGCTGTAGCCGTGACGATGCACCACCTGATCCTGGGCGCCGGGCCCGCGGGGGTGATCGCCGCGGAGACGATCCGCAAGCACCGGCCGCAGGACGCCGTCACCATCGTCGGCGACGAGCCGGAACCGCCGTACTCGCGCATGGCGATCCCCTACCTCCTGAGCGGCAAGATCGGGGAGCAGGGCACGTGGTTGCGCAAGGAAGCTGGCCACTACGACGCGCTGCGCATCAACGTGGTGCGCGACCGCGCCACCGCGCTCGACACCGCGTCGCGCACGGTGACGCTGGCGAGCGGACGCCAGCTCGGCTTCGACACCATGCTGGTCGCCACCGGCTCGATGCCCTTGCGCCCGCCGATCCCGGGCATCAACCTGCCCGGCGTGCACCCGTGCTGGACGCTGGAGGACGCGCGCCGCATCATGGCGCTGGCCGTCCGCGGCGCGCGCGTGCTGCAGATGGGCGCCGGCTTCATCGGCTGCATCATCATGGAGGCGCTCGCCGCCCGCGGCGTGCAGCTCGCCGTCGTGGAGATGGGCGACCGCATGGTGCCGCGCATGATGGGCCCGACCGCCGGCGCCATGATCAAGGACTGGTGCCTGGCGCGCGGCGTGCAGGTCTACACCGGCACCAAGGTGGAGGCGATCAGCCCGGGAGCGCCGCTGTCGGTGCGCCTGTCCAACGGCGAGCGGATCGGCGCCGACCTCGTGATCAGCGCCACCGGGGTCAAGCCGGCGATCGGCTTCCTGGAGGGTTGCGGCGTGCGCTGCAAGACCGGCGTGCTTGCCGATGCGTTCATGCAGACCAACGTGGCGGGCATCTACGCGGCCGGTGACTGCGCCGAAGCCTTCGACAACTTCAGCGGCCGCCACGTGGTGAGCGCGATCCAGCCCAATGCGTCCGAGCAGGGGCGGGTGGCCGGCCTCAACATGGCGGGGTTGCGCGCGCAGCTGCAGGCGGTCACGCAGATCAACGTGCTCGACACGCTGGGGCTCGTGTCCACCAGCTTCGGCGAATGGCGGGGCCTGCCCGGCGGCGACCAGGTGGAAGTGACGGACCGCAACGCCGGGCGGCACCTGAGCCTGCAGTTCAAGGACGACCTGATGGTTGGCTGCAACAGCGTCGGCTGGACCGACCATGTCGGCGTGCTGCGCGGCCTGGTGGAAGGGCAGGTGCGGCTGGGGCCGTGGAAGGACCGGCTCAAGGCCGATCCGACCCGCCTCGTGGAAGCGTATCTCGCCAGCGCCCAGGCGCAGGGCCAGTGGCAAGGCGCCCGGGACGAGCGCCGCCGGTGAAGATCACCTTCAAGCTGTTCGCCACGCTCACGGACTACCTGCCGGCGCCCTCGCGCGCCGACAACGTGGTGGCGCTGGAGGTGCCGGCCGGTGCCACCATCGCGCAGGTGATCGAGCCGTTCCGCCTGCCGCCGAAGCTGGTGCACCTGGTGCTGGTCAACGGTGTCTACATCGGCCCGGCGCAACGGGCCAGCCACGCGCTGCGCGAAGGCGACACGCTGGCGATCTGGCCGCCGATCGCGGGCGGCTGATGCAGTCGGCCTACCCGCCGGCCTTCGAGCGCGAGATGGGATGCACCGAGGCCGAGTGGCTGCGCACGCTGCCGGCGGCGATCGGCCCGCGCGCGTGGCGGCGCGACGGCGCCACGGCCAGCGCGCAGATCGGCGGCGGCACGCTGCATCTGGCCTGGCGCGCCGGCGCGCCGCGCACGATCGGACGGGTGCGGCTGCCGCGCCTGCAGGTGAGGTTCCGCTTCGAGGATGTCGGGCCGGACGAGCGGCTGGCCTTCATGCGGCGGTTCGACCTGTACATGCAGCGCGGCGGCGGCTGAAGCCGGTCACATCTTCGACGGCAGCCAGGTCGCGATCTGCGGGAACCACCACAGCAGCAGGACCATCACGCACATCAGCAGGAAGAAGGGGAAGGTCACCTTGGCGATCCAGGTGATCTCCTTGCCGGTCATGCCCTGCAGCACGAACAGGTTGAAGCCCACCGGCGGGGTGATCTGCGCCATCTCCACCACGATCACGATGAAGATGCCGAACCAGATCAGGTCCAGCTTCGCGGCCGTCACGGTCGGCAGGATCACGCCCATCGTCAGCACCACCATCGAAATGCCGTCCAGGAAGCAGCCGAGGATGACGTAGAAGACCGCCAGCGCGACGATCAGCATGAACGGGCTCAGGCCCAGCGACGTCACGAACTCGGCCAGGTGCCGCGGCAGCCCGATGTAGCCCATCGAGAGCGTAAGGAACGCGGCGCCCGACAGGATCAGCGCGATCATGCAGTACAGGCGGGTGGCGCCCAGCAGCGATTCGCGGAAGGTGGCCCAGGTGAGCGAGCGCTGCACGGCCGAAATGAGCAGGGAGCCCACCACGCCGACGGCGGCGGCTTCGGTCGCCGTCGCCACGCCGCTGTAGATCGAGCCGAGCACCGCCGCGATCAGCAGCACCACGGGGATCAGGTGCCGCGACTCGTGCAGCTTCTCGCCGAAGGACAGCACCCGGTCCGGCGGCGGCACGCGGTCGCGATTGAGCCCCGACCAGACGGCCAGGTAGCCGGAGAAGAGGGCCGCCAGGACGATGCCAGGGATGATCCCGGCGACGAACAGGCGCGCGATCGAAACGTCGGCCGTCACGCCGTACACGATCATGATGATCGAGGGCGGGATCAGCAGGCCCAGCGTGCCGGCGCCGGCCAGCGAGCCGATGGTGATGTCCTCCGGGTAGCCGCGCCGGCCCAGTTCCGGCAGCGTCATCTTGCCGATGGTCGCGCAGGTGGCGGCCGACGAGCCGGAGACGGCGGCGAAGATGGTGCAGCCGATCACGTTGGTGTGCAGCAGGCGGCCGGGCAGGCGGCTCACCCAGGGCGCGAGGCCGCGGAACATGCTCTCGCTCAGTTTCGTGCGGAACAGGATCTCGCCCATCCAGATGAACAGCGGCAGGGCGGTGAGGGTCCAGCTCGACGCCGAGCCCCACACGGTGATCGCCATCGCGTCGCCCGCGGGGCGCGAGGAGAACAGCTGCATGCCGATCCAGGCGACGCCGGCCAGCGTGAGGCCGATCCAGACGCCGGTGCCCAGCAGCGCGAACAGCGCCACGATCAGCAGGGTGGTGATGGTGACGTCACTCATTGTGCAGGGCCTCCCCGGGCGCGGCCTCGCGCCGCTTGCCGCTCCACTGCAGGAACCACTCGTCGACGAACGCGACCAGCAGCACCACGGTGCCAATCCCCATCGCGATCTGCGGGATCCACAGCGGGGTCGCGTCGTTGCCGGTGGAGACGTCGTTGATGGCGTGCGACTGCCAGGCCAGGCGCACCGAATAGAACGCGAACAGGCCGGCCAGCAGCACCGCCACCGACAGCGCCCACATCTGCAGCACCTGGCCGGCGCGGCCCTTCAAGCGGCCCAGCAGCAAGGTGACGCGGATGTGTTCGTTGCGCTTGAGCGTATGGGCCAGCGCCAGGAAGCCGGCCGCCGCCATGCTGTAGCCCGCATAGGCGTCGGTGCCGGGAATGTTGAAGCCGAGCTGGCGGCTGATGATGGAAAGCAGCACCCATACCAGCACGCCGATCATGGCCAGCGCGGCGAGCCAGGCCGCGGCGTCGTACAGCAGATCCAGAGTTCTTCTCATGTGAAAAGTCCCGCAGGGCTGCGAGCCGCCGCGGGACACCCCTTCCTCGTGTGCCTTGTCGTCAGAGCTTGCGGTACGCGTCGACCAGTTGCTTGCCTTCGGGGCCGGCCTTGTCCAGCCATTCCTTGAGCATCGTGTCGCCCACCTTCTTCATGTCGGCCTTCAGCTGCGCCGGCGGCGTGATGATGCTCATGCCGTTTTGCTTCAGCAGGTTCTGGGTGCGGGTGTTCTCCGCCTTCGACATGTTCCAGCCGCGCGTTTCGGCTTCGGCGCCGGCCTTCAGCACGGCGTCCTGCGTCGCCTTGTCGAGCGCGTTGAAGGCCGCCTTGTTGACGATGACGGCGTTCTTCGGCAGCCAGGCCTGGGTGTCGTACCAGTTCTTGATGTGCTCGTAGGTCTTGGAGTCGTAGCCGGTCGAGCCGGACGACATGTACGAATCGACGACGCCGGTGGCCATCGCCTGCGACAGCTCGGCGGCCTGCACCGTGACCGGCTGCGCGCCCACCAGTTCGGCGATGCGCGCGGTGGCCGGGCTGTAGGCGCGCCACTTCAGGCCCTTCATGTCGGCCGCCGAATTGAGGGTGCGCTTGGTGTAGATGCCCTGCGGCGGCCAGGCGACGGCGTACAGCAGCATCATGCCCTGCTCGCCGAGCTTCTTCTCGAGGAACGGCTTTTGCGCCTTGTACAGCTTCATCGATGCGTCGTAGCTGTCGGCCAGGAACGGCAGGCCATCGGCGCCGAAGAGCTGCCACTCGTTCTGGAAGTTCACCAGCAGGATCTCGCCGATCTGGGCCTGGCCCTGCTGCACCGCGCGCTTGATCTCGGGCGCCTTGAACAGCGCGGCGTTCGAGTGCACCGTGATCTTCAGCTTGCCCCCGGTCGCCTTGTCCACGTCGTTGGCGAACTGCACCAGGTTTTCGCTGTGGAAGTTGCTGGCCGGATACGCCGCGGGCAGGTCCCACTTGGTCTGCGCCATCGCCGCGCCGCCGAGCGCGAGCGCCGCGGCCATCAATCCGAACTTGAGTTTCATGGTCTCTCCGGGAGAATTGGGAAGATGAGAAAGCCGAGCATACGTGCGAATGCCGTGCCAGCCGACCCGGTATTTCCCGCGGTTGTGGGACCGCCGCCGCCGCAGCGGGACGCGGTGCCTGACCTGGATCAAGGCGCCTTCCTCGGGATCCTGATGCTGCGCACCCGATTTCCGCGGCTGCCGGGCGACATCGGCCACCCCGCCAGCTTCGCGGTGCCGACCCGCCGCGTGGTGGTCGAGCGCGCCACCGCGACCACCGTGGTGCAGGACGCGCCGGCGCTGCGCGCGAGCGGCCTCCTCGACGATTTCGCGGCGGCGGCCCGCCGGCTGCAGGCGCAAGGCGCGGCCGCCATCACCACCAGTTGCGGCTTCCTGGTCCTGTTCCAGCGCGAGCTGCAGCAGGCCGTGCCCGTGCCGCTCGTCACTTCCAGCCTGACGCTGCTGCCGGCGCTGCTCGAAGCCGAGCCGCAGGTGGGAGTGCTGACGGTGAGCGCGCAGCGTCTCGGACCTGACTATCTGCTTGCGGCCGGGGTGCCGGCCGATCGACTCGGCGACGTGCCGGTGGAAGGCATGCCGGCCGGTGGCGCGTTCGCCGGCGCCATCCTGGGCGACCGGACCGACCTCGATGCAACGCAGGCGGCGGCGGAAGCCGTCAGCGCGGCGCGGCGACTGCTGGCGCGGGCGCCGTTGCTGCGCACGCTGGTGCTCGAATGCACCAACTTGCCGCCATATGCGGCCGCGATCGAGCGGGCGACCGGCCTGCGCACGCGCTCGCTGCTGCAGTGCGAAACGCTGCTGCGGCCGTTCGCCGCGCGCGGCTGAGGCCGCTCAGCGGCGCGCCAGCGACTGCCAGGCGCGGACCGCCGCGAGCGCGGCTTCCGTCTGCACCGTGTGGGCGAAGCGGAAGGCTTCGCCGTGCACCGTCTCGTCCGGGAACTCGGTGATCAGGGTGACCGGCGCGCCGGGGCGATCGACCTTCGACAGCGCGCAGGCCGTGCCGTGCAGCACCTGGAACGGTACCTTGCCGGCATGGCGCTCGTACAGCGCCAGTTGCCGCGCGTTGAATTCCGCCAGCCCCGGCAGCTGCGCCAGCGCGGCGCTGACCTGCTCCATCAGCGCCCGCGCTTGGGCCTCCCAGCCGGCGTGGTGGCGCACGATCAGGAAGAAGCCCTTGGGGATGGTCCACAGCTCGAAGCCCTGCGGCAGGTAGCCCGACAGCGGGCGCGTCCATTCGTGCGCCGGGTAGCCGTGCAGGTTCACGTGCAGCTGGGCGCCGGAGAGCGCCAGCGCCTCGTCGCGCGCCGCCCGTTCGTACAGCGGCGGCTGCTCCCGGTATTCGATGTCGTCGCCCAGCGCGCTGTAGCGCGCCGCGTGCAGCATGTGGCGCGGGTTCTGGGCTGCCAGCTCGCGCTGCAAGGCGTAGCCGTCGGGGTTTTCCAGCGGCAGCACCGCGAAGTGGGCCAACTGCTGCTGCAGCGCCTGCGCCGCGCGCAGCGCGCCGACCACGCCCGAGGTTTCGTTGGCGTGCTGGCCGCCGCTGACGAACACGGCCGCGCCCTTGCCCTGGTGGTAGACGCCTTCCACGGGGCGGCCCTGCCGGCTGCCGGCCGCGAAGCGCTGGCCCAGGATCGTCTGCAACTCGCGCGCAACCCGCTGCGCCGTCGGCGCCGCCTCGAGCGCCTCGAGGGGCGGCTCGGCTGACGCGGCCGGCTCGGCCGCCGGGGCCGGCACGCTCGCAAACGCCGTGCGGGTGATGCGCAGCCGCGGCGCCGCGCCGGTGGCGCGCACGTCGGGCACGATCTGGCCCGGCTGCAGCCGCCGGTCGCCGAGCACGCGGCCGGAACGCTCCTGGAAGAACTCCAGCAGCGAGAAGTAGATGTCCTCGTGCAGCGCTTCGAGCGTGCTCACGCACTCGTGGCCCAGCGGCAGCGGCTCGTCGATGCCGGGCAGGTCGACGCGGATGTCGAGCCGCTCGAAATAGGGTTCCTGGGCCGGCCATTCGTAGGCCCGCACGGCCTGCATCATGCGGGCGAACAGCGTCTCGAACACCGTCTCGTGGCGTTCGTCGATCTGCGGCGGCTGGTCGGCCTGCCGCCGCACGCGCAGCCAGCCGGTGGGCGACAGCAGGCCGGCGCCGCCAGCGCCCTCGTGCTCGCGGTTGGGCGCGAACACGCGCTCGGTCCGGGTGCGGCCGTCCTTGAACGCGAGCGACACCTCGTAGTGCAGGTCTTCGCCGCCCGGCTCGAACCGCAGGGCCGGCAGCATGGCGGCCAGCGGATACGCCTCCAGCATGAAGCGGCCGGGCAGGGCCAGCGGGTGCACCGGATAACGCACCGTGACGGCGGCCAGCTGGTCGCGGTCGACTTCCTCCAGGAAGAAGTGCAGCAACGGCTTGTAGGCGCTGCGCAGGCGGGCCTGCACCCCGGCGGCCTGCAGGCGCTCTTCGGCGCCGCGGCGGGCCGCTGCGCCCTCGAACAGCCAGCCCTCGACGACGGCGCCGCGCCACTCGGGCCGCGCGAAGCGGTCGGTCCACGCGATCAGCGTGCGCGGAACGCTGGTCTCCAGCAAGGTATTGGGCATCAGAGCTTTCCGGTCGGATCGATGCGGTCGCGCAGCCAGTCGCCCAGCAGGTTCAGGCCCAGCACCGTCAGCATGATCGCCACGCCGGGGAAGACCGTGACCCACCAGGCCGTCTGCATGTAGGTGCGGCCGTCGGCCAGCATGCCGCCCCAGCTCGGGATCAGCGGATCGACGCCCAGGCCGAGGAACGTGAGGCTGCTCTCCAGCAGGATGTTGTTGGCGACGTTGAGCGTCATCAGGATGATCGCCGGGCCGATCACGTTGGGCAGGATGTGGTGCCGCAGCATCGGCAGGTCGGCCACGCCGAAGGCGCGCGCCGCCTGCACGAACTCGCGTTCGCGCACCGACAGCACCATGCCGCGCACCAGCCGCGCGTACTGCACCCACTGCGAAATGATCATGAACACGATGATATTGGCCAGCCCGCCGCCCAGGATCGAGATGAAGGTCAGGGCGATCAGGATGAAGGGCAGCGCCAGCTGGACGTCGACGCAGCGCATCAGCAGCATGTCCCAGAAGCCGCGGTAGTAGCCGGCGATCAGGCCGATGACGATGCCCAGGACGGACGCGCCGAGCACCGACAGCAGCCCCACCATCAGCGAGATGCGGCCGCCGACCAGGACCCGGGCCAGCACGTCACGGCCCAGGGGATCGGTGCCGAGCGGGTGGCTCCACTGGGCGAAGGGCGGACTCAGGCGCGCGGCCAGGTCCATGGCCGAGCCGCGGTCGGGAAAGATCCAGACCGACAGGAGCACCAGCAGCAGCATCGCGCCGGTCAGCACGGCGCCCAGGATGAATTCCAGCGAGCGCCACTGGAAGCTGCGCGCGCCGCCGGCGGCGAGGGGGAGCGGGGCGGGCTGCATGGCTAGCGGGTGCGGATGCGCGGATCGACCAGGCCGTAGGCCATGTCGACCAGCAGGTTGACGGCGACGATCACCAGCGACAGCACCGTCACCGTGCCCTGCAGGACGGGATAGTCGCGGCCGGCGATCGCATCGAAGGCGAGGGTGCCCAGTCCCGGCCAGTTGAACACCTTCTCGACGACCACGATGCCGCCGATCAGGTTGCCGAACTGCAGGCCGATGTAGGTGATCAGGGGGATCGCGCAATTGCGCAGCGCGTGCTTGTACAGCACCACGCGGTCCTGCAGGCCCTTGCTGCGCGCCACCGTGATGTACTGCGCCGAGAGCGTCTCCAGCATCGACGTGCGCACCAGCCGCACGTTGGTGGCCGACAGGATGATGGCCATGGTCAGCGCCGGCATGATCAGGCTCACCGGCCCGTCCCATCCGGACGGCGGCAGCAGCGGGAAGGTGATCGACAGCAGCAGCACCAGCATGATCGCCAGCCAGAAGTTCGGGAACGACAGGCCGATCAGCGAGAAGATGCGGATGAACTGGTCGATGCCCTTGCCCTGCTTCACGGCGGCCTGGACGCCCAGCGGCACCGAGACCAGGATCGACAGCAGCAGCGACACCGCGGCGAGCGCCAGCGTCGCGGGCAGCGCGTCGGCGATCAGGCGCGACACCGGCGTGCCGCCCATGAAGCTCTTGCCGAAGTCGCCCACCAGCACGCCGCGCACGAACTCGGCGTACTGCACCAGGAACGGCCGGTCCAGGCCCAGGCCGGCGCGGATGTTCTGCAGGTCCTGTTCGGTGACGCTGCCGGCGCCCTGGCTGAGCATGAGCGCCGGGTCGCCCGACAGGCGCACGGCGTAGGAGACGAACAGGGTCACGACCAGGACGACGAAGATCGCCTGCAAGACTCGCTTGAGGATGAAGGCGCCCATCGTCCGTGTGGCCCTGTCGCGTCAGCCGACCGTCACTCGACGGTCGCGTTGACGAAGCGGAAGCGGCCGTCCGCCGGCAGCTCCAGGTTCTTCGCGCGCTTGTTCAACCCGTAGATCGTGTTCAGGCTGTACAGCGGCATTTCCAGCGCCTGGTCGGCGACGTAGCGGGCGATCTCGTGCAGCGTCGTCTTGCGGGCGTTCTGGTCCCAGGTGTTGCGCTGCTGGTGCAGCAGGGCATTGAGCTTGGCGTCGTCGTCGAACGGGTTCCAGCGCTGCTTGGTGTAGTACATCGCATACGCCGTGTTGTCGTAGTCGAAGGTCCAGCCGCCCCACTGGTTCTGCCACATCTCGCCGGTCTTGCCGTTCGGGATGATGTCGTTGAGCAGCACGTTGATGTCGTACGGCTTGAGCGTCGCGGTGATGCCGACGGCCTGGAGGTAGCCGGCGACGGCCTGCGCCACTTCGCGGAAGTTGCTGTCGGGGCCGCGGAAGTCGATCTGGATCGCCGTGCCCGGCTTGACGCCGGCCTTCTGCAGCATGGCCTTGGCCTGCGCCGGGTTGAAGGGCAGGGGCTTGAGCGCCGGGTCGTTGCCGAACGACAGGGTGCCCTGGAAGCTGGCGATCGGCTTCGCGTTGCCGAGCAGCACGCTCTTGATGATGGCGTCGCGGTCGACGGCCATCGTCAGCGCCTTGCGCACGTCGCGGTTCTGCATGATGCCGCGCTTGGTGTTGTAGCGCAGCGCCAGCGCCACCGGCCCGTCCATGCTGACCACGGCCAGCTTCGGGTCCTTCTTGAGCGTCTCGATCATCGCCAGCGGGATCTGGTTGGCGACGTCGATGCGGCCGGCCTGCAGTTCGGCGGCCTGGGTCGCCGGCTCGCCGATGAAGCGGTAATTGAGGTGGTCGATCTTCGGCGCGCCGCCCCAGTACGCGGCGTTGCGCTCCAGGCCCAGGCTGACCTTGGGCTTGTACTCGACGAACTTGAACGGGCCGGTGCCGACCGGGTTCATGCCGAAGAACTGGCTGCCCTTTTCCTTGATGTACTTGGGCGGCACGATCATCGCGCCGTAGCCGGCCAGCTTGGTCAGCAGCACCGGGTCCGGGTTCTTCATCACGAAGTCCACCGTCAGCGGATCGACCACCACGACCTTGTCGATCGAGTTGTAGTTGGACTGCTGCGGACCCTTTTTGCCTTCGTCGCCCAGCATGCGGTCGAAGGTGAACTTCACGGCCTCGGCGTCGCAGGGCTCGCCGTTGTGGAACTTGACGTTGGGCCGCAGGTGGAAGCGGATCTTGCTGTTCTTGTCCAGGAACTCCCACTTGGTGGCCAGGCCGGGCGCCAGCTTCATGTCCGGGGTGCGGACGATCAGGCCGTCGAAGATCTGGCTGCCGACGGCGCCCCACGAGACCAGGAAGGTCGCGATCGGATCCCAGTTGCCCGGATCCTGGTGCAGGGCCACGTTGAGCGTGCCCGCCGCATTCGCGCCGGGAGAGGCGGCCAGGGTCGCGAAGACCAGGCTGGCGGAGGCGATGAGAGCTTTGAGTTTCATGGTGGTTCTCCGGGGTGGAATCGTTGGGGGTGGCTCAGGCGGTCGCGACGTCGGGGCTGCCCTGCGCCACGCGATGGCCGGGCGCCGTCTCGACCAGCTTCAGGATCGGCGGTTCGTGGCCGACCGCGCGCACCGGGCTGGGCACTTCGCCCTGGATCATGCGGGTGTCGATGCGCTGGCCCGGTTCGGCGACCGGCACCGCGGCCAGCAGCTTGCGGGTGTACGGGTGCTGGGGCCGCTCGAAGATGTCCTGGCGGCTGCCGATCTCGACGATCTGGCCGAGGTACATGACGGCCACGCGGTGGCTGATCTTCTCCACGACGGCCATGTCGTGGGTGATGAACAGGTAGGACAGGCGCCGCTGCGCCTGCAGCTGCATCAGCAGGTCGATGATCTGCGCCTGCACCGAGACGTCCAGCGCCGACACCGATTCGTCGGCGATCACCAGCTTGGGGTCGCATGCGAGCGCCCGGGCGATGCAGATGCGCTGGCGCTGGCCGCCCGAGAATTCGTGCGGATAGCGGTGCATGTGCTGCGGCTGCAGCCCGACGCATTCGAGCAGTTCGGCCACGCGCTGGCGGATCGCCTTCGGGTCCGCCAGCAGCCGGTGGGTGACGATCGGCTCGGCGATGGAAAAACCCACCGTCTTGCGCGGATCGAGCGACGCGTAGGGATCCTGGAAGATGTACTGGATCTCCTGGCGCAGCCGCTGGCGGCCGGCGCCGTCCAGCGTCGCGATGTCGCGGCCGTCGAAGGTGATCCTGCCGCCGGTGGCCGTCACCAGTTGCTGCAGCGTCTTGCCGATGGTCGACTTGCCGCTGCCCGATTCGCCGACCAGTGCCAGCGTTTCGCCGGGACGGATCTCGAAGCTGACCGCCTCGACCGCGTGCACCCGGTGCGTGACGCGGCCGAGCAGGGTGTGGCCGACGTCGAAGCGGGTGGTGAGCCTGTCGACGGTGAGCAGCGGCGCGCCGGCGTCGACGGTGTCCTGCACCGCCTCGACGCCGACCTGGCGCAGCTCGCCGTCCTCCAGCACCGTCAGCGGCATCCGCTTGGGCAGGGCGAAGCCCTTCAGGCTGCCCAGGCGCGGGACGGCCGACAGCAGCGCGCGGGTGTAGGGATGCTGCGGCGAATGGAAGATCTGTTCCACCGTGCCCTGCTCCACCTGCCGGCCGCGCCACATCACGACGACGTCGTCGGCCATCTGGGCGACCACGCCCATGTCGTGGGTGATGAACATCACGGCCGTGCGCAGCTCGCGCTGCAGCTCGCGGATGATGTTGAGGATCTGGGCCTGGATCGTGACATCCAGCGCCGTGGTGGGCTCGTCGGCGATCAGCAGCGCCGGCCGGCAGGCCAGCGCCATCGCGATCATGGCGCGCTGGCGCATGCCGCCCGACAAGGTGTGCGGGTAGGCGTCGAGCAGCCGGCCCGCGTCCGGCAGCCGCACCAGTTCCAGCAGCTTGAGCGCCTGCTGGCGCGCCTGCGCGCGGGTCAGGCCCTGGTGCAGGATCAGCGTCTCGCAGATCTGGTTGCCGACGGTGAACACCGGGTTCAGCGACGTCATCGGCTCCTGGAAGATCATGGCGATCTCGTTGCCGCGGATGCGCCGCAGGTCGTCGTCGCTCGCGTGCCGCAGGTCGTGCGGGCCGCTCACCGGCGACTGGAACAGCACTTCGCCATCGACGATCTCGCCGCCGGCATAGTCCGTCAGCCGCATGATGGCCTGCGACGTGACGGTCTTGCCGGAACCGGATTCGCCGACGATCGCCAGCGTGCGGCCGGCCCGCAGGTCGAAGCTGAGGCCGTCGACGGCGCGGAAGCGCCCGCCCGGCACCGGAAACTCCACCGAGAGCGAACGCACCGACAGCAGCGGCGTCGCGGCCGGGTCGGGCGACTGGCTCGTGGGCACGGGGCTGGCAGCGGGCATGCGTGAGAGGGAGTGGACGGGGGGCTCGGCCCGAGTTGTCGACAAATTGTCGACGAAATGGCGATGAGCTCTAGAATCGTACCATGGCAAAACCAGCATGGCCGGGCAGGAAACCCTGATGGGAACCAAGCGCGTACCCGCGGTGGCGGCGGCCGCCAAACGCCTGGCGGCCGTTGCGCCGGCGTCGCCCGCGCCCATCGTTTCGTCGGCCCACCTGGTGTCGCCGCGCAGCGCCGAAATGAGCGAGTTCGAGTTCGGCCTGATCGTCTCGGGCAACGCCTTCCACCGCTGGATCGTTCACTGCATGAGCGCGGCGGGCCTGAAGGACCTGACGCCGCTGGACGTGCTGGTGCTGCATCATGTGACGCACCGGGCCCGCGACAAGCGGCTGGCGGACATCTGCTTCATCATGAACGTGGAAGACACGCACCTGATCAACTACTCGCTCAAGAAGCTGCAGAACCTGGGCGTCGTCGCCTCCAGCAAGAGCGGCAAGGAAGTGACCTATGCCGCCACGGCGGCGGGGCGCAAGTACGTCGAGCGCTACCGCGAGATCCGCGAGCGCTGCCTGATCAACGCGCTGAATGCCGACGACAGCCTGAACCGGGACATCGGCGAGCTCGCGCGGTTGCTGCGCGTGCTCTCCGGCATCTATGACCAGGCGGCCCGCTCGGCCGCCTCCCTCTGAACACACAAGGACACCCCATGGAGCCCAAGCGCTGGCAGTTCTGGATCGACCGCGGCGGCACGTTCACGGACGTCGTCGGCCGCCGTCCGGACGGATCGCTCGTCACCCACAAGCTGCTCTCCGACAACCCCGAGCAATACCGCGATGCGGCCGTGGCCGGCATCCGCCATCTGCTCGGCCTGCAGCCCGCGCAGCCGGTCTCGCCCGAGCTCGTCGAGTGCGTGAAGATGGGGACCACGGTGGCCACCAACGCGCTGCTGGAGCGCAAGGGCGAGCCGACGCTGCTGGTCACGACCCGCGGCTTTCGCGACGCGCTGCGCATCGCCTACCAGAACCGGCCGCGGCTGTTCGACCGCCATATCGTGCTGCCCGAGCTGCTGTACAGCGCCGTCGTCGAGGCCCGCGAGCGCGTGGGCGCGCACGGCGACGTGGTCGAGCCGCTGGACGAGCCGCACCTGCGTGCCGAGCTGCAGGCGGCGTATGCGACGGGCCTGCGCAGCCTCGCCATCGTGTTCATGCACGGCTACCGCTACACCGGCCACGAGCAGGCGGCGGCGCGGATCGCGCGCGAAGTCGGCTTCACCCAGGTGAGCACGTCGCACGAGACCAGCCCGATGATGAAGTTCGTCAGCCGCGGCGATACCACCGTGGTCGATGCCTATTTGTCGCCGATCCTGCGGCGCTACGTCGACCAGGTGGCCGGCGAAATGCCGGGCGTGCGGCTGTTCTTCATGCAGTCCTCCGGCGGCCTGGCCGACGCCCATGCGTTCCAGGGCAAGGACGCGATCCTGTCCGGCCCGGCCGGCGGCATCGTCGGCATGGCGCGCACGGCCACGCTGGCCGGCTTCGACAAGGTGATCGGCTTCGACATGGGCGGCACCTCGACCGACGTCTCGCATTTCGCCGGCGAGTTCGAGCGCGAGTTCGAGACCCAGGTGGCGGGCGTGCGGATGCGCGCGCCCATGATGAGCATCCACACCGTGGCTTCCGGCGGCGGCTCGATCCTCGAATTCGACGGCGCCCGGTTCCGGGTCGGGCCGCGCAGCGCCGGGGCCAATCCGGGGCCGGCCAGCTACCGGCGCGGCGGGCCGCTGGCGGTGACCGACGCGAACGTGATGGTCGGCAAGATCCAGCCGAAGTATTTTCCGCACGTGTTCGGACCGCAGGGCAACGAAGCGCTGAGCGCGGAAACCGTGGTCGAGCGCTTCACCGAGCTGGCCGGCCGCGCCGGCCGCGGCATGACGCCGGAAGCCTGCGCCGAAGGTTTCATCGACATCGCCGTGCAGCAGATGGCCAACGCGATCAAGAAGATCTCGGTGGCGCGCGGCTACGACGTCACCCGCTACACGCTGCAGTGCTTCGGCGGCGCCGGCGGCCAGCACGCCTGCCGGGTCGCCGACGCGCTGGGCATGGGACGCGTGCTGGTGCATCCGCTGGCCGGCGTGCTGTCGGCGTACGGCATGGGCCTGGCCGACCAGAACACGATCCGCGAACGGGCGATCGAGCTGCCGCTGGCGGCCGAGTCGCTGCCGGTGATTGCCGAGCGCCTGGATGCGATCGGCGCCGCGGCGCGGGCCGAGCTCGAGAAGCAGCAGGCGGCCAGCGGCCCGGTGGCGCTGCACCGGCGCGTGCACGTGCGCTACGAAGGCACCGACTCGGCGCTGGTGGTGCCGTTCGGCACCATGGCCGAGATCGAGGCCGCATTCGAAGCCGCGTATCGCCAGCGCTTCGCGTTCCTGATGCGCGGCAAGCGGATGATGGTCGAAGCGGTGTCGGTGGAGGCCGTCGTGGCGGGCGACGCGCCGGCCGAACCGCGGCGCGACCTGCACCCGGTGCGCGAGGTGCCGCGCCGCGAGACGGTGAGGATGTATTCGGGCGGCCAGTGGCACCAGGCCGCGCTGGTCGTGCGCGAGGACATGCGCCCCGGCGACGTCATCGCCGGCCCGGCGATCATCGCCGAGCAGAACGCGACGACCGTGGTCGAGCCCGGCTGGGAAGCGCGGCTGACGCAGCTCGATCACATCGTCCTGGAGCGCCGTGCCGCGCGCGACGTCAAATATGCCGCCGGCACCACGGTGGACCCGGTGCTGCTGGAGGTGTTCAACAACCTGTTCATGAACATCGCCGAGCAGATGGGGCTGCAGCTGCAGAACACCGCCTACTCCGTGAACATCAAGGAGCGGCTCGACTTCTCGTGCGCGCTGTTCGACGCGCAGGGCAACCTGATCGCCAACGCGCCGCACATGCCGGTGCACCTGGGCTCCATGGGCGAGAGCATCAAGACCGTGATCCGCGAGAACGCGGGCCGGATGGCGCCGGGCGACGTCTACGTGCTCAACGACCCGTACCACGGCGGCACCCACCTGCCGGACGTCACCGTGATCACGCCGGTGTACCTGCAGGCGGCCGCCTCGACCGCGGAGGGCGGAGCTGGGGCCGGGCACGCGCAGGCCCTGGCGGCGGAACCAACGTTCTACGTCGGCTCCAGGGGCCACCATGCCGACATCGGCGGCATCACCCCGGGCTCGATGCCGCCGTTCTCGACCCGCATCGAGGAAGAGGGCGTGCAGCTCGACAACGTGAAGCTGGTGGACCGTGGCGTGCTGCGCGAGGCGGAGATCCTGGCGCTGCTGCGCGGCGGCGCCTACCCCAGCCGCAACCCCGAGCAGAATCTGGCCGACCTGAAGGCCCAGATCGCGGCCAACGAGAAGGGCGTGCAGGAACTGCGCAAGATGGTGGCGCAGTTCGGCCTGGACATGGTCCAGGCCTACATGCGCCACGTGCAGGACAACGCGGAGGAATCGGTGCGGCGGGTCATCACCCGCCTGAAGGACGGCCGCTTCACGCTGCCGCTGGACAACGGCGCGCAGATCGCGGTGGCGATCCGGGTCGACGTGGCCAGCCGCAGCGCCGAGATCGACTTCACCGGCACCTCGCCCCAGCAGACCAACAACTTCAACGCGCCGACGGCGGTGTGCATGGCCGCTGTCCTGTACGTGTTCCGCACGCTGGTGGACGACGACATTCCGCTGAACGCGGGCTGCCTCAAGCCGTTGAAGGTCATCATCCCGGCCGGCTCGATGCTCAACCCGAACCCGCCGGCATCGGTGGTGGCCGGCAACGTCGAGACCTCCTCGTGCATCACCAACTGCCTCTACGGGGCGCTGGGCGTGATGGCGGCCAGCCAGTGCACGATGAACAACTTCACCTTCGGCAACGCCAGGCACCAGTACTACGAGACGATTTCGGGCGGCAGCGGCGCGGGGGCGGCGTTCGATGCCGCGGGCAACGTGGTGGACGGCTTCGACGGCACCAGCGTCGTGCAGACCCACATGACCAATTCGCGCCTGACCGACCCCGAGGTGCTGGAGTTCCGCTTTCCGGTCCGGCTGGAAAGCTACGAGGTCCGGCAGGGCTCGGGCGGCGCCGGCCGCTGGCATGGCGGCAACGGCGGCGTGCGGCGGGTGCGGTTCCTGGAGGACATGACGGCCAGCATCCTGTCCAACAGCAGGCGCTACGGCCCGTTCGGCATGGCCGGCGGCGGGCCGGGCCAGCCCGGCATCAACCGCGTGGTACGCGCCGACGGCACGGTGCAGACGCTGGAGCACATCGGCAGCACGCAGATGCAGCCTGGCGATATCTTCGAAATCCACACCCCGGGCGGCGGCGGCTTCGGCGCGCCGCAGTAGGAGAACGCATGGACGGCGGCGCCTTGGTCGAGAACTACCGGTTCCTCGCCCGCTACAACGGGTGGTTCAACGAGCGGCTGTACGAGGCCTGCGAGCGGCTGTCCGACGAAGAGCGCAAGCGCGACCGGCATGCGTTCTTCGGTTCGATCCACGGCGGCCTGAACCACCTGATCTGGGCCGACCGGCTGTGGCTGCGGCGCTTCGCCGTCCAGGGGGTCGACTTCCCCTCGCTCACGGCCGAGGTGCTGGACCTGCCCGAGGGCGCCGTCCACGGGACCGTGGTCTACGCCGACTGGGCCACGCTGCGGGCCAGGCGGGCCGAGCTCGATGCGGCGATCGGCGCCTGGGCGGCCGCGATGCCGCCGGAGTTTCCGTTGCGCACCATGCGTTACGCGAACACCAAGGGTGTGCAGCGCGCGCATCCGGCGTGGCAGGCGCTGACCCACTTCTTCAATCACCAGACCCACCACCGCGGCCAGGTGACCACGCTGCTGTCGCAAGCCGGCATCGACGTCGGCGTGACGGACATGATCGCGCTGGTGTAGCGCCCAACAAAAAACCCGCCGCGGCGGGTTTTTTTCTGTGGCAGCGCGCTGCTTACTTCTTCGCGGCGCTGGCGGCGGGCTTGGCCGCGTCGGCCTTCGCTTCGGCCTTGGCTTCCTTCTTCTCGGCCTTGGCCTCCGCCTTGGCTTCCTTCTTCTCTTGCTTCGTGGCGGCCTTCTCGTCCTTCTTCGCCGTCGCGGCCTTGAACGCCTGGCCGTTCACGGTGAGGCCCTCGGCCGAGAACTTCGCGGCGCGGGATTCGCCGACGCCCTTGACCCGGTCAATGAAGTCCTGCCAGTCCTTGAACTCGCCTTTCTTGCGCTCGCTCAGGATGAGCTTGCTGGTGACCGGACCGATCCCCTTGAGGCCGTCCAGTTCGGCTTCGGTGGCCTTGTTGACGTCCACTGCGGCCATGGCGATCGCCGTGGCGAAGACCATGAACATGGCGGCCAGAATTTTCTTCCACATGGATACGCTCCTGAAGTTGTTGGGCGACCCGGCGCCGGGCGGAGCCGGAGGTCCTGAATGTAACGGCAGGCGGCCGCGGCGGGTTGACGCCGTGTCAAGCCGGCGACCCGGCAACGAGCGTCGCAATGTAACTGGCGACGCCTTGCTCCACCGTGGCGAAGACATGGTCGCAGCCGGTCGCCCGCAGCGCCGTGAGGTCGGCCTCGGTGTAGCACTGGTACTTGCCGCGCAGCGCGTCGGGGAAGGGCACGTACTCGATCAGCCCGCGCGCGGCCGCCACGGCGGCGTCCATGGGCCCACCGCCGCGCTGCTGCGCAAGCGCGCTGACGACCGCCGTCGCCACGTCATTGAACGGTTGAGCGCGGCCGGTGCCGAGGTTGAAGATGCCCGAGCGTTCGGGATGGTCGAGGAACCACAGGTTGACCGCCACCACGTCGTCGACGAAGACGAAGTCCCGCTGCTGCGCGCCCGGACCGTAGCCGCCGTACTCGCCGAACAGCTTGACCTTGCCCTCGGTGCGGAACTGGTTGAACTGGTGGAAGGCGACGCTGGCCATGCGGCCCTTGTGCTGCTCGCGCGGCCCGTACACGTTGAAATAGCGGAAACCCACCACCTGCTGGGCCGCGCGGGCGAAGTCGCCGCCGCACTCGCGGCGCATGCGCTGGTCGAACAGCAGCTTGCTGTAGCCGTACACGTTGAGCGGATGCTCGAATTCTGGCTGTTCGCGGAAGGTGCTCGAGCCGCCGTAGGTGGCGGCGGAAGAAGCGTACAGCAGCCGCGTGCGCTGCGCCCGGCAGGCCGCGAACAGCTCGCACGACAAGGTGTAGTTGTTGTGCAGCATGTACTTGCCGTCGCTTTCCATCGTGTCGCTGCACGCGCCTTCGTGGAACACGGCTTCGACGGTGCCGTAGTCGCCGCGGGCGAAGCGTTCGTAGAACACGCCCGCGTCCACGTAGTCGGCGATCCGCAGGTCCGCCAGGTTGCGGAACTTGTCGCCCTGCGTCAGGTCGTCGACGGCGATGATGTCGTCGACCCCGCGGGCGTTGAGCCCCTTGACGATGTTGCTGCCGATGAAGCCGGCGGCCCCGGTCACGATGATTCTCATGGATGGACTCTCGAATTCGGGCTCAAGGACGCGATGACGCACAGGAGCGTCCGCTGCAATTTTCAATCTTCATTCTGCGTCCTCTGCGTATCCTTTGCGACCTCTGCGTTCGGCTGCTGCGTTGCCCGGTGTTCAACCAGTCGATCCAAACAGTTCCTCGTAGGAAACCGTCGCGGTGCCGAACTTGCCGACCACGATGCCGCCGGCCTTGTTGGCGAGCGGCATCGCATCGCGCAGGCTCATGCCGGCGGCCACCAGCGACGCAAGGGTCGCGATCACGGTGTCGCCGGCACCGGTGACGTCGAACACCTCGCGGGCCTGGGCCTGCACGTGCACCTGCCCCTTGGCATCGAACAGCGTCATGCCGTCCTCGCCCAGCGTGACCAGCAGCGCGTCCAGGCGCAGCGACTCGCGCAGCCGCTGCGCCTTGCGCTGCAGTTCGCCGTCGTCGCGCCAGCCGCCCACCACCTGCTGCAGTTCGCCGCGGTTGGGCGTGATCACCGTGGCGCCGGCATAGCGCTCGTAGTCCGAACCCTTCGGGTCGATCAGCACCGGCTTGTTGCGCCCCCTGGCCGCCTCGATCATCGCCGGGATGTGGGCGAGGCCGCCCTTGCCGTAGTCGGAGAAGAGCACCGCGTCGTGCTCGGGAGCGAGTTCGGCGAAGGCCTGGGTCTGCGACGCCAGGGCGTCGTGGTCCGGCTCGTTCTCGAAATCCATGCGCAGCAGCTGCTGGTGGCGCCCGATCACGCGCAGCTTGACGGTGGTGCGCAGGCCGGGGTCGCGTTTCAGATGGACCGCGATGCCGGTGTCCCGCAGCAGGTGCTCGAGCCGGCGCCCCGGCTCGTCGTCGCCGACGACGCCGAGGAAGGTGGCCCGCGCGCCGAGCGTCGCCACGTTGTAGGCCACGTTCGCGGCGGCGCCGATGCGCTCCTCCTCGTGGGTGACCTTGACCACCGGTACCGGCGCTTCGGGCGAGATGCGCTCGACGGCGCCGTGCCAGTAGCGGTCGAGCATCGCGTCGCCGACCACGAGCACGCGGGCGTTGGCGAGCTGCTGTTTGGTTGGAATCTTCATGCCGTTTGGTGCTGCGCCCGGGCGCCGCTTGGGGGGTTGGTCATAGCTCCTCCACCCGCCGCGCCGGGTAGCTGTCCCAGGCCTGGCAGCCCGGACATTGCCAGAAGTGCTGCTTGGCCTCGAAGCCGCAGGCGGCGCAGCGATAGCGGGTGAGCGGCTTCACCGCATGGTCCAGCGCGCTTTGCACGCGCGGGTGGAACTGCTCGTGCTCGAGCTTTTCTCCGGCCAGCCACTTGGTCGCGGCGACCAGCGACGGCTCGCGCTCCAGGTGCTTCACGTACCAGTCGCGGGCCGTGCCGGCATCGGGCTGCAGCGCCACGATGGCGTCGAGCACGTCCAGCGAGGGCGACGATTCGTAGCTGCGTTGCAGGATGTCCAGGGCCCGCGGCTGCCGGCCGCAGGCGAGGGCGGCATCGGTGAGCGGTCGCGCCACCAGGCCCGCGGCCGCTGGAGCGGCCTCGGCCGCGCCGGCCAGGGTGTCGAAGGCCGCTTCGGCGTCGCCCGCGCGCCGCTGCAGCGCCGCCAGTTCCAGCCGCGGCCGCGGCGCGTCCGGCGCCGCCTTCGCCGCCTCGCGCAGCAGCTGCTCGGCCTGCGCCGGCGTTGCGCCCGCGGCCTGCTCGCACAGGTAATGGGCCTGGCGCGCCGCGAAGTTGCCGTGGCCCGTCGTGTCGAGCTTGCGCGCGACCTCGGAGGCCTGGGTCCAGTCGCGCGTGCGCTCGTAGATCGCAAGCAGGGCCGGCAGCGCCTGCGGCTCGTAGGGCGTGCCCTCCAGCTTGCGCAGCGCGTCCTCGGCCCGATCGAGCAGGCCCGCCTTCAGGAAATCGAGGGCCAGGCCGTGCTGCGCCCGCTGCCGGTCCGCGCGGCTCAGGTCGCCGCGCGAGAGCAGGTGCTCGTGCACGCGCACCGCCCGTTCGTATTCGCCGCGGCGCCGGAACAGGTTGCCCAGCGCGAAATGCAGCTCCGAGGTGTCGGGGTCCTTCTGCACCGCCTCGATGAAGGCGTCGATCGCCTGGTCCTGCTGTTCGTTGAGCAGGAAGTTCAGGCCCTTGAAGTACGCCTTGGGCGCCTGCCGGTTCTCGATGCGCAACTGGCGCAGGTCCAGGCGCGAGGCGAGCCAGCCGAGCACGAACGCGATCGGCAGGCCCCACAGGACCCAGCTGAGGTCAAAGTCCATGGTGCGAGGACGCGCCCGGATCCAGCATCGAGGAGGGCGCCCGCCCCGGTTGGCTGCGATGGGCCGCCGCGCGTTGCTTCCACCAGCGTGGCACCATGCCCAGGGCCCCCACCACCAGTCCCAGCGCGAACGCGGCCAGCACCACCAGCACCAGCGGCGCGCGCCAGGCGGTGCCGAAGAAGAAATTCACCGTCGCGTCCTGCTGATTGTTCAGGGCGAAGGCGAACAGGGTAAAAAAAATGGCTGCCTTCAGCAGCCACATGAGGTATTTCAATCAGCGCTTCCCGAAGTGGAAGACACGATTCTAGCGAGCGCTTCACGCGCCCTTGCCGGCCTCGATTTCGGCCGTGCGCTGGTCCACCGCCTCGCGCAGCGCCTTGCCCGGCTTGAAGTGGGGCACCCGCTTCTCGGGGATCTGCACGCTTTCGCCGGAACGGGGATTGCGTCCCATCCGGGGCGGTCGCCGGTTGATCGAGAAGCTGCCGAAGCCGCGGATCTCGATCCGGTGACCCCGCACCAGCGCGTCGCTCATCGCGTCCAGGATGGTCTTGACCGCGTACTCGGCGTCGCGGTGGGTCAGCTGGCCGAAGCGGGCGGCCAGTTCTTCGACAAGATCGCTGCGGGTCATGGTCGGTCTTTGTTTGTTGTCATTGCGGGGCTGGTCCGCAATCCATGTGGCTCCGGAGGACCTGCCTCCGGAGCGAGATGGATCCCGGGCGAGCCCGGGATGACATCGTCTTACTGCTTGTCGCTGCTGTCCAGCTTGGCGCGCAGCAGGGCGCCCAGGCTGGTGGTGCCGGCGTTTTCGCGCGAGGACTGCTGGCTCAGGCTGGCCATCGCGCCCTGCTCGTCGAGCATGTCCTTCTGCTTGATGGACAGCTGGATGTTGCGGGTCTTGCGGTCGATGTTGACCACCACCGCGTTGACCTCGTCGCCTTCCTTGAGCACGTTGCGGGCGTCTTCCACGCGGTCGCGGGAGATCTCGCTGGCACGCAGGTAGCCGACGATGTCGTTGCCCAGGTCGATCTCGGCGCCGCGCGGGTCGACGGTCTTGACCTTGCCGGACACGGCCGAGCCGCGGTCGTGGATCGTCACGAAGGTCGTGAACGGGTCCTGATCCAGCTGCTTGATGCCCAGGCTGATGCGCTCGCGGTCGACGTCGACGGCCAGCACCACGGCCTCGACTTCCTGGCCCTTCTTGTAGTTGCGCACGGCCTGCTCGCCCGGCTCGTTCCAGGACAGGTCGGACAGGTGCACCAGGCCGTCGATGCCGGCGGCCAGGCCGACGAACACGCCGAAGTCGGTGATCGACTTGATCGGGCCCTTGACGCGGTCGCCGCGCTTGGTGTTCTGCGCGAATTCCTGCCACGGGTTCGGCTTGCACTGCTTCATGCCCAGGCTGATGCGGCGCTTGTCCTCGTCGATCTCCAGGACCATGACTTCGACCTCGTCACCCAGCGAGACGATCTTGCTGGGGGCGACGTTCTTGTTGGTCCAGTCCATCTCGGACACGTGCACCAGGCCTTCGATGCCGGGCTCGAGTTCCACGAACGCGCCGTAGTCGGCGATGTTGGTGACCTTGCCGAACATGCGGGTGCCGGTCGGGTAGCGGCGCGAGACGCCCATCCACGGGTCGTCGCCCATCTGCTTCAGGCCCAGCGAGACGCGGTTCTTCTCGGTGTCGAACTTGAGGATCTTGGCCGTGATCTCCTGGCCGGCCTGCACCACCTCGCTCGGGTGGCGCACGCGGCGCCAGGCCATGTCGGTGATGTGCAGCAGGCCGTCGATGCCGCCGAGGTCCACGAACGCGCCGTACTCGGTGATGTTCTTGACCACGCCGCGGACGATGGAGCCTTCCTTCAGGGTTTCCATCAGCTTGGCGCGCTCTTCGCCCATCGACGCTTCCACCACGGCGCGGCGCGACAGCACCACGTTGTTGCGCTTGCGATCGAGCTTGATGACCTTGAATTCCAGGGTCTTGTTCTCGTAGGGCGTCAGGTCCTTGATCGGACGGGTGTCGATCAGCGAGCCGGGCAGGAAGGCGCGGATGCCGTTGACCAGCACCGTCAGGCCGCCCTTGACCTTGCCGCTGGTGGTGCCGGTGACGAACTCGCCGGACTCCAGGGCCTTCTCCAGCGCCATCCAGGAGGCGAGGCGCTTGGCCTTGTCGCGCGACAGGATGGTGTCGCCGTAGCCGTTTTCGAGCGATTCGATTGCGACCGATACGTAGTCG